>NZ_AVPU01000022.1 GCF_000768355.1 Lysobacter daejeonensis GH1-9
GTCCGTGATTTCGGGGTAGAACCCGCCCTAGAGGCAAAGCTGCCTGCCGCTCCTGATGGATCTACCTACAAGTACCTTAATCCATTTCGCTGTCCTCATTGCTCCGAGCCATTTATTGATTTCGAGGCAAATCCTGGCTCCCGATCGGCTGAGTACTACGGCAACTACCTAGCTAGCTCCGAGTTGCTGCGGTATGAACCGGCTGAGGGGTGAATTCAACCACCAAGTGCGACAACGCTGATCAGCCGAACAGGTGTTGTTGTGGCCTGTTCTTTCAGCTCCCAACAACCACTTCGCAGGGGCGCTTTGCGGCGCGGCCCGAGCCGGCCGATAGCGCTGATGCTGGCATCTCAAATCGGCTGCTTCAAACGAGAAGCAGCCAGGTAGCTCGTCTAGAGCTTGAACAACGGCTGCAACTGGCGCGCTACCCAGCCCGAGAACCGCAGCGGCGCATTCAAGGCCGACACGCAGATGCAGGCGGTGCCCGGCACGGTCACCGGCTGGTGTTCGACGCTGCTGTCCAGGTCGGCCACGTCGCCCGGCGCGAAGTGCCCCAGTGCGTCGTGGTAGGCGCCACGCAGGATCTGGGTCAGTTCGGCGCCGCCGTGGCTGTGCACCGGCATGCTGCGCCCAGGGCCAATCTTCAGCAGTAGCAGCGTACCGGTGCGGGTGCCAGAGGCGCGGATGCAATGCACGCCCGGAGCCATCCAACGCCACTTCAGGGCGCGGTACGACGTGCCGAAGTACGGATGCAGCGGCGCGGGCAGGCGGTCCTCTTCCTCGTATGGGGTGCTGCGTGCAGGTGCTGGAGGGAGGGCAGGGGTCGCGTCGTCCAGTTGTCGCAGCATCGCGTCGCGCAGCTGTGCTTGCCGCTGTTCGGGCAAGGGGGAGGGCACCGGCTGTTGTTGTTCGAGCAGGCAGCCGCCGATTCGCTCGGCTTCCTGCAGCCGCTCGCGGCAGTGGGCGCAGGTCGCAAGGTGGGTGGCGGCCACTACAGCCATTTCCACGGCCAGCGCTCCCGCCGCGTAGCTGACCAGGGTGGACAGGTCGAGGTGATGGTGCGGGTTCACGGTGCACCTCGCAGTTGTCCCTGCAGGCGCTGGAACGCGCGGCGCAGGTGTGATTTCACAGTGCCCAAGGGCATGGCCAGTTCGTCGGCAATTTCCTGGTGGCTCTTCGCCTCGAAGTAGGACATCCGCATCAGCCGTGCCTGCGTTGCGGGCAGGTCGTCGATGCGGCCCTTGAGGTGGGCGTGCTCGGCATAGTCCTCGGCGCTGGTAAAAGGCCGCACCGCATCGTCATCGGTCTCGGCATGGCCGTCTTCCAGCACGTGCGCCCAGTGGGGCTCGCGGCGGATGCGATCGATGTGCAGGTTGCGGGCGATGCGGAACAGCCAGGTCGACACCGCGGCCTGTTGCGGGTCGTACAGCGCGGCCCGCTGCCAGAGGCGCAGCAGGGACTCCTGCGCCAGGTCCTCCGCCACGGCTTCCGGGTTGCCCAGGCCACGCAGGTAGAGGCACAGGCGCGGCATGAAGTGGTCGTAGATGCGCATGAAGCTGCCACGGTCGCGCAGGCGCGCCACCGCGACCAGTTCGCCGGACCAGTCGTGGGTGTCCTTGGCGGAAGCCGTGGGCGTGGACATGGGCCGTCTCGCCCCGGGGGGCGCAGCACTCCTGGTGAACCTGACCGGCATGGTAAGCCACGTCTCTGCTGGTGACCGTGATTGCCTGTGCATACGCAGCGACGGGCGGTTTGGATGCAGCGGCTGGTGCGATCTGGCGCGCGGCAGCTGCATCCGTCCGGCCTTTGGCTGCGTACACCGGTTGATCCTGGCCCGAGGGACAGCGCATGTACCCAAGCACCCGCCCATCCGCCCTGTTCGTGGGCTTGCTCGTGATGCTGTGCGCCGCTCCCGTGGGTGCGCGCGCCTCCGTCCACCTGCAGGACGCGCTGGCCCACGCCCGTGACGGTGGGGCGCTGCTGTACCGCGAGTCGCATTGGCAATATCGCCAAGGGGACATGGTGCGGCGCCTGGTGCTGTACCGCTGCCCCGACGGCCGCGCGTTCGCCCGCAAGACGGTGGTGGAGCGGGGGGCGCCGCACGCCCCTGACTTCGACTTCGAGGACGCGCGCGATGGCTACCGGGAGGGGGTGCGCAGCACGCCGGCCGGCCGTTGGGTGTATGTGCGCCCGCGGGCCGGGGCCCCGATGCGCGAGCGGCGGGTGGATGTGCCCCCCAATGGGGTGATCGATGCCGGATTTGACGCCAGCGTGCGGCAGCACTGGGGCCGGCTGAGGGCGGGACGCGAGCTGGCGCAACCTTTCCTGGTGCCCAGTCGGATGGATTTCATCCCGGTGCGGGTGCGGCCCGGTGCGGCAGTGGATTGGCGCGGCATGCCGGCGCAACGCATGACCATGCGCCTTGACCGCTGGTACGGCTTCGCCGCCCCGGCGATGGAGCTGACGTACGCCCTGGCGGACCGCCGGCTACTCGAATTTGCCGGCATCGCCAGCATCCGCGACGCAAAGGGTGACCATCAGGACGTGCGCATCACGTTTCCCCAGGCGCCGGTACTGGCCGATGCAGGCAAATTGCAGCAGGCGCTGGCGGCCCCGCTGGTGCGTGACTGCGGCGCGTGAGCCTTCGTTGCATCCAAACCGCCTCCGGGCGCGTATGGGGCATCAACGCAATGGAGAGATGCGCGATGCCTGCCCCGATGCCACACCCAGCCTCGCCCGCCACGCGCGCATGGAACGCTGCCGCGCGGTGGTTCGATACGCAGGCGCCAGTCGGTGACGATCCCGCACTGGCCAGCCGCATCGACTGGCTGCGCGCACTGCCATTCATCGGCATGCATCTGGCTTGCGTGGGGGTGCTTTGGGTGGGCGTGTCGTCCACCGCCGTGGCCGTGGCGGTGGTGCTGTACGCAGTGCGCATGTTCGCCATCACCGGGTTCTACCATCGCTACTTCTCGCACCGCACCTTCCGCACGTCGCGGGTGGTGCAGTTCGCGTTCGCACTGATTGGCGCGTCCAGCGTTCAGCGCGGGCCGCTGTGGTGGGCGGCGCATCACCGCAACCACCATCGGCACGCGGACACGCCGGGTGACCCGCACTCACCCACCCAGCGCGGCTTCTGGTGGAGCCACGTCGGCTGGTTCCTGACCTGCGAGGGCTTCCGGACCGACTGGGCGCGCATTCCCGACCTGATTCGCTATCCAGAACTGCGCTGGCTGGACCGCTACGACACCGTGGTGCCTGTGCTGCTGGCCGTCGCGCTATACGCCGTTGGGGAAGTGCTGCAGCAGGTGGCACCGCAACTGGGCACCAACGGACCACAGCTTCTGGTGTGGGGCTTCTTCGTCTCCACCATGGTGCTGTTCCACGTGACGGTCACCATCAACTCCCTGGCCCACCGCTTCGGCCGACGCCGCTTCGATACCCGCGACGACAGCCGCAACAACGTCTGGCTGGCGCTACTGACCTTTGGCGAGGGCTGGCACAACAACCACCACTTCTTCCCGGGTACGGCGCGACAGGGCTTTCGCTGGTGGGAGGTGGACATCACCTGGTACGGGCTGCGGTTGATGGCGGCGCTGGGGCTGGTGCACGAACTCAAACCGATCCCAGCCTGGGTGCTGGCCAAGGCGAGGGACTGAGCATGCGCATAGCAGTTGTAGGCTCGGGCATCGCGGGGCTGGCGTCGGCGTGGTGGCTGTCGCGACGCCACGAGGTGGTGTTGTTTGAAGGCAACGATTACCTCGGCGGCCACACCCACACCCACGACGTGGAGTTGGCGGGGCAGCGCTACGCCATCGACAGCGGCTTCATCGTGTTCAATCCGGACCACTATCCGTTGCTGAGTGCGTTGTTCGAGACGCTGGGCGTGGCGTCGCAGCCGACCACGATGAGCTTCTCGGTGCATAGCGAGCGAAGTGGCGTGGAGTACAACGCCACTTCGCTGGATGGCCTTTTCTGCCAGCGCCGCAACCTGCTTTCGCCGCGCTTCCTGGGCATGCTGGCGGACCTGGCGCGGTTCTACAGGCAGGCGCCCGCGCTGCTGGAGGTCGAAGGCCACGGGCCCACGCTGGGCGAATATTTGCGGGCGGGCGGCTATGGCAGCGCCTTCCGCGATGAGCACCTTGTGCCGATGGCTTCAGCGCTGTGGTCGTCGCCGCCGCAGCAGATCCTCGACTTCCCTGCACGCTACCTGGTGCAGTTCATGGCGCATCACCAGATGCTGTCGTTGGGGCGTCGTGCGCCTTGGCGGGTGGTGCAGGGCGGGTCGGCCAGTTACGTCATGGCGCTACGCGGACGCTGGGGCGTGCAGGAGCGCCTGCGCTGCCCGGTGCAGGCGGTGTGCCGCGACGAAGGCGGGGCCTGGGTGCAGACGCCTGATGGCCGCGAACGTTTCGATCAGGTGGTGCTTGCATGCCACAGCGACGACGCGTTGCGATTGCTTCACGATGCGGACGACCGCGAGCGGGCCATCCTCGGCGCGATCCGCTACCAGTCCAACGACACCGTGCTGCATACGGATGCGCGCCTGCTGCCGCGGCAGCGCAAGGCGTGGGCGGCGTGGAATGCCCACGTGCCCCGTGACCCCGAGGCGCCATGCACGGTCAGCTACTGCATGAACCTGCTGCAGGGGGTGGAGTCACCGGAGCCGTTCGTGGTGACGCTCAACCGCAGCGAGGCAATCGATCCGGCGCGGGTGCTCCGGCGCATGCATTACCGGCACCCGGTGTACGACCACGGCATGGTCGCCGCGCAGCGACGCCGAGGCGAGATCCAGGGCATGCGCCGCACGTGGTTTGCAGGTGCTTACTGGGGCTGGGGCTTCCATGAGGACGGGATCCGCAGCGCCCACGACGTCGTCGCCGCGCTGGATCGCCAATGCAACGCGCCTGCGCCCGTTCGTCGGGAAACGGCGGTGGCGCTGCCGGTGCTGGCATGAGCGCGCCCATCGCCAGCGCCATGTACGAGGGGGTGGTGCAGCACCGTCGCCACGCGCCGCGACCGCACGCATTCCAGTACCGGATGGCGCAGCTGTACCTGGACCTGGACGAGATCGAGTCAGTGTTTGCAACTCGCTGGTTCTGGTCGGTCAACCGGCGCAACATCGCCGAGTTCCGCCGCAGCGATTACCTCGGACCGGATGCACAGCCGCTGGCCGACGCAGTCCGCGACCGGGTGGCTGCCGACCTGGGGCACCGACCGGACGGCCCGATCCGCCTGCTCACGCACCTGCGTTACGCCGGTTACGTGTTCAATCCGGTGAGCTTCTATTACTGCTTCCAACGCGATGGCGCCACGCTGGAGGCGGTGCTGGCCGAGATCACCAACACCCCGTGGCGCGAGCGCCACAGCTACGTCTTGCCTGTGCGCGACGCCATTGCGCGGGGGGGCAGCTGGGAGTGGGGATTCGACAAGGCCTTCCACGTCTCGCCGTTCCTGCCCATGGCCTGCCGCTACCGCTGGCGCTTCAACACGCCCGATGAGGCGCTGCGTGTGCACATGCAGGTGGCCCATAACGACGGGTGCGAATTCGACGCGACCCTGTCCATGCAGCGTCACCTGCTGGACGGCGCGGCGCTTGCGCGCGTGCTTTGGCGTTACCCGTTGATGACCGCGCAGGTCATCGGCGGCATCCACTGGCAGGCGTTACGCCTGTGGCTCAAGCGTACGCCGGTCCACGATCACCCTCCCATTGCACGCGAGCGGCCATGAACGAGATTGCACATCCCACCACCACGATGGCCTCCTACGGCTCGCTGGAGCGCTGGCTGCGCGGCCAGCTGCTGGCGCGCTTTTCCGACCTCCGCGGCGGCGTGCTGGTGGTACACGACGCGCTGGGTGAACAACGCTTCGGTACGCCGGGGCAGGGCGGGCTGCCGGCTGTGCGCGTGCACGTGGATGACGGGGCGTTCTACCGGCTGGTCGCCGCGCAGGGCAGCGTGGGCGCAGGCGAGGCCTATCTGCAGGGCCATTGGCGCTGCGACGACCTGGTGTCCTTGGTGCGCCTGCTGGTGCGCAACCGTGCGTTGCTGGACGGCATGGAGGGCGGGCTAGCGCGCATGGGAGGGTGGGCCTTGCGCGGCTGGAATGCGCTGCGGCGGAACACCCGCGCCGGCAGTCGGCGCAACATCGCCGCGCATTACGACCTTGGCAATGACTTCTTCTCGCTGTTCCTCTCGCCAGACCTCATGTACTCCGCCGCCATGTACGAAGCGGAGGGCGACGCGTTGGAGGCGGCGTCGCGGCGCAAGCTCGACGCGGTGTGCACGAAGCTGGCATTGGGGCCGGGCGACCGGGTGGTCGAGATCGGTACCGGTTGGGGGGGCTTCGCGCTGCATGCGGCGCGGCACTACGGTTGCCACGTCACCACCACCACCATCTCGCGCGAGCAGCATGCGCTGGCCTGCCAGCGTGTGGCCGAGGCCGGTTTGCAGGATCGCGTGACGCTATTGTTGCAGGACTACCGTGACCTGCGCGGCGAGTACGACAAGCTGGTTTCCATCGAGATGGTCGAGGCGATCGGTGCGCACTACCTGGACACCTACTTTGGCCAACTGGGGAGGCTGGTGCGTCCGGGGGGGCGCGCGCTGCTGCAGGCGATCACCATCGAGGACCACCGCTATGAACAGGCGCGTGATTCGGTCGATTTCATCAAGCGCTTCGTGTTCCCGGGCAGTTTCATTCCGTCGCTGAACGCGCTTTACCAGGCCAAGACGCGCGCCAGCGACCTGCAGGTGCTGCACCAGGAGGATTTTGGCCTGTCCTATGCCTACACCTTGCGTGCGTGGCGGCACCGGTTCATGGCGCATTTGCCAGAGGTTCGAGCTCAGGGTTTCGATGAGCGCTTTGTCCGCCTCTGGGAGTTCTACCTGGCGTATTGCGAGGGTGGTTTCCTGGAGCGCTCGATCGGCGTGTCGCACCTGCTCATGGCGAGGCCGGAGCACGGCGTTGGAGCGGCCGGATGAGCCCGTATTTGGCGCTCGCGACCATTGGCGCGCTCACGCTTCTGGTTATGGCGTGGGGTTGGCAGTGGCAGCGCCGGCACGCGAACGCCGGCATCGTGGATGTGCTTTGGGCGGCCTGCGTCGGGGCCAGCGCGGTGTGGCTGGCAGCATGGGGCGACGGGGCCGTGGCCGCGCGGCTGGCGTTGGCGGCGCTCGGTGGGCTATGGGGCCTGCGCTTGGCGCTGCACCTCTGGCAGCGTGTGCGCCATGAGCCGGAGGACGGCCGCTACCGCCACCTGCGCGCCCACTGGCAGGGCAACCAAGGCAAGTTCCTGGCGTTCTTCGTCGGTCAGGCGCTGCTGGTGGTGCTCTTCGCGTTGCCGTTCGCTGCCGCCGCACGCAGTCCGGTGGCCACGTTCTGGCCTTGGATCGCCCTGGCGCTCGCCATCGGCGCGATGAGTCTGATTGGCGAAGCCATCGCCGACCGCCAGCTGGCGCGCTTCCGCGCCGACCCGGCCAACCGCGGCCGCACTTGCCGCGACGGACTGTGGCGCTACTCGCGACATCCCAACTACTTCTTTGAGTGGCTGCACTGGTTCGCCTACGCCGCTCTCTCGGTGGGCTCGCCGTGGGCCTGGATGGCGTGGCTGGGTCCGTTGCTGATGTACGTGTTCCTGCGCTGGATCAGTGGCATCCCCTACACCGAGGCACAAGCGCTGCGCACCCGCGGCGACGATTACCGCGCCTACCAGCGCTCCACCCCGATGCTGTTCCCGTGGCTCCCGCGGCCGCGCGCGAAGGACAAGACACCATGAACACGATGCACGCCGAATTGCCCCTCGACCGACCTGCCGACGGCCCAATGGGGCTTGCCGAACGCGGCCTGTTGCACGATGCCGTGGTGCGTGCCGGCATCCGCCGCCTGTGCGCCCGCCGCCTACAGGAGGAATACGCCGGCGGCGTGTCGGTGCAGTCAGGGCGTCTGAGCATGCGCCTGCATGAGCTGCGCCGGGGCGTGCTGGCGTTGCATACCGACGCGGCCAACCGCCAGCACTACGAGCTGCCGCCTGCGTTCTTCCAACACTGCCTGGGGCCCAACCTCAAGTACAGCAGTTGCCTGTACCCCACCGGCCGGGAGTCGCTGGAGCAGGCCGAGCAGGCGATGCTGGCGCTTTATTGCGAGCGTGCCTGGTTGGCTGATGGCCAGGACATCCTCGAGCTGGGCTGCGGCTGGGGCTCGCTGACGCTGTGGATGGCCGAGCGGTATCCCAATGCGCGCATCACCGCGGTGTCGAACTCACACTCGCAGCGCGCCTTCATCCAGGCCCGCTGCGCCGAGCGCGGCTTGGGCAACGTCCAGGTCATTACCTGCGATGTCAACGACCTGCAGTTCGAGGCGCAGCGCTTCGACCGCTGTGTATCGGTGGAAATGTTCGAACACGTGCACAATCACGCTGCCCTGATGCAGCGTATTCACCACGCACTGCGCCCGGGAGGCGTTCTGTTCGTCCACGTCTTCGCGCACCGCGTGCTGATGTATCCGTTCGAGACCGACGGCGACGACAACTGGATGGGTCGGCACTTCTTCACTGGCGGGATGATGCCGTCTGCCGACCTGCTGCTGTTCTTCCAGGAGCACCTGCAGTTGGAGCAGCGTTGGCTCATTGATGGCACGCATTACGAGCGCACGGCCAACCATTGGCTGGCGCGGCACGACCAGCAGCGCGACGCGATCATGGCGATCCTTCGCAAGGCTTACGGGACCGCGGCGCCGTTGTGGAACCAGCGTTGGCGCATGTTCTGGATGGCTTGCGCCGAACTGTTCGGTTATCGCGAGGGCCAGGAGTGGCTGGTTGCGCACTACCGCTTCGTTCGCCCGTGACCGGAGGGTTGCCATGACCCCGCTTCGACTGACCGTGCTGGTAGCCGTGATGATCGCCCTTGTCGCCTGTCGCTCCGGCAGCGTGAAACCCACGATTCCGCCGGTGGCCAACGTGGACATTCCCCGCTTCATGGGCGACTGGTACGTGATCGCGCATATCCCGTCGTACCCGGAACGGGAGGCGTACGCTGCAGTGGAATCGTACGCACTGCGCCCGGACGGGCGCATCCAGACCACGTTCCGCTACCGCAAGGGCGCGCTGGATGGCCCGCTGAAGGCGATGCACCCGATCGGAACCGTACGCGAGGGCAGCCAAGGTGCGGTTTGGGACATGCAGTTCGTCTGGCCGATCCAGGCCGAGTACGTCATCGTCTACCTGGGCGATGATTACCAGCAAACCATCGTGGGCCGCAGCAAGCGGGACTACGTATGGCTGATGGCTCGCACCCCGCGGATTCCGACAGCCGACTACGAGGCGCGGATCCGTCAGATCGCGGCATTGGGCTATGACGTGTCGCGTATCCGGAAGGTGCCGCACTGACGGCTCGGGTGTAAGGTTGACCTGCCCAGGAGGCGCATTGACCAAGCGGTGTGATCGCTGGCGGTTCATCCGAGCCGAACCCGATTCGCGGCTGGGATTTGACCAGCGCCATCCAGCCGGCCATCCACATGGAACGAGACGGAAGGCACGGCGCAAGTTCCACGCGCGCCGGCTACTTTCTCGCAGCCCCCACCGGTAATGCGCTCACACGGTGCATCTCATCACTGCCGAGTAGGTCAGGGTCGGCCAGATACGCATTCATGAAATCGGTGGCGTCAGCGCCCCAGAACAGTTGGCCGTCGACCAGGCACGTGGGCACGCCGAACACGCCGAGCTCCAGCGCACGCTCAGTTTCCCGCCGCAGTTGGAGCTTCACATCGTCGGACGTGAGTTCCGTGGGGTCCACGCCCAGCGAGTTTGCCAGCGCCGCCAGTACGTTGGGGTCGGCAGGGTCGGCGCCCGTCGTCCACAGCGCCTCGAAGATGCGACCGATGGCCTGTGGCGTGTTGCCCGCTGCGATGGCCAGCCGCAGGTACGGCAGCGGGTTGAACGGGTGCGCCGCCGGGAAGCGGAAGGGCACGCCATGCTGTGCCGCCCACCAAACGCACGCGCGGTAGGTCCATGTGCGTTTGGAGGGGATTTCCGCTGGCCCTTTGTGCCCATGGCGTTTCAGCAGCTCGGCGAGCAGCACGGGGTGGTAGCTGACGTTCACGTCGCCCAACTCGCGCAGGCGAAGGAAGCCGAAGTAGGCGAACGGCGAGATGAAGTCGTAGTACCAGTCGATGTGGTGCACGGGCGGCTGGCTCATCCGACCGCAGCCTTCAGCAATGCCACGATCCGCGCTTCCTCCGCTTTGCCCAGCGCGGTCAACGCAAACCCAGTGGGCCACAGGTGCCCATCATCCAGTCGCGCCTGGTCGCTGAAGCCCAGCGTGGCGTAGCGTGAGCCGAACTTGCCCGCGTCCTGGAAGAAACACACCACCTTGCCATCGCGGGCATAGGCAGGCATGCCGTACCAGGTCTTGGGGCTCAGCGTGGGGGCGTTGGCCTTGACCAGTTCGTGCAGGCGCTGGGCCAGCTTGCGGTCGGGCTCCGCCATCTCCCCGATCTTGGCCAGCACGTCCGCTTCGCCGGCAGCCTTGTCCTTGGCCAGGCGCGCTTCGGCCTTCAGCTCCCGCGCGCGCTCCTTCATGGCGGCGCGCTCCTCTGCAGTGAACCCATCAGTCGCCTTGGGGGAGGACGAGGTGGGGGCGATGGACTTCTTGGCGGATCGCTTTGTCGTTGCAGCCATGGGCATTCCTTTGGTTTTGGCACGTCAAAGGGGCAAGGTACACCCATGCCCGAGGCCACAGCTACCGCGGTCCGGAGGTTTCAATATGGCGCAGGCCAGCACGGGCACGGCCAGCCTTTGTCGCAGCCGCGACGGGGGCCATCGGTTCGCGTGGATGGATCGGGCCTCAGGGGGTCGCTATCCTGACCGCGTGCACGAAGCATCCACCGACGCAGGAAGTCTGGGGGCCGCGCTGCGGGACTACGGCGTTGCCGAGTTGACCCTGGCGCAGGAGCATCTGGCATTGCGGGGCGGCAGCGTGCACGACGGCATCCATCAGGCACGCAAGGCCATTCGGCGTGCGCGCGCCATGCTCGCCCTGGCCGGCGCTGCGCTGGGTCCTGGGAGCGACTTCGTGGATCGCGGATTGCGGCGCGCGAACCGTCGCTTGTCTCCGCTGCGTGATGCGCAGGCGCTGGTGGAGGTGCTCGATCGGTTGGATACCAAGGCGCGGAACGATGAAACCCGGGCCCTGTTGGCGCATGCGCGCCATGTGGCGGTGCGGCGCAGGGCCGCATTTGCCCGCGAGGCCGCATTCAAGCTGATATTGCATGAGCAGTGCAGCGTGTTGGCCGTGTTGCAGGCAGCTTTGCAGGGCCTGCCATGGGAGGCTGTCACCGCACCGGGGTTGACCGCCGCCATGGGGCGCACGTCGCACCGGGCGGACGCCCTGCGCGAGCGTGCGATGACGCACGACCATGCGGAGGATTGGCACCGCTGGCGCCGCTGCATGCGCCGGCTCTCGCAACAGCACCGGGCGGCTGTCGCGGCAGGCCTGGTGGTCCCGCAGTCGGAGTTCGACAAACACCTGACCGAGCAGCTTGGCGTGTTACAGGACTTGAGCCTGCTGATCGCGCATTGCCAAGGGGAATCGCCGTTCTCAAGCGCTACGCGCGTGGCTTTGCGGGCGTTCGCCGAGCGGTCGCTGGCACGCCAGCGCAAGCGCATCCGCTCGGTGTTGCCGCGTGACTGAAACTCGGAGACGCGGCCGGCGTGCGCCGGCCAGCGTCCGATAGCGGGTGGGTTACTTGTTGTTGGCGCTGTAGCTGCCTGGGCCCAGCAGTGCGACGCCCAACGCGCCCGCCAGGAACATGCCCTGCAGTTCCAGGGCCCAGCCGCCCTGTTCATTGAGTTGACCCAGCTGGCCCATGTGCGCCAGCCAGATGGCGACCAGCATGTTGATGGCAATGATGATGCCGCCGATGCGTGCATAGGCGCCGATCAGCACCATCACCGGCGCCAGCACTTCGCCGATGAGCACGCCGTAGCCGAACCAGCCCGGCAAGCCCTGCGCTTCCACCATGCCGACGATGCCGGATACGCCGCCCTTCAGTTTGGCGATGCCGTGCAGCAGGATCAGCACGCCCAGTGCAATGCGCAGGATGAGTTTGCCGAGGTCGGCCTGGGTGTTCGGATTCATGGTGCGAAGTCCCCTTGGTGGATGTTGGCGAGTGTGTGGGTTAACGAGGCGCGGTGTTGTGCCCTTGGATCAGCGTACCGGCACGCGCAGCCGGATGCCGTTCCACGCCAGCACCACACCGTCCTGATCGATGGCGGCGACCACGGCGTCGCCCACGCGGTCGCCTTCGCCCACGCGGTTGCCATCGATGATGGCGAAGCGTTTGCCGGCTTCCGCCCCCCACATATGCAAGCTCATCTTCAGCGGGGGCAGTTGTTGACGATCGGCGGTACTCAGGTCGGACAGGCGCAGCGGGCTGCTGGCGGAGTAGGGCGAGGACGGCGCGGGCGCAGCCGGCTCACGCGGTGGCGCCGCGGCCGTCTCACCGTCGTGGGACGGCGCCTGGCTCGGCACCGGGACTGCCATGGCGGGCGATGGGGTGCGCACGGCAACAGGCGGGGCGGCGAGCACCTGTGTCGTCGCTGCGTGGGCCGGCAGGGTCGCGGCCGCCGGTATCGCCGCCGCCGGTGCCCTGGGCGCCGAGGATGGTGCGGCCACCTGCGTCGCTGCGGGCACGTTGGCCGCAACCACGGGGGTAGCGGAGCCAGTGGTCGTGGCAGAGGGCGTGATCGTCTGGGGTGCGACTGATGGGGGCGCATCGCCGGCAGCCGCCGTAGGCAGGCCGAGCGCGGCGTCCGATGCATTGGCGCCGGGGAGCGTCGGGTCGCCGGTGTTGCCTTCGCCCACGCCGACGTCTGCAGGGGGCGCAGGGGGTGAAGCACCCGTTCCGGCGGGGCGCCCCAGCCACAACCAGGCCGTCAGCGCGACCGCGACCAGCGCCACGGTCGGCCACGCCCAAGCCGGCACGTCGCTCAGCGGGGAAGAGGGGGCACGCGTTACTTCGGCCAGCGCATCGCTGGCGACCTGCGCCTTGCGACGTTCGGCTTCCGACTTGCGCAGCGCGTCGAGGATCAGGGACATCGGCTACTCCAGCACGGTGCGCAGTCGCGGGCCACGATCGCGTGCGGCCAGGGCCATCAGGGTCTCCGGGCCGACGACCCCATCGGTGGCGATGCCGCGCGTGGCCTGGAAGTGGCGGATCGCGCCGAGCATGGCGGCGTCGAGCACTTCCGGGCCGGCGTACGCGGGTTGCAGCCGAGCGTGGATCCACTCCACGGCGGGTCCGTACTGCCCCACCACGAAGGGCGGCTGCACGTGTGCCGGCGCGCGCCAGAGCGCGGCGTACTCGCCCTGCCACACGCGCGCCAAGGCAATGCGGTCGATGTCCACGGTCTGGGGGCCCAGCTGCAGCCGCAGGCGGACCGCGTCGGCACCGAGCAGCAGCGCCCAGGCCGTATGCCCATCGGTGCGCAGCTTGAGCAGCACCGGCCGCCCCAGTGCGACCAGCGCATCCAGCTGCGATTGGCCCTGCAGGCAGCGCAGGCCATCGGACACCTGCGCGGGGCAAGCAGAGGCGGTCGCGGCGGCCGCGGCGTTGGACGGCTGCGACCAGGCCTGCAGCAGGTGTTGCCAAGCCAACGTCGGCGAGGAGGCTGCCGTGGCGATCGCGCCCTGGAGCCCGGTGGCGTCGAGTTGCGGAATCCTGCTGGCGGCGCGGGGCGCAGTGCCGGAGTTGGCGGTGTTGGAGATGGCCGCACCGCTGCCCGCGTCATCGGCAAGACCGGCTGTGGCTGCGGCATTCGCGCCAGACGCTGTGCCGGTGCCGCGATCCTGCGGCATCGTGGCGACAGACGCATCCCGGGCTACCGCATCCTGCCCACGCGGCCACCACCACAGCGTGGCAGCGAGCGCCACGACCGCGACCCCCGTGGCTGCCGCCATCGGCCAATGCCGCGCGTGACGCGGGGTGGGAGCGAGCGCCTCGCGGGCTGCTTCGTCCACCCACTTCGGGCCGATCATGCTCTCGTCGTGCGCATAGCCGGCCAGCAGCGCGCGCTCGGCAATGACATTGGTCAGCCGCGGCACGCCGCGCGACCAGGTATGGATGCGCCGCGTGGCGGTGTCGGTGAACGGAAAACGCTGCCCGCCGGCCACTTTGTATCGGTGGCGCAGGTAGGCGTCGGTCTCGGCGGTGCTGAGCGGGGTGAGGTGGAAGCGCGCGGTGATGCGTTGCGCCAGCTGCCGCAAGTCTTCGCGGGCCAGGATGGTGCGCAGTTCGGGCTGGCCGAGCAGGATGATCTGCAGCAGCTTCTGCGTGTCGGTCTCGAGGTTGGTCAGCAGGCGCACCTGTTCCAGCGCGTCCACCGACAGGTTCTGCGCCTCGTCGATGATCAGCACCACGCGCAGGCCCTGCGAATATGCGTCGAGCAGGTAGTGGTTGAGCAGGTCGACCAGTTGCTTGACGCTGCCGCGCCTGCCCTCCAGGTCGAGGTGCAATTCCTCGCAGATGGTTTCCAGCAGCTCGACCGGGCTCAGCCTTGGGTTCAGCACCAAAGCCACGCGGGCGTTGTCCGGCACCTGCTCCAGCAGCAGGCGTGAGACGGTGGTCTTGCCGGTGCCGACCTCGCCGGTCAGCTGCACGAAGCCGCCGCCGCCGCCTTGGCCGATACCGTACAGCAGGTGCGCCAACGCGTCCCGATGGCGCTCGCTGAGGAACACGAAGCGCGGATCGGGCGTGATCGAGAACGGCGGTTCCCTGAGGCCGTAATACTCGAGGTACATGCGAGCCAGCGTGGCGGCGGTGGCACTAGCCTGCCACGAAATGGCTCAGTCGGCGATGTGCTTGGCCTCGGCCGTGCCCAGCACCTCCGGATGGTCCACGGGGTGGCGGTTGGCGAGGCGGTTGAGCAGCGGCTGGGCGAACACCGCGGCCAGGATGATGACCACGCCCAGGTAGAATTGCGTGGTCAGCTCGTGCTGCTCGCCCAGCAGCACGATGGCCAGCAGGATGGCGTACACCGGCTCCATGTTCACCGCCATCTGTGCGGCGAAGGCGTTCATGTGCCGCAGCGCCACCAGCGACAGGGTGAAGGGCAGCAGCGTGCAGGCCATCGCCAACGCCAGCAGGTAGAGGGCGTCGCTGGTGGATGGCATGACGAACAGATCGCCGGCAAAAGTGGGGAAGATCGCCGGCATCAGCGGCGCCAGCAGGGTCAGGGTCAAGGCGCCGGCGCCGAGCTCCAGCGCGGTGACGGTCAGTGCGTCACCGTGCTCGACCATGCGCTTGTTGAGTGAACCGAACAGCGCCACGAACAGGGCCGACAGCGCGCCCACCGCGATGCCCAGCCGCATGTCCGCCGGTACGCCGCCCACTACCAGCGCCACGCCCGGCAGCACCGCGATGCCGAGGATCAGTTCGCGCTTGTAGAAGCGGGTACCCGCCAGCCACGGCTCCACCAGCGCGGTGAACACCGTGGCCAGCGCCATGCAGGTGGCGCCGACCGAGGCGTTGGACAGCTTGATCGAGCCGTAGAAGGTCAGCCAGTGCAGGGCTACCAGCGCGCCGATGCCGGAGTAGGCCAGGATCACCCGCGGCGGCATCGCGCGCAGGCCGCGCCATACGCGCGGCACCAGTGCCAACGCCGCCACCACCAGCGCCATGCGCCACCAGACCAGCGGCAATGCGGGCAGGGTAATGAGCTTGCCGAGGATGGCGGTGAAGCCCCACAGCAGCACGCAGAAGTGGATCTGGAACTGGGCTTTGGCGGCGGGGGTCATGGGCATGCGCCGATTATCCGGATGCGTGCCTACAATGCGAGTCATTCCATCGTCGGACGGATGCATGGACGGGGCAATGGGCAAGTGGCGTGGCGACAGGTGGGGGGCGATGGCCGTGGCCCTGGTGTCGGCCGCTTCGCTGGTGCTGCAGTACGTGATCCTGGTGCGCGCCACGGCGGACACCATCGGCCCGACGCTGGCCACGGTGCGCTTCTTCAGCTACTTCACCATCCTCAGCAACCTGCTGGTCACGGCGGTGGCCATGGCCGCCGTAGTGCAGGCCGATGGTCGTGCCGGACGCTGGCTGCGCCGGGCGCGCGTGCGTGGCGCGGCGGCGCTGTACATCGGCATGACCGGGCTGGTGTACGTGCTGATCCTGCGGCACCTGTGGCAACCGCAGGGCCTGCAATGGTGGGCCGATAGCGGGCTGCATTACGTCACGCCCGCGCTGTACCTGCTGTGGTGGCTGCTCACGCCGGGGCATGGGCGCCTGGGCTGGCGCGATGCCGTGGCCTGGTTGGCGTTTCCCGCGCTCTACGCCACATGGGTGGCGGCGCGTGGCGCGGTGGTACAGGAGTACCCGTACCCCTTCATCGACGTCGGCGCCCTGGGGTGGGCGAAGGCGGGCGGCAACGCCGGCCTGATGCTGCTGTTGTTCTGCATGGCCAGTGGCGTGCTGGTCGAAATCGACCGCCGGCTGGGCGCGCGCCTCGCACCGGCATGGCGGCGGGAGCCTGCGCGCGGCGAGTGACCCGCACGTGCGGCCGCGACGTGGTGGGCTGACCGGAAGCCGTGGCTCGCTCCGGCTAGTCCTTGGGCAGCGCCATCAGCCAATCCAGGAAGGTGCGTGCCGCCGGCCGTAGTCGCCGGTGCGAGGGGTACACCACGTAGTAGTTCCAGCGTGCCGGCAGCACCGGGCCGGGCAGTTGCACCAACCGGCCGCTGGCGAGGTAGTCGGTGGTGATGCGGTTGCGTGCGAGCATGGCGCCCAGTCCGCGCGCGGCTGCTTCCAGCGCATCGGTGGAGTCGCTGAAGACGTAGCGCGCATCGGTATCCACGCCGTGCACGCCGGCGGCGCGGAACCAGTCGGGCCAGCCTTGCCGCGCCAGGTCGGAGACCAGCGGCAGGCGGGCGATGTGTGCCGGCGCGGTGACGTCGGCCAGGCCGGGCAGGGTGGGCGACGCCACCGGGAACAGCGATTCGTCCATCAGCGGATGCGCGGTCAGGCCGGGCCAGTGGCCGGCGCCGTGGCGGATGCCCAGATCGGGGCCGCCTTCGTCGAAGCGGGTGAGGGCGATCTCGGTATCGACGTTGATCCGCAGCTCCGGGTGCGCTGCGGCGAAGTCCGGCAGGCGCGGCAGCAGCCAGGTGTAGGCCCAGGAATGCAGGGTGGTGATACGCACCCGCTCCTGCTCGTGGCGGGCGGTACGCAGGTGGCGCAGCGCTTCTTCCATGTCAGCCAGCGCGCTGCCGGCGGCGTCGGCCAGTTCGCGGCCTTCGGCGGTGAGCGACACGCCACGCGCGTGGCGCTGGAACAGCACCACGCCCAGCCGGCCTTCGAGTTTGCGTACGTGGTGGCTGACCGCGCTGGCGGTCAGATGCAGCTCTTCGGCGGCGTGGGCAAAGTTCTGGTGGCGGGCCGCCGATTCGAACGCCGCCAGGGCCGGGAGCCAGTCCGAGCGCAGGGCCATATGAGCCTCAAATATAGTTTGTGTCTGGCCGCGAAAGTATGCGCTTGTGCCCGGCCACGCGGGTAGCAGAATGTGCGCTCGGCAAGAGCCAGATTGGAGCCTTCCCCCATGAACAGCGTCGCGGTCCCCACCCTCGACACCCCCTCCAGCCACGCGTGGCTGACACCCGTGGAACTGGGCCTGCTCGGTGCCATCTGGGGTGCATCGTTCCTGTTCATGCGTGTGGCCGCACCGCACTTCGGCGCGATGCCGCTGGTTGAAGTGCGCCTGGCATTGGGCTCGTTGGTGCTGCTGCCGTTCCTGTGGCGCGCGCGGGCACAGTTTCCGGCACGGTTGTGGCCCAAGCTGGCGATCATCGGGGCGATCAACTCGGCGGTGCCGTTCATGCTGTTCGCCTGGGCGGCGCAGCGCGCGCCAGCCGGTGTCGGCGCAATCGCCAATGCGATGACGGTGCTGTTCACCGCGCTGGTGGGCTTCCTGTTCTTCGGCGAGAAGATTGGCACGCGCCGCGCGACGGCGTTGCTGGTGGGGTTTGCGGGTGTGGTGGTGCTGGCCAGCGGCAAGGCCGCGGGCGCCAGCATCTCGTGGGCCGTGGCGGCCGGCGCGGGCGCGGCTTTCCTGTACGGCATCGGCATCAACCTGGTGCGTCGCCACCTGACCGGGTTGCCGCCGGCGGCGGTGGCCTCGGCCACGCTGGGCGTGTCGGCGCTGCTGACCCTGCCGTTCGCGGTGGCCGCGTGGCCGCAGGCGCCGATTCCGGCGTCATCGTGGTTCTCGGCCGCGATGCTGGGCGTGGTCTGCACCGGCGCGGCCTTCGTCATGTACTACCGGTTGATCGCGCGCATCGGCGCCAGCCGCGCCTCCACGGTGACCTACCTGATCCCGGTGTTCGGCGTGGCGTGGGCGTGGATGCTGCTGGACGAGCCGCTGACCCTGACTATGGGCATCGCGGGTGCGCTGATCCTGGGCAGCGTGGCGTTGAGCCAGAAGAGCGCGTGAGCCCCGTGGAACACCGCGTCGTGTTCGACTTCGATATCCATTTCAGCAACGGTGGCGGTCTGCAGGGACAGGATTTCCGCCTGGATATCGAAGGCGACGAGATCGACGACGCGGCGTTGGCGGACTACATCGTCCGCGACCTGCGGTTGCTGATGGTCGGCGAGGTGCGCATCCTGAAGAAGCGCATCATCGTCGAGGCGCATAAGCGGCTGCCCGCGCGGCAGGCGTGAGCGGTCAGCCGGCGAGGCGCTGCAGCAGCGCCATCGCCGCCGCCGGGTTGCGTTCCTTGGCGGCACTGATGAAGTACACGAATACCTCGCGCGGCATGACCGGGGCCGCGTCCGCACCGACGTAGGGCAGGCCCTCGGGTTGCCTGCCACTGGCCCAGGTGCGGGCATGTCGCGCCCAGCGCTCCAGTTCATCCGCCGGGTAGCCGGTGGTGACCTCTGCGCGCGATCGCATCAGCCGCGCATAGACGAAGTCCGCGGTGACATCGGCGAAGGACGGATGCTCGTCGGAATCGGTGAACACCGTGGCCATGCCATGACGACGGGCGAGCGCGATGAAATCCGCGTCCACGAAGTCGCGGTCGCGCACGTCCAGCACGTGGCGCAGGCGGTGGCCGTTGGCGGTAGTGGGCAGCAGCGCAAGGAACGCGCTGAAGTCCTCGCGCTGCAGCCTGGAACCCTTGTCGAACTGCCACACGAGGGGCCCGAGGCGATCGCCCAGCGACGCGATACCGCCGACGAAGTCCTGCACCTGCGGCCCGGTCCTGGCCAGCACCTTGGATTGCATGATCCGCATCGGCGCCTTGGCGGAGAACACGAAGCCTTCTGGCGTTTCCGCGGCCCACTTGGCATAGGTTTCCGGCTTCTGCGTGCCGTAGTAGGTGCCGTTGATCTCGATGGCGGTGACGTGGCGGCTGGCGAATTCCAGTTCGCGACGCTGCACCAGCCCCTTGGGGTAGAAGTTGTCGCGCCACGGCGCATACACCCAGCCGCCGATGCCCACGCGGATCCCCGACGTGGGCATGGAGGCGCGATCGGGGGCGCCGGTGGACGGGGTGGCGAACAGGTCGCCGCCCGCGTCAGCACCAGTCTTGCGCGCCCTGCCGGTCACTTGATCGGCTCGTCCAGCAGCATCTGCCGCACGAAGCGCACCGGCGGCGCGCCGTAGGACAGCACGGCGTCGTGGTAGCGCTTGGCGTTGAAGCTGGCGCCTTCCTTCGCCTCCACGGCCTTGCGCATGTCGAAGTGCTCCTGTGCGCCGACGAAGTAGGTCGGCAACTGCGCGCTGGTCAGCTGCGCGCGCACCCACTTGCCCGCGGCCTCGCGCTCCTGCTGGAACGCGCCCTTGGTCATCAGCTCCATGGCCTGTTCGCGGGTCCAGTTGTCGACGTGCACGCCCTGGTCGAGGATCGCGTTGGAGATGGTGCGCAGGTAGAACTTCAGCTGCACCAGGCGGAACAGCGGGTCGTTGTCGAGGTAGCCGGCGTCGGCCATCACGTCCTCGGTGTACACCGCCCAACCTTCGGCGAACAGACCCGAACGCAGCACCGCGCGCAGCGTCGATTTGTTCTGCACCGAGTGCGCGCCTTCGAGGTAATGGCCCGGCATTGCTTCGTGGATCGACAGCAGGTGGATCATGCGGTCGTTGTATTCGCGCAGGAACGAGTCCACCTGCTCCTGCGACCAGTCATCCGGGATCGGCGAGATGGCGTAGTAGGTGTCCAGGCCCTTGTCGAGCGGGCCGGGCGAATCGCAGTAGGCCACCGCCACGCCGCGCTGGAACTCGGGCATGAGGATGATCTTGACCGGGTCGGCCGGCACGGTGACCAGGTCCTTGGCCTTGGTGAACGCGGTGGCGTCGGCCAGCGTCTGCTTGGCGAAGTCGACCACCTTGTCGCGCGCCGGGCGCTCGGCGTAGGCCAGTTCCAGCGCCGCTTCGATGGCGGCCTGTTGCTGCTCGGGATTGGGCCTGGCGGGCATCTCTGGCGCACCCGGCTTGTCCTTCAGCACCTGCTGGGCGATGGCGTACATCTCGGTGCGCACGCGGGTCATCTCGGCTTCGGAACGCTGCTTGATCTCGGCGCGCGACAGCGACGAGTTCAGCGAGAACTTCAGCTTCTCGTCGTACAGCGTCTGGCCCAGGCGGAAGTCGCCCTTGGCGGCCGGCACCAGGGTCTTGTCCAGCCACTCCTGCTGCTCGGCCACCGCCTTGCGCAGCGTGGAGACAGCGGCGTCCAGGCGCTTGCGCTCGGCGCCCTTGAGCTGGCCGGCGTTGGGCGTGATGAACGTGTCGATCAGGCTCAGCACGCCGGCATTCTGCTTGGCCACGGTCTCGGCGTGGATCTTGGGCACGCGCGCCGGATCCAGGTTCTCGCGCATCTGCTGGAACAGTGCCGGGATCTTCTCCATGCGCGCGGCGGCGGCATTCAGGCGCTGGGGCATCGGTGCGAAGTCTCGCGCCATCAGGTTGTAGATCGCGCCACCGGCCAAGCCGCTGTATGCCTGCGGGTCCCAAGCCCACGACTGCAGCGTCTCCATGCCCCAGAGATCGGCCTGCAGCTGGTTGCGCAGGATGGCCGCGTCGATCTGGTTTTCGCGCGAGAGGTGGTTGGTGTCCAGCGCATCCAGTTCGGCCAGCAGCTTCTTGCTGAAGTCCATGGCCTTCTGCCGGCCGGCGGCACTCAGGTCATCCAGCTGGTCGTCGAAACGGTGGTCGCCGATCTGGGTGGCCGCCACCGGGTTGAGCGGCAGCCAGCCGTCCAGCCAGCGCTTGGACAGCGCGGCGAACTGCTCGTCGGCCTGGGCATTGGGCGCCGTCACGGCCTTGGTGTCCGTGGCCGGGGCGGGCGGGGTGGAGGGCTGGCAGGCGGTGGCAATGGCGGCGGTCAGCACGGCCGCGGTCAGGGGCAGGAGCGAGGTGCGCATGGAGGGCTCGGGCAGGCGGCAGGGCCGCGACCGCCCGAGGATAGCCGCACCGCCGACGCGCCGCATGCGCCGGAGGTTGGGGACTACTCGTCCTCTTCCTCGAACTCCACCAGTACGTCCAGTTCGAAGGCCAACGCCTCCACCGCCTCGCGCACCTTGTGGGCAGTGGACGGGTTGGGGGCGTCGATCTCGATCTCGTGCATGTCCGGGCCGCTGGTGTCGCTGAGCCCGGCCGAGCTGGAATCGAAGTCGTCCATGTGCGGCATCAGGTCGCCGACCTCCTCGACATGCTCGATGCCATCCAGGCTGGTGAGCAGGTTGCCGATGGCGCGGACGTCGTCCTCGCTGCCGGTGACACGCAGGCGGAGCAGGGGCATGGGAAGGCTCGGTGGCGTGGGAAAGGTCAGGCTAGGCAGCCGCTGGCTAAGGCCGCGTGATGGCGTGGGCGCCTTCTGTCGAGGCGCTCCGGCGCGCGGGTCGACACCGGGAAAACGGCGTGCAGCCGCTGTACGGGCGTCGATGTGGCGTCAACCCGGCAGCGTGCGGCCGGTGTAGGCTGGCGCCATGGAAACGCCAACGCCCGCCCTGACCCTGCGGCCGCTCGAGCGCGGTGACCTGCATTTCGTGCACGTGCTCAACAACAACCGCAGCGTGATGGGCTACTGGTTCGAGGAGCCCTACGAATCGTTCGTGGAGTTGGAGGAGCTGTACCGCAAGCACATCCACGACCAGTCCGAGCGTCGCTTCATCATCCAGGACGCCGCCGGCGAACGGGTGGGACTGGTGGAACTGGTGGAGATCGACCACCTGCACCGGCGCGCCGAATTCCTGATCATGGTATCGCCCGAGCACCAGGGGCGGGGTTACGCGCGCATCGCCACGCGGCTGGCGATCAATTACGCCTTCCGCATGCTCAACCTCTACAAGCTCTACCTGCTGGTGGACGTGGACAATGCCCGCGCCATCCGCGTGTACGAGGGCGCCGGGTTCCGCCGCGAAGGCGTGCTGGTGGACGAATTCTTCAGCGACGGGCGCTACCACGACGTGCTGCGCATGTGCCTGTTCCAGCACGAGGTGCTGGGACGCTCGCGGAGTGGATGAAGTCGATCAAGTCCTAAGCAGGGGCGTTTTCGTCCGGCTGGGGCGCGCGCACCACGGTCACGGTGCACGTCGCCTCGGCCACCACGCGCGCCGATACGCTCCCCAGCAATCGGCGCACGCCGGTGATCCCGCGTGCGCCCATCACCAGGTGGTCCACGCGGTTGTTGCGCGCGAATTCGATCAGCGCTTCGGCCGGGTCGCTGTGCTCCAGCACGTGTACGGTCAGCGGGCGGTCGCCCAGCTTGAGCGCGCGCGCCCAGTGACGCAGCGCCAGCAGCCGCTTGACGTGGCGGTTGCGGCCCTCGGCGTCGATGTTGCTGTCCAGGCCGATGCGCGGCGTGCGCATCACGGTGACGCAGGCCAGCCGCGCCTTCGGGAAGGCCAGCAGCACGCGCTGCACCGCCAACTGCAACGCATCGGTGAGGCGCGAGTCGTGCTGCTTCAGGTCGACCGCGACCATCAGCAGTGGGGCTTCATGCAGTTGCTCGTCGGGGCGGCCGCGCGGGTCGTGCTCATGGCCCTTGCTGCGCCACCAGCGCTGCATCCGCGTCCAGCGGCCGGCGCGGTGCTCGCGTTCGGCGCGTTCGGTCAGTGGCACCTGGTCGGGGTGCTGCAGGTCGTTTGCCACCTGGGCGGCGGTGGTGTACCGCTGGTCGGGGTCGACTTCCAGGCAGTGCAGGATGATTTCCTGTAGCCAGCGCGGGATGTCCTTGCGCAGCGCGCGCGGCGGCACCGGGTCCTGGTACAGCCGGCGGCGCAGCCCCGCCGGGCTGGTCGGGTTGCCGAACGGCCGCTCGCCGGTGGCCATGTGGTAGAGCGTCACGCCCAGCGCGAACAGGTCGCTGCGCGGATCGTTGCGTACGCCCAGTACCTGTTCCGGCGCGATGTAAGGGGCGGTGCCGATGGGAATGTTGAACTGTTCGGCCAGCAGGTCAGGCAGTTGCGCGTGGTGCGAAAGGCCGAAGTCGATCAGGGCGATGCTGCCGTCGGCCCGGCGCAGCAGGTTGCTGGGCTTGATGTCCAGGTGCACCACCTGTTGGCGGTGCAGCGCATGAATGGCGGTGGCAGCTGCGGCACCCAGTTCGGCCACCTGCGCGGGCGGTAGCGGCGCGCGGTCAAGCAAGGGGCGCAGCGTTTCGCCGTGCAGGTGCTCCATCACCAGCCAAGGCTGGTCCTCGAAATCGCCGCTGGCAATGAAGCGTGGCACATGCGGGCCGTCGAGCGCGGGCAGGATCATCCGCTCAACCTCGAAGCCGACGATGTGCGTGGCGACCTCGCCATAGCCGATGCGCGGCAGCTTCATCAACAGCTCGTCGGCGTGGTCGGGGTGGCGCACGCGCCACAGCGTGGCCATGCCGCCTTCGTGCAGCGGGCCCAGCAACTCGAAGCCGCCGATCTGCATCCCTGCGTGCACGTGGACCGGCATGTCAGCGTCCTTCGCCCAGGCGCGCGGCAAAGCCGGGGGGCAGGCCGGCGCGCAGGATACGCGCGCTGGCGGCCTCGTGGTCGTACGGGACGCGCAGGCAGGTGAGAGTGTTGCGTTCGGTGTCCATCCAGCCGCAGCAGGCGGCGGGATTGCCGTCGCGTGGCTGGCCCACGGAACCGGGGATGGCGAGCCAACGCAGCGTGGGCGCCAGTGGAATCGGAAAGTCGCTGCGCGGGGTGAAGTGGCCGGCATCCAGCCCGCCCGGGCGGGTGTGGTACAGCGCCGGCTCGTGCATGTGCCCGCAGAAGGTTACGCGCTGGCGCGTGGCGGCCAGGCTCTGCGTGGCGGCACGCGCGCCGGTGATGTAACCCCAGTTGCCCGGTGCCCACGCATTGGCGTGCACGTACAGGCGGTCCTCGTCTTCCACGGTCAGCGGCAGGCCGGCAAGGAAGGCGCGCTGCGCGTCATCCAGTTGGTGGTGGGTCCATTCGATGGCGGCCCGCGCCTGGGCATGCATGTGCCCGGTGCCGCCGCGTAGGGCGGCTTCGTCATGGTTGCCCAGCACGGCCACGCCGCCGTCATCGACGAGGCGTTGCACGGTGTCCACCGTCCACGACGGATCGGCGCCGTAGCCGACCAGATCGCCCAGCACCACCGCGCGGTCGAAGCCGATCTTGCGCAGCCGCTTCAGGCAGGCTTCGAAGGCCTGGCGGTTGGCATGCAGGTCGGCGAAGAAGGCCAGGCGCATCAGTTGGGGTGGGCGATCGTGTCGACGTCGATGGTATGCAACCACCGAAGCCGACGCGATGCGGCTTTGGTCGCGCCGCTCAGCCGGCCGGCGGCGCCCGCGTGGGCAGCGGCACATTGCACACGTTGATGTGGCCGGCCGGGCGCTTGTAGAAGTCGTCACGGCGGTTGCGGCGCGCTTCGACCAGTTCGTCAAACAGTGCGGTGTCGGTGCGCAGCACCTGCAGCGGGGTGCGCTCGGCGGCGGGCACGTCCTGCGCCAGGCGGATGGCCTGGATGCCCACGTACTGTTCGGGCTTCTCGTAAAACCCCAGTGGGCCAGTGCCGCGCGGCAGTGCCGACAGCAGCTCCATACCCTTCACCACGCGGCCGACCGTGGTGATGTTGCGGTCCAGCTGGCGCGGCGATTGGCCGGTGACCACATACAGCTCCGCGCCAGTGCTGGAGTCCTCGTCATTGTTGCGGCCGGCACCGACCGCGCCGTAACAGTGCGCCAGCCACGCGCGGCCCGCCGTGGGGTCGCGGCCCACCGGGAAACCATCGACGAAGCCGGCCTGTGGCGCCCAGCCATCAGTGTCGGGCAGGGCGCGGAATGCCAGCCCCTTGGAAGTGCGTTCGAACTCGGCCGGCAGCTTCGGCTTCGCAGTGCCCATCGGTTTCTTCTTGGCCGCGTCGTCGGCATTGGGGTCGCCCCACTGCACCACGAAGTTGTCCTGCGAACGGATGATCGCCAGGCCGTTCCAGTAGCCCTCGTGCGCCAGCGTGGTGATGTTGGCCGCGTGCGCGGGGGCGAAGTCGGGCGCCAGTTCAATAATCACGCGGCCGCTGGCCAGCTCCATGTACAGGGTGCGCGCCGGGTCCAGCGTGCGCCAGTCCGAGGGCTGGCTGGCATCGAGGATCTCCTGCGTGCTGCGGGTCTTGGCCGGCGGGGTGGTGGCGAGCGCCAGCGGAGCCACCGCGCACGCGAGCAGGGCGGACAGGGCGAGCTTGGACAGGGTGGGCGGCGTCAGGCGCATCGGGTCGTTCCTTGGCGGAGTGCGTGGGCGATAGCCGTCGAGTGTAGACGCGGCCTCGCACGCAGACGAGGTCGACTGGCCGGCATGACTTTCGACCCGGATGACTAATGACAGGGGCGCTATATCGAAGTTGGTACTAGTATCTACTTCAAGCTAGTGGACTCCGCCATGACTGATCTCGACGCCCAACTCAGGAAGTTCCAGAAGGAGCTGAGCACCGGCACGGTCTCGCTGGCGCTGCTCGCGGTGCTGGCCGAAGCCGGTGAGCCGATGTATGGCTACCAGATCGCCAAGCGCCTGGAGCGCGATGGCGGCGGCGTGCTGACCGGCAAGCAGAGCGCGCTGTACCCGGTGCTGCGCAACCTGGAAGGGGCCGGGTTGCTGGGCAGCCATGTCGAACCGTCCGTGGCGGGGCCGCCGCGGCGTTACTACCAACTCACCGACGCGGGCCGCCTGGCCCTGCGTGACTGGGCCGCCGCGTGGCGCGCGACCCGCGATTCCGTCGATTCCGTACTCAAGGGGATACCGCAATGAATGCCTCCAGCACCTTTCCCGGTGGCCTGCCCACCACCATCCCCGAGTACCTGGACCGCCTGCGCGTGGCGCTGGCGGGTGCCGATCCGGCGCTGGTGCAGGACGCCCTGTACGACGCCGAGGAATACCTGCGTTCTGAACTGGCCGAGAACCCCGGCAAGAACGAGGCCGAGGTGATCGCCGCAGTGGCCGGCAGCTATGGCGCCCCCGACGAGGTCGCCGACATCTACCGCGACACCGAGGTCAAGGTGCAGGCCGCACTGCGCACGCCGATGTCCCCACCGCGCCGCTCGGCGCTGGGCCGATTCTTCGGCGTGGTGGTGGACCCAAGGGCGTATGCCGCGCTGTTCTACATGCTGCTGTCGCTGGCCACCGGCATCTTCTACTTCACCTGGGTGGTGGCCGGCGCGTCGGTGTCGCTGAGCATGCTGGTGCTGATCATCGGCATACCGCTGCTGCTGCTGTTCCTGGGTTCGGTGCGGGTGCTGTCGCTGGTCGAAGGTCGCCTGATTGAAGTGATGCTGGGCGAGCGCATGCCGCGCCGGCCGCTGTACGCCAATCGCGGCCGGCCGTGGCAGCAGCGCATTGCCGAGTTGTTCACCGATCCGCGTACCTGGGGCACGCTGCTGTACTTCGTGGCCATGCTGCCGCTGGGCGTGGGCTACTTCACCATCGCGGTGACCTTGTTGGCGCTGTCGCTGGCCTTCATTGCCGCGCCCATCGCGGTGTGGACCGGCCTGGCCACGGCCAATGTGGATTACGCGGGCTGGCAGGTGGTGGGCCTCGACGGCACCGCCTGGGGCACCTCGGCGGAGGCCTGGATGCTGCCGCTGATGCTGCTCGGTGGCGTGCTGTTGCTCTTCATCACCCTGCACGTGGCGCGCGGTATCGGTCGTCTGCACGGCATGCTGGCCAAGCATCTGTTGGTGAAGTCGGCGCAGTACAACTGATCGGCCGGGGCAGCCGTGGTTGCAGCCCCCCTCAAGAGTGAACGCTCCAACGAAAGGACGTTCCACCAGAAGCAGAAGGCCCGGCGTGATGCCGGGCCTTCTGCTTTTCAGACGCTGTGGTGCCGCTTACTTCGCGTACTGGGCGATGAAGTCGCGCACCTTCGGGTACACCTGCGTGCGCCAGCGACGCCCGCTGAAGATGCCGTAATGGCCGGCGCCCTGCACGGTCAGATGGTGCTGGTCCTGCTCGGGGATGCCAGTGCACAGCTTGTGCGCGGCGCGGGTCTGGCCCTGGCCGGAGATGTCGTCCAGTTCGCCTTCGATGGTCAGCAGCGCGGTGCCATTGATATCGCCCGGCTTCACGCGCTCGCCGCGCACGTCCCACAGGCCGCGCGGCAGCAGGTGCTCCTGGAACACGACGCGCACCGTGTCCAGGTAGTACTCGCCCGGCATGTCCAGCACGGCGTTGTACTCGTCGTAGAAGCGGCGGTGGGAGTCGGCGTCGTCGAGGTCGCCCTTGATCAGGTTCTGGTAGAAGTCCCAGTGCGATTCGAAATGACGCTCGGGATTCATCGCCACGAACCCGCTGTGCTGCAGGAATCCCGGGTACACGCGGCGGCCCGCGCCCGGGTAGTTGGACGGCACTGGATGCACCAGGTGCGACTCGAACCACCACAGCGGCTTCTGCGCCGCGAGGTCGTTGACCTGCGTCGGGCTCTCGCGCGTGTCGATCGGGCCGCCCATCATCACCAGCGAGCGCGGCGTGGCCTCGCCACGCGAGGCCATCAGCGACACCGCGGCCAGCACCGGTACGGTGGGCTGGCAGACGCTGATCACGTGCACCTTGTCGGCGCCGATGTGGCGGATGAATTCCTGGATGTAGGCGATGTAATCGTCCAGGTGGAACGGACCGTCGGCCGACGGCACCATGCGCGCGTCCACCCAGTCGGTGATGTACACCTTGTGGTCGCGCAGCAGCGTCTTCACCGTGTCGCGCAACAGCGTGGAGTGGTGGCCCGACAGCGGTGCCACCACCAGCACGGAAGGGTCGTCCTTCAGTTCGGTCAGGTTGCCGGCATCATCGGTGTAGCGCTTGAAGCGCAACAGCCGGCAGAACGGCTTGCGGATGATCTCCTTCTCCACCACCGGGTACGACGCACCGTCGATGTCGATGCTGTGGATGCCGAATTCCGGCTTCTCGTAGTCCTTTCCGATGCGGTACAGCAGCTCATAGCCGGCGGCGATGCGGGTCGCGCCCGGCACCGTCGACAGCCAGCTGCCCGACGCCGAGAACATCTTGGAACCGGCATCGGCCCAATAGGTCATCGGCGCCATCCAGGCGCGGCCAAGTTCGTGCATCTGGTAGAGGAACATCGGGTCCGCCCCTGTTCAACGGATCATGTTGCAGTGCAGCGTAACGGAATCGCGCGGCGCAAAGGTTAACGCGGGGTGGGGGTTGGGCCCCCCATCCCGTAGTGCGGCCCCTGGCTCCCCGTCACAGCAACGGCGCGAGGCGCTGGCGGCTGAACCGTTCAGGCGTTGTTGGGAAGTTCCAGCGCTGCAACGCCATCCCGCAGCGCGGGCGACAGCCAGAGGTGCGAGCCCAGCGGTACCAGGCCCACCGCCGCCAGCCGTTCCCGGTAGAAGCGGGCAGGGCGGCGCTTGAACCCGTGGGTGTCGCCGTCGATGCCGTCCTCGCGGGTGAAGGTCTCCACGAAGGCCACGCCCCCGCAGAGCTCGGCCAGGGCGGGCAGGCCGTGGTCCAGCTCCCGGGTATCCAGGTAATGCAGCACGTCGCTGCACACCAGCAGGTCCACGGGGGCGCAGGGGCGCAGGTGCTGGAAATCACCGAAGCGGGCCAGGTGCAGGTTGCGCCGCGCACCAAAACGCCCAATTGCATATTCGCTGCTGTCGAAGCCGAGATACTGCACGCGCGGGCGCAGCTTGCGCAGCGGCGCCAGCCAGGCACCTTCGCCGCAGCCGATGTCCAGCACGGTGCGGACCGGGCGTTCCAGGTGGTACTCGGCGGTGGCCACGGCCAACGCGACCTTACGTGCCAGCCGCGCGGTGCCGCCGATGGCCTGGTCCTTCAGCGCAGGATCGCGATACCAGCGTTGGAAATAGGCGGCGTCGTATTGCTTGGTCATCGCTGGGGCCTGGTGTGGGCGAAGGGGCGGGCGTCGCGGTCGCGTGCCGGGGCATGCGATCCTATCGCGTCGAATCCATACCCGGAACGCGCTGCATGCATACGTATCTCGTGCTCAAGACCGCCCACCTCGTGTTCGTGATGGCCTGGATGGGCGGGTTGTTCTACCTGCCCCGCATCCTGGTGAACCTGGCGGAGGCCGGTGAGGATGCGGCGGTACGGGCCCGGCTGGTGCTGATGGGGCGGCGTCTGTACCGCTTCGGCCACATCATGTTCGGGCTGGCATTCGTGCTGGGCCTGGTGCTGTGGCTGGGCTACCGCGTGTTCCCCAGCCTGCCGACCATGGTCGTGGCAGGCAGCGGTTGGCTGCATGCCAAGCTGCTGATCGTGGCACTGATGCTGACCCACTACATCGTCGCCGGCCGCTGGCTGAAGGGCGTGGACGCCGGCAAGCCGCTGCCCTCGTCGACGGCGCTGCGCTGGTTCAACGAAGTGCCGGTGTTGCTGCTGGTGATCGTGGTGTATCTGGTCCTCGCCAAGCCGTTCTGAGCCAGGACGCGCGCATCGGACACGTGTGGAACCGGGCCACGTCGCGTGGCCCGGCCATGCAAGTCTCAGGGCGTGGACGACGGGAACGCCGGTCGGGTTACCGGCACGCCCTCGGCGTTGCAGTTGCCCTGCGCGCATTGGGCGTCGCGCAGCGATGGCATCGCCTGCAGCATGAAGTGATAGATGGCGTTCTGCTCCACGCTGCCGCGCACCGCGTTGCTGCCGGGGCCGCGCGCCCAGATACCCACGTCATCGCCGCCGTGCGACTCGTTGGATAACGGCGCGATGGCTTCCTGCATGTAATCCGGATGCTCGGTGTCGACCTGGGTCAGGTCCGGGCGCCCCTTGGTAGCGGCCTGATAGCCACTGGTGAGGTGCGGGAAGGTCTTCGGCCCTTCCGGCTGTTGATGGGTGGCGCCGACATAGCCGGGACCGTTGGCGTAGCTGAGCGTGGTATAGGGCAGGCCCAGCGCGTCACGTGCAAGTTGTCCCGGTTCGCCTTCCTCGCCGCTGCTGCCGCGCACCTTGCCCAACATCGGATTGCCGCGCACCGGGTAGCCGACGAAGTTCAGCGTGTGTGCGTGGTCGGCAGTGACCAGGATCAGCGTGTCATCACTGGACGTCATCGCGTTGGCCACCTTGACCGCATCGCTGAGGGCGATGGTGTCGCCCAGCGCGCGGTGGGCGTTGCCCAGGTGGTGCGCGTGGTCGATGCGACCGCCCTCGACCAGCAGCACATAACCGTTGCGGTTGCCGCTCAGGCGGGTGATCGCCGCGCGCGTCATCTCGGCCAGCGAAGGCTCCCCGCCAACGTCGGCTTTTCGGTCATGTTCGTACTGCATGTGGTCGTACTCGAACAGCGCCAGCAGCGGCCCGCGTGCAGGCGCCCGCTGCAGTTGCCGGGCGTTCCACACGTACTGGCCCTGTGGGTGGCGCTGCTTCCACTCGGCGATGAGGTCGCGGCCATCCAGGCGTTGGCCGACCTTGTCCTCGTGCTCGGGGTCGCGTTGTGAGACGGGCATGAAGCCTCCGCGCCCGCCCCCCATCAGCACGTCCGGCCCGGTTCCGAAGCGCGTCTCGACCATCTGGCGGGCGATGTCGATGCAGCCGGCTGCCTTTGCCTCCTCCGGCAGGTCCGTGTCGTTTTCCCAGTTGCGGTCGGCGGAGTGGGCGAACGTCGCGCCAGGGGTGGCATGGGTGACGCGGGTGGTGGTCACCACGCCGGTCGCCAATCCCTGCGCGGCGGCCATTTCCCACAGCGAGAGCACGGGCGCGGCCAGCGCACCCGCGCAATCGCGACGTTGCACTTGTTGCCCGATGCTGAGCACGCCCAAACGCGTCTTCACGCCAGTGGCCATGGCGGTCATGGTGCCGGCCGAGTCCGGTGTCTGCGAGTCGGTGTTGTAGGTCTTGCTGAGTGCGGTGTAGGGGAACTGCTCCCAGCCGAGGCGGTTCTCCTCGCCCGGGTGACCCTGGCGCTGCCCCTCCAGGATGCGGGCGGCCGCCACGGTGGTCAGGCTCATGCCGTCGCCCACGAACAGGATCACGTTCTTCGCGCGGCCATCCATGGCGCCCCGGGCGGCTGCCTGTGCGGCGCCGTCGCTGTACCACCAGTCCGCGGTTTCGCCAGAGGGGCGGTCGATGGCGGGTACGTCCACGACATGTGTGGTCGACTTGGCCGAGGGAGTTGCCAGCAGGGTGCTGTCATGGGCCGTGCGAGGAAGGGTGGTACAGGCGCTGGCCAGGAGCAGGGGGGCGAACAGCAGGGCGCGCTGCGGCGCGGGCGGCAAGGGCATGGGGCGTTTCGATACAGGAGCGAATGGAATCCCCGATTATGCCCGCCCTTTGTTTCGAATCGCGGTCCCAAGTGTTGCAGCGGCGGCGTCGCGCCGGTGTGGCGGCTCGGTTATCGTTTGTCATTCGCCCTTCAAGGCATCTCCATGTCCCTGATCTCCGCTTGGTTCCGCATCCCGTTCTGGCAGCGTGTCGTGGGTGGTTTCGTACTCGGCGCTTTGGCAGGCTGGATCATGGGGCCTGCCGCCGAAGCGTGGTTCGGGCCCTTCGGCACGATGTACGTCACGCTTATCAAAATGATCGCCGTGCCGCTGGTGTTCTTCGCGGTGATGAACGCAGTGGCGTCGCTGCATGGGCAGAAATCGGTGGCGGCGCTGGGCGGACGGACGTTCCTGTGGTTCGGCATCACCGCCGCGCTGGCGGTGGGCGTGGGTCTGACGGTGGGCTGGGTGCTCAAGCCAGGCGTCGGCCTGAGCGGCCTGACGATGGCGCCGGATTACACCGTGCGCGAATTGCCGTCGCCAGTGGAGGTGCTGCTGGACATCATCCCCTCCAACCCGTTCCAGGCGCTGGTTGGCGCGGGCACGTACAAGGAGGACGGCGTCACCTACCTCACCAACAAGGGCACCATCCTGCAGGTGATCTTCTTCGCCGGGCTGGTGGGCTTTGCCCTGGTCAAGCTGGGCGAGAAGGTGGCAGGCATCCGCAAGCTGGTCGGCGAGGCCAGCGACGTGATGGTGCAGGTCACGCGCTTCGTGCTGGAAACCACCCCGATCGGCACCTTCGGCCTGATCGCCTCGCTGGTGGGCAGCTACGGTTTCGAGAAGCTGCTGCCGCTGGGAAGCTACGTGTTCGCGCTGTACCTGGCCTGCGCCTTCCACATCATCGTGGTGTACGGCAGCCTGGTGGCGGCGCACGGGCTCAACCCGCTCAAGTTCTTCCGCGGCGCGGCGCCGGGCATGCAGGTGGCATTCGTCAGTTCATCCAGCTTTGCTTCGATGCCAGCCGCCATCCGCTCCGTCACACACAACCTGGGCGTCGACAAGGACTACGCGGCCTTCGCGGTGCCGCTGGGCGCCAGCATCAAGATGGACGGCTGCGGCGCGATCTATCCCGCGCTAACCTCGGTGTTCGTCGCACAGTATTTCGGGCTGCACTTGGAGCCCAGCCAGTACTTCACCATCCTCGTCGCCTCGGTGCTGGGCAGCTTCGGCACCGCCGGCGTGCCGGGCACCGCCACGGTGATGGTGACGCTGGTGTTGTCGGCGGCGGGGTTGCCGCTGGAAGGTATCGGCCTGCTGGTCGCGATCGACCGCGTACTGGACATGATGCGCACCATGACCAACGTGACCGGACAGATGCTGGTGCCGGTGCTGGTGGCCAAGGAGACCGGCCTGCTCAACCAGGAGGTCTACAACGCCGCGTCCAGCAACGTCGGTCTGCAGGAAGGCGAGGAACCGGGGCGCGAGTCCGCTTGATTCATTGGTAAGTCACTCAAGGTAGGGAGTCGCATGCGAAGGATTGCATTTTTGGTGTTGGCGCTGACCGGCTGCGCCAGCGCGCCGGACCCCTCGACCGAGGTATCCTCCGGGCGGTCGGGAGCGGTGGGTATTCGAGAGATCACCGAGGCCGTGCCGGCTTCGGGGCGGCTCACGCTATCGCAGCAGGAATCGTTCCAGATGCCGTTGGCCGAGCAGGCACTGGCTTTGCCCAGTTACCCCGAGTCACTGCTGGCGCAGCGTTTGCCCCCGCAGATTGTGTGCCTGCGTGTCGGAATAGGTGCAGATGGCAAGGTGGTTGGCACGTGGCCGAGCCCGAATGCGGACGGTTGCCCGGGACCGGATGACGTGGACGCGCGCTTCCGTGACGCCGCGGCCGCCACTGCCGCGCAATGGCGCTTCGATCCCGCCTTCCGCTGTGTTTTCCCGGACGCGGCGACCAAAGCCCGTGCGGGGGCACTGGGGTGCCTGGGTGGCCGCGAAGTGCCGCAGGCCGTGACCCTGGCCTATCGCTTCGTCTTCGAACAGCAGGGCGGGCGTGGCAAAGTCAGGTTGGGCGACTGAGCGTCAGATCCTCGAGTAGTTCCACGAGACCATCCGCCCGTCGCGATAGGGCATCACGCCGTGGAAGGCGCGCGGGTCGCCGTCGAACACCAGCGGCAGGAAGTTGCGGTCGCCTTCCCACATCGGCAGTTCATCGATGCGCTCCAGCGGTATCCATTCCAGCGTGCCCTCGGCGTTGCTCGCCGGCGGCGTGCCGGTGAAGCCGGTGATCAGGAACACGAAGCCCAGCCAGTCCTCGCCGTGCTTGCCGAAACCGGGCCAGCTGATGGTGCCGCGCAGGGTCATCGCCGTGCAGTCGATGCCGGCTTCCTCATGGATCTCGCGGCGCATGCCGGCCACCACGTCTTCGTCCGGCTCCAGCTTGCCGCCCAGGCCGTTGTACTTGCCCAGGTGCTGGTCGCCGGGTCGCGCGTTGCGGTGCACCAGCAGCACCTCGCGCCCGTCCGGCGAGAGCACGTAACCCAGGGTGGCGACGATGGGCGTGTAGGGCATCAGGGCGTGGCCTTGCGCTGGGCGTCGAGTTGCGCGTCGAACTTCTGTTCGGCCCTGTCGGCGTATTGGCGGCAGGTCATCGACTTGGCATGCGGCATGGCAGTGCCCGGCGCCCATCCGCTGGCATCGGCGTGCGGGGTGATCAACACGTCGCAGGGCAGGGCGCGCACCTTGGCGAAGGTGGTGCGGTAGTCCTCGACGATGCGCGGATAGCGCGCGTGGCCGATGAGGTCGTAGCCCGGTGCGGTCAGGCTGTCCACGTAGGCGATGCGCACGGCCTTGCCATCGCGCGTATCCGTCCAGGTCCAGCTCAGGCTGCCCGGGGTATGTCCCGGAGTGAAGTGCGCGGTCAGTTTCACGTTACCGAGATCGATCGCTTCGCCATCCAGCAGCATGCGGTCGGCCTTGACCGGCGGGAAGGCGATGCTGTCGCCAAAGTGCAGATCGTCGCTGCCGCCACGCGCCAGCAATACCGAGGATTCGGCGTTGGTGGCCACGCGTGCGCCGGTGGCACGCTGCACCTCTGCCAATGGGCCGGAATGGTCGGCGTGCGCGTGGCTGTGCACGATCCACTTCAACTGGCCATCGGCAATGCCCACGTCGCGCAGGTTGCGCAGCAGCATGTCCGCGGCCTGCGGCATGCCGCCATCGACCAGCACGGTGCCCGCATCACCCACCACGACGAGTGCGCTCAGGCCCGCGGTGCCGATGTACCAGGTACGGTCAGCGATCTTGAACGGGGTGACCGGCTGCCGCCAGTGGCTATCCACCTCGTAGGCCTGGAGTTGTGGCAGCGGGGCCTCGGCGGCGGACGATGAGGCGCCGGTGGCGAACAGCAGGCTGGCAAAAAACGCGACGCGGGGCAGTGACATGGTGGGAACGGGATGGGCGGGGCGACAGTGTCGGTCATCCGACGAATGGCGGCTAGCGCCCTCGCTCAGTGAACGAGGAAATCGGCCCATGATCGGCCCATGAAAGGACGCAAGCGATTGCGCTAGAGTGCTGGCTTCCATTGGATTAAGGAGTGTCCATGCGCAAGCGCCCCGTTTCGGTGCTGCTGGCGGGTCTGGTGATGGCATCGGCAGCTACGTTCAACGCGAACGCTGCCCCGGATGCCGATCGCTGGAGCGTGCCGGTTGCGGTCAAGAAGCTCGACAACGGTCTGACCGTGGTCGTGTCCGAGGACCACAGCTCGCCCACGGTGGGCGTGAGCGTGGTCTACCACGTCGGCATGCGGCTTGAGCCGCGCAACCGCACGGGCTTCGCCCACCTGTTCGAGCACCTGATGTTCGAAGGCACGCCCAACGCGGGTGAGGGCGTGTTTGACCGCGTGATCACCGGCGGCGGCGGTCGCAACAACGGCTCCACCCGCCCGGACTTCACCAACTACATCGAGGTCGCGCCGGTGTCCGCGCTGGAGCCGATCCTGTGGCTGGAAGCCGACCGCATGAAGACGCTCGACTTCAACCCGGTCACGCTCAAGAACCAGCAGGATGTGGTCAAGGAAGAAATCCGCGTCAACGTGAAGAACCAGCCGTACGGCGGCTTCATGTGGATCGACATCGGCCAGCATTCGTTCCAGAAATGGGAGAACAACCACGATGGTTACGGCAGCTTCCAGGACCTGGAAAATGCCAGCCTGCAGGACGTGGCCGCGTTCCATCGTGACTACTACGGCCCCAACAACGCGGTGATCGCGCTGGCCGGCGATGTCACACCGGCCCAGGGTTTCGCGTTGGCCGAGAAGTACTTCGGCGGGATTCCCGCGCGCCCGACACCCAAGGCGCCAGATGTCCGTGAGGGCCTCAACACGGCGGAAAAGCGCGTCACCCAGTCCGATGCACTGGCGCAGGTGCCGGCCATCGCCACCGCGTGGAAGATCCCCGACCGTGGCAGCAAGGATCAGGCACCGTTCGCCGTGCTGGGCGAGGTCCTGTCCGGGGGCGATGCGTCGCGCCTGTACCAGGGGCTGGTCAAGGGCCGTGAATTGGCACTCAACATCGAGTCGTTGTACGGCCTGACCGATCCGTGGACCTACGACGGCCCGACGCTGTTCACGACCTTCGCGTTGTACAAGCCGAACTCCAACGCCGATGCACTGCTTACCGCCATCGACGAGGAGATCGCTCGCGTCATCAAGGACGGCGTCAGCGATGCCGAACTCAAGCGGGTCAAGACCCGCATGCTGGCCGACTGGTACAACGGCAACGAGAGCTTCATCAGCCGCGCCGACACCCTGGCCAAGCTGCAGACGTTGTGGGGTGACGCCAACGTGGTCAACAAGATCCCCGGGTGGATCGAGGCCGTAACCTCCGCCGACATCCAGCGCGTGGCCCGTACCTACCTGACCAAGGCCAACCGCACCACCATCGACCGCAAGCCTGCGGCGATGCTGCAGGCCGCGCCGGCCGCCGGCCAGAAGAACTGAGGAGCGCGACGATCATGAAGATTGCCAAGACCCCGATCGCGTCCGCGATCGCCATGCGGTTCGCTGCTGCTGCGCTCTCCACCCTGATGATGGGCGCAGCCGTTGCGGGCCCCAAGGCCGAGTTGCCCAAGGATCTACCGCCGTATGCGCCGGACAGCCAGTTGCCGGTGGCCGTCATCGCGCAGAAGACGCTGGCCAACGGCATGACCGTGTGGGTGGTGCCGCGCGATGGTCTGCCGCGCGTGGACTACGTGCTGGCGTTGCGCGGCGCCGGCTTCTCTGCCGATTCCGCCGACGCCCCTGCTTTCGCGTCGATGCTTGCCGGGCTGTTGACCGAGGGCACCACCAAGCGCGACTCCAGGGCCATTGCCGAGGCCGCGCAGGGCTTTGGTGGCAGCGTCGGTGCCGGTGCCGGCAACGACGGCGTCACCCTGTTCGGCAACGCGCTGTCGTCGCACCGCGAAGGCATGCTCGAGCTGTTGGCCGAGGTCGCCCGCCAGCCCTCGTTCCCGGACAAGGAAGTGACGTTGGCCCAGGCCAACGCGCTGCAGGGGCTGAAGGCCTCCGAGGCGCAACCGGGCTTCAAGGCCACGCGTGCACTGCTGGCCGCCACCTACGGCGACCACCCGTATGCGCGCGTGCAACCCACCGAGGCCGGCATCACCGCGGTGACTGCCGGCAAACTGCGCAGCGAGCACGCCCGCCGCTTCCGTCCGGAGCGAGCCTTGCTGGTGATCACCGGCAAACTGACCCCGGACGAAGGCTTCGCGTTGGCCGAGCAGGCGTTCGGCGACTGGAAGGCCAGCGGCACCGCACCCGCTGAAATCGCTCCGGCGCGCCGCGAGGCCAAGCCGGCCTACGTGCTGATCCAGCGTGACGGCAGCGTGCAGTCCGCGTTGGCGCTCGGCCGTCCGGCCCTCCCCGCGACTGACGGCGATTACATCCCGGCACAGCTGGCCGGCATCGTGCTGGGCGGCGGTTTCAGTAGCCGCGTGATGCAGAACCTGCGCGAGGACAAGGGTTACACCTACGGAGCGCGGGCTGGCCTGGCCGTCGCCCGTGCGGGTGGCCGTGTGTCGGCGGGCGCGGACGTGCGCAATGAAGTCACCGGTGCGGCCATCAAGGAGTTCTTCCACGAGTTCGATCGCCTGGGCAGCGAACCGGTGCCCGCGACCGAACTGGAGGACACCAAGCGCTACGTCGCCGGCGGCTACCTGATCACCAACCAGATGCAGGGCGCCGTGGCGGGCACGCTGGCCAACAATTGGCTGTCGGGCCTGCCCGCGGAGTTCCTGGGCGAGTACGTGCCGAAGATCCGCGCGGTTGACGCGGCACAGGTGCAGGCGATGGCGAAGAAGTACTTCGCGCCCAAGGACCTGTCGATCGTCGTGGTGGGCGATGGCAAGGCCGTTGCAGAACAGCTCAAGGCCTACGGCGACTTCGAGCGTCGCGACAAGTAGGCTGGGGTTGCGACCGACCGGGGGGCGTCCCTTCCCGGCGATCAGGGCAAAGAAGCCGGCCCCGGAATGGACCGGCTTCTTCTCTTTATCGGGTTGGTCAAACAGGGCTGGTCAGAGCTTGGGCAGCAGCTTGGGCCGGTGTACCAGGCGCGCCGCCAGCAGCGCCGCCGGAATCGGCAGCAGCAGGCCGGCCGCTGCCAACCAAGTCGGGTGCGGCACCTTGACGATCATGCCAACCACTCCGGACATCACCACTAGCGCGACGAAGATCGCGGCGGCGTTCTGGTGCCGGGCGATCTTTGCCGCAACCAGGCCGCCCACGAACGCACCGGCCACCCACGCCAGTGCCAGCACCAGCTTGCCCATCAACGGCATCTGCAGCACGAACTGCGCGAACGCGGCTTCATGCGCGGGATTCATCGGGTCCAGCCCCGGCGGGGGCGGGTAGGCCAGGTGGCCCAAGGCCTCGATGCCCATGATCGTCACGAACATCACCACCACGCCTGCCACCATGCCCAGGATTGTCCGGCCCATCGCGTTCTTCCCTATAAGGTGTGGCCAGCATGGCGCCGTCGACCGGACTCCCGCAACTCCAGGGCGCCAGGGCGCCAGGGCGGGCGTTCGCGTAGCCCATTGATCCCGCAGGCGCGTCCGGCGGCTTCCGTCGCCATAATGGCCCAGAACGCCGCCCTTTCTTCCGGATGGAGCCCCTCATGAGTGGCCAGCAACGCGAACTGACGATGCGCTTCCTTGCCGAGCCGACCGACGTGAACTACGGCGGCAAGGTGCACGGCGGCATGGTGATGAAGTGGATCGACCAGGCCGGCTATGCGGCGGCCGTGGGCTGGAGCGGACGCTACAGCGTCACCGTGGCGGTCGGCGGCATCCGTTTCGTGGCGCCCATCCACATCAGCGACCTGGTCACGGTGCACACCAAGCTGGTCTATACCGGCACCAGCAGCATGCACTTCGCCGTGGACGTGAAAGCGCGCGACCCCATGGGCGGTGAAGACCGCCTGTGCACCCACTGCATCATCGTGTTCGTGGCGATGGAGCAGCAGGAGCCGGCCAAGCCCGTCGCCGTGCCCCCGTGGACGCCGACCAGCGAGGACGACAAGCGCCTGGCCGAGTACGCACTCAAGGTGATGGAGCTGAGCAAGGGCATCGAGGCGACGATCGAGGCGTTCGCCGGGTAAAAAACAGAAAGGCCGCCCTCGAGGCGGCCTTGTCGTGTCATCCCGATCCCGGGGTTGACCCGGGCGGAAATCGTTCAGATGCCGTCGACGCGGCGCGCTTCCATGAACTTGCCGCTCCAATAACCGGTCTCCATGCTGGACACGGTCACGTCCTTGCCCTTGCTCGGGGCGTGGACGAAGCGGCCTTCGCCCACGTAGATGCCCACGTGGTCCACCCGGCCCTTGCGGCCGAAGAACACCAGGTCACCGGCGGCCAGCTGGGCGCGGTCGGTGATGGCGCGGCCGGTCTTGGCCATGTCGCGGGACACGCGCGGCAGTTCGATACCCAGTGCGTTGCGGAACACGTAGCCCACCAGGCCGCTGCAGTCAAAACCGTCCGGCGTCGTGCCACCCCAGCGGTACGGAGTGCCCAGCAGCGCCAGCGCGCGCGACAGCACCGTCTTCACGCCGGTCGATTCGGCTGCGTCGGCCTCGGTACGGTTGGCCAGGCCCACGCCGGGGACCAGCAGGCGGTTGAGGTCGCCGGCCAGCATCAGGGCGCGGTCGGAGAAGCTCAGGGAATCGCTGACGCTGGTGCGCGGAGCGGGGCCATCGGCCGAATCTGCCGCCATCGGGCCCGCGACCGGGGCCTGCTGGGCAAACGCCGGCACGGCCGCAATGGCCAGCAGCAACGAGAAGAGGAGACAGCCATACCCACGCTTTGCGTGGGTGAGGCAGACGGCGCCGAGGCGGCCGTGGCGAGGGTTGGGATTCGTCACGCGGTCATCATTTGGTCGTCACGCGGCGATGATGCCCGCGAACCACGACCATTTGGTTCAGAAAATGTTAAATCATCGTTAAAAACTGGGCCGGAAGTACCAGTTCGGGCCGGAAGTCAGTTCAGAACCCGTTTCGCGCCGGTGTAGTGGTCTCGCCAGTAATGGCCATCCAGATGGTCCAGCCGGACCGTTCCCCCGGAAGTGGGGGCATGTACGAACCGCCCTTCGCCCACGTAGATGCCCACGTGGTTCACCCCGTCCCCGTTACCGAAGAACACCAGGTCGCCGGGAGCCAGCCGCTCCGGCCGGATCCGCTTGCCCTGGTACTCAGCCAGCGCCCGGGAGGTGCGGGGCAGGCTGAGTGACAGCACGTCGCGGTAGACGTAGTTCACCAGCCCGCTGCAGTCGAAGCCGCTCTCCGGGGTGTTGCCACCCCAGCGGTAACGGGTGCCTACCAGGCTGATGGCGCGCATGAGCACGGCATTGGCGGCAACCGGGTCGGCGGGGGTCACGACCGGCCACTGGCGGGCCGTGGGTGGCGCGGAGGTCCGCACGACTTCTTTGTGTCCCCCGCAGCCGGCCAGCCCCGAGGCAAGCCCCATCGCCAGCAGCAACGGCCGCCATCCGGCGAAGGCAAGGGCGCTGCGCGAACCGCCAGAGCAACGAGTCAGTGCCCCGCGTGCTGGCGCGGGGACGGGCTTGCCGGGATAATGCGCATCCTTCGTCACGGCCGTTAGCTTGGCCGGTCACGACGGGCCCGGCAACCCCGGGTCACCGCCCGGCGGCCGCAACCGCGGTCCTGCCTGTCCACTCCGTTCTGCCGCCTGCCGGCACCCAGTCCCTGCGAAGACCACCATGAATATCGAGAAAGACCGCGTCGTCCTGTTTCACTACTCCGTTTCCGAACAGGGCCAGGAACCGCTGGAGTCGTCCGAGGGCCGTGACCCGCTGGCCATCCTGATCGGTCACAACAACATCATCCCGGGCCTGGAGAAGGCGATGGAAGGCAAAGCCGCCGGTGACAAGTTCGAGGTGGACGTGGCCGCAGCCGATGCCTACGGCGAGCGCCGCGAGGGCATGATCCAGCGCGTGCCGAAGAAGCACTTCGAGGGCGCCAAGCTGGTGCCGGGCATGCAGGCCGTGCTGCCGACCAATTTCGGCCCGCGCGCCGTGACCATCCAGAAGGTGGGCATGAGCGTGGTGGACGTGGACCTGAACCACCCGATGGCCGGCAAGGACCTGCACTTCGCCATCGAGATCGTGGAAGTGCGCGAGGCCAGTGCCGAGGAAGTCGAGCACGGTCACGTGCACGGCGCCGGTGGCCACCAGCACTAAGTAATGTGTCGGCAACCGGTCGTTTGACCGGCGACTGTCACCCTCGACGGCCCGCGCAAGCGGGCTGTCGTCGTTTTGGGCGTTGGGAGCCCTCGCGCCGGTTGTACGCGCGGGGTGCGGCAGGTCGCGGCATGGGTGCCGGGACCGACAAAAGAAACGGCCCGCTTGCGCGGGCCGTTCCAATGTCCGGCGGACCGGACCAGCCTAGGGCGCAGGCTTAGTTGACGCTGACCGCGCTCCACGAGGCCGCAACGGCGTTGTACTCGGCCGAGCCGATGCCGTAGATGTCCTTGGCGGCATTCAGCGTAGCCACGCGGGCCTGCGGGTACGTGGTGCTGGAGGTGAAGTACAGGTCAAGCGCGCGGTACCAGATCGCGGCGGCGGCGTCGCGGCCAATGCCGGTGACCGTGGTGCCATTGCAGGTCGGCGAGGTATGGGTCACGCCGCCAAAGGTCTTGCTGCCGCTGCCTTCCGCCAACAGGTAGAAGAAGTGGTTGCCCACGCCCGAGCTGTAGTGCGGGTCCATCGAGGCGACGCTGCTGGAGTAGCAGCTGACCGAACGGGTGTCCTTGGCCGGGTCGTACATGTAACGCAGCGCCTTGGTGCCGGCCGGGTTGGAGATATAGATCTCCTCGCCGATCAGGTAGTCACCCGGGTCGTTGGCGTTGTTGGCGTAGAACTCGACCATGGCGCCGAAGATGTCGGAGTTGGCTTCGTTCAGGCCGCCGGCGTCGCCGGAGTAGACCAGGCCGGAGGTGGCCTGGGCCACGCCGTGCGACATTTCGTGGCCGGCCACGTCGAGCACGGTCAGCGGCTTGTAGGTCACGCCGTCGCCGTCGCCGTAGAACATCGCGCTGCCGTTCCAGAAGGCATTGACGTAGTTGCGGTTGATGTGGACGTAGCTCTTCACGCCCTTGCCGTCGTTGAAGATGCCGTTACGACCGTGGGCGTTCTTGTAGTAGTCCCATGTCATCGCCACGCCGTAATGGGCTTCGGCGCCGGCCGAGGCGCGGTCGGTGTTGGTGTAGTCGCCCCACGCGTTGTCGGCATCGCTGAACACCACGCCCTTGCGGGTGGCCATGCGGTCGCTGTTGTTCAGCGCGTCCAGGGTCGAGCCGCCACCGCGGCTGTTGTCCACCATCTGGAAGCCGCCGCTCACCGAGTTGGTGGTGATGGCCACGTCGCCGTAGGAAATGGTCTTGCCGGTGCCGGTGGCGTTGGCGGTGTGGATGGTGTCCCACTTGTCCAGGATGCGGCCGGTCTTCGCGTCGACGAAGTAGTGCATGTCGGTCGGCGTCTGGTCCTTGCGGGTACCCGACATCACGACTTCATACGCCAGCACCGGCTGGGCGCCGCGGGCGTAGACCACCAGCTTGGCGCTGGGCACGCCGTTGAAGCCGGTACCGAAGGCCACGCCGGCCTCGACGATGGCTTCGTCCGCACTGAGCTGCGGGGTGATGTTGGGGCGGCCCTGGGTCTTCATGGTCAGGCTGGCCGACTTGAACTGGCCATTGCGCGAGTGGATCACCACGTCGCCGCCGATCACCGGCAGGCCGCGGTAGGTGCGGTCCATGCGGACGTGCTCGGTGCCGTCGCGGTCGACCGAGACGTAGCGGGCGGAGAAGGCGTCGGCATCGGCGCGGTGGACGGCTGCGGCGGCCGGGCCGTCGATCAGGCCCTTGGCGCGGATGGCGGCGGAAGCATTGTTGGCGTTGCCGGCGAGGGCCGGCGCGGAAACAGCGAGCACGGACGCGATGGCCGCGCCGAGCAGGCGAGACTGCAGAGACATACTTAGGTTTTCCCCGAAGAAAAGTACGAAATAGCCCAGCATCTACTGGGCTAGCATCGCCGCCGGAGGGCCCGCGAGGGGTTCTGACGGAGGCGGCCACTGGGCTCGCCGTCGACGTCCTGTCGGCGCGGTCGGGCTGAGGGCGGCAAACAATAAGATTCATAAGCCGTTCATGTCATGCTGCGATGCAGCACAAGCGGCTTTGCTGCATGTGCTCCCCAGCTTGCGGTCATCCGAGCCTGTTACCCCAAAGTCTGGGGGCTGCCCGGCTCCTGCAAACGAACTGCCGACCTTAAACTTCCCGTATGGAGCAACGCGACGACGTGGTGGTGATCGGGGCAGGCGTGTCCGGGCTGGCCAGCGCATTGGCCCTGCTGGAAGCCGGCCGCCGGGTACGGGTGATCGATGCCCTACGGGTCGGGGGCGGCGCCTCCCATGGCAACTGCGGGACCATCACCCCGAGCCACGCGCCACCACTGGCAGCACCTGGCACCGTGCTGCGCGCATTGAAGTGGATGTTGACCCCCGACGCGCCGCTGTACATTCCGCCACGCGTGGACCCGTTGCTGTGGCAATGGCTGTTGCGTTTCGCACTGCGCTGCAATCCCCGCGATTGGCAGCGCAGCGCCCGTGCCAAGGCGGCGATGCTCAACGACGCGCGCGCGCGCCTGCCCGGACTGATCCAGCGGCACCACCTGGCCTGCGAGTTCGTCGAGTCGGGCGAGGACTATGTGTTCCGCGATCCAGCGGCGTTCGCACACGGGCAGCGGGAGCTGGGCCTGCTGCGCGAGCTCGGCATCGACTTGGAGTTGATCGAAGGGGCGGCCTACGAGGCACAGGAACCCGCGGTAAAGCCGGGCGTGGCCGGGGCGATCCGTTTCTCGGGCGACGCGGCCCTGCGCCCCGACCGCTATGTGGCCGAGCTCGCGCGTGCGGTCCGGGAGCTGGGGGGCGTCATCGACGAGCAGCGCCCCTTGCAGGCACTGGTTGCGGACACCGACGGCTGGCGGATCGATACGCCAGCTGGAGTATTGCGCGCACGCGACGTCCTCGTGGCCACGGGCGCCTGGTCACCGCGGTTGGCCAAGGCGATTGGCGTGCCGGCATTGCGCCACGCGATGCAGCCGGGCAAAGGCTACTCGATCACGTACTCCCCGCCATCGCTGGTGCCGCGTCGACCACTGGTATTGCGCGAACGCTCGGTGTGCGTGACCTCGTGGGATAGCGGTTACCGCCTCGGCAGCACCATGGAATTCTCCGGTTTCGACGACACGCTCAACGCGCGCCGGTTGGCCGCGCTGGAGCACGGCGCGGCCGAGTACCTGCGCCATCCGGTAGGCCCCGAGGTGCGCGAACGCTGGTTCGGCTGGCGGCCGATGTCGGTCGATGACATCCCCATCATTGGGCCTGTCCCGGGTCGCAAGGGCCTGTGGCTGGCCACCGGGCACGGCATGATGGGCGTGGGCATGAGCGCCGCGACGGGGCAACTGGTCGCCGATCTGGTCACCGGGCGTGCGCCCGCGATCGACCCCACGCCCTACCGTGTCGACAGGCTGCGCTGAGCCACACCCGATCCGCTGGAGTACGTCGCGCTGGAATTTGGCCGGCGAGCTGCTGCAGGCGCTGCGCAGCCCGGCGACGTTGTTCGTGCGGGGCGCTCGGAGATCCCAGGGGTTTGGGGTGGCCTTTCGCCGCGGGATCACCTTGCAGGACCTGCGCGACGCGGTCGCGATCCACACCACCAGCGCCAAGGAAGTGGTGCTGATGCGCTTAGCATGATCCGGCGGCTTACACTGTGCGGACTTTCACTTCATGCCTCGTGCCATGCACCACGATTCCGCCAGCGACATCGTCACCCTGCATCGCGGCACCGCGCCGTTGCTGGTGAGCCTGCCGCACGACGGAAGCGCCATTCCGCCGGAGTTGGCTTCGCGCATGACGCCGGAGGCACGTCGTGCGCCGGATACCGACTGGCATGTCTCGCGCCTCTACGCCTTCGCCCGGGAGTTGGGTGCGTCGGTGCTGGTGCCGAAGTACTCGCGCTATGTCGTCGACCTCAACCGGCCAGAGGATGACACCTCGCTGTATCCGGGCCAGAACACCACCGGCCTGTGTCCGGCCGTGCGCTTCACCGGTGAGCCGGTCTATCTGGAAGGGCAGGTGCCGTCAGCCGATGAAGTGGCGGCCCGCGTCGAGCGCTACTGGCGCCCGTACCACCAGGCGCTGGCGGCGGAGATCGCGCGCTTGAAGGCGGATCATGGGCGCATGGTGCTATGGGAAGGCCACTCCATCCGTGGGAGCGACCTGCCGTTCCTGTTCGAAGACCGGTTGCCCGACCTCAATCTGGGTACTGCGGCCGGTGCGAGTTGCTCGCCTGCTTTGCAGCAGCGCCTGGAGTCGGTGCTCGGCGCGCAGACGGATTACGACTGGGTGGCCAACGGCCGCTTCAAGGGTGGCCACATCACCCGCCACTACGGCCGCCCCGCCGAAGGCGTGGAGGCCGTGCAGCTGGAGATCAGCCAGCGCAACTACATGGACGAAGACTCGTTCCAATACGATGACGCCAAGGCCGAGCGCCTGCAGCGCGTGCTGCGAATGCTGCTGGAAGCTGCGCTGGTCGCGCCGCGGTAGTCCTGCCGCCGTGGGGCAACGTGCGGGCCATTGCCTCGGCTGTATGTAATGAATGGCCGCGCCACGAAGGCCATTCCGCCACGAATACGCACGGGGCCGTCGCAGCGGCCACACGTGCAACGAACCGTGGTGATCAGACTTCCAGCGAGGCGAGATCGCCCTTCGTTTCCAACCAGGTCTTCCGGTCCGAGGCGCGCTTCTTCGCCAGCAGCATGTCCATCAGCGAATGCGTCTCGGCGTTGTCGTCCACGGTCAGCTGCACCAGCCGGCGCGTGTCCGGGTGGATCGTCGATTCGCGCAACTGCGAGGGATTCATCTCACCCAGGCCCTTGAAGCGCGTGACATTCACCGCACCACGGATCTTCTCGCGTTCGATCTTCTCCAGCAGGATGCGCTTTTCTTCCTCGTCCAGCGCATAGAACACCTGCTTGCCCACGTCCACGCGGAACAGCGGCGGCATCGCGACGAACACGTGGCCGGCCGCGACCAGCGACGGAAAGTGCCTGAGGAACAGCGCGGTCAGCAGCGTGGCGATGTGCAGCCCGTCGGAGTCGGCGTCGGCGAGGATCACGACCTTGCCGTAGCGCAGGCCGCTCAGATCGTCCTTGCCCGGATCGCAGCCAATCGCCACCGCCAGGTCATGCACTTCCTGCGAGGCCAGCACGCTGCCCGAGGCCACTTCCCACGTGTTGAGGATCTTGCCACGCAGCGGCAGGATCGCCTGGAAGTCCTTGTCGCGCGCCTGCTTGGCACTGCCGCCCGCCGAGTCGCCTTCCACCAGGAACAGCTCGGTGCGCGACAGGTCCTGCGCGGTGCAGTCGGCCAGCTTGCCGGGCAGGGCGGGGCCCTGGGTGACCTTCTTGCGGGTGACCTGTTTCTCGGTCTTCAGGCGGGCCGACGCGCGTTCGATGGCCAGCTGCGCGATCTTCTCGCCCAGTTCCACGTGCTGGTTGAGCCACAGGCTGAAGGCGTCGTGCGCGGCGCCCTCGACGAAGCCCGCGGCCTGGCGCGACGACAGCCGTTCCTTGGTCTGCCCGCTGAACTGCGGGTCGGTCATCTTGATGCTGAGCACGAAGGCGACGCGATCCCACACGTCTTCCGGCGCCAGCTTGACACCGCGCGGCAGCAGGTTGCGGAAGTCGCAGAACTCGCGCAGCGCCTCGGTGAAGCCGGTGCGCAGGCCGTTGACGTGCGTGCCGTGCTGCGCGGTGGGGATCAGGTTGACGTAGCTCTCCTGGACCAACTCGCCGTCGGGCACCCACGCCACCGCCCAGTCGGCGGTTTCGGTGTCCTTGGCCAACTTGCCGACGAACAGGTCGGGCGGCAGCAGCTCGCGCTCCGACAGTTCGCCGCGCAGGTAATCGCGCAGGCCGTCCTCGTAATACCACTCCAGCTTCTCGCCGCTGGCTTCGTCAAACAGGCGCACGGTCAGGCCGGGGCACAGCACCGCCTTGGCGCGCAGCAGGTGCTTGATCGCACGCAGGTTGAACTTGGGCGTGTCGAAGTACTTCGCGTCCGGCCAGAAGCGCACGCGGGTGCCGGTGTTCTTCTTGCCGACCGTGCCGACGACTTCCAGCGGGCTGGCGCGGTCGCCGTCGCGGAAGGTCATCCGGTACTCGTTGCCGTCGCGCTTGATGTGCACTTCCACCAGCGTGGACAGCGCATTGACCACACTGACGCCCACGCCGTGCAGGCCGCCGGAGAATGCGTAGTTCTTGTTGCTGAACTTGCCGCCCGCGTGAAGTCGCGTGAGGATCAGTTCGACGCCCGGGATGCCTTCCTCTGGGTGGATGTCCACGGGCATGCCACGGCCGTCGTCGGACACCGCGCAGCTGCCGTCGGCGTGCAGGGTGACCTCGATGGTCCTGGCGTGCCCCGCCAGCGCCTCGTCCACGCCGTTGTCGATGACCTCCTGCGCCAGGTGGTTGGGGCGGGCGGTGTCGGTGTACATGCCCGGGCGGCGCTTGACCGGGTCCAACCCGGAAAGGACTTCGATGTCGGCGGCGTTGTAGCGATTGTTCATGCGGGTACTGCCGATGGCGTAGGGGCGAGCGGAGCGGCGAGGATGGCGAGGTGGGCCGGGCGGGTCAAGCGCGGCAGATCCAGTGTGCGCCCCCCGCATCGCATGCGCTGAGATGGGCGCTCGTTCAGGCAGCGGCCACCCGGTTGTGGATAACGTATGCGCGTCACACAACGATGCGACTGGCAGCGGCCCGCCGGGCCACCCACCGCACCGGAGGACCCGCATGAACTTCCGCAAGCTCCTGATCCTCGGCCTGACCGCGACCGCGCTGATGACGTCGATGGCCGCAATGGCCCAGCAGGCCCCTACGCCGCCGGAGCCAGCCAAGGCCGATGCCGCCAAGGCAAAGGCGGACGAAGCGGCCGCGCGCCAACAGGCCGAGGCCAAGCAGAAGGCGGAGGCCAGTAAGGCCAAGTCGGCCAAGGCCGCCGCCGCGCGCAAGGCCGTGGCGGGCCAGGACGAGCCGGAGGAAGAGGGCCGCTAAGCCCCTTCCACGCAATTCTGTCGACCCGACGCCCCGGCCATGCCGGGGCGTTTTCGTTTGTTGCCGCGTGTTCAGTTGACGGCGCGCGTGCAAGTTGCTGAATCAAAAAGACTTGGGCGCGCGCACCCGGCAAGCCCGGCCGCTGGGCAATCCGGGAAATCCCTCACCCGCGATTCGCGGTTCATCGGCCGGCGGGGTGGGGCTGCCTACGGTCGGCACGTCGTCGACGGCTGCGGCCGCGACACGCCCCGAACCATAACGAAGGAGTCCCACCATGAAACAGCGCACGTATCTCCTCTCGATCCTCCTCGCCACGACCGCCGTGGTGCCCGTGGCATCCGCCCAGGTGCTGGGCGGTGGCGTGAACATCGGCGGTGGCGCTGGTATCCAGACCGGCCCGGTCAACCTCGGAGGCGCCGCCGGCGCACGCGGTGAGCTGGGCGCAGACACCCGCGCCGTCGAGCGCACCACCCGCGCCGCACGTCGGGCAGCCGCTCGCGCGGAAGCCGAGGGTCGGGCG
>NZ_AVPU01000031.1 GCF_000768355.1 Lysobacter daejeonensis GH1-9
CGGCCTGATCGGCGGCACCGCCATCGCTGCCGCGGGGCGCGCGCCCGGCTGCCGGGTGGTGGGTGCCGAACCGGCGGGCGCCGCGGAAACCTTTGCCTCGCTGCAGCGCGGCGAGCGCGTCACCGAGTTCACCCCCAACACCGTGTGCGACGGCCTGCGCGGCACCCTGGGCGCACCCAACTTCGCCCTGCTGCAGCGACACGGCGTGCAGGTGCTCACCGCCACCGACGCGCAGGTGGTGGCCGCTATGCGCCTGCTGTGGCAACGCACCAAGCTGCTGGTGGAACCGTCGTCGGCGGTGGCCCTGGCCATCGTGCTGGCCCACCCGGATGCCTTCGCCGGGCAGCGCGTGGGTATCATCCTGTCGGGCGGCAACGTCGACCTGGACGCGCTACCCGCCCTGTTCGCCCTCGGCGCCGAGGAGGCCCCATGAAGATCGACGGCACCCGCAGCAACGACCGCGCCACCGAGGTGGTACTGGACTACTACGCGGCGTTCAACCGCGGCGATTGGGAAGCGATGCTGGCGCTGCTCGACGACGACGTCGTGCACGATCTCAACCAGGGCCCGCGCGAAACCGGCAAGGCCGCCTTCGCGCGCTTCCTCGCGCGGATGGAGGCCAGCTACCGCGAGCAGCTTCGCGACATCGTGGTCATGACCTCGCCTGATGGCTCCCGCGCGGCCGCCGAATACGTGGTGCACGGAACCTACCTCGCCAGCGACCCGGGCCTGCCGGAGGCGCATGGCCAAACGTACGTGCTGCCCGGCGGCGCGTTCTTCGAAGTGCACGACGGGCGCATCCGCCGCGTAACCAACTACTACAACCTCGAGGAATGGATCGCCCAGGTCCATTGAGACTTGAGGCGGCCGGCCGTTTTCTTGACGCCGGTCAACCGTGCCTCACCCTGCCCGTTACACGATAAAAACGCCGGACCTGCCGGCTGCCTTCGGAGCCGTTACCGATGAATACCTTGCCCCGTCCGCGTTATGCCGCCGGCCTGCGTCACCTGCACTGGCTGGTCGCGCTGCTGGTGCTGGCCGCGTACCTGTTCATCGAGCAGCGCGGGCTGTTTGCGCGCGGCACGCCGGAGCGCGCGGCGATGGTGCAGGCGCACTTCTGGACCGGCCTGACGATCTTCGCGCTGGCGCTGTGGCGCGTCGCCCTGCGCGTGCGCGCCACCGTGCCGCCGATCACCCCCGCGATCCCTGCCTGGCAGGCCGTGCCATCCAAGCTGCTGCACCTGGCGCTGTACACCTTCATCCTGGTGATGCCGCTGCTGGGCCTGGCCACGGCATGGACCGACGACAAGACGCTGTACGTACCCTTCACCCAGATCGCGTTGCCGTCGCTGCTGGCCCCCAACGAGGACCTCGCGCACCAGCTCGAGGACCTGCATGGCGAGATCGGCGAGATCTTCTACTGGGTGATTGGCCTGCACGTGGTGGCCGCGCTCTACCACCACCTGGTGCGTCGCGACGACACCTTGCGCCGCATGCTCTGAAGGGGGGGGCGTGGCGGTCAATAAACCGCCACCGCCGGTCAGGTAGAGTCCACGCATTCCACTGTGCGGGCCTGCCATGCCACGATTGTTGCGTACGCCGGGATTCTGGATCTGCGCGCTGGTGCTGGCGCTGGCCTTTGGTTTTCTCGGCAGCCGCGGCATCTGGGATCCGGACGAGGGCCGCTACACCAACGTCGCGCTCAACATGCTCGACAGCGGCGACTGGCTCAACCCGCGCCGCCACCACGAAGTCGGGCACTGGACCAAGCCACCGCTGACCTACTGGGCGATCGCCTCCAGCGTCGCGGTGTTCGGGCACAACCCGTGGGCGGCACGGCTGCCGGCAGCGCTGGCCTACCTGCTGTCGGTGTGGCTGGTGTGGCGGCTGGCACGGCGGATGATGCCGGGCACGCAACACCAGGCGGCCGTGGTCTACGCGACCATGCTGCTGCCACTGGGCGCCTCGCAGCTGATCACCACCGACTACCTGCTGGCCGCGTTCGAGACGCTGGCGCTGTACGCATTCGTCGAAGCGCAGTGGCGCGTGGGTACCGCAGCGCGCGATCGCGTGGGACTGGGCTGGGTCGCACTGATGTGGGTGGCGTTCGCGCTGGCGTTCCTGACCAAGGGTCCGCCGGCACTGTTGCCGTTGTTGGTGGTCTTTGCGTTCAACCTGCTGCTGCCGCGCGAACGGCGCCGGCGCACCCTGCATTGGTGGGGGCTGGGGTTGTTCGTGCTGCTGGCGTTGCCGTGGTACGTGGCGGTGGTACTCAACCATCCGGGACTGTTCGAGTACTTCATCGGTGACGAGGTGGTGAACCGCGTCACCACCAACGAGTTCGGCCGCCATGGCGAGTGGTATGGCTGGCTGCAGGTGTACCTGCCCACGCTGCTGATCGGCACGCTGCCGTGGAGCGCGCCGTTGTGGCGTTGGCTGCGGTCGTTGCCGGCGCAACTGCGGCGCTGGCACCGTGATCGGGCCACACGCGGCGAAGACGCGCCGGCGCTGCTGTTGGCGCTGTGGATCCTGCTGCCGTTGCTGGTGTTCTGCCTGTCCAAGTCGCGGATGCCGCTGTACCTGCTGCCGCTGTTCGTGCCGATCGCGCTGGCGATCACGGCGCAACGCACGTCGGAAGGACGTGGCCTGCCACGCTGGCCGTGGTTGGCGGCGTGGGCTGGCGTGCTGCTGGCGCTGAAACTCGGCGCCGCGCTGTGGCCCACGCACAAGAACGCGGCCGAATGGGCGGACGCGATCCGCGCACGCAGCCACGGCCCGGTGCAGGAAGTGGCCTTCCTCGAGGACATGACGCGCTACGGCCTGCACCTGCACCTGGGGGCGGAAATCGAGAAGGTCGCGCTGGACCCGCAACCCCAGGCGCGCTTCAACCCCGTCAACGACACCGACCTCGCGCGCGAGCTCGCCGAGCACGAACCGCACGTGGTGTGGGTGTGCAAGCAGGCGCGCTGGGAAGAGTTCCGCGCGCGCATCGACGCATTGGGGTACCGTGCCACCGCACTGGGCACGCCCTACCGCGGGCGCGTCATCTTCCAGGTGGAGCCGGCGCGGCGTTGAGTGGCGACGCCTAGGCGCCGTGGTCGCCCTGCAAGGCCTCGGTCGCCGTGCGGTTGCCCGCGGCGCTCCGCGCGGCCACCACGCTGAAGGCCACGATGCCGACGACCACCACCACCGCGCCCCACAATGCGCGACCCTGCGGCCAGACTTCCCCCAGCCACAACACGCCGATCAGCGTGGCGAAGAGCAGCTCGGCCGCCTGCATCGCCTCGGCCGCGGCCAGCGCGGTCGGGTCGTTGCGCACCATGCCGGTGGCCTGGAAGAACAGCACCGTGGCGATGATGCCCGCGCCCAGCGCGACGCCTGCCGCCAGCCACACCTGGCCCATCGGCGGCGCACCCGCCTGCTGCCACGCGAACGCCGCGACCAGCAGCCACAGCGGCTGGCTGGCCAGGGTCATGCCGAACACCCGCTGGGTGGCGTTGAGCTCGATGCCCACCCGCTCCAGATGCAGCAACAGGCCGCGGTTGCCCAGCGGGTAGGCGAAGGCCGACACCGCCACGCACAGCAGCGCGATCCAGCCGTCCACGTCGAGGCCATCGCCGTGGCCGACCTGCATCATCAGCACGCCCGCCACGATCAGCGCGCCGACCGCCAGCGCCGGCATCGGCACTTTCGCGCGCGCATCGCGGTACAGGAACGGCGCACAGAGCATCCCGGCGATCACGGTGAGCTGGAACGTGCCCGCCACCAGCCACGACGGCCCACTGGCGGCGGCGTAACTGAGCAGCAGGTAGAAGCCGACGAAGCCCAGCGCGCTCCAGCCCAGCCACGGCCCCGGGTGCGCGCGTATCGCCCGCCACACCGGCCGGATGCCGCCCTGCCACGGCATCACCAACAGCATCAGCGGCAGGGTGATCAGGTAGCGCAGGCTGGCGGTCCACGCCCAGTGGCCGCCACCGGTGGCGGCCGCGCGGTTGAGCACGTAGGTGCAGGTGAAGAACAGCGCCGACAGCAAGGCGATGGCCACCGCCCACAGCGCGACGCGACTGGCCTTGCCTGCGCCTGCGGTCACGACTCGCACCTCGCCACGGCACATTGAATCGGGGCGGGACGCCCGCGCATCGCCAGCACGCAACCCGGCTGCTTCATCCGCGCTTCCTCACCTTGATGGCCGACACCGGCACCTGCACCTCGTCCACGCCGCCGACGCGGATCGGCGCGCCGGGCGGCGGGCCCCAGGCGTGGGCATAGATCACTTCCCACGTGGCCGGCAGCTTGCCGTCCTCGCCGCGCAGTTGCTCGTAGGCCTGCGCGGCGCGGGCAAAGCGCGCGCGTCCGGTGAGTGCGCGGCGGCGCTCCTGCATGGCGTTGGTTGCACCGAGCGTGCGCAGCTCGCGCATCAGCAGCGCCATGTCGTCGTGGCGCGCGGTGAACTCGTCACGGTCCAGCACCGGATCCTTGAAGCCGGCGGCGATCAGCGCGTCGCCGAACTGCGCGATCGACGGGAACAGGCTGACGTGCGGCGCGGCATCGGCTTCGGAAAACGCGCCGCGCAGCTCGAACAGCGTGTCCGGGCCGAAGGTCGACACCAGCAGCATCCCGCCCGGCTTGAGCGCGCGGCGGAACCCGGCGAACACCGCAGGCAGGTCGTCCAGCCACTGCAGGCACAGGTTGGAGTAGAGGATGTCGACGCTGGCATCGCGCAACGGCAATCGCGCCACGTCGGCGCACACCGGCTCGGGACGGCGGGCAAAGTCGAGGAACGCCGGCAGGCGGCCGGCGGTATTGGCGCGGGTCTGCCGCAGCATGCCGATCGCCAGGTCGAGCGCGATCACCTGCGCCTTCGGCCAGCGCTTCTGCATGGCTGCGGCGGCATGACCCGGGCCGCAGCCCAGGTCGACGATGACCTGCGGCGACGGCGCATTGCGCGAGGCGTCCTCGTAGTAGTCCAGCGATTCGGACAGGCGGGCGCCCACTTCGCGCTGCAACGCGGCGGCGGCGTCGTAGTGCTGCGCGGCGCGCGAGAAGCTGCGGCGCACCTGGCGATGGTCGAACAGTTCGGTCATGGCAGTCCTGCGGCGCGTTCCATCGCGCAGGCGGCGGTGCAGGGAGGGCACCACGCGCCGTCGTCCGTGGCGGGGGATACCGGCGCCTAGCCGGCCTGGGGGCTATTGTCGCCCGGAAGCGCCGGCAGCGCCTGCATGAATTGGTCGATCTCCTCGGCCACCTGCGCCGTGGCACTGAGGAACGGTGCGTGGCCGGCATTGGCGATCACCACACTGCGCGCGGCGTGCGCCAGCTTGGCGGCAGCCGGCATCGCGCCAGCGGGCACCAGCCGGTCGCGACGCCCGGAAATCCACAGGCTGGGCACCTTCAGCCGGGTCAGGTCCTCGCGCAGGTCGGCACGGTCGAGTAGCGCCAGGCCTTCCTGCAGCGCACGCTCGGCGGGCTCGCCGCGTTCAAAGGCATGGCCCTTGAGGTTGCGCAGGTCGTCCTGCGCGGTGGCCGAGCCCAGCGACTCCAGCGCGAGGAAGCCTTCCAGCGTGCCGCGGAAGTCACGACGCAGCGCCGCGCCGAAATCGCGGAACAGGTCGGGACCGACGCCGTGCGGCCAGTCCTCGCCGGTCACGAAGCGCGGCGAGGACGCGACCAGCACCACCCCGCGCACGGCCTCTGGATGGTCGAGCGCGGCGCGCAGCGCGAACTGGCCGCCCAGCGACCAGCCCAGCCACACCGCATCGGGCACGCGCGCGACCAGTTCGGCCGACAGCGTCTCGGGCGACAGCGGCGCGGTCGAGTCGCGGGAATGGCCGTGGCCGGGCAAGTCGACCAGGTGCAGGGTGTAGCGGTCGGCCAGGCGCTCGACCAGCGGCATGAACAAGCCGCCGTGCATGGCCCAGCCATGGACGAGGGCCAGCGACGGCCCGCGGCCGTGGGATTCGATATGCAGGTTCATCACGACATCTGACTACAGGAAGCGGTGACGGGCCAACGCCGCAACGCCTCGGGAAAAGGAAACGCGCCGGCCCGTGGCCCGCGACAGCGTGCGGGGGCCGATCGGGTCAGCGCAGCATCGCGGACGCCTCGGTCAGGCGACCGCGTCGTAGCCGTGTTCGACCGCGTCGCGCGCCCACGCCAATGCCTCGACCAGCGCATCCACGTCGGCCGGGGTGTGCAGCGCCGACAGGGTGATGCGCAGGCGAGCGCTGCCCTCGGGCACGGTGGGCGGGCGGATCGCCGCCACCCAGAAGCCCTGCATTTCCAACGCGTGCGCCATCGCCATCGCCACGCGCTCGTCGCCGCAGACCAACGGCTGGATCGGCGTGTCCGAGGGCAGCAGCTTGAAGCCGTGCACCTTGGTGCGCTCGCGCAGGCGAACGGCCAGTTCGTGCAGGCGCTCGCGCCGCCAGTGCTCGGTGCGCGCCAGCTTCACCGCCGCCAGCGACGCCGCGGCCTGCGCCGGCGGCAGCGCGGTGGTGTAGATGTACGGCCGCGCGGTTTCGGCGAGGTGGTTGATCAGGTCGGCATCGCCGACCACCGCCGCGCCGTAGCCACCCAGCGCCTTGCCGAGCGTGGCCAGCTGCAACGGCACCTGCTCCACGCCCATCCGCGCCGCAGCGACCGAACCACGGCCATCCGGGCCGATGACGCCCACGCCGTGCGCGTCGTCGACGTACATCAGTGCCTTCTGCACGCGCGAGGCCAGCGACAGCTCGCGCAGCGGCGCGATGTCGCCGTCCATGCTGAACACGCCATCGGTGGCCAGCATCGCCATGCCGTCCGGCACGCTGCGCAACTGGCGGATCGCGCCTTCGGCATCGGCATGCGGGTAGCGGCGCAGGCGGCAGCCGGCGAGGCGCGCGGCATCGATCAGGCTGGCGTGGTTGAGCCGGTCCTGCACGCACACGTCCTCGTCGCCGAGCAGCGCCTGCACCACGGCCAGGTTGGCCAGGTAGCCGCTGCCGAACAGCAGCGCGCGCGGCGCACCGAGCCAGTCGGCCAGTTCGCGCTCCAGCGCCTCGTGCGCGGCATGGTGGCCGCAGACCAGGTGCGAGGCCACGCCACCGGCGCCTTCGCGCGCAGCCACGTCGCCCAGAGTCGCGGTCACCTTGAAGTGCTGCGAAAGGCCAAGGTAATCGTTGCCGCAGAAGTTGGTCAGCCAGCGGCCGTCCACCTCGCAGCGGGCACCGTCGCGATGGGTCACGGTGCGGCGTTCGCGCACCCGGTGCTGGGCCGCGCGCTGGGCGCGGGCGGCCTGGATGCGGTCACGCCAGACTGCACGGGCCATGGCTCAGGCCGCGCAGGAACAATTGGAGCCGCAGCCGCCGGCTTCCGCGCCGTAGTGGTTCGATCCTTCGATGATGTCGGCGTGCACGGTGCCGGCCTTCGCCTCCACCGCGACCTGCATCGGGCGCAGGCCAAGGCGGGCGAACAGGGCCAGATCCCGTTCGGTGTCCGGGTTACCGGTGGTCAAAAGCTTCTCCCCATAAAAGATCGAGTTGGCGCCGGCGAGGAAACAGAGCGCCTGCAACTCGTCGCTCATGGCCTCGCGTCCGGCCGACAACCGCACCATAGACTGCGGCATGAGCAACCGCGCAACTGCGATGGTACGCACAAATTCGAAGGGGTCCAGTTCGGTGGTGCCGGCCAGCGGTGTGCCTTCCACCTGCACCAGCCGGTTGATCGGCACCGAGTCCGGATGCGCCGGCAGGTTGGCCAGCGTCTGCAGCAACCCCGCACGCTGGTCGCGGCTCTCGCCCATGCCGACGATGCCGCCGCAGCAGGTCTTCATGCCCGCGTCGCGCACGTGCGCCAGCGTGTCGAGACGGTCCTGGAATTCGCGGGTATGGATGATCTGGTTGTAGAAGTCGGGCGCGGTATCGAGGTTGTGGTTGTAGTAGTCCAGCCCGGCCTCGCGCAGGGTCTGCGCCTGCGGGCCACTGAGCATGCCCAGGGTGGCGCAGGTCTCAAGGCCAAGCGACTTCACCTCGCGGATCATCGCGGCAACCTTGGGAATGTCGCGGTCGGCCGGCGAGCGCCACGCCGCGCCCATGCAGAAACGGCTGGCGCCGGCGGCCTTGGCGGCCTTGGCCTTGTCCAGCACCGCCTCGGTGCTCATCAGCTTGCTGGCGTCCACGCCGGTGTCGTAGCGCTGGGCCTGCGGGCAATAGGCGCAGTCCTCGGGGCAGCCACCGGTCTTGACCGACAACAGTGTGCTGACCTGGACCTCGCTCGGATCGAAGTGCTGGCGGTGCACGCCGGCGGCGCGGTGCAGCAGCTCGGGGAAGGGCAGGTCGAACAGCGCGCGGACCTCGGCACGGGACCAGTCGTGGCGGAGCGGCGCCGACGGCACGGCGGGGATTTCACTGACAGCTTGCATGGGCGGCGCCTGACAGACAGCACGAGGGAAGGCGGGCAGTCTGGAAAGCATGACCGACCCTGTCAACCAAAACGCTCGCTTGAAAGTTGACAGTGCCACGTCGCGGCACGGCGTTGTTTGGGCCGCCCCCTCCCGTGGCGGTCCGCGCCGCCCCGCCAACGCCCACGGCGCGCTGCACCGCCTCACGGCACTGCGCGGGATGCTGGCCGCGTCCCTCGCCCCTTTGGCCGGGGCGCTATGGCCTGCCCGCTGCCTGCTGTGCGGCGACCCCGGCCAGGACGGCCGCGACCTTTGTGCCGGCTGTGATCGGCAACTGCCGTGGAGCGGCCCGGCCTGCCACCGCTGCGCGCTGCCCCTGCCCGCCGCATCCGAGGGCGACAGCGCCACCTGCACCCTGTGCGAACACGAGCCCCCGCCGCTCGCCCACACCCACGCCGCCTTCGCCTATGCCGCACCGCTGGACCGGCTCCTGCCCCGCCTGAAGTTCCACGGCGAACTGGCCGCCGGCCGCCTGATGGCGCGATTGATGGCCGAGGCCCTCGCCGAACAGCCGCTGCCCGAAGCCCTGGTCCCGGTGCCGCTGCATCGCCGACGCCTGCGCGAGCGTGGCTACAACCAGGCCCGCGAGATAGCCGCCCCGCTGGCGCGCCAGCTCGGCGTGCCGCTGCGCGATGGGCTGCTGCAGCGCATTCGCCACACCCGGCCGCAGTCGAGGCTGGATGCGGAAGGCCGCCAAGGCAACCTCGACGACGCCTTTGCGGTGGTCGCGCGCGGTCCGCTACCGGCGCACGTGGCGCTGGTTGACGACGTGATGACCACCGGCGCCACCCTGCACGCGGCCGCCTGGGCGTTGCGCGAAGCGGGCGTGCGCCGCGTGGATGCGTGGGTGTGCGCCCGGGCGCTGTAGGGTGTCCGGGCCTGCTGGGTCAGGCGCTGGAAACGCCACCGGCGGCCGGGCACCTCTGCCGTCGGCGATGTCACTCAAGATACCGCACGATCCAAGGCCAGCCCGGCGAAGATCGCCGCGCCCACCCAGTGGTTGTGCAGGAACGCCTTGAAGCACGCCTCGCGCGCGCGGGTGCGGGCGATCACGAACTCGTACACCACCAGCGCCGCCGCCACGCCCAGTCCCAACCACCAGTACATCCCTAGGCCGGCGCGGTGCCCGACCAGCGCGAATGCGGCAAACGCCAGCGCATACAGCACGCCCTGCGCCACCAGGTCCATTTCGGCGAACAGGATCGCGGTGGACTTGCTGCCCATCTTCAGGTCGTCCTCGCGGTCGACCATCGCGTACCAGGTGTCGTAGGCGGTGGTCCACAGGATGTTGGCGCAGTACAGCAGCCACGCCACCGGCGGCACCGTGCCCTGCACTGCCGCGAACGCCATCGGGATGCTCCAGCCGAAGGCCAGGCCCAGGTACACCTGCGGCAGGTAGGTGTAGCGCTTGAGGTACGGATAACTGGCGGCGAGGAACACGCCCACCACGCTCAACCACACCGTCAGCCGGTTCATGGTCAGCACCAGCGCGAACGCCACCAGCATCAGCACCGCGAACACCGCCAGCGCCTCCCGTCCGCCTACCGCGCCGGTGGCCAGCGGCCGTCCCTGCGTGCGCTCCACATGCGGGTCCAGCCAGCGATCGGCGTAGTCGTTGATCACGCACCCCGCCGAGCGGGTCAACCACACGCCGGCGCTGAACACGAACAGCGTCCACAGCGGCGGCACGCCATCGGCGGCCAGCCACAGCGCCCACCATGTGGGCCACAGCAGCAGCAGCCAGCCGATCGGCCGGTCGCCGCGCACCAACTGCCAGTACAGCGCCAGTTTGCGCCGCCAGGCGGGGGCGCGGGGCGTGCTCGGGTTTTCGAAGCGTTCGTAGGCCATGGCGACGGGGTGTGCGGAAGGGGCGCGCGGCCGCGCGGCGGAGCGGGGCATTGTCGCATTGCGCGCCCGGCGACCGCGGCGACAGGGCAGGCAGGCGTATGCGTTTCCGGCTAGAATGCCCGTCCCGCCGGTGCAATGCCGACGGCGATGCAGCACCACGCGCCTGTAGCTCAGCCGGATAGAGTAGTGGCTTCCGAAGCCATTGGTCGGGGGTTCGAATCCCTCCAGGCGCGCCATTTCCCCGTGTTTCGAACCCGACCGGAACCCCGGCTCCGGCCCCCGCAGGAGGCCGAGGCGTGTAATGACCCAGCGGTTTCAGCGCCTGGTAGACAGCCAGGGCGCAAACCTCGGCGATGCACTGCATGCCGGGGGTGCCGGCGTGCGACGGGCGTCCGGGAGCATGGCCTGCGGGTCGGCAGGCGGTGGATCGCCTCGCGGCGCGGTCGCCGCCGCCGTTGTGGCCATCGCTTCGACACGGACCGGGCGGGTGGAGCGCGGTGGTGCAAAGTGCTTAACTGCCCCGACCCACCGGCCCCCGGGAATGCGCGCGCCATGACCCAGCCCAAGCCTCCCCGCTACCAGCCCTACGACCAGCCGGCCGGCGGTTGGGGCGCGGCCGCGGCCACCGCCAAGGTGCTGCTGGAACAGAGCGTGATCGTGAAGGGTTCCAAGGCGCTGGCGGTGATGAACAAACCGGGCGGCTTCAAATGCCCGAGCTGCGCCTATCCCGACCAGGCCTGCGGCAAGAAATTCGACTTCTGCGAGAACGGCGCCAAAGCGCTGGCGCACGAGGCCACCACGTTCCGTGTGACCCGCGAGTTCTTCGCGCAGCACAGCGTGAGCGCGTTGATGGAACAGTCGGACTACTGGCTGGAGATGCAGGGCCGGCTGACCGAGCCGATGCGCTACGACGCGGCGACCGATCATTACGTACCGTGCAGCTGGGACGACGCCTTCGCCCTGATCGGCCGCCACCTGCAGGCGCTGGACAGCCCGCACCAGGCCGAGTTCTACACCTCCGGCCGCACCCCGAACGAGGCAGCGTTCCTGTACTCGATCTTCGTCCGCGAGTTTGGCACCAACAACTTCCCGGACTGCTCCAACATGTGCCACGAGCCCACCAGCCGCGGCCTGCCGCCGGCCATTGGCGTGGGCAAGGGCACGGTGGTGCTGGAGGACTTCGAGCACGCCGAGGCGATCTTCGTCATCGGCCAGAACACCGGCACCAATGCGCCGCGGATGATGAGCAACCTGGTCGAGGCGCGGAAACGCGGCATCCCGATCGTCGCGGTCAACCCGATGCCGGAGCGCGCGCTGATCCGCTTCACCGAGCCGCAGGACATCGTGCAGATGGCGACCTTCGGTTCCACCGCGATCAGCAGCGAGTTCGTGCACATCAAGATCGGCGGCGACCTCGCGCTGATCAAGGGCATGATGAAGGTGATGTTCGAACGCGAAGCGGCGGGCGAAACCGTCCTCGACCACGACTTCATCCGCGAGCACACCGTCGGCATCGACGCCATCCGCGAGGATGTGCTGGCGCAGGACTGGAGCGAGATCGTGGCAGTCTCGGGACTGGAGGAAGCGCAGATCCGCCGCTGCGCCGAGATCTACATCCGCTCCAACGCCACCATCATCTGCTACGGCATGGGCCTGACCCAGCACCAGTCGGGTTCGCGGCTGCTGCAGCAGGTCGCGGGCCTGTTGTTGCTGAAGGGCAACTACGGCAAGCCGGGCGCCGGTATTTCGCCGATTCGCGGGCATTCCAACGTGCAGGGCGACCGCACCGTCGGCATCGATGAGCGCCCATCGGCGGCCTACCTGGACCGGGTGCGCGAGGTGTTCGGTTTCGAGCCGCCGCGCGACTGGGGTCACCACACGGTGGAAAGCGTGGAAGCGATGCTGGCCGGCACTGCCAAGGTGTTCATCGGCATGGGCGGCAATTTCGTGCGCGCGGTGCCGGACACCGAGCGCGCCTATGAGGCGATGCGCAAGCTGGAACTGACCGTAGGCATCGCCACCAAGCTCAATCGCGGCCATCTGGTGCATGGCAAGGACGCGCTGATCCTGCCGGTCGTGGCGCGCTCCGAACGGCTGCGCACCGCCAAGGGCGAGCAGTTCGTGACCATCGAGGATTCGATGTCCAACGTCAGCGCCTCGCGCGGCGTGTTGGAGCCGGCCAGCCCACACCTGCTGCCGGAGGTGGAGATCGTCTGCCGCATGGCGATGGCCACGTTGCCCGACAGCAAGGTCGACTGGGCGGCCTACATCGACGACTACGACGCCATCCGCGACAAGATTGCCGCGGTGTACCCGGAGATCTACGCCGACTTCAACCGGAAGATGGAAAACCCCGAGGGCTTCCACCTGGACGTGGCGCCACGCCGGCGGGTGTGGAAGACGCCCAACGGCAAGGCCAACTTCCTGCCGCTGCCCGGTCTGCACGTGAATGCGCCGGTGGACGATCCGGGCATGCTGCGGCTGGCCACGGTGCGGTCGCACGACCAGTTCAACACCACCATCTACAGCTACAACGACCGCTACCGGGGCGTGTACAACGACCGCATGGTGCTGTTCATGAACGCCGAGGACCGCGCCGCGCGCGGCCTGCCGCCCGAGGCGCGGGTGGCACTGGAAACCATCAGCACCGACGGCCGCAGTCGTCGGGTGGATGGCCTGACCGTGCTGGACTACCCGATGCCGCGCGGCGCGGTGGCCGGCTACTACCCCGAGCTCAACCCGCTGCTGCCGCTGGACTACTACGACCGGATCAGCGGCACTCCGGCGGCCAAGTCGATTCCGGTGCGCGTGGTCGCGTTGTGAGGCGGCGCAGTCCGTAGCGCCGGTGCCGCCACGCCGCGGCGCAGTGGTAGCATGGCGGCATAACCACGCAACGGACCTGCACTCGTGGAACTGGACGTTCTCCTCGCCCCGTTGGCCGGGGCTGCGCCTGCGGGCGCCGACCTCTCGTTTTCCTCCGACTACGACGCGATCCGCGAAGCGCGGCGCGCCGACGATCCCACGCTGGCACAGGGCGAATGGGTCACCGAGCTGAAGACCGCCGACTGGTCACAGGTGGCGCGTCGCTGCGGCGACCTGCTGGGCGCGCAGAGCAAGGACCTGCAGCTGGCGGTGTGGTGGGCCGAGGCGCAGACTCGCCTGCACGGCTTCGCCGGACTGGCCGACGGCTACCGGCTGGTGGCCGGCCTGTGCGACGAACTGTGGGACAGTCTGCACCCGCAGGCCGACGACGGCGACTTCGAGCAGCGCATCGGCACCCTGACCTGGCTGCTGGCGCATTCGATGACGTGGATGCGCGAGTTGCCGTTGACCCAGGCACCGCAGGGCCGCTTCGGCCTCGCCGATTTCGAGGCGGCGCGCGCCCGCCGCGGCGACGACCACGACGGCACGCCCCTGGCCACGCTGGAGGCGGCCCGCCGCGCCACGACGCATGGCTTCTACGTGCAACTGGTGGAAGCGCTGCCCGCGTGCCGCTCCGCACTGCAGGCGCTGGAGCAGGCGGTGGACGCGCGCCTGGGAATGGATGGCCCCAGCTTCACCGCGGTGCGCGAGCAACTCGGGCACCTGGAAGACGTGGTGCGGCGCTTCGCACGCGAGGCGGGTGTGTTGCTCGACGGCGAGGTGGATGAACTGCCGACCTCGACGACGGATACGTTTGCCGACGCGTCGCTGGATTCGGCGAACGTGGCGGCCGTGTCCGCTGGCGCAGCCGCATTGCCTAACGGCGCCATCGCCACGCGCAAGGAAGCTATCGCCCAGTTGCGCCGCGTGGCCGAGTTCTTCCGCCGCACCGAGCCGCACAGCCCGGTCGCCTACCTCGCCGACAAGGCCGCGCGCTGGGGAGAGATGCCACTGCACGTGTGGCTCAAGCGTGTGATCAAGGACGACAGCACGCTCGCGCAGATGCAGGAGCTGCTGGATATCGACGAGCGCGACGAGGGGTTGGAGTAACCCGGGTCGACCGCCGCGCTTACAGCACGGTGAACTCGATGCGCCGGTTGCGTGCGCGACCGTCGGCGCTGCTGTTGTCGGCCACCGGGCGGTCCGGGCCCAGCCCCTGCACGGTCATGCGCGACGCCTCGATCCCGGCACTCTCCAGATAACGGCGCACCGCGTCTGCACGTGACTGGCTCAGCGTAACGTTGGCCGCGCGCGCGCCGACGTTGTCGGTGTGCCCGCTGATCCGCACCCGCGCGGTGCCGATGCTGCGCATGGCCGCAGCCATCTGCTCCAGCACGGCGATGCCCTGCGCAGTCAGGTTGGCGCTGCCACTCTGGAACTCGATGGTGCGGTTGGCCAGCGCCTGGTCCAGCACCGCCTGTTTGGAACCACCCACGCGCAGAACGTTGTGCACGGTCCACGTGCGGTTGAGCGAGGTCGACATGCGGCTGGCCAGTTGCTGGCGCTGCGCCTCGTTGCCCACTTCGCCCTGCACGCGCACCACGTTGCCGTTGACCTCCAGCTGGCCGCCAGATACCTGGCGCAGGTCATCGCCCAGCAGGTTGACCACGTGCGACTGCCAATTGGGCGGCGCGACCACGTTGTCGACCTCGATGCGGTCCACCACGCGCGCCTCGCCGTACAGCGCGCGCAACCGTGCGAGCACGGCGACGCGGGTGGCTTCGTCGGGCACCGTGCCGGCCACGACCACCGGCTTGTCGGCGGGGCTGGCTGCGGCCGCGGGAAGCGGCCCTGGCGCGGCGGGGGCCGAAGTGGCAGCCACTGCGGCAACTGCCGCGGGTACCTGCTGCGATGCGCGTACCCGCCCCGCCACGCCCCCTATCCCTATCACGGCCAGCAGCAGGCCCGTGCCCGCCGCGCCTGCCCAACCGATGACGCGCTTGCCCATGTTCATGTCCCCAGAAACGTTTCGCCAAACAGCTTGCGTGCCACCCGCAGCGACAGCTCGTCGCGGTCGAGGAAACTCGCCAGCCGGTTGAGTCCGTAGTCGCCCGCCACCTGCTCCTCCACCCACTCCGCGTCGTCGACGCGGATCAGGTGGTCGTCCGCCGCCCGCGGATCCATGGCCGCGTGCAGGGTGCGACCGTCGGCGCCGTTGAAGCCGACCACCAAGCGCGGACTCGGTCCGTCCGGCACCAGCACCACCAGCTCGAATGCCGCACGCGCCAGGAAGCCCGCCAGCAGGTCCAGCCAGAACGCGGCGACCAGCGGGCGGTACAGCGGGTCGCGCGGCAGCGGCAGCGACAGCCCCTTGTCGATCTGCGCCCCACCACCGGTCAGCACCGGCTGCAGCAGCAGGCCCAGCGCCGGCAACGTCCACGCCAGCCGGCCGTCGTGGCCGGCGCCGCGCAGCAGGCCATCCAACGCCCCGATGTCCTGCAGGTCGAGGAAGTCGATGAAGGGGGCCTCGTAATGCGCCGGGTCCACGCTGAGCGACACGCGCATCTCAGCCAGTTCGCGCAGCATCGGCGCCGGGTCCTCGGCGGCCACCGCCTGGCGCGCCTGCCGCGCCATGCCCCCCCACGGCCGGCTCAGGGCCAACGGACTGCGCGCGAGGAACGGTAACGGGGTGGCAATATCGAAGCGGGTCGCCACCATGAACGGAAAGCGTCGCTCGGAGGCGTCGCGGCTGGCGAGCATGTGCCCGCCAACGCCGCTGCGGCTGCGCGAACCGAGGAAGGCGAAATGCATCGGCGGCGCGATGTCGTAGGTGCGCTTCCAGTCGGGATCGCGTGCCAGCAGTTCCGCGGCCTGTTCGGCCCAGCGGTCCAGCTGCTGCATCAGCGGCGTGTGCTCGCCAGCGCGGACAAAGTCACCGCGGGCTGGCAGCTTGCCGAAGTAACCCACCGGCCAGACGGTGTCGATCACGACCGCCATCAACGTGCCCCCGCGGGGATGGCGGTGGAGCCACCGACACCAGCCCCGCCGGCCGGCGCAGTACCGCCAGGCGCGGTGTCGCCCGCACTGCCGGTCGCGGGTGCGCCAGCGGAGGCCGTGGCCGGCGCGTTCGCGACCAGTCCGGCCACCGATGCCGGCAGGCGCCCGCCGCGCTTGCCGCCGGTGGTCTGGCGCTCCTGCGCATGGCTGACGCTGACGATGCGCAGCTCCACGTTCACCATCGCCTCGCCATCGCCGATGGCCATGCGGTAGTGCTGGTCACCCAGCTGCGTGGTGCGCGCCGTTTCGAACAACCGCGACATGCCCTTCACCCCGGGCGCATTGAACACCTCGACGCTGCGCCCGTCGGCGGTGACCGACTCGATGCGCACGCCCGGGGTGCCCTGCGGGTTGGGCAGGGTGAAGGTAGTCCACGTCGCCGGCGTGTTGCGGTAGCGCAACTGCTGGCCGTCAACGGTGATGGTGTACTCGCGGCCCAGCGCCGGGCCCGGGCGGATTTCGAACACCATGCTCGGTCCGCCACCGCCTGCCGTCGCTCCGGGACCGCCGACCGGGGCGACCCAGCCGGCATAGCCTTCCATCAGCTCGGGGCGCAGGTTGATGCCGATGTCGGCCCAGCGCTGCGGGGTCATGGTGTTGCCGCGGCGGATCACCAGCGCGCCCAGCGCCTCGCTGCTGAAGTGGGCGATGGCGCCGTCGGGACCGAAGATCTGCGCCTCGTCGGCTGGCGCGGCCTCGACGCTGGCCGCCGTGTCATACGGGTACTTGCGGCCGATGCCCTGCTCGAACGGCTGGTACACCTGCGCCGCCCACGTGCGGTTGAGCTCGCCCTCGGCCGGGCGCACCAGCGCGGCGAACGCCTGCACCACCGGGCGGATCAGCAGCGGACGCAATGCCTGCCGCTGCGAGTCGGTCAGGCCGTTGAGCATCTGCTCATCGACCAGGCGCTGGGCCTCGCCGATCTCGCCGCTGTTGCCGTCCAGCGTCTCCTGCATCAGCTTGCGCGCGCCCGGGCCCGGGTCGCCCTGGCCCTTGATCGCGTTGAGGCGGCTGCGCAGCTTGCCCAGCGCCTTGAAGTAGGAATCGGCCAGCGCTGGTTGCCCGTCGCGCGGCTGCATCAGCCGCGCCAAACCCTGGAACTCGCGGCCGATCGGGCCCATCACCACCGCCGTCGGCTTGCCGTCGGCGCCCGTGGTCTGCGGCGTACGGCCCAGTACCGCGCGGTTGAACCACGCCACGAGGCCACCGCCTTCACCGCCGCGCTGCGCGGCGGGGTTGTCCCACACCGTCTCGCGGTTCACCGCCTCCAACAGCCTGCGCAGGGGCGAATTGCCCGGGTCGCCGATGCGGTCCATCTGCAACGCCGCTTGCTCGAAGCTGCCGAACTCGGCGACGCTCACGCCCTGCAGGAACTGGCTCCATTGCCGCGCGTACTCGGCCTTGTACAGCGCGGTCAGTTCCTTCGCCACGTGTTCGGGGCTGCCGGCCAGCGTCAGGTCATCCTGCACGGTGGCCTCTAGCACCCAGTCGGTGCTGCTGAGCTCGGCGTTGGCGGCCTCGCCGATGGCGTCCTGCACGTACTCTTCCCACGCGGCGCGGGTGAACGTACCCGGCACCGAATGGCTGCCCTGCACCGCGCCGCGCGCGCCATCCTCGCCCAGCAGACCGGCGACCGTGACCGGCGTGAAGCGGGTCGCGGCACGCGCCTTGATCTGCGCGTAGACGCGGTCGCGCGCCGGCGTGCCCTTCATCACCAGACGCAGGGTTTCGCGTCCATCGTCGACCAGCCCGAACTTGGGTTCGATCAGCGGCCATTGCGGGTCGGTCGACAGCGCCACGTAGGTGGTCATCAGCCGGCCGGCGGCGCGCAGCAGTTCCTCGCGCGGCATGGCGCCGCGGTTGGCCTCGAGCCAGCTGCGCCAGAAACGGGTGAGCTGGTCGTCGAGGTGGCTGACCTCCACCCGGCTGCGGTCGCCGAGCATCAGGTAGGTCTTGAGTGCGTTGTACGCGTCCTCGGCGTCGGTCGGTGAGGCTTCGCGATACAACGCGTCCGCGCCATCCGCGGTCGCGGATGCAGCCATCGCTCCCGTCGCCGCGAGACCCTCGGCTGTGGATGCGCCGGCGATGTCGGCGCCGGGGGCTGGCGTGCGCACCTGTCCGCGGTGCGCGACCACATCACCGAGGTAGCCCTCCAGGCGCGCAGTGACCGGCTGCAGCATCAGCTGGCGCATGCCGTGGAAGAACTCGGCGCGCAGCTTGGCCTCGATCCTCTCGCCCTGGTACAGGCCCAGGCCCAGGGAGATCGGGTTGTCCTTGCGGTACTGGTCCAGCTGCGCCAGCCGGTCGTGCAGGATCAGCAGCGCCTCGATCCGCGATTGCAGATCCACGCGCTCGTGCTGCAGGGCGACGGCCTTGTCGAAGTCGGCGGTGACGTTGGCCACCAGCTGGCGGTTGCCGGTGTACGACCACGTCCATCCGGCCAGCGCCAAGGCCAGCACGCCCGCACCCGCGGCAAACGCGGCATAGCGCAGGCGGTTGCGCTTGGGGCTGGCGTACTGCCGCACCAGGTCGCGGTCGGCGAAGATCACTTTGCGGAACAGACCCAGCAGGAAGTGACTGCTTTCCAGTACCGGCAGGCGCTCGGCGTGGCCGTGCCCCGCGTTCAGCGCGAACTGGCGGGCGACGCGGTCCGACGCCGGCTGCACCGCCACACCTTCCTGCAGCGCGCTGGTGAAGTAGAAGCCACGGAATACCGGCTTGAACTGGTACGGGTTCTCCTCGAACAACGTGGCGATGAACGTGCGCAGCGCCGGCTTGATTCCGGCGAACTCCATCGGCAGGGTGAGCAGGCCCGGCGGCACGTCACGGCCGCGCAGCATCGCCATCTGCGCCACTCCCATCTCGCGCAGGCCTTCGGCCAGCAGGTCGAAGTGGTGATCGAAGGCGGCCAGTGCATCCGTGTCCACGCGCGGCTCGCCCGGGCGGTCCATCGCGTAGGGCAACGTCGCGCCCCAGGCGTTCTCGCGCTCGGCCGGGTCGAGGCCGCGGAAGAAATCATTGAAGCCGGCGATAAGGTCGGCCTTGGTGAATACCACGTACACCGGCGCAAACACTTCCAGCCGTTCGGTCAGTTCCTGCACGCGCTGGCGCAGGTTCTTGGCCAGCTCGATCGCGAACTCCGGCTTGCTGCCCGACAGTTCGCCGATGGAGGCGGCGATGACGATGCCGTTGATCGGCGCGCGCGACCGGTGCTGCTTGAGCAGGTCGAGGAAAGTCAGCCACTCCAGTCGGTCTTCGGCGCTGATCGAGTAGCGGCCCGCAGTGTCGAGCACGATACCTTCGGTGGTGAAGTACCAGTCGCAGTTGCGCGTGCCACCGAGGCCGCGGATGACGTTGCTGCGGTTGTCCTCGAACGGGAACCGCAGCCCGGAGTTGAGGATCGCCGTGCTCTTGCCCGCCGCCGGGTTGCCGATGATCACGTACCAGGGCAGCTCGTACAGCGCCGCGTTGCCCTTGAGCTGGCCGAGCTTGGACGACTTGATCGCCTTTACCGCTTCGCCCATGCGCTCGCGCAGTTGCTCGGCTTCGGCACGCGCTGCCGGCGTCGCGTTGGCCACGGCTTGGTCGCCCTGCGTCTGCACGACCGCTTCGAGCGACGCCGCGGCGCGGCGCGCGCGCAAGCGCCGCACCGCCCACACGACCAGCCAGGTCACGCCCAGCAGGACTAGCAGCAGCACCAGCAGCAAACCCACGCGCCCCAGCTTCTCCATGCCGAAGTACGCGACCGCCGCGGTGGCGGCCAGGGCCAGCGCGGCCAGTACGCGGTAATCGCTCAACCAGTACCTGAGGGTGCTCATCACGGCATCAATCCATCAACGCGGTTCATGCCGCCGACTCGACGTCGGCGGGCGGGCGGGGTTCAGAAACGACGGGCGACAGCACGGCGACGGCACGCGTAGCAGGATCGGCCAGCGAATAGGCAAGCGTTGGCGTGGCGGTGTCCCGCGCCTGCGCCGCGGCCAGCGCCAGCAGCGCTACCGGCGCGGCTACGCCCAGCGCGCCGCAAGCCACGCCCAGGTGCAGGGCGTCGTCCAGCGGATCGAGGTCCGGGCGCTGCGCGACCAGCGCGGTAGCGGCCTCGGTCATGCGACTGGGGCGGTGGTCGGCGCCGGTGATCACTTGCAGCGATGACGTTGCACCGCAACCGGCCAGCGCCAGCGCGCGGGCGATCAGGTCGCCGCTGGTGCGCGCGACGTCGCGGGCGCGCTCGTTCGCGTTCACGCGCGCGACCTGCGGCAGGTGCAGGTGGACGGCTGCGTCTTCGTCCGTATTGAAAGGATCGGCGTGCGGCAGTGGCGCGGCGGTGCCACTGGGCGAAGCGCTGTCCACCAGGGATGGCAGGCGTACCGCGGCCAGCAGGAGTCCAGCGGCGCCTTCACCGGGCACTTCGCCCTCAGGGGCACCCGCGCGCAGGAGCCGGTCTTCGCTGTGCAAACGCTCGACGTGCGATTCCGAAACGCGCGAGTCCGTGGCAAGCAACATCAGCCGATCGCCTGCCACGCTGCTGTCAACCAGCACGCTTGCCTGCTGCGCCAACCACTGCCACGCGTCGGCCTCGCGGTGCACGGCGAGACAATGTGCCTCAATGCTGTCGACGTCGTGACCCAACACATCAGCGAGCGTCAGCAGCTGCGTCACGGCATGCTCGCGCGCGGTTTCTGGCCAGTCGGCGGACAACAGCAGCACGACGCGCAACATGGCGCGCTGTTGCGCGGCCGGGGCCCGCGCGGACTGCGAATGGTGCATCGCATATGGATGCATGGCGGGGCCCGCATGAGCGATGGACGGGTCGTCGACGGTGTCCGCGGCATCGGGTGGTAGCGCCGCGAGCAACAGTTCTTCGGCCACCGGGCGCAACAGTGCGAGCGCGCGCCGGTGGGCAACGTCGACCTCGGTTTCGGGGGCGACGCCCCAGTCGGCATCCGCTTCATCCAGACCATCGACGTCGGCCACGGTTACCGGGAAACCGTGCAGGTCGCGCAGGGTGGCATGCAGGCTTGGGCGGCGATGGCGGCGCAGTGCGTCGATGATGTCGTTGGCGTCACGTCCAGCGGGCAGCCAAAGTGTCCCGCCGACTACTGCCAGGCGTTGGGAACGGGATTGGTCCGTCACAACGTCAGTTGCTTCCCCGGTTTCCGGCGATTCAGACGTCGACACTAATGGGGTCGATGACGAGCGCGTAGACCGCCACCTTTGGAACATCCAGGCAGCGCCCAGGATCGCCGTAGGCAGGGCCACCAACCACAACAGCAGGCCGCCGGCGCCCGGGGTCGCTCCCGTTGCGCGCCACACTGACACAGCACCCGCTCCGGAGAGCAGGTAAACGCTGCCGACCGTCAAGAAAGGGCGAATGTACGACATGGCGATCACGTTTCGTCTTCCTTGACCTTGCTCTATCCCTGAACACAACGACCTGGTGTTTCGACACCGCGCGCGCATTGCGCATTCAATCTATTGCACGCGTGTCACTCGCCACTCATTCCATCGGTGAGCAGGAGGACCAGTGGCTCACATTCCTTGGCGGAACAACCCCAATGCCGCACTTCGTTACCTCTCACCCACGTCGCAGTTCCACCGCCGTTGATCTGAAACTCCCATGTGCGCTGTTCTACCAAGATCGTTCCAGAGATATCGCAGGGCAACTGGTAGAAACTACCGTACGGGCTGTCGGAATAGCGCTGGCTGATAGCGAAGAACCGCTCCACCTGCGCTGGCGTGAGCGTCCACCGCTGGCAAGTTGCCTGCAGCGGATCATTGGGGGCACCGCTGTACCGCGCCTCCCTAACCGCTGTCGTTGCGATTGCTCCGACGTCCGGCTTCGCTCGCTCCAGGCTACATGCCGGAAGGAGGATGGACAGCAGTGGCATCAAACAAACCTGCACCCTCACCCGGTGTCTTGTAGGAGATTCTGTCGTGTTCATAGATGTCTGCGTTATCCAGACCATACTCCCGCTTGATGATCTGGATGATCGATTGGATGGCGCGTGCCTGCGCGGGCGTCGGTGCTTCCCATGACTTTCCGTCGTGATCGGCAACGGTTTCGATGCCCACGCTGTCTTCGTTCATGGGATATCGCGCGGGGTAGTCCTTGGATTTCTCGTGGGCATACACTTTCGCTGGGGCCCAACCCCAGGACTTGATCTTCTTCATTTCGTCTACGGGACAGCTTCCACTGTCAAAACATCGGGATTTGATCTTGCCCACGTGTGCTGTCTTCTTCAGGAGGCTGGCGGCTTGGTAGACCGTTCCGTCCTTGTCCACGATGAAGTGAGTTCCGATTCCACTTTCGAACGACTTGAGTGGTGACGCAATTCCCCCGGAGTCCGTTCTGTGCAGAACCACAGCTTTGGGTCCGTCCATCGTTCCCTTCTCCAATGCCGCAATCGGCTTGAGGACGAAGCCTGCGTTCTGGACATAACCCTTTTCATCCACGTAGACCTTCACAGACACGACCTTGCGTTGCACCTGCGACGCTGGCGACGTGGTCGCCTGTGCGATGGAGATTACGCGCCCGCTCATACAGCCTCCTCCTCAAGCTGCACATCCACCCGCTCTGGCCTCTCTGTCCTGACCACGTGTGTCCGGCCATTGTCATCCGTGACCCCGGTTTCGATGGATCCACCCTCACGGATGATTCGATAACGCCTGTTCGCCAGCGGCACGCCGGTCAGTTCCGATTGGAGAACGAACGCCTCGTCATACTCGCCATCTGGGGCGACCGTCGGCGCTGTTCGCAAAAGCCCAGGGGAACCGGTGGCGCCACTGCCTCCCCGCACGCTACTGGGGGAACTTCCACCGGCATCGACAAACACCCGCGCCTGCCCCGACAGCAACGTCGCCCCGCACGCTGTCTTGTCGCCGTGCCGCGCAACCGGCTGGCCGTCGATGATCAGCGTGGGGTCACCAGCGGCAACGGGGAAAGTGCCCTTGCACTGCGGACACACCACCTTGTCGCCCAGGCGCGCGACGGGTTTGCCGTCGATGAAGGTCTGCGAAGACACCGCCACCACCGTGCCGCCGTGGTCGGTCTTGTCGCCGAGGACGATGAAGGGTTTGGACATGCACCGTGCTCCGTGGTGGCGGCCGTGGGGGCCGGACGCAATCCATGCGTCGGGGACGAACGATAGCAGCAACCGGGGGTCGAATCATCCGGGCGGTCCTTGGGGCCCTGAAATCCGCCCCTCTTCCGCCCCGCCATTCCCAGCGTTTCACCCCGCCGAGGCACGGGCCGCACGCCGCGCATCGCGACATGGCGCCTTCCACTCCAGGTGCACGTAGTCCTTGATCGAGCGCCAGCTCCCGCCCCACTCCAGCCCGACCTGCTGCGCGAGTTCGCCATACAGGAAATAGCCGCGACGCACCCACGGGTCGCGCATGTCCCATTGCAGCTTGCCGTCGCGGTACAACGCGCTGTCGACCGCCATGCCGTACTGGTGGCAGCTCTGGCCCGCGCCGGCACGGGTCACCCCGGCGCCCTTCGCCGCCAGCTCGGCTTGGCGCTGCGCGCTGCGGAAGCCTTCCACCAGCACCATGCGGTAGCCGTACTGCTCTTCCATCACCCGGTACAGCGCCAGCACGCGTTGCTGGAAGTCGGGGTGGATGCGCTCCCAGCGGCGATCGGCAGTGACGATGCGCTCAGGGGCGATGCGCTCGGTGCTGGTGCCGTCGACGGTCGCCGGCGCGCCCGGGATCAGCTCGGCCTCGGCGGCGAGGAACACGTCCGGCGGCAACGGTGGTGGCGGCGCAAGGCGTTCGCCGCGCAGCAGTTCGAGGATGCGGTCGTCTACCGCGGCCACCAGGGTGGCGTCGTAGCTGTCGAGCTGCACGCGCTGGCGCAGGACCAGAATCACAAGCGGCGGCACGCTGGTCAGCAACGTGGCGCCCAGCAGCCACCAGCGGTAATGGTGCACCACGCGCAGCCACGCGCTGGTGCCGGCGGAAATCAGGCGCGTGGAGGCATGCGCGACGGTCGCGGTGCGTGACCACCCCTGCCCGGCACGGGCATCCACCGCGCGCGTCCACCGGGCGAGGTGCGCGACCACGCGCGCGCGCGCATCGTCGAACAGCAGCCACCAGGCCACCAGCGACAACGCGACGAACAGCAGCAACACCCAGACAGCGATCACGCGGCACCTTCCCTGGCGACGGCATTTGACGATGGTGGCGCCCGCATCCCAGAATGCGATCGCGATTGATCCGGCGCGGCCGGGTCGGAAAGGAGTCCATGTGGATCGGCACGATGCCAAACCACGGCGCCCCAGCCTGATGGCGGGTGCCGAAGCTCAACGTCCTGCGCCCGGCCAACCGCCGGCGCGCATCCTAGCAGACCCGGAACCAACGCCCGCGACGCGCAAGTCGCGGCGATCGGCGCACCTGCGCGCGGCCGTGGTGGCCGGCATGGGCCTGCTGGCGCTGGCGGCCGTGGGCTGGACGTTGGTAACCCCGGGTGACGACGGCCCGCGCCCGGCGATGCCCGCCGTGCCGGCGGTCGTCATGGACGCGCCCACCGAACCCTCCACCGCCACCCTGGTGGACACACCCGCCGCGGCTAGCGCACCCGTCTCCAATCCTTTTGAAAGCGGCACCGCACCGCCCGAGGCCGCGGTCGATGCACCGGCGGCCGCAGCGGTTGTGGATACCGCGGCCGCAGCGCGCGCATCTTCGCCGCCTGCCACGACCATCAATCCGTTCAACGCGATGCAGGCCACGCCATCGCGGCCCGCATCGCATGTCGGCGCCGCCCGCCCGGGGCCCGCCAGCGCGCCACGTACAGGTGCCGCAGGCCCAACGGCGCCAGCGCCCTCCCACGGCGCGGCGCGG
>NZ_AVPU01000011.1 GCF_000768355.1 Lysobacter daejeonensis GH1-9
AACTCACGTGCCTGCAGGTCCGGCTTCCCCGGTCCGTCGGCTTGCCGTGCTGGTGCACGTGCACATGAAGCATACGCATATCGCGTGCCAATTGCGGCCACGCCCGATTGGGCTTTGCAAAGTGCAGCAGGGTTCACGAATCCACGTGGAAGGGGCGGGAAATTGGAAACGCGCATCTTTCGAAAAGTGACGCAATTGAGTCAATAAGTGACCGGCGTGGTCACTTCTTCGTTTTGGCCGGGATGCAGCGCTTTCTGCGTCGCCCCCAGAAAGGCATTTTCAGAATCAGGGGGATGGGCGTGCGCACGCTGGCGATTGCCATCTTTGTCTTTTTATCCGTCGCACCCTTGAAGTCAGCTTTGGCCGTCGAGGGGGCCACCCGCGTGGTCGTCGACAAGAGCGATCGCCTGTTGATGCTTTACAGGGGCACGGATCTCTTGGGCAGTTACCGGATCGCTCTTGGCGGTGAGCCCATGGGGCCCAAGCGGCTGGAGGGGGACGGGCGAACGCCTGAGGGCGAGTACATCCTTGACCGGAAACGGGAAAGTGACCGGTACTACAAGGCCATCCATATCTCGTACCCCAATCGGCGCGACCAGTACATGGCTGAGCAGGAGGGAGGGCTGCCCGGAGGAGGTGTGATGATCCACGGCCAGCCCAAGCAATGGGCGGCATTTGCCTGGCTCAGGCAACGATTCGATTGGACGGACGGAAGCATCGCTTTGTCCAACAAGGACATGGATCTGATTTGGGATTCGGTGAGAGAGGGGATGCCGATTGAAATAACCCCGTAGCTGGTGCGCCTGGGCTCGATCGACGGGTGACTGCGCGGGCTGTACGCCCGGTTCGGTCGGGGCTGGGTTTTTGCGCTAAGCTTGGCCCGTTGTCACGGAGAGACACATGAACAGCGGAGCTTCTGTTCCCGGCCGCTTGGCCGATTTGTTGCGCCTTGGTGGCGAAAACCGTCCCCATAAGCTGTCTGTGCCGGCCTTCGTTCCGGCTGATGCTGCATGGGTGGTCGCCGCATGGCACGGTCACGATGCCGTCGGCCCTGCGGTTGCGCTCGGTAGCCCCGTCGTCAGCCAGTATTGGGTGGACGTGCTGGCGGTGGAGTCGGACCTGTCCGCCGCGCTGGGCCAGCCCGCCACCCTGATCACGCGCGATGCCGACGGGCAGGCCGTGACCCGGAGTGGGTTGGTGGCGTCGGTCGAGCGGCGCGGTGGCGACCATCGGGCGGCGCGCCACCGGCTGCAGCTGGTGCCATGGACCTGGCTGCTGGGGCTGGGGCGGCGCAGCCGGGTGTTCCAGGATCTGGGCGTGCTGGCCATCGTCGAGGCCGTGCTAGGTGCCTACGCTCCCTGGGCCGTCTGGCAGGTGGCCGATGACGTCGCGCCGTTCCTTGCCGACCGCCCGTCGCGTAGCTACTGCGTGCAGTACCGCGAATCCGATGCGGATTTCCTCAGTCGCCTGTTGGCCGACGAAGGCTTGGGCCTGCGGTTGGAGGAAGCTGCCGACGCGCCAGCGGGTCACCGGTTGGTGCTGTTTGCCGACAGCCGCGCCCTACCTCACGTACCGTCAGGGCCCAGCGGCGTCCGCTTCCACCGGAGCGACAGCGCGGAGCAGGCCGATGCGGTGCAGGCCTTCGGTGCTCAGCAAGCGCTGGGTTCCACCTCCCTTAGTCTGCTGGGCACCGACTACCGCGCGATGGCGGCAGTAACGGCCACCTTGCCGGTGGGCATGGGCAGCGACGCCGTGTCCGGGCTGGAGCATTACGACCCCCGGGGTGCCTACCCTTTCGCCGACCGCGCCCAAGCCGAGCGCGCGGCCACCTTGCAGGCCCAAGTCATGGCGGCCAAGCGCCAGCGATGGCTGGGCCGAAGCACGATGCGCAATTTCCGGTCGGGCCAGGGATTTGTGCTGCTGGCGGCACCGATTAGCGTTGCGGAAGGTGCGCCCGACATGGTCCTGCTGGACGTGTGGCATGCCGGCATCAACCCCTTGCCCGAGGCGCTGGAGTCCCTGGCTGAGGCGTTGCCCACGGCCGTGCCTGGCCTGTCTGACGCCAGTTGGGCGGCGGTGCGCGAGCAGGCGCAGGCATTGGGATACGCCAACACGTTCCTGGCCCAGTCGCGCGAATTGCCGTGGCGCCCAGAACGGCGTATGCGAGGTCAAGCCCCGGGCTACCAGACTGCCCGCGTGGTCGGCCCGGAGGGGGAAACCACTCCACAGGGCGCGCGCGAACTGCACTGCGATGCACTGGGCCGGGTACGTGTGCGTTTCCACTGGCAGGACGACGGCGACACCTGCTGGCTCCGCGTGGCGCAACGCTACGCGGGGCCCGGCGTGGGCGCGCAGTTTTTGCCGCGCATCGGGCAGGAGGTGCTGGTGGCATTCATGGGTGGCGAAATCGACCGCCCGATCATCGTCGGCACCCTGTACAACGGCCGCGGCGATACGCAGCCCGGCGCCAAGGCCAATCTGGCGGATGGCGCAGCTCCCGCCTGGCACGGCGCCAACCCCGGTGACGATTCCGACCGCAATGCCGCCGCGATGCTTGGCTTCAAGTCCAAGGAGTTCGGCGGCGCGGGCCACAACCGCCTGGTGCTGGACGACAGCGACGGCCAGCTACGACTGCAACTGGCTACTACGCATGCCGCAAGCGAGCTGACCTTGGGTCACCTGATTCATCAGGATGACAACCGCCGTGGCGCCCACCGCGGCTGCGGCATCGAGTTACGCAGCGACCGATGGGGCGCCCTGCGCGCCGAGCGCGGCCTGTGGATCAGCGCCTATGCGACCAGCAATGACGCTCCCGCCGGGGAGCAGGTTGCCGCCGTGGCGCTGCTCAAGCAGGCCGCGGAGCTGGCGGCTGCGATGTCGGGCATTGCCATTACCCACCTGACTCCGCGCCTTGCCGCAAACGAGGGCGTGGAGCGGGCTGGCCAGTCCGCATTGAACGATGCATTGCCGCCGCTAAAGGCACTGCATGCCAGTGCGCGGGCGGTCGTGTCGGGGGCGGATTGGACCGAGGCGGTGTTGGGCGCGCAAGGTGGTGTCGCGGTCCCCCAAACCGCCGATGCCCTGCTGGGCTTGGCTGCTCCCGCTGGCATTGGCCTAGCGGCTGGGCGGAGCCTGCATTGGAGCAGTGGCGAAACCCTGACATTGGCCAGCGGCCAGGCCAGCAACCTGGCGGTAGCGCGCAACCTCCGCCTGCACGGCGGCCAGGCCATCGGCTGGCTGGCGGGAGCCATGGCCGGTGGGTTGCAAGAGAGCGTCGCCTTGAGCCTGGTCACTGCTGAGGGCGAACTAGACCTGCAAGCGCAGAGCGACAGCATCAAGTTGCAGTCACGCGATGGGCTGCGCCTGGTCAGCGCAAATGCCGAAGTGGAATTGGCCGCGGGTAAGGCCGTGCACCTGGCGACGCGTGGTGGCGCGAGTATCACCATCGAGGGCGGGAACATCACCGTCGCGTGCCCAGGGCAGATAACAGTGCACGCGGGGAAGAAGGAGTTCCTGGGTCCGACGCAGCTTAGTCGTGAGATGAATGACTGGCCCGAGACCCGGTTCGACCAGCGTTACGTAATCCGCGACCGGGTCCGAGGCACGCCCATGGCCAACGTGCGGGTGGAGGTGATACGGCAAGATGGGGCAACCCTGCGGTTGGTCACCGATCAGGAGGGCCGTCTGCCGATCCAGAAAGGCATGGGGCCGGAGCAGGTAAGAATTCGAGTATTGGGCAAGGAATAAGCCATGTATGAGACAAGGATCGATCAGCCCTACATAGTTCCGCTGCAAGCCAAGCACGGTGCTTGCCCCTCAGCCACAACCGTCCTGACCCAGGCGGCCGATACCACGGAGTGCGTCATTCTGGCGGGGCCTTCTGCCGTAATACCGATTGTTTTCCTACCAGGGATCATGGGTACAAACTTGCAGTCGGCAGGGAAGAGGAAGAGCGGCGCGGAGAAGGGGGAGCCCGTCTGGCGGCCACCCAACATGGACGGCATCGGCCCAGCCCTGGGGGCCATCGGTCAGCTATTCAGCTATTGGTTCCGCGGGCCTGCAACACGACAGCGGCGGCTTGATCCCGGGAACGTGACCGTCGACTCCCGCGGTCCCATTGATACCGAGGGAACGCTGGACAAGGAAACCGCGAGAAAGCGCGGCTGGGGGACGGTCATGCGTTCCGCCTACCAGCCCGTAATGTGCCAGATGGAGCGCACGCTCAACAACATCATGGAGTCGGGAGAGCTCCTGCGGTGGTGGAGCGAGGAGGGACTGCGAAACCCGTCCGACTACGGGGAAGAGACGGGCACCGCCGCATTGACCAAGGAGGATCTTCAGCACGCCGCCCAGTACCGATATGACGTCTGGGCAGGTGGTTACAACTGGCTGCAGTCAAACAGCGATTCAGGCACCGACATCATCCGTTATATCGATGACGTGGTTCTGGCCCACTACAGAAAAACCGGTGAGGCGGCGGAGAAGGTGATTCTCGTGACCCACTCCATGGGCGGGTTGGTGGGGCGTGCAGTGGCATGCCTGCATAACTACGGGAAGCTGCTGGGCGTGGTTCACGGCGTCATGCCAGCCACCGGCGCGCCCGCCACCTACCACCATTGCCGGTGTGGGTATGACGGCATCGCCCAGGTCATCCTGGGCAGCAATGCCGCAGAAGTTACCGCCGTGATGGCCAACTCACCGGGCGCTTTGGAGCTTGTCCCCACCAGTGACTACAACGGTGGGAAGCCATGGTTGAAGCTCGGCGGCATGGGGGGGCATGACGCGCAATGGCTGCCAGTGAAGGACCCATACGAGGAGATCTACAAAAGCCGAGAGTGGTATGGGTTGGTGCCGGCGCATCACGAGAAATATCTGAACCCGGCTGGAGGGCGGCCCTCAACGCGTGGGGCAACCCAACTTGAACAGTTCGACTCGCGCATCGATAACGTCAAGATGTTCCAAGAAAGAATTTCGGAACAATTTCCTGCGTCGGCGTACGTCCACTACGGAGATGACGTCGGGCAACGAAGTTGGGCAACCGTTCATTGGAAGGGTGCCTCTATTGCCAAGCTCAGCAGCCTTGAGGTGCTAAAGGATGACGGAGAGGGGAATTTGTCGATGGCGGCGCGCGGGCTGGGTCCATTCAAGCTTAGGTTTGGTGGTGCTTTAGAGGCTGGCGATGGAACCGTTCCGACCGTGTCTGGATCCGCTCCGGCAGGCCGTTCGATAGCCGCGCGCTTCCGCCAGGGGAGCGGCGGGCGAGGCGAATTCTCGAGACGCAACGCCAAAGGAAGAGAGCAAGGCTACGAGCATCAAGCCAGCTATGAGGATTGCCGATCGCAGTGGGCAACTCTCTATAGCGTGGCGAAAATTGCAGGGAGTGCAGATTGGGCATGATTACCCGTCGTATTTGTTGCATGGTGGTGATTGCGGCAGTTCTTACTGCCCTGCCGATGTTTGGTGCTGAAAGGAGCGGCAACGTGATGAAAGGGAATTCCGTGGACAAGGTTTGTCTTGGAAGGTACATCTTGGAAGTGCCATCTGGGACTGAAGTTGCTGGTCGATTCAAATACATGGATAACGACATTGAAGTCGTTCGCGGCGAAACTATGTCAGCTTATTTGAATCGCATGAAGGCGCGAGAGAGTGAGCTGAAGCACGCCTCTCATCGCGATGGAGGAAGCATGTTTGTGGAGGTCCGTCGCTACGGCCCCGGACAGACAGAATTGGTTTCGTGGAAAGGCGAGGCGAGCCGAATCCTCCATCGCTACGAATTGTTCAGCCATTTCGAGCGTCCCGCAGTCACGTTGTCCATGGCGGTTGACGGGAGCGCAAGAAACTTTGAGGAGATCAAGGGCTACAGCCGGGAGCTCGCAGGGGCGATCCAGTATCGTGGCGACGGTGAAGTGCCGAAAGTTCCCGGATTCTGCATCGAGGCGGGGTTTTTGAATGGCTCAGAATTGAACGCTGAGGAAGTGGCCGTGGGCCTGGATGTTCCCGACTACCCTACAGTTACGATTTCTTACGATAGCTACGTTACTGGCAACCCGGACAAACCTCTGTTATCGCGTGTTCCGCTGGTGCCATCCATGCTGCTCTCTATGCTGAACGGCACAAGTACTTTGAGGAGGCGAGACCGGAACATCGGTCCCATCAAAGGGCAAGAGCTTCTTGTTCGCGCCAGCGAAAATGGAAAGCGGTCGTACGAGTTTCTCTGGGAATCTCAAGGAAGGGCGGACTCGATCGAATTTCCCTTCATGTCGTTACAGCTGAGCACCAGCGCCGAAACGGACGCAAAGGGCGAAGTCATTGACGCTCCCTTCGCAAACGATGAAGAGGCCTTGGCATTCTGGGATGCGATTCTTGGATCCCTTCGTCTCCGACCAGGTGCCGTTGGGCCATCCTCAAGCTAAGAGGTTCGGCGCCAAGCCACCTTCGCGCCTCAATCAATCCCCAACTTCTTCAACTTGTACCGCAACGCCCGGAACGTGATGCCCAGCGACGCCGCCGTCTTGGTCTTGTTGTAGCGGTTCTCTTTCAGCGCGTGCTCGATCGCCGCGCGCTCCACTTCCTCAATGTAGGAAGGCAGGGCGCTGGTCGCGGTGTCGCGCGGGTCGAGGGTGCGCGGGTCGATGCCCGCAGCCGCTGCTTCGGCGGGGGTGTTGGGAGGCGGGCCAAACGTGGCGTTGAACGAAGAACTACTGAACGCGCTGCCCGTCGCGCTGGGCGCCATGGGAGGGGTGCTTCCAGCGGGAACGGCAGGCCGCATGCCCGGCGGCGGCAGGCCGTGCGATCCCGCGGCTGGCGCACTGGTCACGGGCAGGCACAGGTCCCCGGCGGTGAGGGTGTCGCCATCGGCCAGTGCCATCGCGCGCTCCAGCACGTTTTCCAGTTCACGTACGTTGCCGGGGAAGGGGTAGGCGCGCAGCGCAACCAGAGCATCCGTGCCGAGGTTGGCCGGCTCGCGGCCCTGCTGGGTCGAGAGCCGCTGCAGGATCTTGGCGGCGAGGCCGGGCAGGTCGTCCAGGCGTTCGCGCAGCGGCGGCACGCGCAGCTCAATCACGTTGATGCGGTAGTACAGGTCCTGGCGGAAGCGGCCCTCGGCCACCATCCGCGCAAGGTCCTTGTGCGTGGCCGACAGGATGCGCACGTCCACGGGCACTTCGACGTTGGCGCCGACGGGCTTGATGGACTTTTCCTGGATGGCGCGCAGCAGTTTGACCTGCATGTGCATGGGCAGCTCGGCCACCTCGTCCAGGAACAGGGTGCCGCCGTCGGCGGTCTGGAACAGGCCGGGCTTGTCGGCGTGGGCTCCGGTGAAGCTGCCCTTTTTGTGGCCGAAGAATTCGCTTTCCATCAGTTCGGCGGGGATCGCGCCGCAGTTGACGGGCACGAACGGGCCGTCGGCGCGGCCGCCTTCGGAGTGGATGGTGCGGGCGACCAGTTCCTTGCCCACGCCGGACTCGCCGGCGATGTAGACCGGGGCCTGGCTGCGGGCGACCTTGGCGAGGGTGGTCCGCAGCGCGGTCATGGCCGGGGACTCGCCGTACAGGCGGGCGGCGACCGTGTCGACCACGGTGGCTGGGGCCGGGGCCTTCTCGCGCAGGTCAAGGGCATGGCGCACCATGTCGCGCAGCATGCCCAGCTCCACCGGCTTGGCCACGAAGTCGAAGGCGCCCGCCTTGAGCGCTTCCACCGCGGCTTCGACGTTGCCGAAGGCGGTGATCATCGCCACCGGGGTCTCGGGGAACTTCTGGCTGATCTCGGCGACCAGGTCCATGCCCGAGCCGTCCGGCAGGCGCATGTCGGTCAGGCACAGGTCATAGCGATGGTGCGCGAGCTGGTTGCGCGCGTCGGCGAGGCTGGAGGCGGTATCACAGCGCAATCCCATGCGGCCCAAGGCCATGACCAGGAGCTCGCGGATGTCGCGTTCGTCGTCAACTACCAGTGCACTGCGGGTTTCTGCCATCCGGTCCTCCGGCGCCGACGATAACTGATGGCGGCCCTGGGGACCAAGCGCGCCGTGCGGATGTCACAGATGGAACGGGCTCAGGCACGCCGGGCGATCGCCGGCCCCTGCAGGCGCAGGCGGAAGCATGCGCCTCCTCCTGGCACCGGGACGTAGTCGAGGCTGGCCTGGTTGGCCCGGCACAGCTCGCGGGCGATGTAGAGCCCCAACCCCGTACCGTGACTGGAGGTGGTGAAGAAGGGGCGGAAAAGGTTGTTCTGCACCCGCTCCGGGATGCCGGGGCCGCGGTCCAGCACTTCAATCAGTGGCTGCCCGCTGCCGTCGTCGGCCACGCGCACGTTCACGCGGGCCGGCTCGCCGGGCATGCGGCCATAGGTAAGGGCGTTGTAGACCAGCACGGTCAGCACTTGCTGCAGTTGGCGCGGGTCGATCAGCCCGGGGGTCGTGCCCTTGGGAGTCAGGGCCTGCAGCGTGTCCCCTTCCAGAGGGTGGCCTTGGCGGTAGTCCTCCACGAACTGCCGCACCAGCTCGCCCAGATCCACGTGCTCAGGTTTCGCGTGCTCGCGCCGGGCGAGGCCCAGCACGTTTTCCACGATGCCATTCATCCGCGAGCCCTGTTGGCGGATGATTTCCAGCAGGCGACGGTCGGCCGTGGGGATGTCGGGCGACTCCTCCAGCAACTGCACCGCGTAGTTGATGGCGGCCAGCGGGTTGCGGATCTCGTGGGCCAGGCTGGCCGAGAAGCGGCCGAGCGTGGCCAGGGTCAGCGATTCGGCCCGGCGGGCGGCCAGCGCGGTGTCGTCGAGGAAGATCAACACCTGGTCGCTGTTGGCCAGCAGCCGGGTGAAGCGCGGCACCACCTCGGGTTGGTCCGGGGCGATGAGCATGGGGCTGCTTTCCGTGTCGCCGGCCCGCCACTGCTTCAGGCGACGGGCAAGTTCGGGCATGGCCAGGCCGAGGTGGCGGACGCCGTGCGCGTCGGCGTCGCCTGCATCGCCCATCAGCAGCGAGGCGGCCTCGTTGGCCAGGCGGATGTTGTCCTGGCCGTCCACCAGCAGCACGCCGGTGCGCATGCGGCGGATGATCAGCTCATTCACCTCGGTCAGTTGCGCCGCTTCCGCACCACGGCTTTCGGCAAGGCTGTAGCCCTCGCGCAACTGCCGGCCCAGGGTGCTGGTAAGGCCTGCCAGCGCCAGATAGGCGGTCGACGTGAAGATCAATTGCCCGAGGGTCAGGCTGGTCGCATCGTCGACCACGCGGCTCCATGCCAGCTCACCCGCCAACCCTGCGGCGGCCAGCCCGGCGACGGCCACCCCATAGCGCGTTCGCAGCAGCAATGCGGCCGCGCCCACGTTGAAGGCCAGCATCAGGGCAATGCTGGCACCACTGTGCGGCAGCGCGTGGATGGCGAGGATGCCCAGGCTCAGGTCGGCGGCCACGCCGACGACGGTGTGGACCCGGACGTCCCCGCGGTGCCCCAACAGGAACAACGTCACCGACACGAACAGGTAGGTCAGGGACAGGGCACGGGCGAATACGGGGTGGCGGGCGTCCCCGGCCAGTTCCGGAAGGGGGCCGAACAGCGCGAACACCAGCAGGGCCGCCTCGAACACCCGGTACAGGGTGAAGAAGTACAGCTCCCGGCGCAGGGCGCGGTCGGCGTCGGTGGCGTCGGGGGCGAGGTGGGGGAAGAGCAAGGGGCGGGTCCGGCGGGGTGTCGCGGCGAGTATAGGCGGTGGCCACGGGGCCGGCGGGGTGGCCCCCACCCAAGGTCGATTTTGCCCGGGGCGGCCCGATCGGCGACAATGGCCGGCCCCATTGCCCGCGCGCCGGCCTGCCGGATGCCCCGCATGGGATGACTCCAACTCCCCTCGGTGACGCATGAACTTTCACGAATACCAGGCAAAGCAACTCTTTGCCGACTACGGCATCGCAGTGCCGGTCGGTGTGGTTGCCCGCACTCCCGACGAGGCTGTCGCAGCCGCCAAGACCATCCCCGGCGACCTGTGGGTGGTCAAGGCGCAGATCCACGCCGGTGGCCGCGGCAAGGCCGGCGGCGTCAAGCTGGCGCGCTCGTATGACGACGTGAAGCAGTACGCCGCGGCGTTGCTGGGCACGAAGATGGCGACCTACCAGACGGCCGGCGTCGAGCTGCCGATCGACTCGGTGCTGGTGTGCGAAGGCACCGACATCGCCAAGGAACTGTACCTGTCGGTGCTGGTGGACCGCGCCACGCGTTCGGTCACCTTCATCGCGTCGGCCGAAGGCGGCATGGACATCGAGCAGGTGGCCGCCGAGAAGCCGGAAGCCATCCAGACGCTGCACGTCAACTACGTGCAGGGCCTGCAGCCGTTCGAGTGCCGCAACCTGGGCTTCGCCCTGGGCCTGGACGCCAAGCAGGTCGGCCAGCTGACCAAGATCATGCTGGGCCTGTACAAGCTCTTTAACGAGAAGGACCTGGCGCTGGTCGAGCTGAACCCGCTGGCGATCCTCACCAACGGCAACCTCGCGGTGCTGGACGGCAAGATCGACTCCGACGACAACGCCTCGTTCCGCCATCCGGAACTGGTGGCGATGCGCGACATCCGCCAGGAAGACGAGACCGAGGTGCTGGCCAGCCAGCATGACCTCAACTACGTCACCATGGACGGCAACATCGGCTGCATGGTCAACGGCGCGGGCCTGGCGATGGCGACCATGGACGTCATCAAGCTCAACGGCGGCGAGCCGGCGAACTTCCTCGACGTGGGCGGCGGCGCGACCAAGGCGCGCGTGACCGAGGCCTTCAAGCTGATCCTGTCCAGCGACAAGGTGAAGGCGATCTTCGTCAACATCTTCGGTGGCATCGTCCGCTGCGACATGATCGCCGAGGGCATCATCGCCGCGGTGAAGGAAGTGGACGTCAAGGTGCCGGTGATCGTGCGCCTCGAGGGCACGAACGTGGAAGCCGGCAAGGAGCTGCTGAAGAACTCCGGCCTGGCCATCACCCCGGCCGACGACATCAACGACGGCGCGAAGAAGGCCGTTGCGGCCGTCGCCGGCAAGTAAGGAACGACACCATGAGCGTTTTGATCAACAAGAACACCAAGGTGATCGTGCAGGGCTTCACCGGCTCGCAGGGCACCTTCCACGCCGAGCAGATGCTCGACTATGGCACCCAGGTTGTGGGTGGCGTGACCCCGGGCAAGGGCGGCACCACCCACCTGGGCCTGCCGGTCTTCAACACCGTGGCCGACGCCGTCGCCGAGACCGGCGCCGATGCCTCGGTCATCTACGTGCCGCCGCCGTTCGCGGCCGACGCGATCATGGAAGCGGCCGACGCCGGCATCAAGGTGATCGTGTGCATCACCGAGGGCATTCCGGTGCTGGACATGCTGCGCGTGAAGAACGTGCTCAACGGCTACGACGACGTGGTGCTGGTCGGCCCCAACTGCCCGGGCGTCATCACCCCGGGCGAGTGCAAGATCGGCATCATGCCGGGCCACATTCACATGCCGGGCAAGATCGGCATCGTGTCGCGCTCGGGCACGCTGACCTATGAAGCCGTGAAGCAGACCACCGACGTGGGCCTGGGCCAGTCGACCTGCATCGGTATTGGCGGCGACCCGATCAACGGCACCAACTTCATCGACGCGCTGAAGTGGTTCCAGGACGACCCGCAGACCGAAGGCATCATCATGGTCGGCGAGATCGGCGGTTCGGCCGAGGAAGAAGCGGCCGAGTTCATCAGCCAGTACGTGACCAAGCCGGTCGTCGGCTTCATCGCCGGTGCCTCGGCGCCGAAGGGCAAGCGCATGGGCCACGCCGGTGCGATCGCCTCGGGCGGTTCGGGCACGGCCGAGGGCAAGTTCGCCGCGATGGAGAAGGCGGGCGTGACCACGGTGAAGTCGCCGGGCGACCTGGGTGCGGCGATCGCGAAGCGCCTGGCCAAGTAATCGGTTGCGCTGATGTTGTCTGGGAAAGGCCACCTTCGGGTGGCCTTTTTCATTGTCTTGCGGGCGGAGGTGGCCGATGGGCATGTTGCTCCAGCCCTCCGTCGCGGCATCCTGCCGCGAGTCGGGCCGCGGACCATCCATGGTCCGCTTTTTCGCAACATGCCCGTCGCCCACCTCCCTCAAGGCGTGAGGGGTCCGTAGAAAGCAGGGACGGTTGCATTTCGGTGGTCATGCCCGCGGCCGCGGGCCATGAGGTCCACGCCCCATCTTGGGCCATCACCTCTATCATGGTTTCCTTGGAAGCAGGCAATACGGAGCGGATGATGGGTAACCCCCTGCGGATCGCGATGGCGCAGTTCGACTTTCCGGTGGGCGCTGTGCAGCGCAATGCCGAGCGGATCGCGGAGATGATCGCCACCGCTCGCGATGAGTACGAGGCCGACGTCGTACTGTTCCCGGAGTTGGCGATCAGCGGTTATCCGCCGGAAGACCTGTTGCTGCGGCCTTCGTTCCTGGCCGAGTGCGATGCGGCAATCCAGCGTGTGGCGGCTGCGGCTAAAGGCATCGTGGCGGTGGTGGGCTGGCCTCAGGCGGCGGGTAGCGTGGTCTACAACGCCGCCAGTGTGCTGCGCGACGGCCGAGTCGAGCACACGTACCGCAAGCGCGAATTGCCCAACTACGCGGTATTCGACGAGCGACGCTACTTCGATGTAGATCCCGATCGCGAGGATTGCGTGTTCGAGGTCGATGGGGTGAAAGTCGGGCTTATCATCTGCGAAGACCTGTGGTTCGACGAGCCGATCGCGTCGACCGTACGGGCCGGGGCGCAGCTGCTGCTGGTGCCCAACGCCTCGCCGTTCGAGCGCGACAAGCACCTGCAGCGCGATGCGCTGATCGAGGAGCGTTCGCGCGACCACGGCATCGGTATTGCCTACCTCAATCTGGTGGGTGGGCAGGACGCGCTGGTGTTTGATGGCGCGTCAGTGGTGGCCGATGGTGACGGTGCGGTGCACCCGGCAGCTGCGGCCTTCACCGACCAATGGCTGGTGGTTGACTACGACGCGCAGGAACGCCGCTTTGCCGCCTGCCAGTGGCAGGAGGACGGCGACGAGAGCCGCGAGGCGCTGGCTTGGCGTGCGGTGGTTCGCGGCACGCGCGATTATTGCCACAAGAACGGCTTCACCAAGGTGTGGCTGGGCTTGTCCGGCGGCATCGACTCAGCGCTGGTGCTGGCCATTGCGGTGGATGCACTGGGGGCGGATAACGTCACCGCCGTGCGCCTGCCGTCGCGCTATACCGCCGACATGTCCAACGACCTGGCCCTGGAGCAATGCCGCGAACAGGGCGTGCGCCTGCTGGACGTACCGATCGAGCAGCCGTTCCAGGGCCTTCTGGGCGCGCTGGCCGATGCGTTTGACGGGCGCGAGGTCGATGTGACCGAGGAGAATCTGCAGTCACGTTGCCGCGGCGCGATCATGATGGCGCTGACCAACAAGTTCGGCGGATTGCTGCTGACCACGGGCAACAAGAGCGAGTACGCGGTGGGTTACGCCACCATCTACGGTGACATGTGCGGTGGCTACGGGCCGATCAAGGACTTGTACAAGACCGAGGTTTTCGCTCTGGCGCGCTGGCGCAACACGGTGGGCGATCCGGTGATTCCGATGGGCGTGATCACCCGTGCGCCCAGCGCGGAGCTGCGCGAGAACCAGAAGGACCAGGACTCGCTGCCGCCATACGACGTGCTGGATGCGATCCTGCTGCGCCACGTGGACCAGGAGCAGTCACGCGACGAGATCGTGGCGGCGGGATTTGCCGCCGAGACGGTGGACCGCGTACTGAACCTGGTAAGGATCAGCGAGTGGAAGCGCCATCAGGCCGCGCCTGGGCCGAAGGTGTCGCGGCGGGCGTTTGGGCGTGAGCGGCGCTACCCGATCACGAACGGGTACCGAGCTTGAGGACGTCTCGCGATCCGGCCTTGCCCGCGATGTCGAAAGCCTAGAAGCAACAACGCCGCACTAGGCGGCGTTGTTGGTTGGCGCGTTCAGGCGGCAACTCAGTCCATATCCAGCGCGGACTTCTCACCCGCAAACGGATTGAGCTTGCGCCAGTCGCCCGGATAGTCCGGCCACTTGCCGGCCAGGTACGGGTGGTTGGGGGCCTTCTCCTGCAGCGTGCGCTTGGCTTCGGCGGCGAGCGCCTCGTTGCCCAGCCCGGTGTAGGCCGCGGCCAGCGTGGCCACGGCGTCGTTTTCGTAGGTGCTCTGCGGGTAGGTTTCCAGCAGGTGTTTGGCGCGCGTGACCGAGGCGACGTACGCGGTGCGACGCAGGTAGTACAGCGCGACGTCCAGCTCGTGCCGCGCGAACAGGTCGCGCAGCTCGTTCATGCGCTTGCGCGCGTCCTCGGCGTAGCGGCTGTTGGGGTAGCGGTCGACGACGATGGAGAAGTCGTTGTGGGCCTGGTTGGGCGTGGCCAGGTCGCGGCGGCTGGCGTCCAGGCGCCATACGCGCTGCAGGAACACCGTGTCGCGGTTGGAGTTGGACAAGCCGCGCAGGTAGTACAGGTAGGCGATGTTGCGATGCGTGGGATAGGTGCGGATGAAGCGGTCGATGCTGCTGATCGCATCCTCGTGCTTGCCGGCCTTGAACTGGGCGTAGGCGGTTTCGATCAGGGCCTGCTCGGTGTACTCGCCATACGGGTACTGGGCGACCAGACGCTTGTAGGTCTGCTCGGCCGAGGCCCAGTTGCCGTTCTTCATCGAGGTGTGGCCCTTGTCGTAGAGCTGCTCGACAGGTTGGCCCTCGTTGGCGTTCTCGTCCTTGAACATCTTGCCCATGCGGGCGCAGCCGGATCCGGCGACGGTGATGGCCAGCAGCAGGGCGGTGGTGCGCAACAGGGCGGAGCGTGGGGTCATGGTCGGCATCGACGGGCGCTTGAGGCGTGAAGGGCCGATAATAGCAGTCCCTGCCCACCAGCCCCTTAACCGGGTGCGAGAGCCTGCCCAGATGACCGAGGCCCCCCAGACCCTGACCGCCATCGTCCCGGACGAGGCTGCCGGCCGCCGTTTCGATGCGGTGCTGGCCGAGCTGTTCCCCGACTACTCCCGCTCCCGCCTTTCGGCCTGGATCAAGTCGGGCGATGCGCGCCTGGACGGTGAGACCGCCCGCCCGCGCGACCCGGTGCGTGGCGGCGAGACCGTCACCGTGACCGCCGTGCTGGAGGTGCAGACGCACTCCGAACCGGAGGACATCGCCCTGGACGTGCTGTACGAGGACGAGCACGTCATCGTCATCAACAAGCCGGCCGGGCTGGTGGTGCACCCGGGCGCCGGCAATCCGGCCGGCACGCTGGTGAACGCGCTGCTGCACCGCGACCCGGCGCTGGCCAACCTGCCGCGCGCGGGCATCGTCCACCGCCTCGACAAGGACACCTCCGGCGTGATGGTGGTGGCGCGCACGTTGCCCGCGCACACCGCGCTGATCGAGCAACTGTCCGGGCGCCAGGTGCACCGCCAGTACCTGGCCGTGGTGGTGGGCGCGCTGGTATCCGGCGGCACCGCCAATGCACCGATCGATCGCCACCCGCGCGACCGTATCCGCATGGCCGTGCGTGAGGATGGCAAGGACGCGGTGACCCACTTCCGTCTGCGTGAGCGCTTCCGCGCGCACACGCTGCTGGAATGTCGCCTGGAGACGGGCCGCACCCACCAGATCCGCGTGCACATGGCACACCTCAAGCACCCGATCGTCGGCGATCCGTTGTACGGCGGTCCGCTGAAGCTGCCCAAGGGCGCAACGCCGGAACTGGTGGAGGCGCTGCGCGGGTTCCGTCGCCAGGCGCTGCACGCCGAGACGCTGGAATTCGCACATCCGGCCACCGGCGAGCCGATCCGCTGCAGCGCGCCGATGCCGGCCGACATGCAGGCGCTGGTGAAGGTGCTGCATGATGATTCCAAGGCCGCCGCTGAAGCACGGCGCTGACGCGACCTGCCGCGGGCGGCAGTGCGCGCGCCCCCGCAGTGCCGGCTTTCCCGCCCCTCCCTCGTGGTAGCTACGCCGTGACCGATCCCCTCGATCTGCCCAACATGCCGTGGATTCGCGCCGGGTGGCCGGCGCCGCGCGGCGTGCACGGGTTGACCACGCTGCGTCATGGACTGGGCGTGTCGAAGGTGCCGTTCGACACCTTCAACATGGGCAACTGCACCGCGGTTGAGGGCGATGATCCGGCGGACGTGGCTCGCAACCGGGACTTGCTGGTGGAGCATGCGCGCTTGCCAGCGGAGCCCCGCTGGTTGCGGCAGGTGCATGGGGCCGGGGTGGTGCGGTTTGGCGGGGAAGCGGGCGTGCCGGCGGGCACCGCATCGCGCGAGACCGGATCGGGCTCGCAGGCCGGCAGCGACCCCATTGCGGCGGCGTCGCCGGAGGCGGACGCCTCGGTCACGTCGGACCCTGGCGTGGTGCTGGCGATCCTGACCGCCGACTGCCTGCCCGTGCTGTTCTGCGCCGACGACGGCAGCGAGGTGGCGGCGGCGCATGCCGGCTGGCGCGGGCTGGCCGATGGCGTGCTGGAGGCCACCGTGGCCGCGATGCGCACGCCGCCGGAGCGGATACGCGCCTGGCTCGGGCCGGCCGCTGGCCCGCAGCGCTATGAAATCGGCGTGGAGGTGTATGACGCCTTCGTGTCCCGGGACTGGGGCGCCGGCAGCGCTTTCACCAGTACCCGCGAGCACCACTGGCATGTGGACTTGTACGCGTTGGCCCGTCGACGCCTGGCGGCCGCGGGGATCGCTGCGGACCAGGTGACCGGTGGCGACCTGTGCACCCTCGCCGCGCCGGACCGCTTCTTCTCGCACCGCCGCGACAAGCGCACCGGGCGCATGGTGTCGCTGGTCTGGATCGAACCCACTCGCTGATCGCGGTGTATGGTTTTCCACCGGCCTGATGGCCTCAGGGACGTCCTTGTGTCCAACTCCGCTCCTGTTTCGCGCCGCTGGTTTGTCGCTGGTGACCTCAACGGCTTCTTCGGCCTGGTGGTCGACAACCTGTCGATCCTCGGTTTCATCGCCATGGCACTGGTCGGCATCTTCGGCATGCCGGCGGACGTCGTGTACGGACGCATGTTCCCCGGTACCGCGCTGGGCGTGCTGGTGGGCAACCTGATCTACACGGAGATGGCGCGGCGGCTGGCCGCGCGCACGGGCCGTGACGACGTCACCGCGATGCCGCTGGGGCTGGATGCGCCCACCAGCATCGGCATGGCGTTGCTGGTACTCGGGCCGGCGTTTGCCGGCTTCAGGCAGGCGGGCATGGGCGAGGCCGCGGCGGCCAACGCCACCTGGCAGCTGGGCATGGCCTCGCTGATGGTGATGGGCGTGTTGAAGTTCGTGCTGTCGTTCGCGGGCGAGGCGGTGACGCGACTGGTGCCACGCGGGGGCCTGCTGGGCTCGATCGCCGGCATCGCGCTGGTGCTGATGGGCTTCCTGCCGCTGGTGGAAGCGCTGCGTTCGCCGGTGGTGGGCTTCGTGACCCTGGGCCTGCTGTTGTACGTGCTGGTGGCGAAGGGCCGGCTGCCGGTGAAGCTGCCGGGCGTGTTCGTCGCGTTCGTGTTTGGCACCGCGTTGTATTACGGCCTGGGCGCGCTGGGGCTGGGCGCCCCCGGCTTCCAGTGGCCGCAGGCGACCGCGCTGACAGTGGCCTTCCCGTGGCCGAGCCTGGGTTTCGTCGAAGGCCTGCCGTACACCGTGCCGTACCTGCCGCTGCTGCTGCCATTCGGCCTGTTGATGGTGGTGGGCGGCATCAACGTCAGCGAGAGCGCCCGTGCGGCGGGCGACGACTACCGTACCCGCGACATCCTGCTGACGGAGGCACTGTCCACGCTGGTCGCGGGCCTGTGCGGCGGCGTGGCGCAGACCACGCCCTACATCGGCCAGCCCGCGTACAAGCACATGGGTGCGCGCAGCGGTTACACCCTGCTGACGGGCCTGTTCATCGGCATCGGCGGCATGCTCGGGCTGGTGTCCGGGCTGGTGCAATGGCTGCCGCTGGCGGTGTTGGCGCCGATCATCGTCTACGTCGCGCTGGACATCGCCACGCAGGCCTTCCACGCTACCCCGCCGAAGCACACCACCGCGATGGTGCTGGGCTTCCTGCCGTCGGTGGCGTACATGCTGTCGATCAAGGTCGGCAACCCGGCGTGGATCGCGCCGGAGCACTTTGCCCAGCTGATGCAGGCCGGCGACAGCCACGGCCTGCCCGAGATGGCGATCATCGTGACCCTGGGCAATGGATTCATCATCACCGCGATGATCTGGATCTCCGCGGTGGCGGCGATGATCGATGGCCGCTTGCTACGCGCATCCGGCTTCCTGCTGGCAGGGGCGGCGCTGGCGCTGTTCGGCATCATCCACTCGGTGCACCCGCACGGCGGCATCTACCTGCCATGGACGCTGGAAGGCCTCCCGCGCCAGATCGCCTGGCAGTTCGTCGGGGCGTACCTGGCTTTGGCTGCCCTGTTGGCTGCACTGTCCTTGCAGCGCGAGCCAGTACCAAGCCCGGTGCCCTGATCTGGCTGAGCGGCGGTGGAGTGGCTGGGTATTGCGTAGAGCAGGCCATGGATGGCCTGCGGCCGCGACTCGGCACAGGATGTACCGACGGAGCGGAGGAGCAATGCCCAGCCACTCCGCCGTCCCCCAACCGGAGCCGTCGCCCCCGTCCAACCCTGGCCGACGCTCCTGGTGGAGTCAGCTAAGCAACATGCGTCCGATTTGAGCCCGATCAAGTCCCCACGCCGCCAACCCTCGACACTCCCTGAACAAGCCTTGAAACACGCTTGATTCCCGCGGCCGCCAGCCGCATCTGCAAAGCATCGCGGCCCGCTGGCCGCCCATGACTTCGAGGGGAAACCCATGCGGATGGACAAGCTCACCTCGCGCTTCCAACAGGCGATTGCCGACGCGCAGTCGCTGGCCGTGGGGCGCGACCACAACTTCATCGAACCGGTGCACCTGCTGGCTGCGCTGCTGGACCAGCAGGGTGGCAGCACCCGCCCGCTGCTGGCGCAGGCCGGCGTCAACGTGCCGCTGCTGCGCGAGCGCTTGGGCGAAGCACTGGAGAAGCTGCCCAAGGTCACCGGCCAGGCCGGCAATGTGCAGGTTGGCAACGACCTCGGCCGCCTGCTCAACGTGACCGACAAGCTGGCGCAGCAGCGCGGCGATGCGTTCATCGCCAGCGAGCTGTTCGTGCTGGCGGCGCTGGAGGACAGCGGCGATCTGGGCAAGGCGCTCAAGGCCACCGGTGCAAACAAACAGAAACTGGAAGCGGCCATCGACAAGATCCGCGGAGGCGAGAGCGTGCAATCCGAGAATGCCGAAGACCAGCGCCAGGCGCTGGAGAAATACTGTATCGATCTGACCGCACGTGCCGAAAGCGGCAAGCTGGACCCGGTCGTAGGGCGCGATGAAGAGATCCGCCGGACCGTACAGGTGCTGCAGCGCCGGACCAAGAACAACCCGGTGCTGATCGGTGAGCCCGGCGTGGGCAAGACCGCCATTGTCGAAGGCCTGGCCCAGCGCATCATCAACGGCGAAGTGCCCGAAGGCCTGCGTGGCAAGCGCGTGCTGAGCCTGGACATGGGCGCGCTGATCGCCGGCGCCAAGTTCCGCGGTGAGTTCGAGGAGCGGCTCAAGGCGGTGCTCAATGACCTGGCCAAGAACGAGGGCCAGGTGATCCTGTTCATCGACGAGCTGCACACCATGGTCGGTGCGGGCAAGGCCGAGGGCAGCATGGACGCCGGCAACATGCTCAAGCCGGCGCTGGCCCGTGGTGAGCTGCACTGCATCGGTGCGACCACGCTGGATGAGTACCGCAAGTACGTCGAGAAGGACGCTGCACTGGAGCGCCGCTTCCAGAAGGTGTTCGTTGGCGAGCCAAGCGTGGAGGACACGATCGCCATCCTGCGCGGGCTGAAGGAGAAGTACGCCGTGCACCACGGCGTGGAGATCACCGACCCGGCGATCGTCGCCGCGGCCACGCTGTCGCACCGCTACATCGCCGACCGCCAGCTGCCGGACAAGGCCATCGACCTGATGGACGAGGCGGCCAGCCGCATCCGCATGGAGATCGACTCCAAGCCGGAGGAACTGGACCGGAAGGAACGCCGGCTGATCCAGCTTAAGATCCAGCGCGAGGCGCTGAAGAAGGAGAAGGACGAGGCGAGCAAGCAGCGGCTGGCCGACCTGGAGAGCGAGATCGGCACGCTGGAACGCGAGTTCAACGATCTGGAGGAAGTGTGGAAGGCCGAGAAGGCCACCTTGCAGGGCGCCACGAAGATCAAGGAACAGATCGAGGCAGCCAAGCTGGAGTTGGAGGCCGCCCAGCGCAAGCAGGACTTCGCCCGTATGAGCGAGATTCAGTACGGCACGCTGCCGACGCTGGAAAAGCAGTTGCACGCCGCGCAGGAGGCCGAGACCAAGGGCTTCACCCTGCTGCAGGACAAGGTCACCGCCGAGGAGATTGCGGAAGTCGTCAGCCGCTGGACCGGCATCCCGGTCAGCAAGATGCTGGAGGGCGAGCGCGAGAAGCTGCTGAAGATGGAGGACGTGCTGCACGGCCGCGTGGTCGGGCAGGAAGAGGCCATCAAGGTGGTGTCCGATGCGGTGCGCCGCTCGCGCGCCGGCCTCAGCGATCCCAACCGGCCGTCCGGTTCGTTCCTGTTCCTTGGTCCGACCGGCGTGGGCAAGACCGAGTTGTGCAAGGCATTGGCCGAGTTCCTGTTCGACAGCAGCGACGCCATGGTCCGCATCGACATGAGCGAGTTCATGGAGAAGCACGCGGTCAGCCGACTGGTCGGCGCGCCCCCGGGCTACGTTGGCTATGAGGAAGGTGGCTACCTGACCGAGGCCGTGCGTCGTCGCCCGTACAGCGTGATCCTGCTGGACGAGGTGGAGAAGGCGCACCCGGACGTGTTCAACATCCTGCTGCAGGTGCTGGACGACGGCCGCCTGACCGACGGCCAGGGCCGCACGGTGGACTTCCGCAACACCGTCATCGTCATGACCAGCAACCTGGGCAGCCAGATGATCCAAGACATGGCCACCGACGACACGCCGGAGGGCTACACCCAGATGAAGGCGGCAGTGATGGGGGTGGTGCAGAGCCACTTCCGCCCGGAGTTCATCAACCGCCTGGACGACATCGTGGTGTTCCACCCGCTGGACAAGGCGCAGATCCGCGAGATCGCCAAGATCCAGCTCAAGGGCCTGGAGAAGCGGTTGGCCGAGCGTGGATTGAAGCTGTCGTTGTCGGACAGCGCGCTCAACCTGCTGGGCAATGTCGGCTTCGACCCGGTGTATGGCGCGCGGCCGCTGAAGCGGGCGATTCAACAGCAGCTGGAGAATCCCTTGGCACAGCGCATCCTCTCCGGCGAGTTCGTCAGTGGCGACACGGTGCAGGTCGAGGCCGATGGCGGGGCGCTGGTGTTCCGCAAGGGCTGAGGCGGAGAGTGGGTGTGGTCGGCGCACCATGCCCTGGTGTGTCGGCGCGCCGCCTTGAGCCGCCATGCACCGCGGATGCATGCCGCGCGAGCACCGTTTTGCGCTGCCCGACCTGATTGCGCCCATGAAGAACGGCCCGGGAACTCCCGGGCCGTTTTCGTTTCGTACGCGCGCCCCGGCGCCCGGCGCCATGCCTGGCACGCCGGGCGGGAAGCGCGATGTGCCGTTACATCACGCCCCCGATGCCGCTCACCACGTGTACGTCATACGCCCGTACACGAACGCGCCGTTGAAGCCGAACGGCGACAGGTTGCTGTACGGGAACTGCCCGTTGGTCGAATTGGCGAAGCTGTTCTCGTCCGGATACTCGTTCAGCAGGTTGTCCGCGCCCAGCGTGAATGCCCAGCGGTCCAGCTTGTAGGTGGCAGAGGCATCCAGCAGCCACTTCGCGTCGAAGGTCTGGTCGTTGGCCGGGTTGGACGGGCGCGTGGTCACGCTGCCGTAGCGGGTCGCGCCCACGTTGAAGCCCCAACTGGCGAAATCCCACGTGGCCGAGGCGAGGAACTTGCTGCGCGGGAAGCCCTCCTCGATGCGGCCGCGCTCGGTGCGGTCGATGCGCTCCAGGCTGAGGCCGTTGGCCGACAGCTCCGGCGGATTGGGGGCGACTCGGGTGATCTCGGTCTTGGAGTAGTTGTAGCCGCTGGTCAGGTCCAGGCTGCCGCCATCCAGCGCGAAGCGGTAACTGCCGACCACGTCCACGCCGCGGCTGCGTGTATCGACGGCATTGGTGAAGTAGCGGCCGCCGTTGACACCAAAGATGCCTTGCGACTCCAGCAGCGTACGCACCGCCGTGCCGGTGAGGTTGGACGACAGCACGATGCGATCATCCACGTCGATCTGGTACGCATCGATGGTCACGTACAGTGCGTCCACCGGTTGCAGCACCAGGCCCAGGCTGTAGGAAAGCGATTCCTCTGGCTTCAGCGGCTCTGCACCGAACGCTTGGGCCACTGCGCTGCTGGCCGGGAAAGTGCGGATCTCGAACGGATCGGGGAAGCCGGCCAGGAACACCGTGCTTACCGTCTGGAAGTGCTGCTGGGCCAGCGACGGCGCGCGGAATCCGCTGGACACCGTGCCGCGCAGCGCGACCGCATCGCTGAAGGCATAGCGTGCAGACAGCTTGCCCGAGGTCTGGTTGCCGAAGTCGTCGAAATCCTCGAAGCGCACCGCGGCGCCGGCGGAGAAGCGGTCGGTGAGGTCGGCCTCCAGGTCCAGGTAGGCGGCCCAACTGTCGCGGTCGTACTGGCCCGACACGCTGGGCGCGAAGCCGCCGAAGCCCTGCGCGCCGCCTGGCTTGGTCAGGTCGACCTGGGCGTAGGAGCCGAACTCGCCCGGCGACTGGTTCCACTTCTCGTTACGCAGTTCCGCGCCAAATGCCAGCGTCACCGGATAGGCCAGGCCCCAGTCCAGCGCCTTGCTGAAATCGGCGTTGAGGATGTTCTGGGTGGTTTCCAGCGCGCCATCGTAGAACGAAGTCGGCGACGTCGGGCCGAGGCTGGCGTTGAGCGTGTTGCGGGTGAAGAACTCGAGGTTGTTGTAGCCGTGGTTGAAGCTGACGTCCCACTTGAAGTCGTTCGCGGTCACGCCGCGCACGCCGGCGACGATGGAGCGGTCGCGCGAGACGTTGTTGATCTCCGGCAGGAAGCCGTCCGGGTAGATCGACAGGATGTTCTGCGTCGGGTTGTTGGGCGCGCGGAAGAACGCGAACGAGGTGATGTCGCGGTTGCTGATGGCGCTGAAGGCGTAGGCCGTCACCGCATCGGTGATGTCGAACTCGGCGTTGACCGACACCGCGCCGAAATCCACCTCCGGATCGCCGATAACGAACGCCTTCTGCCCCAGTGTGGGCTGGGTCGGTCCCGGCGTGCCGGCGAACGGGCGGGCGCGGTTGGTACGGTCCTGCGTGCCGACCTGTGCGGCCACGTTGAGGAAGCCGCGCCCACCGAGGTCGAAGGTGTTGTCGCCGGCCAGCTGCGCCTGCTCGCCGTCGCCGGCCGAGTACTGGCCCACGGTGGCGCTGAGGCTGCCGCCCTGTTCGGCGCCCTTGAGCACCACGTTGATCACGCCGGCAATCGCATCCGAGCCGTACTGCGCCGAGGCGCCGTCACGCAGCACCTCCACGCGGGCGATGGCCGAGACCGGGATGGTGTTGAGGTCAACCGGCGCCGAGCCACGGCCGATGGTGCCGTTGAGGTTGAGCAGCGAGGACGTGTGGCGGCGCTTGCCGTTGACCAGCACCAGCACCTGGTCGGGTGACAGGCCGCGCAACTGCGCTGGGCGGATCGCGCTGGTGCCGTCGGTCAGGGCCGGACGCGGGAAGTTGAGCGACGGCAGGGCGCGGGCCAGTGCGGTGGCCAGTTCGGTGGTGCCGGTGGCGGTCAGCGCCTCTGGGGTAATGATGTCGATCGGCGACAGCGACTCGGCCACGGTGCGGTCGGAGACGCGGGTGCCGGTGACGATGACCTGGTCGAGGGTCTTGGCGTCGCTGTCGACGGTCGGCGCGGTCTGCGCAAAAACCGACGGGGCGGCAACGGCCAGCGCGATGGCGGCGGTAAGGGGCAGGCGGGTCATGGCGGTTCCGGGTGTGGGGTAAGGCAATGATTAACCGGAAGTTCACATATATTCAATATTCATCCGGATGAAGAGATATATCCTTTGGTCATATCCGGCTTGTCCGGGGGCATCAGGCCGGGGGGCGTCGGGGTGCTAGACTTTCGCTTGCCTGAGGTGACCGCCGGCCAAGCCGGTGGTTGAAACGGGAATCCGGTGCGCCCGCCGTCTGGTCGATGATCGTGGCAATTCCGGAGCTGCCCCCGCAACGGTAGGCGAGGTGACCCCAGGACGGGTCGGGACCGGCGAATGCCACTGTGCCAAGGCACGGGAAGGCGCCGTCCCCGGATGCATGAGCGCACCCACCCGCGAGCCCGGAGACCGGCCACTGGCTTGACCCGACATGCGGTGGGCGATGTCACGGGGGCCATGCATGCGCGTGGCGTCTGCGTCCTTTCTTGCCGCCTGTCCATTCCCATATGTTTTCCGCGCGGGCAGGCGCGGCCAAGGAGCAGTACCCGATGGTTTCCCGTAATTCCCAGTTCCGCCGCAACGTGCTGGCGGTATCGCTGACGTTTGCCGCCACCCTGACCGCCGCCCCGGCCTTCGCCGAAGGCCAGGCGACCGACCTGGACGGCGTGGTCGTCACCGCCACGCGCACTGCGCGCACCCAGGACGCCACGCTGGCCGCGGTCACCGTGATCGATCGCGAAGAGATCCAGCGCCTGCAGCCCGCGTCGCTGCAGGAACTGCTGCGCAAGGTGCCGGGCGCCTCCATCGCCAACAACGGTGGCGCTGGCAAGGAAAGCTCGATCTTCCTGCGCGGCACCGAATCCGACCACGTGCTGGTGCTGATCGATGGCCTCAAGGTGGGCTCCGCGACGTCCGGCAAGGCGGCGCTGCAGGACATCCCGGTCGAGCAGATCGAGCGCATCGAAGTGGTGCGCGGGCCGTTCTCCAGCCTGTATGGCTCGGAGGCCATCGGCGGCGTGATCCAGATCTTCACCCGTCGCCCGCAGGTGGCTTTCTCGCCCAGCTTCAGCGCCGGTGCCGGCAGCGAGTCCACCTACAAGGCCACGGCGGGCGTGGAAGGCCGCGGCAACAAGGGCTGGTATGCGCTCAACCTCGCGCATGACACCACCGACGGCTTCAATGCCTGCTACAGCCCCACCGGCTGCTTCGGCTACGACCCCGATCGTGACGGCTACACCAACAACTCCGTGTCGGCGCAGGGCGGCGTGACCCTGGGCGAGGCCTGGAACGTGGACCTGCGCGCGCTGCGCGCCGAGGGCGAGAACGAGTACGACGGCAGCAGCTACGCCGGCAACGAAGCCAAGACCGTGCAGCAGACCGGCGGTGCGCGCGTGCGCTACCGCGCCGGCGACCTTGCCACGCTGACGCTGAACATCGGCCAGAGCCAGGACAAGAGCCGTCAGTTCTACCACGGCGTCTACCACAGCCTGTTCCGGACCGACCGCGACCAGGGCGCGCTGCAGGCCGACTTCAACCTGACGGGCGGCACGTTGACCGCCGGGCTGGATTGGGTCCGTGACGACGTGGAGAGCGATACGACCTACGCGGTGACGGAGCGCATCACCCGCGCCGCGTTCGCGCAATGGCAGCAGGCGTTTGGCGCGCACTCGCTGCAGGCCAGCGTGCGCCGCGACGACAACAGCCAGTTCGGCGGCAAGACCACCGGCAGCGCGCTGTGGGGCTGGGACTTCACCGAGTCGCTGCGCCTGACCGCCAGCTACGGCACCGCGTTCAAGGCGCCCACGTTCAACGAGCTGTACTTCCCGTTCTACGGCAACCCCACGCTGACGCCGGAGACCTCGCGCAGTGTCGAGCTGGGGCTGCGTGGCGAACATGGTTGGGGTGAGTGGTCGGTCAATGCGTTCGAGACGCATGTCGACGACCTGATCGGCACCTACTGCACGCCGACCTGGGAGTGCTACGCCATCAATGTCGATGAAGCGCGGATCCAGGGCGTCGAGCTGACCGCGGGTACCGAACTGGCGGGCTGGGACCTGCAGGGCAGTGCTTCGTGGATCGATCCGCGCAACGAGTCGACGGGTCCGAACCAGGACAACATCCTGCCGCGCCGCGCGCGCGAGACCGCTCGCCTCGACGCGGACCGCCGCTTTGGTGATTTCAACGTGGGCGCCAGCGTCACCGCCGCCGGCGAGCGTTACGAGAACCTGGCCAACAGCCGTCGTCTGGGCGGCTATGCCACCACCGACCTGCGCGCCGGCTACGCGTTCAACCCGTCGTGGCGCCTGAACCTCAGCGTCAACAACGTGTTCGACAAGCAGTACGAGACCGCGGCGTTCTACAACCAGCCCGGCCGCACCTGGATGCTGACCCTGCGCTACGCGGCGCAGTAAGCCCGCCCTTCGTGACAAGGAGATCCACCCGATGAAGACCCTGAATCCCCGCAACACGGTCGTGATGGTCGCCATCCTGGCGGTGCTGATGTGCATAACCCGCTTCAGCCACTTCGGCACGGCGATCCACCTGCCCGATGCGTCGATGGCGGTGTTCTTCCTCGGCGGGCTGTACGTGCGCCGGCATCTGGCGTTCGTCGGCTTCGTGGCGCTGGCGGGCGTTCTCGACTTCGTGTCGGTGCGCTACGCCGGCACCAGCGATTTCTGCATCACCCCGGCGTACTCGTTCCTGCTGCCGGCGTATGCGGTGCTGTGGTACGCCGGCCGCCTGTACGCCGACCGGCTGCAGGCCACCGCCGGTTCGCTAGTCGTGGCCGCCGGCGTGGCGTTGGTGGCCAACACGTTGTCGTTCGTGATCTCCAACGGCGCGTTCTACTGGCTCGGCGGCCGTTACGCCGAGCCGCATTTCGCCGAATACGTGGCACGGCTGGCGCAATGGGCGCCGCTGTTCGTGCGCACGTCGATGGCGTATGTGGTGGTCGGGCTGGTGGCGCATCTGGTCGTGGCGCGGGCGTTGGGCCAGCGTGACGCCAGTCGTGTGGCCGGACGCTGACCGTGCGCAAGGATGTGCTGACGCCCGAAGAGCGCTACCGCGAGCGGGCGCAGCGCAAGAAGGAACTGGTGGACCGCCGGATCGCGCGGGCCACCACCGACCGCGGCGTGGTGGTGGTCAACACCGGCAACGGCAAGGGCAAGAGTTCGTCGGGCTTCGGCATGCTCGCGCGTTCGCTGGGGCATGGCTTCCGCTGCGGCGTGGTGCAGTTCATCAAGGGCAGCTTCAGCACCGGCGAGGACCTGTTCTTCCGCACGATGGGCGAAGCCTTCGCCGACCGTCTCGAGTACCACGTGATGGGCGAAGGCTTCACCTGGGAAACGCAGGACCGCGAACGCGACATCGCCGCGGCGCAGGCGGCCTGGGCCGTGGCGGCACGGATGCTGGCCGACGAGGACGTCGACTTCGTGCTGCTCGATGAGCTGAACATCGCGCTGGTCAAGGAGTACATCGGCGTGGAACAGGTGCTGGCGGCGCTGGCGGCCCGCCCGCCGCGCCAACACGTGGTGATCACCGGCCGTGGTGCGCCCGACGCGCTGGTTGAAGCTGCCGATACCGTGACCGAGATGCGCCTGGTCAAGCACGCGTTCAAGGCGGGCATCATGGCGCAGAAGGGCATTGAGCTCTAAGCGGATGAGCACACAGCACTGCCCCGCATTGCTGGTCTCCGCGCCCGCCTCGGGGCAGGGCAAGACCAGCGTGACCGCCGCCATGGCGCGCTGGCACGTGCGCCAGGGGCGACAGGTGCGGGTGTTCAAGGCCGGGCCGGATTTCCTCGACCCGATGGTGCTCGAGCGCGCCAGCGGAGCGCCGGTCTACCAACTCGACCTGTGGATGAACGGCGAGGCCGACGTGCGTGCGCGCCTGCATGCCGCCGCGTGTGAGGCCGACCTGATCCTGGTCGAAGGCGTGATGGGGCTGTTCGACGGCGCGCCGTCCAGTGCGGACCTGGCCGTCCAGCTTGGGTTGCCGGTGCTGGCCGTGATCGACGGCTCGGCCATGGCACAGACCTTCGGTGCGCTGGCGCTGGGCTTGGCGCGCTACCGCAGCGACGTGCACGTGCACGGTGTGGCCGCCAATCGTGTGGGCAGTGATTACCACGCCTCGCTGTTGGCGCAGAGCCTGCCGGATGGCCTGCAATGGCTGGGCGCGTTGCCGCGCGACCCAACGCTGGCACTGCCGGAGCGGCATCTGGGGCTGGTGCCTGCCGGCGAGATGGACAGCCTGGACGCGACGTTGGACGCCCTGGCCGATGCCTGGGCGCGTCACGCGAGCACGGCCCTGCCGCCGGCTGCGGCGTTCTCCAACGCGACCGGAGAATCGGCTCAATCCGGTCTGGAGGCAGGTCCGGGCAACGAGTCAATGGCCGGAGTGCGCGTTGCCATCGCCCGCGACGACGCTTTCTGCTTCCTGTATCCCGCCAACCTTGACGTGCTGCGCGCAGCCGCCGCGGAGTTGCGTTTTTTCTCGCCGCTGGCCGGCGATCCGTTGCCCGAGTGCGATGCGGTGTGGTTGCCGGGTGGCTACCCCGAGCTCCACCTGGGCGCACTGTCGGCGCGAACCGATCTGCACATGGCGCTGCGCACCCATCACGGTGCCGGCAAGCCCTTGCTGGCCGAATGCGGCGGTCTGCTATTCGCGCTGGAAGCGCTGGCTGATCGCGATGGCGTCACGCGCCGGATGGCCGGTCTGCTGCCGGGGCATGCCCGGCTGCAGCCGCGTCTGGCGGGCCTCGGCCTGCAGGAAGTGCTGCTGCCCGAGGGCGCGCTGCGCGGCCACACGTTCCATTACGCGATGGCCGACGTGGTCGCGCCGGCCATCGCCACGGCCACCAATCCCAACGGCGGTCCGAGCCGTGAAGCGGTGTTTCGCGACCGGCGCATGACCGCAAGCTTCGTGCACTTCTACTTTCCCTCCAATCCCATCGCCGCGCTGCGGCTGCTGCAGCCATGAGCGCCGCGCTGGTCGCTACGGCGGCACTGCTGGCGGACGCGGGCCTTGGCGAGCCGCAGCGGCTGCACCCGCTGGTGGGCTTCGGTCGGTGGGCGGGTGCGGTCGAGCGCGCGTTGCACGCGGATCGGCACATGGCGGGCGTGATTGCCTGGTGTGTAGCCGTGCTACCGGTGGTGTGTCTGGTCGGCTGGACGTTGCATGCGGTCAGTGCACGCTCACCGGGTCTGGCCTTGGCCATGTCGGCCGTTGTGCTGTACCTGGCCGTGGGCCATCGCAGTCTGTCGGACCACGCGCAGCCAATTGCATCCGCACTGGAGTCGCAGGATCTGCCGGCGGCGCGCACCGCGGTGGGGCGCGTGGTCAGTCGCGATACCGCGGCCCTGGATGCGACCCAAGTCGCGGGCGCCGCCACGGAATCGGTGCTGGAAAACGGTTGCGATGCGGTGTTCGGCGCCCTGTTCTGGTTCGTGCTGCTCGGCGCGCCGGGTGCGGTGCTGTATCGCCTGGCCAATACCCTCGATGCGATGTGGGGCTACCGCACGCCGCGCTACGCGCGATTCGGGTGGGCCGCCGCACGCATCGACGACGTGCTGAACTACGTGCCGGCCCGTCTGACGGCGGTTGCCTATGCCGTGTGTGGCGATGCGCGGCGAGCATGGCACTGCTGGAGAACCCAGGGACACACATGGAAGAGCCCGAACGCCGGCCCGGTGATGGCCGCCGGTGCGGGCGCGATCAGTGTCCGTCTGGGCGGAGCGGCGCCTTACCACGGCAACTGGTCGGAACGCCCGGTTCTGGGCGAAGGCGCGACGCCCGATGTGGCCTCCATCCGCGCCGCCCTGCGCCTCGTGCGACGAGGCGTGTTCGTGTGGCTGGCCGTGCTGTGGCTTGGCGCAGCGATACTCGCATGGATGGGGAGTGCGCATGCTTGAGCATGGCGGGCGCTTGCTGCGCGCGGCGCGACGGTACGGCATCCCGCTGTCCCGGTGGCTCGACCTGTCCACCGGCGTCAATCCGGACAGCTGGCCGGTACCGGCGATCCCACCGCGCGCCTGGCATCGGTTGCCGGAAGACGATGACGGGTTGGTTGAGGCCGCGTGCCGCTACTACGGCGCGCGCTACGTGCTGCCGGTGGCGGGATCGCAGGCGGCGATCCAGGCTTTGCCCCTGCTGCGGCCGCACTCGCGGGTGGGCGTTCTTGCCCCCGGCTACGCCGAACATGCTCATGCCTGGGCGCGAGCCGGGCACGCGGTCGAGCGCCTGCCCCCAAGTGAGCTCCTGGATCAGCAGGCGCGCTTCGACGTGATCGTCCTGATCCATCCGAACAATCCCGCTGGCGATACATTCGAGCGCGAGCGGCTGCTGTGCCTGCGCGACGCCCTTGCGATTCGTGGAGGCTGGCTCGTGGTGGATGAGGCGTTCATGGATGCGACTCCCGAGGCAAGCCTGTGTGCCGACACCGGAGATGAGGGTTTGATCGTGTTGCGTTCGGTCGGCAAGTTCTTCGGACTTGCAGGTGCGCGTGCCGGCTTCGTGTGCGCGTCGCCCGCACTTCTGCGGGCGCTGCGGGCGGCGCTGGGACCGTGGACGCTGGCCGGTCCGACCCGCCACGTGGTGCAACGGGCGTTTGCGGATGTCCAATGGCAGGCCGAGGCACGTGTACGGCTCAGTCAGCGCAGCGCACGTCTCGCCGCGATGCTCGGATCGCACGGGCTGACGCCCACTGCCGGCTCGGCCTTCTTCCAATGGTGCTGCGACCCGCGCGCCGCGCGACTGCATGAAGCGCTGGCAGCGAAGGGCATCCTCGTCCGGCTTTTCGACGAACCGGCCAGCCTGCGCTTTGGTCTGCCATGCGACGACGCGGATTTCAAGCGCTTGGGCCGCGGCCTTGCGGAGGTATGCGCATGAGCGCGCACGTGTTGATGGTGCAGGGCTGCACGTCCGATGCCGGCAAGAGCGCGCTGGTCACCGCCCTATGCCGCTGGGCGCGTCGCCGCGGCGCGCGCGTGGCGCCCTTCAAGCCGCAGAACATGGCGTTGAATTCGGCGGTGACCGTCGATGGCGGCGAGATCGGTCGCGCACAGGCAGTGCAGGCGCAGGCCTGCGGCGTGCCGCCCCACACCGACTTCAATCCGGTGCTGCTCAAGCCCAACACCGATACGGGCGCACAGGTGATCGTGCACGGGCACGCCGTGGGCAACATGGACGCGGTCGGTTACCACGACTACAAGCGCGTGGCGATGGAGGCAGTGTTGGCCTCGCACGCGCGGCTGGCCGCGGCGCACGACGTGTTGCTGGTGGAGGGCGCGGGCAGCCCGGCGGAAATCAACCTGCGCGACCGCGACATCGCCAACATGGGCTACGCCGAGGCCGTGGATTGTCCCGTGCTGCTGGTGGCGGACATCGATCGCGGCGGTGTGTTCGCGCATCTGGTCGGCACGCTTGCGTTGCTGTCCCCGAGCGAGCGAGCACGCGTGGTGGGCTTCGTCATCAACCGCTTCCGTGGCGATCTCGCGCTGCTGCAACCCGGCCTGGACTGGCTGGAGCGCGAGACGGGAAAGCCGGTGCTGGGCGTGCTGCCCTATCTGCATGGGCTGCATCTGGAAGCGGAAGATGCGCTCCCGCGAACCGCCGATGCGGCGGCCAATGGCATGCTGCGCGTGGTGGTGCCCGCGCTGCCTCGCATCAGCAACCACACCGACTTCGACGCGTTGCGCACCCATCCACAAGTGCACCTGCAATTCGTGGGCCCCGGACAGGTGCCGCCGCCGGCCGACCTGATCGTGCTGCCGGGATCCAAGTCCACACGCGCCGACCTGGCTTGGCTGCGTACCCACGGCTGGGAGGCCGCGATCGCCCGCCACCTGCGGTACGGCGGCAAGGTGCTCGGCATCTGCGGCGGATTCCAGATGCTGGGTCGCGCGGTGCACGACCTGCACGGGCTGGAAGGCCCCGCGGGCAGCAGCGTCGGCCTGGGGTGGCTGGACGTCGAAACCACGTTGGCACCGCACAAGCAGCTGCATACCGTGCAGGGCCGTCTCGCGCTGGGTGACACCGTGTCGCCTGACGACGTCCACGCTCCGACATCTGCCGCTGGCGTGCCGATCCGCGGCTACGAAATCCACTGCGGCGTGACCACCGGCGCCGGACTCGCCATGCCGTCCGTGCGCCTGGACGACGGTCGCATGGACGGTGCTTGTGCCGCCGACGGCCAGGTGGTGGGCACCTATCTGCATGGCTTGTTCGACGCGCCCGAGGCACTGTCGGCATGGCTGCGCTGGGCGGGGTTGCACGACGCTGCGCCATTGGACCTGCCGGTCCTGCGCGACGCCAGCATCGACCGCCTGGCCGACGCCGTGGAGCAACACCTCGATACCCACCGACTCGCCACGCTCATGGGACTTCACGCATGCACACCCTGATCCTTGGCGGCGCCCGCTCCGGCAAGAGCGCGCTGGCCGAACGTCTGGCGACGGCCTCCGGACGTGAGGTCACCTACATCGCCACCTCGCAGCCCGGCGATGCCGAAATGGCGGCCCGCATCGCCCACCACCGGGCACGCCGCCCGGCGGAGTGGGGGTGCGTGGAGGAGCCGCTGGCCCTGGCGTCCACCCTGCGCCTGCACGCGCGTGACGACCGGGTGCTGCTCGTCGATTGCCTCACCCTGTGGCTCAGCAACCTGCTTGGCGACGTCGATCCCACCCGCTTCATCGCCGAGCGCGATGCGTTGTTGGCCACCTTGCCCACGCTGCCTGGTGAGGTGCTGTTCGTCAGCAACGAAGTCGGCCTGGGCATCGTGCCGATGGGCGAGCTGACCCGGCGTTTCGTCGACGAGGCCGGTCGCCTGCACCAGTCGCTCGCCGCGCAGTGCGATCGCGTGCTGTTTGTCGCGGCAGGCCTGCCGCTCACCCTGAAGGGAGCTCCCGCATGACCTTGCACTGGCCGGAGGCCGCCTGCGCGGCACCCGATTCCAACTTCGCCGAGGCGGCCCGCGCGCGCCAGGGCATGCTGACCAAGCCGCCGGGTTCGCTCGGTGGGTTGGAGGCTGCCGCCATCCAGCTGGCGGAGTTGCAGCACAGCGCGGAGCCCGCGGTGGATCGGGTGTGGATCAGCGTGTTCGCCGGCGACCATGGCGTCGCGGCCGAAGGCGTGTCCGCATTCCCGCAGGCGGTGACCGGGGAGATGGTGCGCAATTTCGCCACGGGCGGCGCGGCGATCAGCGTGCTGGCACGCGAGTTGGGGGCCACGCTCGACGTGGTCAACCTCGGCACGGTCAACGACCCGGGCGACATCCCCGGCGTAACGCGCCGCATCATCGCGCCGTGCACGGCCAACCTGTGCGAAGCGCCGGCGATGACGCCCGAGCAACTGGACGTTGCGTTGGCGGCCGGCGCGGCCAGCGTCGCGCAGGCCCGCGCGGCAGGCGCGCAGTTGTTCATCGGCGGCGAAATGGGCATCGCCAACACCACGGCTGCGACCGCGCTGGCATGCGCGCTGCTGCGCGTCGCGCCAATCGAGTTGGCAGGTGCAGGCACTGGCTTGGACGACGCAGGCATCGCGCGCAAGGTGGCGGTGGTCGAGCGGGCGCTGGCACTTCACCGCGACGTGGGCGCCATGGATGACCCGGCGGCCTCGCGCGAGTACCTGCGCCGCCTTGGCGGCTTCGAGATCGCGGCGCTCACCGGTGCCTTTGTCGCCGCGGCGCAGGCGGGCTTGCCCGTGTTGGTCGACGGGTTCATCACCACCGCCGCCGCTCTGGCGGCAGTGCGTATCAACCCGGGTGCGCGCGCGTGGCTGCTGTTCGGCCACCGCTCGCACGAGCGTGGTCACGGCCGCCTGCTCGAGGCGCTGGACGCCCAACCCCTGCTGCACCTTGGCCTGCGTCTTGGCGAAGCCAGCGGCGCCGCCACCGCGGTGCCGGTGCTGCGCGTGGCATGCGCCCTGCACAACCGCATGGCCACCTTCGCGCAGGCCGGGGTCTCCACCGCATGAGCGGCTTCGCATTCGACCTGCTGCGCCATGGCGACACCGGACAGCGCAGTTACCGCGGCCAACTCGACGATCCGCTCACCGACGAAGGCTGGGGCCAACTGCGTGCGGCCGTCGCCGGGCAGCGCTGGGATCGCATCGTGTCCTCGTCGCTGTCGCGTTGCGCCACGTTCGCCGCGGAACTGGCGGACGCGCATGGCGTGCCGTTGCAGCTGGACGCACGCCTGGCCGAGTACCACTTTGGCCACTGGCAAGGCGTGCCGATTGAAACCCTGGCCGAGGAACAGGGTGATGCGCTGGGCCGTTTCTGGGCCGATCCCGTGGCGTATCCCCCGCCGGGCGCGGAGTCCTTCCACGCGTTCGCGCTGCGGTTGTCGCAGGTGCTGGATGCGGCGCAGGGGCGTGCCGATGAACGCGTGCTGGTGGTGACACACGGAGGCGCGATCCGCCTGCTGCGCTGTCTGGTGGAGGGCCGCAGTTACGGCGACATGGCGGGCATCGACGTGCCGCACGCCTCGCTTCATCGCCTGCCGTGGCCGCCCGCGGTCCGGGTGCTGCCTCCCCGCCCAACCTTGGCGCGCACCGAGGCGGTCACTCCATGGTGAAACCGCTGCTGGTCGCCCTCGGTTTCCTGACCCGGCTGCCGGTACCGTCGGGTGTGTTTGACGATGCCCGTGCGCAGGCCCGTTCACTGGCCTGCTATCCGCTGGTGGGCGCGATCCTCGGTGGCCTGCTGGTCGGCTTGGCGAGCCTGTTGCACGGGGTGCCGCCATTGCTGGTCGCCGCGTTGTTGCTGACGTGGTGGGTGGCCAGCACCGGCGCCCTGCATCTGGATGGCCTGGCGGACAGCGCCGATGCGTGGGTCGGTGGCCTCGGCGACCGCGAACGCACGCTCTCCATCATGAAGGATCCACGCAGCGGACCGATGGCGGTTGCCGCGGTCGTGCTGCTGTTGCTGCTCAAGTTCGCGGCGCTGGCCAGCCTGCCGGCCAGTGCCTGGGGCGGCCTGCTGCTTGCGCCGTTGCTGGGGCGGGCCGCGCTGACCCTGGCGTTTCTGACCACACCCTACGCCCGCGCCCAAGGGCTGGGCACTGGCCTGCGCGCCGCGCCGCGCGCGCTCAGCGCGGCCGCGGTGCTGCTGGCGGCGGGCGTCGCCATCGCGTTTGGCCAGGCCGGCTTGGTGGCCCTGGTGGCTGCCATCGTGGTGTTCCTGCTATGGCGCCGCGCCTGCATGCAGCGGCTGGGCGGGTTCACCGGTGACACGGCCGGGGCGCTGGCCGAATGCGTGGAAGCTGCGGTGCTGGTCGCCTGGGTGGCCAGCGTCGGTTGACCCGCGTGGCTGCCCCGGCCGTCAGGCCACGGCGGGTGGCAGGTGATGGCTGCCGCGGTAGGGCGGGGTGGCCATCACCATCTCCGCCAGGCTGTGTGCCAACTCGCGCTCCGCAATCACTGCACCGTCGGCGCCGCGTTCCAGCAGGTGCTTCACCTCGCCATCGCTATGCGCGCGCGCCACGACGGTCAGCGCCGGGTTGATCGCGCGCAATCTCGCGATGATCTCGCCCGCCTCCAGCACGTTGGGGATGGCCAGCATCACCGTCGTCGCACGCTCGGGCGCTGCTTCGCGCAACACCTGTTCGTTGACGGCATTGCCGCGGATGGCGGGAACGCCGTTGGCGCGCGCCCGTGCGATCAGGTCCTCGTCGGTGTCAATCACCACCACCGGCACGTTGCGGTCGGTCAGCAGGCGGCCCAGCTCGCTGCCCACCCGGCCGTAGCCGATGGAGATCACGTGGCCGGACAGGTCTTCCGGAACGCCCGGCGCGAGACGGTCGGCGCTGGCGCTGGCGGCAGCCGCCTCGCGGCTGGCCTGCAGCGCCTCGCGTGCGCGACGCCGATCCAGCCACGCAAAGATCAGCGGATTGGTGATGATCGACAACAGTGCACCGGCCAGCACCAGGTCATGGCCTTCGCGCGGCAGGATCTCCAGTTGCATGCCCAGCGCGGCGAGGATGAACGAGAACTCGCCGATCTGCGCCAGGCTGGCCGAGATCAGCAGCGCGGTCGAATGGTCCTTGCCGAAGGCTCGCACCAGCATGTAGGCGGCGGCCGACTTGCCGAACACGATGATCGCCCACACCGCCAGTACCTGCAGCGGCTGCTCGACCAGGATGGACGGATCGAACAGCATGCCCACCGAGACGAAGAACAGCACCGCGAAAGCATCGCGCAGCGGCAGGGTCTCGGTGGCCGCCTGGTGACTGAACTCCGATTCGTTCAGCAGCATGCCGGCGAAGAACGCGCCCAACGCGAACGACACCCCGAACAACTCCGCCGAACCGAACGCCACGCCCAGCGCGATGGCCAGCACGCACAGCGTGAACAGCTCACGCGAGCCGGTGCCCGCCACGCGCTCCAGCACCCAGGGGATCACCCGACGGCCCACCAGCAGGATCACCAGCAGGAACGCGCCGACTTTGAAGGTCGTGGTGAAGATCGCCTTCCACACCGACACCGGATCGGCCTGCTCTCCCGTCAGCAGGCCCGACAACGCGGGCAGCAGCACCAATGCCAGCACGCAGGCCAGGTCTTCGACGATCAACCAGCCAATCGCGATCTTGCCCTTGCCGGTGTCCAGCAGGCGGCGCTCTTCCAGCGCGCGCAGCAACACCACGGTGCTGGCGCACGACAACGAGATGCCGAACACGATGCCGGCCCCGTGCGACCATCCCAGCATCCGCGCCATCGCCCAGCCCAGCGTCGTGGCCACCGCGATCTGCGCCACCGCGCCGGGCAGGGCGATCGCCTTGACTGACAACAGGTCTCGCAGCGAGAAGTGCAGGCCCACGCCAAACATCAGCAGGATCACGCCGATCTCGGCCAACTGCGGCGCCAACGTCTGGTCGCCAACGAACCCCGGGGTGAACGGCCCCGCCACGATGCCCGCTATCAGGTAGCCCACCAGCGGCGACAGGCGGAGCCGTTGCGCGAGGGTGCCAAAAATGAACGCCAGCACGAAGCCGGCCACGAGGATCGCAATCAGGGACGTATGGTGCATCGGCTCTCCCAAGGCCTGGAAACAAGGGTATAGGGGCCAATCCCCGCCTCCACAACCCGGACACGGGGCAAGGGGCCCGATCCGGCAAGGTCACGCGCGCGGCCCGGACGGCAGTGTGGCCACGTACAATGTCGCCATGATTGCCTTCCGAGATTTCGCCCTGCGGCGCGGCGAACGCCTGCTGCTGTCCAACGTTGACCTTGCCCTGCACGCCGGCTGGCGGGTGGGCGTGATCGGCCGCAACGGCACCGGCAAGTCCTCCCTGTTCGCCGCCATCCAGGGCGAAGTGGAAGCCGACCGCGGCGACATCGACGTGCCCGCCCGGGTGCGCATCGCCAGCGTGGCGCAGGAAACCCCCGCGCTGGACGAACCGGCGCTGGAGTTCGTGCTGTCCGGCGATGCCGAGGTGCACCAGGTCATCCTGGCGGAACGGGCCGCAGCGGAGCGTGAAGACTGGGAGGCGGTGGCCAACGCCCACCTGCGCCTGGCCGAGCTCAATGGGTATGACGCCACCGCGCGGGCCGGCAAGCTGCTGCACGGCCTGGGCTTTTCGCCCGACACGCACGAGCGCGCGGTCAAGGAGTTCTCCGGCGGCTGGCGCGTGCGCCTGAACCTGGCGCGCGCGCTGATGACGCCGTCGGACCTGCTGCTGCTCGACGAACCGACCAACCACCTCGACCTGGACGCGGTGCTGTGGCTGGAGCAGTGGCTGCTCAAGTACCCCGGCACCCTGCTGATGATCTCGCACGACCGCGAGTTCCTCGATGGCGTGTCCACCCACACCATCCACCTCAACGAAGGCAAGGCCAAGCTGTACGTGGGCGACTACACCGCGTTCGAGCGCCAGCGCGCCGAGCAGCTGCGCCAGCAGCAGATCGCCTTCGAGAAGGAGCAGGCCGAGCGCGAGCACCTGCAGAAGTTCATCGACCGCTTCAAGGCCAAGGCCAGCAAGGCCAAGCAGGCGCAGAGCCGCATGAAGCGCCTGGAAAAGCTGGCCGGCACCGAAGCGGTGCGTGCCGAGCGCTCGTTGCATATCGATTTCCCGGCGCCGGCGAAGTTGCCGCATGCGTTGCTGCGCCTGGTCGACGCCGACTGCGGTTACGGCGATCCGGCTGCGAACCCGCACGTCGTGCTGGACAACGTCGGCTTCATTCTCGAAGCCGGTGACCGCGTCGCGCTGCTCGGTCCCAACGGTGCCGGCAAGTCCACCCTGGTGAAGTCGCTGGTCGGCGAGATTCCGCTGCTCACCGGCGAGCGCGGCGGCCATCCGGACCTGCGCATCGGTTACTTCGCCCAGCACACGGTGGAATCGCTGCACGAAGGCCGCAGCCCCATCGACCACCTCGGCGACATCGCCCCGGGCGTAGCCACCCAGCAGTTGCGCGACTTCCTCGGCAAGTGGCAGTTCCCCGGCAACCGTGCATTCGAATCGGTGGATGGCTTCAGCGGCGGCGAGCGAGCGCGACTGGCGCTGGCGATGATCGCGTGGACCCAGCCCAACGTGCTGCTGCTCGACGAGCCCACCAACCACCTTGACCTCGAGATGCGCGAGGCGCTGGCCGAGGCGCTGAGCGACTTCGATGGCGCCATCGTCATGGTCAGCCACGACCGCCACCTGATCGGCCTGGTCTGCGACACCTTCTGGCGAGTGGCCGATGGCGTGGCGCAACCGTTCGACGGCGACCTGGACGCCTACGCCAGCTGGCTGCGCTCGCGCGACAACAGCAACGACGGCAAGTCGGTGAAGCAGGCCAAGGCGGTGAAGGCGGGGAAGGGCAGTGATGCCATCGACGCTGCGATGCCGGCGGTGGCCGAAACCGCGGCCGTCGCCAGTGCGCGTCCAGCCGCGGTGGCTGCGGCCCCGGCCGGCAAGTCGCGCAAGGCCAACCCGGTAAAGCTGGCCCAGGCCGAGGCCCGTGTCGCCGAGCTGGAGTCGAAGCTGCATGCGATCGACATGGACCTGGCCGACCCCACGCGCTACGCCGACCTGCCAGCATTGTCGCGCCAGCGCGATGCTTTGGCTGCACAGCTGGCGGAGGCGGAAGAGGCCTACCTGGCGCTGTACGACGCCGCCTGAGCCGGCGTTCCGGCCCCTTTTCGGTCCTTGTGCCAGGCTTGTGGCGGGCGCCTACACTGGCACCAACCGCTGAGGATTCGACATGACGCTTGCCCGCCTCCTGTCCCGCGCGACGTTGGTCCTGGCGACCGCCCTCGTGGCCACGCCCGGTGGTGCCAAGGAGCCGCGCATGACCCTGCACCTGAGTTCAACCGCGTTCGCGCATGAGGCGCCGATGCCGGCGCGACTGACCTGCGATGGCGAAGACCGCTCACCCGCGCTGCAGTGGTCGGGCGTGCCCGACGGTACCCGCAGCCTGGCCCTGGTCGTAGACGACCCGGATGCCCCGGATCCGGCTGCGCCGCGGATGACCTGGGTGCATTGGGTGATCTACAACCTGCCGGCCACTGCTGCGGGGTTGGCCGAAGGCGCCTCACGGCAGTTGCCCGCAGGCACCCGCGAGGGCGTCAACGATTGGGGCCGTACAGGTTACGGCGGCCCGTGCCCGCCGGTCGGGCGCCACCGCTACTTCCACAAGCTGTACGCGCTGGACGTGGTGCTGCCGGACCTGGGCCAGCCGGACAAGGCGCGGTTGATGAAGGCGATGGAGGGTCACATCCTCGCGCACGCTGCGCTGGTTGGCACCTACCAGCGCGGGCACTGACCGGTATCGGCCGGCAGGCAGCACTCGCGCGCGTTCGTGCGGTGGCGGAACAAGGGCTCCAAGCGGCCTCACTCATCCGGCCCGCAAGCGCAGCGTGCGTTCGTTCGGCCACGGACCAATGGTCCGTGAGCGGCCTCACTCACCCTTCAGGAAGTACTCGACCGTCGTCACAACCCGCACGGTCTTGACCTGCGGACTGCCACGGTCGCGGTCGCTGATCGACACCACGCCCTGGTTGGCGCTGCGGATGCCGCCCAGCCGCGCACCGGAGTCCTTGGCGAACTGTTCGGCGGACTTGCGCGCGTTAGCGGTGGCTTCGGCGATCAGCGCGGGCTTCACCGCATTGAGCTGGGTGTAGTCGAAGGTGGGTTCGCTGCCGCCACCGTCCTGGCCGCCGATCAGGATGCCCTGGCTGACCAGCTCACCCGTGCGCCGCAGTGACGCGATGGCGTCGGTCACGCGGCTGGTGCGCAAGGTGACGGTGGCGGAGTAGCGGTAACGTTCCGGCGGCCGGTTCTCGCCGTAGGCCCAGGCCCAGCGGTCCTCCAGTCGCGGCGGCGAGACCACGATTTCCTCCGGCTTGAACCCGGCCTTGGTGAAGAACTCGCGGATCGTCACGGTGTTCGCGTCCAGTTGCCGCTGCACCTGTGGCAGGTCGTTGCCGGCAACGGTGTGCGACAGCGGCCACACCACCAGATCCGCGTCGACGATCTTCTCCGCCGAACCCTTGACCGTGACGAAGCGGTCCTGGGTCTTCAGCCGCGCCATGCCCTGGGCGGCGAACCAGCCGGCGGCCGCCAGGCCCAGCGCCAGCACGACGGCGGCCGCGAGCGAACGGGATGCAGTCATTGCGCGTCTCCTTGCGAATGTGAGCCTTGAGCATAGCGTTGCCAGCTGAACCGTGGTCCGCCGGGACCGCGAGACCGAGGTCCTGTATCGTGCGCAGCCGACCGGGAGCCTTGATTCCGGCCCACGCGCCCGCATTCCGCAGGGCACGGCGCGCCTCGGGCGACGCCTCCACTCCTTCCGCGGTGCGGTGCCGGCCAGGCGCGCGCACCGCCCCACGCCAACCAGTTGCACGCCATGCCCATCTACGCCTTCGAATGTGCCGCCTGCGGCCACAGCTTTGACCGCCTGCAGAAGATGTCCGATGCGGACCCCACCGACTGCCCGTCCTGCGGGGCGCCCCAGGTGCGCCGCCAGCTGACCGCGCCGCAGTTCCGTCTGGCCGGGGGCGGCTGGTACGAGACCGACTTCAAGAAGGACGGCGACAAGAAGCGCAATCTGGCCGGGGAGGGCAGTTCCGGTGCCCCGAAGGCCGGCGACTCCAAGCCGGCCGAAGCCAAGCCGGCCGCCGCGCCCGCCGGCAAGCCCGCAGGCAACGACTGAGCCTCAGCGCGCGCCGAACCGTGCCCGGCAATTTCCGCTGACCCACAGCCCGACGCGATCGTCATAGCCCCAGTTGTGCCGCTCGACGCAGCGGGCATTCGGCAGCAACTCCATCACATACGGCCGGCCACGGCTGCGATCCCAGGCGCAGGTGGTATGACCGGGGCCACTGGCGACGCAGGTGACCGAGTAGGCGCCCGGGCCCCAACCCTGGCCCTGCCCCGGTCCAAAGACGCCGCGACAACCATCGTCCACCCAGACCTCGCCGCGGCTGGAACCCCAGGTGCGGCCCTGGGTGCATGGGGCGCTGGATAACTGCCGCTCCAGCCGTGAGCTGCCGCGCCACGGAGTGGGGCAGGTCCTCGGGCGCGAGCCGGTGCTCTCGCAGACCACCCGGTTTCCGCCAGCGCCGGGTGCGTCGTGGGATTCCGCGAATTCGCCGCGGCAACCACCGCTGACGAACACTTGCCCCCACTGCGACTGCCACGTGCGCCCTTCAACGCAATCGCCGCGCGACAGTTGGCGCACCAATCGCGAATGGCCCTGCCACGGGGTGCGGCACGTGTGCCCCCGGCCGTCCGTGCTTTCGCAGCGCATGGTCTGCGTGCCGCTGGAAGGTGGCGGGGCGCTGCCGCGCAGGGATTGGGCAATGTCGGACTTGATCCGGCTGAAGCCCCAGTTGGAGCGGTTGACCTGGTCAAGGTAGAAGCGCAGCTGGTCGTCAGGGATGCGGCGGCCGCCGGATTGATCTTCGTACTCCAGGCTGATGACCCGGACCTGGTCGTTGTAGGAAAGAGTGCGCAGGTTCTCCGGGGCATAGGCGCGGGGGGCCTGGGCCAGGGCCGGCGCGAGCGCAAGCAGGCAGAGCAAGGCAAGCAGGATCGACAGGTTACGCTTCATGATGGGCTCCTCCAGTCATCCATACGGGCGCCCGGCGCCCGCCCGGCCACGCGGTCGGCCTGCGAGGCCGGTCCCGACGCGGTGGCGCAAGTACGGCGTGCTACCAGTTAAAATGGCGTGTTTGTCGGCGTCACGCCGACCCAGCGGCCTGACCGCCGCCGCAACCCCCACCCGGAGTTCTGCATGCGTACCCACTTCTGCGGCCTCGTCGACGAGGCGCTGATCGGCCAGACCGTCACCCTGTGCGGCTGGGCCGACGTCGCCCGCGACCTTGGCGGCCTGTGCTTCATCGACCTGCGCGACCACGAGGGCATCGTCCAGATCGTCGCCGAGCCCGATGCGGCCACCGCCGGCAACGCCGAAGTCATCGCAGCGGCCGCGGCCGTGGGCTACGAGGATTGCCTGCGCATCACCGGCGTGGTCCGCGCCCGCCACGCGGTCAACGACAAGATCCGCACCGGCAAGGTGGAAGTGGTCGCGACGAAGATCGAGCTGCTCAACAAGGCCGAGCCGCTGCCGTTCCACGCCCACGAGAACCCGGGCGAGGACATCCGCCTCAAGTACCGCTACCTGGACCTGCGCACCCCCGCAATGCAGCGCAAGATGCGCACCCGCACCCGGCTGGTGTCGGCGCTGCGCCACTACCTCGACGCGCGCGGCTTCCAGGACATCGAGACCCCGATCCTGACCAAGGCCACGCCGGAAGGCGCGCGCGACTTCCTGGTGCCGGCGCGCATGCACCCCGGCGAGTTCTACGCGCTGCCGCAGTCGCCGCAGCTGTTCAAGCAGATCCTGATGATGGCGGGCTTCGACCGCTACTACCAGATCGCCCGCTGCTTCCGCGACGAGGCGCTGCGCGCCGACCGCCAGCTCGAGTTCACCCAGCTCGACATGGAATTCGCGTGGGTCGCCGAACGCGACGTGCAGGATCTCACCGAGGACATGATCCGCCACGTCTTCCGCGAGGTGATGGACGTGGAGCTCGCCGCCCAGTTCCCGCGCATGACCTACGCCGAGGCCATGCGCCGCTACGGCTCGGACAAGCCGGACCTGCGCATTGCGCTGGAGTTCGTCGACGTGGCCGAGCTGGTGAAGGGCTGTGAGTTCAAGGTCTTCACCGATGCCGCCGACGATGCCGATGGCCGCGTGGTTGCGCTGCGTATCCCGGGCGGCGCGTCGTTGTCGCGCAAGCAGATTGACGAGTACGCCGCGCACGCCGCCAAGTACGGCGCGAAGGGCGTGGCCTACGTGAAGCTGGATGAGGCCGGTGCGATCAATTCGCCGATCGCCAAGTTCTTCAGCGAAGACGCGTTCAAGGCACTGCTGGAGGCCATCGGCCTGCAGAACGGCGACATCGCCTTCTTCGGCGCCGGCAAGTACAAGACCGTCAGCGACTTCATGGGCGCGCTGCGCCTCAAGGCCGGCAAGGACTTCAACCTCGTCGCCGACGGCTGGGCGCCGCTGTGGGTGACCGACTTCCCGATGTTCGAGTGGGACGAGGAGGAAGGCCGCTACGTGGCGCTGCACCACCCCTTCACCGCGCCGGCCGTGGATTCCATCGAGGATCTGCGCGCGAATGCCAAGACCGCGGTGTCGCGTGGCTACGACATGGTGCTCAACGGCAACGAGATCGGCGGCGGTTCGATCCGCATCCACAACTCGGCGATGCAGTCGGCGGTGTTCGAGCTGCTGGGCATCGGCGCCGAGGAGGCCGCGGGCAAGTTCGGCTTCCTGCTCGACGCGCTGAAGTACGGCGCGCCGCCGCACGGCGGCATCGCCTTCGGCATCGACCGCATCGCCGCGCTGATGGCCGGCAGCGAGTCGATCCGCGACGTCATCGCCTTCCCCAAGACCACCACCGCGCAGTGCCTGATGACCGATGCGCCGTCGCCGATCCCCGACGCGCAGCTGGCGGAAGTGCACGTGCAGGTGCGCCCCAAGGCTTGACCTGGCCCGCCAGGACCTGATCAGCAACCGACCCGGAGTTGACCGTAATGACCGAAACCGCTTTCGCCCTGCAGTGGGAAAAACTGGCCAATGAAGGCGCCGACGCCACCCTGGTGACCGAGCGCGCCCGCGTGTTCGGCGGCTGGCTGGTGCGCGTGGGCACTGCCGCCAATGCCATGTCGCTGGCATTCGTTCCGGACGGCGAAGGCCGCTGGGACGGCGAGGACTTCGGCGAGGACGACTACGAGTACGACGAGGACGAAGAAGAGGAAGAAGGCGAGGACGAGGAAGAAGAGGAAGACGAGGAGTACGAGGAAGAAGACAAGGCCTGAGTCTTCGCGTCCGTCGTCGGCGGGCAGTGGCGCCTGCAGCGCGCTGGCCGCCGGCAGATGACACTTCCCACGCCCATGCCCACGATCCGCCGCGCCACCGTCGACGACGCCCCGGTCCTCTCGGACCTAGCGCGTCGTACCTTCATCGAGACCTTCGGCCACATGTATCCGCCGGAGGATCTCGCTGCGTTCCTCGCCGATGCTTACGACGTGGACAAGCAGCGCGTCATCCTCGCCCACCCGGACTATGCGGTGTGGTTGCTCGAGGACGACGGCGTGGCCGTCGGCCATGCGGCCGCCGGTCCTTGCGGTCTCCCGCATCCGGATGTCCGCCCCGGTGACGGCGAGCTCAAGCGGCTTTACGTGCTGAAGTCGCACCAGAGCGGCGGCTGGGGTGGTCGCCTGTTCAAGACCGTGCTCGACTGGCTGGAGCGCGACGGCCCACGCACGGTGTGGATTGGCGTGTGGTCCGAGAACCTTGGCGCACAGCGCTTCTACGCCCGTGCCGGCTTCGAGCACGTGGGCGACTACGAGTTCCCCGTGGGCCGCGTCCGCGACCACGAATTCATCCTGCGCCGCCTGCCTCCGCGCTAACGGGTTTGGGTGCACAATCCCGTCAGGCCCACCACGAGGAGCAGGGCGATGGGACGACAAGCATTCCCCATGCATGGGTTGGGTGTGGCGCTGGCCGCCGCGTTGCTGGCCTGTGCTTGCGCCAGCACGCGCGAGGCCGTGGGTGCCGGCGCCTTGACCGCACAGGGGCCGGTGACGGTGTCCTGGCAGGACCCGGCCGGCTTCTCCGAGCCGACCTTCGGTGCGATGACCGTGGATCGCGGCACCTGGATCCGGCCATTGGCCGAATATCTGCGCGAGCAGGCCGAGCGCCTGCTGCCGCCGGGGCACCGTCTGGACGTCGAATTGCTTGACGTGAATCGCGCGGGCGAATACGAGCCCGGCCGCACGCCAGCGGGCAGTGACTTCCGCGTCGTCCGCGACATCTACCCGCCGCGCATCCACCTGCGTTTCCGCCACCTGGATGGCAGCGGCGCGGTGGTGGCCGAAGGCGAGCGGCGCCTGGTCGACGTCGGCTTCCTGCAGCGATCCGGCGCGCTCGACACCGATCCGCTGCGGTTCGAGAAGCGCCTGCTCGACGACTGGCTGCGCCGCGAACTGGGCGCGCGATGAGCCTGCGTGGCACCGCATCGATCGAGGGCACTGCCGGCCGGCGGGTACTGCTGTTGCCCGGCCTGTGGTTGCCCCGTGCGTCAATGCGCTGGCACGCCCATCGACTGCGCCAGGCCGGCTACGCCCCGCATCTGTTCGGGTACGCGCCGGTGACCCGCGGTCCCGACGCGGTGATCCCAGCGTTGGCCGAAGCCCTGCGCACCCCCACCGACGTGGTGGCGCACAGCCTGGGCGGGCTGCTGGCCCTGCGGACCCTGCAGCGTTACCCCGACCTGCCGGTTGGGCGCGTGGTCTGCCTGGGCTCCCCGTTGGCCGGCAGTGCCGCCGCCGAGGGGTTGGCCAGCCGCGCGCTGGGCGCCGCTTGCCTGGGCCGGTCGGCCGACCTGCTGCGCGCGGGGTGCCGGGACTGGCACGGGCGTGCGCAGGTCGGCGTGGTTGCCGGCGACCGGCCGATGGGGCTGGGGCAGATGTTCGGCCAGTTCCCCGGCCCCAGTGACGGCACCGTGGCCGTCACCGAAACCCGCCTGCCGGGCCTGTCCGACCACGCGGTGATTCCGGCCAGCCATTCCGGCCTGCTGTTCTCGGACGAGGCCGCCCAACTGGCCTTGCAGTTTCTCGGGGAGGGGCGCTTTGGCGGGCCCCGCGACCCGTCTCCGCCCGGTGCCGTTGCGTGACGGACAGCACGCAGCCGCGGACGGGCCTATAATTCCGCGCTGCAACATTCCATCCCAGGACCGCAGATCCCTATGGCTGGCCATTCCAAGTGGGCCAACATCCAGCACCGCAAAGGCGCACAGGACGCCAAGCGGGGCAAGATGTTCACCAAGATCATCCGTGAAATCTCCGTGGCCGCCCGCACCAGCGGTGGCGACCCGGGCAACAACCCGCGCCTGCGCGTGGCCATCGACAAGGCGCTGGGCGCCAACATGTCCAAGGACGTGGTCGAGCGTGCCATCAAGAAGGCCACCGGCGAGCTGGAAGGCGTCAATTACGAGGAAATCCGCTACGAGGGCTACGCCCCCGGTGGCGTGGCGGTGATCGTCGACTGCCTGACCGACAACAAGGTCCGCACCGTGGCCGACGTGCGCCATGCCTTCAGCAAGTTCGGCGGCAACCTGGGCACCGACGGCTCGGTGGCCTTCATGTTCAAGAAGACCGGTGTGCTGAGCTTCGCCCCCGGCGCGAACGAGGAACAGGTCACCGAAGCCGCGATCGAAGCCGGCGCCGATGACATCGTCGTGTATCCGGAAGACGGTTCGATCGACGTCCTGACCTCGCCCGACGCCTTCGCTGCAGTGCGCGATGCGATGGACGCCGCCGGCCTCAAGGCCGACCAGTCCGAAGTCACCTACCGCGCCGACAACGACATCGCCGTCGCCGGGGAGACCGCGCAGCAGGTGGCCAGGCTGCTGGACTGGCTGGAGGATCTGGACGACGTGCAGAACGTCTACTCCAACGCCGAACTGGGCGAGGACGCCTACGCCTGACGGCGTCGGCCATGACGTGACCCGCATCCTCGGCATCGACCCGGGCTCGCAGCGCACCGGCGTGGGCATCATTGATGTCGCGCCCGGCGGCCGCTGCACCTACGTGCACTGCGAGGCTCTCGTGTTGCTCGACGCCGAGGATTTCCCGTCGCGGCTGGGGCTGCTGTGCGAAGGCCTGGAACGCGTGCTGGATGAATGGCAGCCGCAGGAAGTGGCGATCGAAAGCGTGTTCATGGACAAGTCCGCGACCTCGGCGCTGAAGCTGGGCCACGCGCGCGGTGCCGCACTGGCCACGGTGGTGCGGCGCAAGGTGCCCATCGCCGAATACGGTCCACGCGTGGTCAAACAGTCGCTGGTCGGCCGCGGTGCCGCGGACAAGGACCAGGTGCAGCACATGGTGCGCCTGCTGCTCAACCTGCCGGCGGTCAAGCTGCAGGCCGACGCGGCCGACGCATTGGCCATCGCACTCACCCACGCGCACATGCGCGAGACCGCCGCACGCACCGGCGTGGCCACCGCGCTGCTGCGCCGCAAGGGAACATGACCGCATGATCGGACGACTCAAGGGCATCCTGGTGCACAAGCAGCCGCCGTGGCTGGTGGTGGACGTGCACGGCGTGGGTTACGAGCTGGAGGCGCCGATGAGCACCTTCTACGACCTGCCCGACCTCGGCCGCGAGGTGGCGCTGTTCACCCACTACGCGCAGAAGGAGGACAGCGTGTCGCTGTATGGCTTCCTGCGCGAGGCCGAGCGCCGCCTGTTCCGCGACGTGCAGAAGGTCACCGGCATCGGCGCGAAGATCGCGCTGGCGGTGCTGTCGGGCGTGTCTGTGGACGAGTTCGCCCGGCTGGTGCAGGCCGGCGACATCACCGCGCTGACCCGCATCCCCGGCATCGGCAAGAAGACCGCCGAGCGCATGGTGGTGGAACTGCGCGACCGCGCCGCCGACCTGGCCGGCGCCGGCGCCACCCTCAACGTGCCCGGCGCGCCCGCCGACGCCCAGTCCGAAGCGGTCATCGCCCTGCAGCAGCTCGGCTACAAGCCGGCCGAGGCCGTGCGCATGGCCCGCGATGCCACCGAAGCCGGCGACGATGCCGCCACCATCATCCGCAAAGCGCTAAAGTCCGCGCTTCGCTGACCTGTCGGTGGCCAGGACGGCCGCCCTCCAAGCAGACAACTCCATGGCCTCCACTGTTCCCGCCACCCCGGCATCGCACGACAGCTCCCACGGTCACGGCAAGCAGGGGCTGGCCGGTCTCGTCGTCGGCGCCATTGGCGTCGTCTTTGGCGACATTGGTACCAGCCCGCTGTACACCTTGAAGGAAGCGTTCTCGCCGCACTTTGGCCTGGTTGGCAACCACGACACCGTGCTGGGCATCCTGTCGCTGGTGTTCTGGGCACTGATGATCGTAGTGACGCTCAAGTACGTCAGCATCATCATGCGCGCCGACAACGAAGGCGAGGGCGGCATCATGGCGTTGATGACGTTGGCCCAGCGCACCCTGCCCAAGGGCGGCAAGTCGGCCTACGTGGTCGGCATCCTGGGCATCTTCGGCGCGTCGCTGTTCTTCGGCGACAGCGTGATCACCCCGGCGATTTCGGTGCTGGGCGCCGTGGAAGGCCTGGAGGTCGCCGCACCGGGACTGCACGAGTACATCGTGCCGATCACCCTGCTGATCCTGGTGGCGGTGTTCGTGGCCCAGCGCTTTGGCACCGAGAAGGTCGGCAAGGTGTTCGGGCCAATCACCTCGCTGTGGTTCTTGTCATTGGCCGCGATCGGCATCCACAACATCATCGACGCGCCGGAAGTGCTCAAGGCGCTCAACCCGATGTGGGGCGCGCGCTTCTTTCTCGAGCACGGTGCGCATTCGGTGCTGATCCTGGGCGTGGTGGTGCTGGCGGTGACCGGCGGCGAGGCCCTTTACGCGGACATGGGCCACTTCGGCGTAAAGCCCATCCGCTATGGCTGGTACATCCTGGTGCTGCCGTCGTTGATGCTGAACTACCTGGGGCAGGGCGCGTTCGTGCTCGAGCACCCGGATGCGGTGATCAACCCGTTCTTCGAGGCCGTGCCGCAGTGGGCCCTGTACCCGATGATCCTGCTGGCCACCGCGGCGGCGGTGATCGCCTCGCAGGCGGTGATCACCGGTGCCTACTCGGTGGCGCGGCAGGCCATGCAGCTGGGCTACATCCCGCGCATGGGCATCAAGCACACCTCCAGTGCCACCATCGGCCAGATCTACATCCCGTACATCAACTGGCTGCTGATGATCATGGTGATCGCGGTGGTGCTGATGTTCCGCAGTTCGACCGCGCTGGCCTCGGCCTACGGCATCTCGGTGTCGGCGACGATGCTGATCGATACCCTGCTGCTGGCGCTGGTGGCCAACGCGCTGTGGCCCAAGTGGCGCCTGTGGGTGTTGCCGCTTTGCGTGGTGTTCTTCATCGTCGACGTGGGCTTCGTGATCGCCAACGGCGCCAAGTTCTTCGATGGCGCCTGGTTCCCGGTGATGCTCGGCCTGATCGTGTTCACCCTGCTGCGCACCTGGCGCCGTGGCCGCGAGCTGCTGCACGCCGAGATCCAGAAGGAAGGCATCCAGCTCGACAGCTTCCTGCCGGGGCTGATGCTGGCGCCGCCGGTGCGGGTGCCGGGCACCGCGGTGTTCATGACGGCGCAGACGGGCGTGGTGCCGCACGCGCTGCTGCACAACCTCAAGCACAACAAGGTGCTGCACGAGCGCAACGTGTTCCTTACCGTGGAGACGCTGACGGTGCCCTATGCGCCGAAGGACAAGCGGCTGAAAATGGACTCCATCGGCGACGATTTCTATCGGGTGCTGGTCCGCTTCGGTTTCATGGAAACGCCGGACGTGCCGCTGGCGCTGATGCGTTCCTGCGACAAGGGCGGGATGTATTTCGACCCGATGGATACCACCTATTTCGCCAGCCGCGAAACGGTGGTGGCCAGCGCGCACCGCGGCATGCCGGTGTGGCGTGACCGCATTTTTGCCTTCATGCACCGCAATGCGGCGCCGGCCACCGGCTTCTTCCGCATCCCGGGCAACCGGTTGGTGGAGTTGGGGGCGCAGGTCGAGATCTGACGCGCGGAAAACAAAAATGCGACCATGGCGGTCATGAACGACCAACGCATCATCGCCGCCGGCGCCACCCGCGAAGACGAGGCGATCGAAGCCTCCATCCGCCCCAAACGGCTGGACGAGTACCTCGGCCAGGCCCCCGTGCGCGAGCAGATGAAGATCTACATCGAGGCCGCCAAGGGCCGCGGTGAGGCGCTCGACCACGTGCTGATCTTCGGCCCGCCGGGCCTGGGCAAGACCACGCTCAGCCACGTCATCGCCAACGAACTGGGGGTCAACCTGCGCCAGACCTCGGGCCCGGTGATCGAGAAGGCCGGCGACCTGGCCGCGCTGCTGACCAACCTGCAGCCGCACGACGTGCTGTTCGTCGACGAGATCCACCGGCTCTCGCCCGCCATCGAGGAAGTGCTGTACCCGGCGATGGAGGACTACCAGATCGACATCATGATCGGCGAGGGGCCGGCCGCCCGCTCGATCAAGCTCGACCTGCCGCCGTTCACCCTGATCGGTGCCACCACGCGCGCCGGCCTGCTGACCGCGCCGTTGCGTGACCGCTTCGGCATCGTCCAGCGCCTGGAGTTCTACGACGCCGAGGAGCTGACGCGCATCGTGCGCCGGTCGTCGCAGATCCTGGGCATCGCCTGCGACCCCGAGGGCGCGGCGGAGATCGCCCGGCGCTCGCGCGGCACCCCGCGCATCGCCAATCGCCTGTTGCGTCGCGTACGCGACTACGCCCAGGTCAAGACCGGCGGCGGCATCACCCGCGACACCGCGGACGCCGCCATGGCCATGCTCAAGGTGGACCCCGAGGGCTTCGACGACCTCGACCGCCGCCTGCTGCGCATCATCATCGAGTCGTTCGACGGCGGCCCGGTGGGGGTCGAGTCGCTGGCCGCCGCGCTGAGCGAGGAGCGTGGCACGCTGGAGGACGTGATTGAGCCGTACCTGATCCAGCAGGGCTTCCTGATCCGCACCGCCCGCGGCCGCATGGCGACGTCCAAGGCGTATCGCCAGATCGGACTGAAACCGAAAACGGGAACGGGTGGGCTATTTGGAAGTGACGCCGATGGCGATTGAGCCTTCGTTCAGTTGGCCTGCACGCGTTTACTGGGAAGATACCGACGCAGGTGGCGTGGTCTACCACGCGCAGTACCTGGCCTTCATGGAGCGGGCCCGTACCGAATGGATGCGCGAGCAGGGCTACGGGCAGGAACTGTTGCGCAACGAATACGGCCTCGTATTCGTGGTGCGTGCGATGGAGATCGACTTCCTCAAGCCGGCGCGGCTGGATGATGCATTGTCCGTCACCGCGGCGGTGCAGGATTGCCGCAAAGCCAGCCTGGTGTTCGCGCAGTCCATCCGCCGTGGCGATGAACTGTTGCTCACCGCGCAGGTCCGGATCGCCGCCCTGCACGCGGACAGCTTCCGGCCGCGGGGCATCCCGCAGCCGTTGTTGGCCCAGTTGCAGGCCCATTCGTTGCAAGACACCGAAGAACCACCGTCGGCGTAATCCACGCCGCGCCAGCTAGGCCCCACGGGGCACGGAGAACCACGCATGACCTACCTGTTGACCGCGCTGCAGGCCACCGCCGAAGCCCTTCCCGAAGAAGCGCCTGCCAGCACGGTCGCCGACGCCGCGGGTGCCGCCGTGGCCGCGGGCGACAACGGGCTCAACCTGCTGCAGCTGATCCTGCACGCCAGCCTGCCGGTGCAGCTGGTGATGGGAATCCTGCTGCTGGCCTCGGTCGCGTCCTGGGCCATCATCTTCCGCAAGAAGAGCGTGCTGGACCGGGCCGCCAAGGAAGCCGAACATTTCGAGGAACGCTTCTGGTCCGGCGCCGAGCTCTCCAAGCTCTATGCCGGCGCCACCGAGCGCAACCGCGACGTCGGCGGCATGGAGGCGATCTTCGAAGCCGGCTTCCGCGAGTTCAACCGCGTGCGCCAGCGCAAGGGCGCGGACCCGCGCACCCAGCTGGAGGGCGCGCAGCGCGCCATGCGCGCCACCACCTCGCGCGAGATCGACGGACTGGAGCACAACCTCGAATTCCTCGCCAACGTCGGCTCGATCAGCCCATACATCGGCCTGTTCGGCACGGTGTGGGGCATCATGATCTCGTTCCAGGGCCTGGCCCAGCTGAAGGAGGCGACCATCGCCACCGTCGCGCCGGGCATCTCCGAGGCGCTGGTGGCCACCGCGATGGGCCTGTTCGCCGCGATCCCGGCAGTGTGGGCCTATAACCGCTACGCCACCAAGGTCGAGCGCATCGCGGTGCGCTACGACGCCTTCTCCGAGGAGTTCTCCTCGATCCTGCAGCGCCAGTCGCACCTCGACGAGGCCTGATCCATGGCTGGCACAACCGGGCGCCGCCGCAAGCGCAAGCTCAAGGCCGAGATCAACGTCGTCCCCTACATCGACGTGATGCTGGTGCTGCTGATCATCTTCATGGTCACCGCGCCGCTGCTCAACCTGGGCGTGGACATCGACCTGCCACAGTCCGACGCCAAGTCGATCCAGGAGAAGAAGGACCCGATCGTGGTCAGCGTGGACCGTGAGGGCAACCTGTTCCTGGCGGTGGAGGCGGGCAGCAACGAGGCCGTCACCGCGCCGGCGCTGGAAGCCAAGCTGCGGGCCATCGTCAACCAGGACCCCAAGGCCGCGGTGTACGTGGCCGGTGACGCCACCGCCAACTACCAGCGGGTGATGGACGCGATGGTGCTGCTGCAGCGCGCCGGCGTGGAGAAGGTGGGCCTGATGAGCCAGCCCAAGCAGGACGCCGCACGATGAGGGAAACCCGCGCCGATACCTCGCGCGCGATCGGGATGGCGTTGCTGCTGCACGCAGTGATGTTCCTGGCGATGTTTGCCGGATTGTGGTGGACCAAGACCCAGCGACCTGCGTCGGCCGCGGGCGGGCCTGTGGGTGCGGAGCTGGTCGACGCCAGCGACTTGTCGCAGGCCATGCAGCGCACCTTGGCCAACCGGCCCGAGCCGGTGGTCGAATCGCCGCTGCCCGAACCGGTCGAAGAGGAGGTCGCGCCCGAGCTGCAGCCACTGCCCGAGCCCGTGCCGCAGGAAGAGGTGGCGCCGCAGCAGACCGCGCCGCAGGAGTTGCTGGCCAACCCGGACGACCGCAACCAGGACGCGGTGGTCGACCGCCCGACGCCGAACCCGACCACCCAGACCCAGGTGCAGGAGGCCAAGCGCCGCCAGGAGCAGGTGGACCTGACCGAGCAGAAGCGCCAGGAAGACGCGGAGCGCAAGCAGCGCCTGGCCAAGCAGGAAGAAGAGCGGCAGAAGCAGCTGGCGGAAATCAAGCGCCTGCGCGCACTCGCCGCGCGTGACGCCAAGGTGGCAGAGGCGCAGTTGCAGCGAATCGCCGACGCCCGCGCATCGAGCGCCTCGGAGGAAGCCGCGCGGTCGGATGCCGGGGCCAGCGGAGCCCGTGCCGGCGGTGGTGGCGTCGACCAGGGCCTGCTGGCCCAGTACATCGCCGCCCTGCAGGCCGCCATCAACGCCAAGTGGACCCGCCCGGAGTCCGTGCCGGCGGGCGCACCCTGCCGTCTCGTCATCCGCCAGCTCCCCGGCGGCAACGTGATGGACGTGCAGGTGGCTTCCCCGTGTGCCTACGACGAGGCGGGCCAGGAGTCGATCAAGCGTGCCGTGCTGAAGGCCGATCCGTTGCCGTATGCCGGCTTCGAGGCCGTATTCAACCGTAACCTGACCATCAACTTCCGCGCCCAGGATCGTTGACCGCCGCCCCGATCCGGCCCTTCCAGACGGCCGGATTCGGGTTTTGTTCAGCTTTGAGGCCGCGTTCACGGCCAAGCTGTTAGGACTGTTCATATTCCCCCGGATGGACTGCCGATGAATCGAACGACGCCCTGGTGGGCCGCCTTGCTCGCCCTCCTGCTCCCCTTCGCCGCGGCTGCGCAGCAGCAGGGCCTGGAGATTGACGTGATCGGCGGCAACGCTGCCGCCCTGCCCATCGCCGTCGTGCCGATGCCGTACCAGGGCAGTGCCGGGGCGCCCGACACCGATGTCGCCGCGGTGGTGAAGGCCGACCTGGAGCGGTCGGGCCAATTCCGCGGCCTGCCGGAGCGCGACCTGATCGAGCGCCCCAGCCGCGGCGGCGAGGTCAACTACCCCACCTGGCGCGCCCTCAACCAGGACTACCTGCTGGTGGGCCGCGTCCTGGACGGCGGCATGGGCAACTACCGCGTGGAGTACGAACTGTTCGATGTTGCGAAGCAGCAGCGCCTGCTCGGCTTCGCCATGACGGCGCGCAGCAACGCGATGCGTGACGTGGCGCACCAGATTGCCGATGCGGTTTACGAGAAGATCCTCGGGATCCGCGGCGCGTTCTTCACCCGCATCGCCTACGTCACCGCCTCGGGCGTGGGCAAGGGCGCGCGCTACGCGCTGATGGTCGCCGACAGCGACGGCTACAACCCGCAGGCAGTGGTCAATTCGTCCGAGCCGATCCTGTCGCCCTCGTGGAGCCCGGATGGCAACCGCCTGGCCTACGTCACCTTCGAGAACGGAAGCTCAACCATCTTTGTCCAGGACATCAACACCGGCCAGCGCGAGTCCATTGCCCGTTACCGCGGCATCAATGGCGCGCCCGCGTTCTCGCCTGACGGTCGTCGCATGGCGATGACGCTGTCGCGCAGCGGCAACCCGGAGATCTACGTGATGGACCTGGGCAGCCGCGCGCTCACCCAGCTGACCAACCATTTCGGCATCGACACCGAGCCGGAGTGGAGCGCCGACGGCGGCAGCGTGTACTTCACATCCGACCGCGGCGGCCGCCCGCAGATCTACAAGGTGTCGTCCAGCGGTGGCAGCGCCAGTCGCGTCACCTTCCAGGGCACCTACAACGCCAGTGCCACCGTGTCGGCCGACGGCAAGAAGATCGCCACTGCCCAGGGCGCCGGCAACAACTACCGCGTGGCGATGATGGACGCCAGCTTCGGCACACCGCGCTGGAGTACGCTGTCGCCGGGCTCGCTGGACGAGTCGCCCAGCTTCGCGCCCAATGCCTCGATGGTGCTGTATGCGGCCCGCGAGGGGCACCGCGGCGTGCTGTACGCCGTCTCGGCCGATGCGCGCGTCCGCCAGCGTTTGGTGCTCTCGGGCGGAGACGTCCGCGAACCCGCCTGGGGTCCGTACCGGGCCCAGGCCGCGCAATGAGCCGCATGGAAGCGAGGCAACCCCTGTTCTAACCGGTTGGGCCAGAAGGCCCCGCTCAATCCACCCCGCACCATGCTTTGACGAGGAGTCATCATGAACAGCACCGTCCGTATCGCCCTTCTCGCCGTGCTCTGCACGGCCGCCGTCGCCTGCTCGAAGAAGGTCAAGGAAGAAGCCCCGCCGGCCGAACCCGCCCCGGCCGAAGTCCCGGCTGAACCCACCCCGGCGCCGAGCACCGGCATGTACGGCCCCGCCGACCTCGATACGGACGCCTGCCTGCGCCAGCGCGTGATCTACTTCGACTTCGACCAGGACGTGCTGCGTCCGGAGTTCCAGGCCGCCGTCGGCTGCCACGCCAAGTACCTGCGTGACCGCCCGACCGCTCGCATGACCCTGGAAGGCCACGCCGACGAGCGCGGCAGCCGCGAGTACAACATGGGCCTGGGCGAGCGCCGCGGCAACGCCGTGTCGTCGGCCATGCAGGCCAACGGTGGCTCGGCCAGCCAGCAGATGGTGACCAGCTACGGCGAAGAGCGCCCGACCTGCCAGGACTCGAACGAGGACTGCTGGGCCAAGAACCGTCGCGTTGAGATCATCTACACCGCGAAGTGATGAAAGGAATGCGCGGACTTCTTGTCAGTGCAACCCTGGTGGCGGCCCTCGTGGCCGCCACCCCCGCGTCGGCGCAGCGCGCAAGCCTGGCCGACCGCGTGGCGCTACTCGAACAGCGGGCCGGCGACAACCAGGCCAACGTGCAGCTGCTCAACGAAGTGAACCAGCTCAAGGCCGAAGTGCAGGCGCTGCGTGCGCAGGTCGAGGAGTTGCAGCAACTGACCCAGCAGCTCCAGGAATCTGGGAAGCGCCAGTACCTGGACCTGGATGACCGGGTGAACCGGTTGGAAGGGGGGGGCATGCCTGCCGCGCCGGCGACCCCGCCGAAGGCGGGTGTACCTGCCGCCAAACCGACGGCCGCCGCCAGCAAGCCGGTGCCGGCCGAAGCCGCACCGGCGGTCTACGGCGATGCCGGCAAGCTGCGTGAAGGAGCCGGCGAGCGCGCGGCCTACGATGCCGCCTTCGCGACCCTGAAGGCCGGCCGCTCGGCGGACGCCTCCAGCCAGTTCCTAGCCTTCCTGCAACAGTACCCCAATGGGGTCTACGCACCCAACGCCCTGTACTGGCTGGGCGAGAGCTACTACGTCACCCAGAACTACGAACCGGCGCGCGAGCAGTTCCAGACGCTGGTGGACCGCTACCCGACCCACGACAAGGCACCGGGTGCGCTGCTCAAGCTGGGGCTGGCCCAGCAGGGCCTGAAGCAGCTGGATGCCGCCGAGCGCACCTTCGGCACGGTGGTGTCGCGCTACCCTGGCACCGACGCCGCACGCGTGGCCCAGGACCGCCTGCGGGCACTGGAACTCGGCCGGATCAGCCGCACGCGCTAAAATGCCCGGATGAGCACCGTTTCCCCCGAGGCGGCCGCGGCGTCGCCCGAGCGGCTGCGGTTGACCGAAATCTTCCTGTCCCTGCAGGGCGAGTCGCGCAGTATCGGCTGGCCGACCGTCTTCGTGCGCCTGACCGGCTGCCCGCTGCGCTGCCAGTACTGCGATACCGCCTACGCCTTCCACGGCGGCCAGTGGTGGGACTTCGACACGATCCTGGCCGAGGTGGCACAGCACGGTGCGCGCCATGTATGCGTCACCGGTGGCGAGCCGCTGGCGCAGAAGCGCTGCGTGGAGCTGCTGCGGCGCCTGTGCGACGAAGGCTATGACGTCTCGCTGGAAACCTCCGGCGCCATCGACATCGGCCCGGTCGACCCGCGCGTGTCGCGCGTGCTGGACATCAAGACGCCGGGCTCTGGCGAAGTCGCGCGCAACCTGTGGTCCAACCTGCCGCTGCTGACCGCGCACGACCAGGTCAAGTTCGTGATCTGCAGCCGTGGGGACTACGACTGGGCCAAGGCCATCGTCGCCGAGCACAAGCTGACGCAGACCTGCGACGTGCTGTTCTCGCCCAGCTTCAGCCAGGTGGACCCGAGCGCGCTGGCCGACTGGATCGTCGCCGACCGCTTGCCGGTGCGCTTCCAGCTGCAGTTGCACAAGATCCTGTGGAACGACGAGCCGGGGCGTTGAGCCCGGCAGCGTCGTACCGTTGTTGTCCGTTCGGGGCCGTGCCAATGCGGCCGGTCCGATGGAGTATTGAATGAAGAAGGCCGTTGTCCTGGTATCCGGAGGCATGGACTCCGCCGTCGTCATCGCGATCGCACGCGAGCAGGGGTTTGCCGTGCACGCGCTGAGCGTGAGCTACGGTCAGCGCCACACGTCCGAGCTGGATGCCGCCGACCGCGTGTCCAAGGCGCTGGGCGCGGTGGCGCACAAGACGGTCAACGTGGACCTGCGCAGCATCGGTGGCTCGGCGCTGACCGACGACATCGAGGTGCCGCTGGACACCGACGGCCACCCGGTGGGGCAGGCCGCGGCCAAGGACGCCATCCCCGTGACCTACGTGCCGGCGCGCAACACCATCATGCTGTCCATCGCGCTGGGTTGGGCCGAGGTGCTGGGCGCCAACGACATCTTCTGCGGCGTCAACGCGGTCGATTATTCCGGCTACCCGGATTGCCGCCCCGAGTTCGTGGCCGCCTTCGAGCGGCTGGCCAACCTGGCCACCAAGGCCGGTGTGGAAGGCGCGGGGCTGCGCGTGCACGCGCCGTTGCAGTTCATGAGCAAGGCCGACATCGTGCGCGAGGGCGTGCGCCTGGGCGTGGACTTCGCGCAGACCGTGTCGTGCTACAAGGCCGACGAAGCCGGCCGCGCCTGCGGGCATTGCGATGCGTGCCGGTTGCGGGCGGAGGGCTTCGCGGTGGCGGGCGTGGTGGATCCGACCCGTTACGTCTGACGCGGCATCGGGCAGTGCGGCATCGGTGCCGCCCGGTCCGGACGTCGTGCGGGTTCACCTGCATCGCGCGCGCCGCTGCGCTAGAATGCACGACCCGGCGCAAGGCCGGGCCGCGATGGGTCGTTAGCTCAGTCGGTAGAGCATCGGACTTTTAATCCGCTGGTCGATGGTTCGAATCCATCACGACCCACCAAATCGCAATCCCAAAGGGTCCGAGACCGACCCAAACAGCAACGATTCCACGCGGAATCCCGTCGATGCGGGGCCCCAAGGGTTCCCAAGCGTCCCATTGCATCCCGTCGCGAGTGTGAGTAGATTCGGGAGTAGGGCGACCTACTCACGGGTCGCCAGGACCCATCTACTCACGAGGTCTGCGTGCTCACGGACAAGGCATTGCGTGCACTGAAGCCGAAGGAAAGCCTCTACCGCGTGGCTGATTCCGCAGGCCTGTGCATCGAGGTTGCGCCTACCGGATCGAAGCTGTGGCGCTATCGCTACCGGTTCGCTGGCCGGGCCAAGATGCTGTCGCTGGGCGCGTGGCCGGAGGTCAGCCTCGCGGAAGCGCGCGAGCGTCGTGGCGATGCGCGCCGGCTGCTCAACCAGGGCGTGGATCCGTCCGCCAATCGGCAGAGCGAGAAGCTGCGCGCGAAGGTCGCGGCGGACAATACGTTCAAGGCCGTGGCCGAAGAGTGGCTCGAGATGAAGGGGCACGACTGGACGGCCTCGCAGTTGGGCAAGGAGCGCGACCGCCTCGAGAACCATGCCTATCCGTGGCTCGGGAAGCTGCCCATCTCCGACATCGGCGTGGCCGAACTGAAGCCGGTGCTCGCGCGACTGGTGAAGCGCGGCACGATCGAACAGGCGCACCGCCTGCGGCAGGAAATCAGCCGCATCTTCCGTTACGCGGTGGCCACTGAGCGCGCCAGTCGCGACCCGGCCCATGACCTGCGCGACGTGCTGCCGTCGCCCCTGAAAAAGAACTTCGCCTCCATCACCGACCCGACCAAGGTGGGCGAGCTCCTCCGGGCCATCGACGGGTTCGAGGGGACATTCGTGGTGGGCTGTGCGCTGCGTCTGGCTCCGCTGGTGTTCGTCCGCCCAGGTGAGATTCGGGCGGCGGAATGGAAGGAGATCGAGCTCGAGCACAAGGACGGCCCGCGCTGGGTGATCCCGGCCGCGCGCCGCAAGCTGCGCAAGGCCGAGAAGGAGAACCCCAACACGCCGCCGCACGTCGTGCCTCTGTCGACTCAGGCCGTGGCGATCCTTGAAGAGCTGCAGCCGCTGACCGGACAGAAGCGCCTCGTATTCCCGGGCGCACGAAACACCTCGATCCCGCTGAGCAACAACACGATCAACGCCGCGTTGCGTCGCATGGGCTATGACAAGGACGCGATGACCGGGCATGGCTTCCGCCACATGGCGTCGACGCTGCTCAACGAGCTCGGGTTCAACAAGGCCGCCATCGAGCGTCAGCTGTCGCACCGGGAGCCCGGTGTCGCCGGCGTCTACAACAAGGCCCAGCACCTGCCGGAGCGGCAGAAGATGATGCAGGCGTGGGCCGATTACCTGGACGGGCTGCGCGCCGACACCGGCAAGGTCGTGCCCATCCAGCGCAAGAAATCCGGCGCGAGCCGGTAAAGCGGCCGAACCGGGTGTTACGAGCACCCGGCCGGCCTTCCACACCCGCCACCCATAGGAGACTGGCGACCATGGCAGACAACAGCGTAGCAGCCACAACCACGCACCGCGGCGCGCACCGCGGCTCGACTTCCAACCTGACCTACACGTTCTCCGGGGCGGCTGATGAGCTGCACGACGAGTTCACGTGCCTGATGTCGGAGGCCACTTCGATCATCAACACGCTGGCGATCGACCTGGGCGAAGACGGTTCGCAGATGCAGGCCAATCCGAAGGAGGCCGCGCAGATGCTATGGAGCGCACTTCGCACGATGGAGCTGGCCACCTCAGTCGCCAAGTCGCTCGACCCACGGATCGTGGCGCGGCAAGGGGAGGGCTGACATGTCGATCACTGCCCACAACGAAACCGCCCGCCTGTTCGAGATGGCATTTGGTGCGGACTGGCCCACGCGCTGCATGGGCGAGCGCAGCAGACAGGAGCTCGAGGGGATCGCATTCCTAGCGAGGAACCATGTCTCCGACACGCTGGCCCAAATTGGAGCGTTGGGTCGGGCATTGGCGAACGCCGATCGAGGTGAAGTGGACCTCACGACGCTTGGCTTCCTGGTGGCCTCCGTCGCGGAGCAGGGGAACATGTACAACGAGCTCGCGAGCGCGGCGAACGGGCTGCAGTTGGCGACGGTGCGCGAGGGGTTCGGCTTGGATCCGTTGACCTAACCCGGGGCACTGGCATGAGAGATGGACTGCAGGCGCATTTGCGCAGGGCGTTTCAGATCGACGGGATTGAGCTTGGCGATCGCTCTTGGCGCGCGGGTATAGACGAGGCCGCGCGCCGATTTCCCGTCCATGCATCCGGAGGCTTGCAGGCTTTTCGCGTTATCGAAGGGGCGCCCTGGGGGAAGGGTGACGATGGCGAACCACTGCGCACGTACCACCTGCGCGCGACTGGCAGCGACAAGAGCCTCGAGCTGATTGCCATCAAAGCTTGGCAAATGCTGTCGGGCACGGTGAGCCGTGAGCAAGGGGAACACGCGATTGCGCGCGCCCGAATCGAGTTCGCGCGTTCGCAGCTGCATCAGACGCTGCTCGCCGTGGCAGATGCAGCAGACGGCGAGGCCTTCCAGTTGCTGCCGAGCGACGACTTGCTGAGCATGGTCGCCACCATGGACTGGTCGGATGGTGACCAGCTCGCGCGGGATCCGATGCGACTGCGGCTGCCCTTTCACGATGCCGCCAAGAGCTTCGTGAACTGGTGCGATCGCTTTGGACCGGCTGGCCTCATGTGCGACTTCGATGAGGATGTCGACCTCTCATTGAGCCAGGATGGTCTTGAGCCGGCCGAGCTTATGGCGGGCATGGCGCTCGTGCTTCTCGACGCGGCGGCGGTGAACGCTGCTGAGCCTCGCTTAAGCCGCGAAATCTTGGGCGCGGCGATGGAGGTGATGCGGATTGCTGGGCTCCACCTCGGTTGGGTGATGAGCAATGAGGCAGGTCGCCGCGCGTCGTCGGAAAGCGGCAAGCGTGGCGCATCCTCGAGGCATGAGGCGTCGAGGCGACTCAAGCAATGGGCGCTGGAGGAGGCGCAGGGGATGCAAGGCGCACCGCGAGAAATTGCTCGTCAGCTTGAACGACGACTGCCAGAGCATCTCGTGGACGTGTCAGCGGATCCCCAGCGGCTGATCTACGAAGCGCTACTCCACGAGCAGAAGAGCCGCAAAGCCCCCAAGCGATAGCGCGTAGGGGGTAGGCGTTACGGCTAGGGGGCAGCCGTAACAAACTGGCGAGACGAATGCAGAGCATCCCAATCAGTCCCGAACTGGACCGATTGGAGATCGACATGCCGTCCCCCGAATTGGCCGAGGTCACGCTTCGCCCCGAACTCGTCCGTTTGCCCGTTGTGCTGGCGCGCACGGGCTTGAGCAAGTCTGAGGTCTACCGCCGGGTGGCGGCGGGCACGTTCCCTCGCCCGACGCGCTTGGGCTACCGGACCTCCGCGTGGAGCGCCTCTGAAATCGACCAGTGGGTCGACGCCCGCCTTGCCCAGCGTGGCCAGGAGCGGCCGGCATGAGTGCCCCCCAGAAACGCCAACGCCCTGGAGGCAACCAGGGCGAGGCGCACAACGACAGCGGTGGGCAGCCGGATCATAGCAGCGCAGATGTGACGAGCGATCCGCTGCTCCGATCGGTCTACATGGGGCCCGATCCCGCCTGTGAGGTGCGGTGCTTCACCGACCTTGACTTCCTCGATTCGGAGTTGGCCGCCGCAGCCGCACTGGCGCAGCGAATGAAGCATCGTCCGACGCGCGCGGGGCTGCTTCAGCTTGAGCGAGATCTGCGCATCCTCCACTGGTGCAGCAGCCAGGCGTTGAGCATGCACTGGGGCACCGTCGTCCACGGGCGCGACGGGGTGCTGCATTGAGCCGCCGTCGGCCGCCGGCACGCGGCGCGACTCCAACGGCAGAGCAGCTGGCCGGGTACGCCGCCCTCTACGGCGAGCGCATGCCGACCAACTGGCGCGCTCGACTCCCATCCCCCTCCGTGTACTACGCGCGCGAACTGGCGGATCTCGCACCGCCGAGCATCACCGGTTGGGCGCGTGCCACCTGCCCGTTCCACAACGACCGCAACCAGAGCCTGTTGGTTCAGGTCACCGGCGACCGCGGCAGCTGGCGTTGCGATGGTTCATGCGGCGGGGGCGACCTGGTCGGCTTCCATCAGCGGCGGACCGGCCTCCCGTTCAAGGCCGCGGTGCGCGACCTCGTGCGGAGGCCTGCATGACGGCGGTCGCGACGAGCAGCGTCGGCCCCTTGGAAGTCGTGTTGTCCCGCCTGGACCGCGTGCAGCGTTCCGGGCGCGGCTACCGGGCCCTCTGCCCAGCATGCGGGGGGCGTTCCCAGAAGCTCAGCGTCACCGAGGCCGACGACGGCCGTGTCCTCATGCACTGCTTCGCCGGGTGTCCTGCGGCAGCGGTGCTCGGCGCCATGGGCCTGGAACTGCCGGACCTATTCCCCGAACGGCTGGCACCGGACACGCCGGAGGGCCGGCGGGCGGCAAGGCGCGCACTCCGCGAGGCGAGCTGGGGCGCAGCGGTCGTCACCTTGGACGTCGAGGCCACGCTTGTCCTGCTCGCGGCGGAGATGCTCGCCGCCGGCATGCCCCTGCCGCCGGAGGACCTCACCCACCTGCGCACCGCCGTTGCGCGAATCGAAGACGCAAGGACGGTGCTCCGTGGCCGCTAAGCCAAACGACATCCGGGCACGCGCGGAGGCGAACGTCGCGAGTCTGGACGATGCTCGCAGCAGGAACCCCGACCCTCAGGACGCGGATCACCGCCCCTCGTTGGGCGAGCGCTTCTACTGCTCCCTCACCCCGTTCTCGGACGAAGAGCTGAGCCAGGCGCTGCAGCCCTACCCGCACGCCTTCCAGGATGGCAACTGCGGGTTGTTCCCGACGCGGGAAGTGACGGTGATCGGCGCCCCCGGCCGAGAGGGCAAGACGCGCGCGACCTTCTCTCTGGCGGTGGCGTACGTCCTGGGCATCAAGGTCGCCGGACTCAGCCCACAGCCCGATCGATCGGTCCTGATCTACAGCGCTGAGGACGACCGCCGCCAGTACGCAGCGCTGGCGGTTGCCCACCGGAGTCGCCTTGGGAAGGCAGACGCCGCCGCGGTTCGCGACCGGATCATCGTCCCCGACCTGATGCAGCCGGGCATGGAGGTGTTTGCCAAGCTGGTCACGCTGGTGGATCGCCAGCCGATTCCGTCCACGGCCGTCGAAGGCGTGATCGCGGGACTGCAGACCCGCATGGACGATCCGAACCCGCCCGGGCTGATCATCTTCGAGACCGCCTCGACGCTCAGTCAGGCCGGCGAGGACAACGTCGCCCTCAGCGTGCTGGTGGAAGCGCTCCGCAAGGTGGCGCGGGCGCTGGATGTCGCGGTGGTGATCGTGCACCACACGTCGCAACAGGCCGCGGCCAACCTCTCCGAGCTCGCCATCTCCACGTCGGACATCCGCGGCGCGACCTCGCTGGTGTTCAACTCCCGCCAGGCGTGCCTGCTGGTGAACCTGGGGAGCGAAGAGGACCCGCACCCCGACAGCGACGCGCGCACGGTGCTGCGCCGCATGGCGGCCCCGGGCAAGAGCGAGCGGGTGACGGTCCTGGTCCCCCTGGACAGTTCCAAGGGCATGGATCCGGCGCCGGTCTTCTTCACCTGGCACCACACCGAGTGCGGTCCCGCGCTGTCGGTGACGCCTGTGCCCGCCCAGATCGCCGGCGCCCGGTGGCGAAAGCTCCGGCAGATGGTGCTCGCCGCCCGGGCCGACAGCCGCAAGACCGCCAAAGACGAGGTCACGACCGGCAAGGTAACGCAGGTCGTCGGACTCGTGGCGCGGCTCGAAAAGGGAGGCCGCCAGCCGACCGTCCGCGCGGTCAGCACCGAGGCGGGACGGGGGGCGAACTGGGCGGCGCCCTACCTGGCGCTGGCCGTGGATGCCGGCGATCTGAGGTGCGTCGAGGAGCAGGTGCCGCGGACCAGGGGCATGACCACCGTGTACCGGTCGGTTGACCCGTCGGCAGGTGACGCATGAACCGACAGGTCATCACTGGAACCATTGCGGCTACTGGTTTTCGACTTGTCGGCCACGTGTCGGTGACAGGCGACGAGTCGGAATCGAGTCGGATGGCCGCCGCAATAGCGGCATCCGACCGTTTCTCGAACGAGTCATCTCGACTATCGACTTGTCGGTTGTATAGGGGGTGTGGGGGAATCGACGAGTCGAGTCGGGAGGGGTTCCAGACCGACGTCGGAGTCCCCCGCGTACGCGCGCGCGCGCGAAGGACGGCGGCATGACCGGCCCTTGGGACATCCGGGACGACATCCGAGCCGACCAGTTGGCGGAGCGCCTGCTGATGCGGTTGGCCATCGCGTTAGCCAAGGGCCTCGTTTCCGTCAACGAACTCCCTGCACTGCAGGTCACCCACTCCCCCGAATGCGGGCACTGGCGGCACGACAGCTGCACCTGCCGACGCCTGGTGTCCATGCGCCTCATCGACGTCCGGATCGACCTCCACGAGGACGGGACCGTCACCCGGACAACCCAGCACTGACCGACCTTGCGGGCCTCACGAGCACGCGAGGCCTCGCTCACCTATCTGCATCACGAGGAGGAACTGAGGTGGCGACAATTATCCCGAGGACCGCCGGCCCGCAGCAGCAACTGCAGGCCACGCCCGGTGTCCGCAACACCACGCAGGTCGACTTGTCGCCTGCGATCGACGGCATCCGCGCCGTCCAGGGCGTGGCGATGGACATCGGCAAGAGGGCGAAGGAGGAGGCGGACCTCACCGCCTTGATGAAGGCCCAGTTCGACCTGGACACCTTCGAGGCGACGGCCTTTGACCCCTCGAACGACAAGGGCATGGCCAAGCACCAGGGCATCAATGCGCTCGGTGCGCAGGACGCCCTGATTCCGGAGTACGACCGTCGAGCAGCCGACATCCGGCGCAGTCTGACCCGCGACCAGCGCGCCCGCTTCGACCAGGTCAACGCGCAGAACCGCTCACGCTTCGCGGGTCGGGTGCAGGGCGAGTCGTACCGGCGCTACGAGTTGGCCGCGCGTGAGACGCGCGAGGCATCCAAGAAGGGCGGTCAGGATTCCGCCATCGCCGCCGGCATCGCCGGAGACTTCGAACGCCAAGAGGAGCTGATCGGGACCGTGCTGGGCATGTACGACGCATCCGCCCAGGTGACCGGCGAGTCGCCCGAGGTCACCGCCGAGGCACAGCGCACCGCCATCTCCAGCATCCACTACGGCACCGCACGAGGCCTGCTCGCGCGGCCCGACGGCGTCGCGAATGCGCGGGCCTACCTCGACAAGCACCAGGCCAGCATTGCACCGGAGCAGCTGACCCACCTCGAGTCGATCCTGAGGCCGGCGGAGGCGGATGCCGAGGAAGAGGCGTTGGCCGCGGTCTTTGTGGACGGCGGTGCGCTTCCAGGACTTGCAGACGGGGACTCGGACACAAGCAGCCGGGCAACGACGGACCCCAAGAGCGTTCAAGGGGACTACACGGCCCTGGCCAAGAAGCACGGGTTCTCGATCAGCAGCATGGAGCGGCCGGTGATCGCCGTCGGGGCCGGCGCACGCAGCCAGCACCCCAAGGGCACCGCGGTGGACTACAGCGTGAAGGGCAAGACCAAGGCGCAGGGCGACGCGCTGATCGCCGACCTGCGCGCGGCCGGTTACGAGGTGGTCGACGAGCGCGATGGCAAGACCGGCACCGGTCCCCACATCCACGCCGAGCTGCCGCCTGGTCGGGCGCCGGCTGGGTCTGCTGCCATCGCGCAAGCGGCGACCCTTGAAGACGCCCTCAAGCAGATGCGGGCGCACGTGACGGACCCGCAGCAGCGCAAAGGCGTGGAGCAGCGTATCCGGCGCACATTCACCGACCGTCGCAACGCACGTATCGAATCCGAGTCCATCGCCCTCGAGGGCATGCGCACCGCGATCGATGAGCAAGGCGCAGATGCGAAGTCCTGGCGCGAGGCGGTGGGGCCAGAGAACGCGGCCATCGCCGTCCGGCAGGGCTGGAGCGGCGTGCTTGAGCACCAGTGGCGCGAACGTCGCGGCGAGACCCTGACGGAAACCGACCCGCTGGTGTACGACCGCTACGCGCGCCTGATGCTCGACAACCCCGCGGGATTCGCATCGAAGGAGACGCGGCTCGAGATCTTGCAGGACGCGGGCTCGCTGTCCACCGCCGACCGGGCGCGACTGCTCAACGAGTGGAAGGAACTCAACGACCCGAAGAAGCGCGAGGTGACCCTTCGCCGGCGCAAGGTGGAGGCGGCGCTCGTGACCGAGGGCCTGCAGGTGCTGGGGTGGAAGGGCACCGCGCACAAGGAGAAGGCAGCCGCATTCGGCATGGCCATCGCGCAGGCGCGAACGACTTTCCGGGACCGCAACCAGGGCAGCGACCCCACACCCGAGCAGGACCGGGCCTTGGTCCGGAGCCTCGTCCAGTCGTTTGCACGCAGGCCCGAGAGCATGCCGGATGCGGTGAAGAGCTACAGCCGCATCGACCTGAAGATGGAACCCGCAGATGCCCAGCGCGCGCGACGTGCGCTGGCCGACGAGGGCGTCGACAACCCGACCCAAGACGAGATCACCCGCGCCGTGTTGCGCATGAAAGCCTTCGAGAGCCAATCCCAATGACCGAACTACTCAACGACGAGCTCGTCGACCGGTACATCGAGCACCGGCGGCGCGAACGGGCGCGCGAAGCGGCCATCACCTCCCCGGCCATCGCCCCTGACGACATGGCCAAGGCCCAGCGCCTGGGCGCTGCGCACGGGATCGGGCCGCAAGCTGTGGCGGATGACCTCAAGCACTACGACGAGCTCGACCAGGTGGACCGGATGGAGCGGTTCGCCACCAGCACGCCGGGGGCGTCCCGCTGGCTGACGCCGGAGCGCGCAGCGCTGGTGCGAGACGACGTCGACACGCTCGAGCGTTTGGGTCGAGCACTGCCGAGCAAGGGCGCCACGATGCGGGCGACTCCGGAGCCGGGAATCGCCGAGGAACTGGTCACGCAAGCGCATGCGGCATGGGTGCGAGGCAAGAACTACGTCTCCACCTTCCTCCTGGACCCGATGTTGCCCGACCTGGTCGACGACGATGTCGCGCGAGGGCTCGGCTTCCGTGACGCGGAGGACTACAGCCAGACGCAGGCCGCGGCGCGTTACGCCCAGGAGAACCGTCGCGCTGCGGGGATCGAGCGCTTGAGCAGCGCGACCGCTGCCCAGCAGCAAGAGATCGCAGACGCCGACGGCTGGAAAGCCTCGGCCAAGGCCATCGCCACCAACCCGCGCGCGGTGGGCGTCACCATCGTCCAGTCCTTGGGGCAGGGAGCCCCCGCACTGGCCGCAACCGCGGCGGCCTCGATGTTCGGACCCGGGGCCACTGCGACGGCAGCCGGCGGGGGCTCCTTCGCGGTCGAGTACGGCAACGCGATCGCGACCGCGATGCAGCGTGCCGGTGTTGACGACACCGACCTCGGCTCGGTGAAGGGGTTCATCACCGACCCGAAGCGGATGCAGGCGGCACGCGAGTACGCGATGAAACGCGGCGTGCCGGTCGCCCTCTTCGACGCTGCGACGGCGGGACTGGCCGGGCGACTACTGGCCGGTGCACGGGCTACGGCGGGATCCGTGGCGGTCCGCTCGACCGGCGAGGCCGGACTGCAAGCAGGCGGCGGTGCTGCCGGCGAACTCACCGCGCAGCTGGCCAGCGGCGACGAGATCAACCCGAGCGATGTCCTGATGGAGGCCTTCGCCGAGATTCCTACCGCGGTGGCCGAGGTGCCGGGCAACTACGCGACGGTCCGTGAGCGGGCCGCAGCACGTGAGGCGCACCGCCTCATCCAGTCGGCCGACGACGCGGCCAAGCTTGCCGAGTTCACCAGTTCGGCAGCCGAAGCCAAGCTTGGCCAGCGCAATCCGGCGGAGCTGGCAGCGTTCGTCGAGGCCGCCGGGGAGCACCAGGTCTACTTGGCTGCCGAGGCGGCCCAAGTGCTCTTCCAGTCCGCCAACGTTGATCCGGACGCGGTCGCTGCAGAACTGACTGGGCGCGAGGGCGCGTGGCGCGAAGCGCTGGAGACGGGCGGCGACCTGGTCATCCCCGCGGCGAAGTGGGCCACGGTGGTGGCGCGCCTGCCGAATGCGGCCGAATTCGCACGCGATGCCCGATTCACGGAAGACGCTTTGTCCGCCCGGGAGCTGGAGACCCACGACGTCGGTGCCCTCGCCGCTGCCTCCGATGCTCAGGCCGCCTCGGGCGGTCTGGCCGCTACACCCGAGGCGACGGCCCAGCGCGTCGAGGACGACGTTCTGGCGCAACTCCAGGCGACCGGGGTCTACACGGCTGCCGATGCGCAGCGACAGGCGCGGCTGTACGGCGCGATGTTCCGGACGTTGGGGCAGCGCCTCGGCACCGACGCCTGGAGCCTGTACGAGCCGTACGCGCTCACCATCGCCAAGGCGGAGGGGCAGGTGCCCCGCGGGCTGCGAGCGCTGATGCAGCGCGCGGCGGACGGGCTGGGTGCCCTCTTCGGGCGTGAGGCGGCGCCCGCCCCCAATCCGCGCACCGCGACTCCGGAGTTCCAGCGGTGGTTCGGAGGGTCCCGCGTGGTGACGGAGGAGGGCGCGCCCAGGACCGTCTACCACGGCACCGCCGAAGACTTCTGGGTCTTCGAGGGGAAGCATGGCACCGCCACCGGCCACGCCACCGCGCCGCTCGGGCACTTCTTCACTGGCAACCGCAACCTCGCCCAGGGCTACGCCGAGAACGCGGCGCAGGGTGTGCCGGCCGACGAGCGTGTGATCGATGCCTACCTCGCCATCAGCAACCCCTACGAGATGAGCCTCGAGGAGGCGCAGGAACTGGACTCGCAGGAGGCCGCCATCGCGTTCCGTGAGTTCCTGCAGCGCCAGGGCTACGACGGCATCCACATCGCCGACGCCGACAATTGGATCGCCTTCCACTCCAAGCAGGTGAAGTCCGCCAGCCAGAACCGCGGGACGTTCGATCCCAACGATCCGCACATCCTCCACCAGGGCGGCACCGAGCGCGGGCGCATCCTGATCAACGGGGACCGCACCTTACGCATCGAGCTGCTCAAGCGCGCGGACTTGAGCACGTTCCTCCACGAGACCGGCCACCTGTTTTGGGAGGTCTTCAGCGACGCCGCCAAGCGCGAGGACGCGCCCCAGGGCGTGCGGGATGACTACGCTGCTGCCCTGGAATGGTTCGGGGTCGAGACGGAGGACCAGGTCACCACGGACCATCTGGAGCAGTGGGCTCGTGGGTTCGAGCGCTATCTCGCCGATGGTGAGGCGCCCACCCCCGAAATGCAGTCCCTGTTCGACCGGTTCCGCGCGTGGCTGCTGGACGTGTACCGCGATCTGGTCCGGCTGAAGGTGGAATTGCGGCCGGAGATCCGCGAAGTGTTCGACCGCCTGCTCGCGACCGACGAGGAGATCGCCGCCGCGCAGGCCGACGCCGGAACCGGACCGATCGACTTGGGCGCGGAACCTGCAGCCCTCGGCGTGTCACCGACGCGCTGGGCGGCGTACCTCGACAGCCTGCAGGCGCTGCGGGCGGATGCCCTCACCGCGGCGACCACCCGGCGTCAGGCCGCCGAGCGGCGGGAGGCCAAGGCTCTGCGCGAGGAACAGCGCCACACCGTGCGCGAGGAAGTGGAGCGGGAGATCGCGGAAAGCCCCGGCATGGTGGCGACGCGCGCGCTGGCCGGCACGGCCGAAGCGGCGGACATCCCCGACGCTCTGCGCGGACTCAAGCTCGACGCCAAGGCGCTGGGGGGCACGGAGGGCGGCTCCGCCCGTGTCGAGCAACTCCGGCCCTTGGGCGTCGTCCAGGACCAGGGAGGCGTGGACCCGGATACCGCCGCCGCGTTGCTCGGCTTCCCCTCGGGGGATGCCATGGTCTCGGCCATCCTCGACGCGAACGGTCGCAACGTGGAGGCGGACACGGAGGCGCGCTTGAACGAGCGGCACCCGCAGCCGGGCAACGACGGCGACCCGGCCGCTGCTGCGATGGCGGCGGCCACCAGCGACCGGCGAGTCGAGGTGATCGACGCGGAGATGGGGATGCTGGCGGACCTCGCGCAGGAACCCCGACCGAATCGCCGCGTGCTGCGCGCGGTGGCCGCCGAGATCATCGCCCGCCGGCCCATCCATTCCATCCGCCCGAGCGAGTTCCTGATCGCGGAGCGCCGGGCCGCGCGCAAGGCCCAGCAGTCCGCCGCGCGCGGGCGCTACGCCGAGGCACTGAAGGCCAAGCGCGAGCAGATGCTCAATGCGGTACTCCATTCGGAGGCGATGCAGGTCCGGGAGCGGGTTGAGCGCCAAGTGGGGTTCGCCCAGCGCCTGGAGACGCCGGCCAGTCGCAAGCGGCTGGGCCGCGCCGGCGTGCTCGATGCGGTCGAGCAGGTCCTCGAGCAGTACTCCTTCCGACCGATCTCGGACCGCCAGCGCGCGCGGACCGCAACGCTCAGCGCGTGGTACGACCGCATGCTCGCCCAGGGCATCGACCCGCAGGTGCCGGAAGCGGTGATGCGGCAACTGGAGGAGGGGCGGCGCACGCACTATCGCGACATGACCCCGCAGCAGCTGGACGAGCTGGTCGGCGTGCTGCGCCTTTTGGACCACCAGGCGCGCGAGGCGCTGCAACTGAGGCTTGCCGGCGAACAGCACGACCTCGACGCCTCGGCGGAAGCGCTGTCACAGGCCGTGCGCGGCGCCCTCAAGGATCGTGGCCCGCCTCCGGTGTCCGAGGTGCTGAACAAGCGGTTCCCGGAGCGAGCCAAGCGGCTCTGGCGTGCGGCCGGCGCGATGCTGCTGCGGATGCGGACGCTGGCCAACTGGGTGGACGGTGAGGGCAACACGGAGGGCGCGTTCTCCCGCCTGGTGATCCGCCCCCTCGATCGGGCACAGGCGCGCTATCTGGACCTGATGCAGGACTATGGCGGCAGGGTCGTGGCGCTGTTCGACGAGTACCTCAAGGGGCGGGAGCTTGCGCGGCCGATCTGGATCGCGTCGATCAACCAGAACCTGACGAAGTCCGACGTGCTGGCGGTCGCGCTCAACACCGGCAACGCCTCGAACCTGCAGCGCCTGCAGGATGGGCGCCAGTGGGGCGACGTGCAGCTGATGGAGATCCTGGGCCACATGGAGAAGGCCGATTGGGACTTCGTGCAGGCGGTCTGGAACACGTTGGAAACCCTGTGGCCGCAGATCGCGGAGCAGCAGCAGCGCCTCACCGGCGTGGCGCCGCCCAAGATCGAGCCGCTCTCGGTGCAAACGCCTTTCGGCCAGTACCCGGGCGGGTACTACCCGCTGGTCTACGACCGGGACAGCACCCAGTGGAAGGCCTTCGTCAACGCCGACAGCGACTCGTTCTTCGATCCCATGGCGCTGACGACGCTGCCACCGAACGGCCACACCAAGGAGCGCGTGCAGAAGGCGAAGCTGCCGGTGAAGTTGGACCTGGCCGTGATCCCGGCGCACCTGTCCAGCATCCTCAAGGACCTCACGCACCGCGAGACCGTGATCGGCATCCGCAAGCTGATGAAGCACGCGGATGTCGTGGGCGCGATGAACGACACCATGGGGCCGGAATACCTGGACATGGTCGAGGACAAGCTGCGGCAGGTCGCCACCGACCAGCTCGTCCAGGCGGCACGCGCGTTCGGGCCGCTCCGCGCGTTCTCGCGAGGCGTCCGCCGGCACGTGGGCATCATGGCCCAAGGCCTCAACGTGAGCTCCGGCCTCAAGCAGGTGATCGGCGTGTCCAACTCCGTCGAGGTGCTGAAGGCCCGCTACGGAGTGCGCGGCGTCCCGATGCTGCTGATGGCCTACGGCAGCATGTTCAAGCCGGGCTCGGTGGACGCGGTCATGCGCTCGTCGGGTGAGATGCGCCACCGCATCGACACGGCCGACGCCGATATCCGGTTGAACATGAATCGCTACCTCGCGGGGCAGATGTCCGGAGGGCTGAAGGGCAAGGCGGCGAACCTGTACGACGGTGCGATCGCACACGCCTACATCTTCATCCGGTACATCCAGACCTACACCGTCGACCTGCCGCTGTGGATCGCCGCGCACGAGGGCGCGCTGCGCCAGGGGTTGGAAGGGGATGCCGCGATCGCTGCGGCTGACGACGCGGTGATCACTGCCCAGGGTGCCGGCGGCGCGAAGGACACCGCGCTCATCGAGGGCGACGTGATGTTCCTCGAGTGGCTGACGATGTTCTACAGCTACGGCTCGGCCTACCTCAATCGCCAAGTCAGCATGGGCCGCGACATCGGGCGTGCACTGGATGGGGGGCCCGGGCGGCTGATGGCGGAACTGCCGCTGTTGTCCGCTCGGGCGCTGTTCCTGGTGGCGGTGCCGGTGATCCTCGACGACCTGATCAACCGTGGGATCGGCGCGGAGGACGGCGAAGGCGAGGACGAGGACCTCGTCGAGTACTACGCGAAGCGGATGGGGGCCTACCTGTTCTACGGGATCCCGGGGCTGCGCGACATCGTCGGCGCCAAGTACGGCTATCGGCTCTCGCCGGTGCAGTCGATCCCGGAGGCATGGAGCCGACTGAGCCGGGACGTGACCAAGGCCATGGGCGGGGAGGAGTTGGAGGCCCGCAAGGTGGCGCGGAACGCGGTGAACGTCGCGGGGTACACGCTGGGCCTGCCGCTGGCCGGCCCGTGGCGCCACGTCGACTACCTGTGGCGCGTGGCCGAGGACGAGGAGAACCCCGAGAGCATTCCGGAGTTCGCCGCCGCGGTCATCGTGGCCAAGCGAGAGCAGCGGTAAGGCAGCCGGTGGGGATCAGGCGATGATCCCCATCAGCTTCTGCAGGAGTGTGAGCTTTGCCAAGTGCTCACTTCGTCCATGTCGCCGCAGGTTGTCGTTGTACGCAGGCAGCCGTAGCGACTCCAAGGATTGGGCGCAGTCGATCTTTGCGAGTTCCACTGCGGCATCCAGCTTGTCCACTGTCATGCGGGCGGAGCGAGCACGGATGCGTTGGAAGCGCTTTCGATCTGCGGCGTGGGCGGCGGACAATGAACCGTAGTCCCACACGGCATCTGCGATCGTCGTTCCTGCTACGACTGCCGCTGAAGCAGCTACGAGAGCGGCGTTTCCCTCGAAGAACGTGGACACAGCAGCGGCGCCGGCCAGCAGGTTGAGCGCGATGATGCCCCGCTTTACCCGACCGAACAGCCGCTCATGCAGGCATGAGATGCGGATCGCGTAGTCGAGGTCCAGCAGGGCTTCATCATGGTCGCGCACCCGGGGCGCAACCGCTTCCGTCACTTCCTCGCCGGCGGCGGGGGCGGGGGTGGCGGCGGAGGGTTCCGCAATGGTGGCGTGTGGCTGTGTTTGTCCTCCCTCGGCGGAGACGTGGGGCCTCGATCCGGCGGTCGTTGCGCTGTCATCGGCAAGTCCTTCTGTGGTTGGTGCGTGGTGGTTGGTACTCATTGGGGTGGGTTCGACTGGAAGTACTTCCGCTGCGCTTCGCGCCGGCTCTTTGCGGTGACATCGACCACGCAAGTGAGGGCCGCGCCTTCGCGCTGGAACAGTCGCGCGTGATCTTCGACCTCGGCGGGCGTCATGAACTCGGCGAAGCGGCGCCGGCCGCCATTTGCGAGGACCATGGCGCCGTAGCGGTCATAGCGGGCGCGCTCTTCCGGAGATAGGTCTGAGCATCGGTTCTGGAGCCATTCGTGCCGTGCCGGCAGGTACTTCCAGAAGTAGGTTTTCACCGTCCTGTCGTCGAGCAGCATGACCCGGTCGGAAGGCGTGCCCAGAATGTCTTCAGCCACGTGGGCCGGCACGCCCATGTCCGCCATGTATGTGCGCGCCGAGGACTGCAGCGCGTTGAACTTCGCGGTGGCCTCCTGTTCGGACAGTTGACCGAATTTGCCCTTGGCGAAGTAAGGCCGGTGCACGGCCAGATAGGTGCCGCCCCGGTGAAGGCTGCCGATATGGGCGAAAAAGCAGGCGCTGGCGCAGGTACAGTTCGCGGGGTCGATGGGCTGGCGGCCGCTGAGTGACACGGTGCACGACGGCGCCTCATCCACGCGCGACGGCACCATCGTGGAGAACTCCAGGGCGCGCAGTGTGCGGCCCAGCCTCATGGACTCCTCGTAGTCTCCTCCGGGGCTGAAGAGCCACAGATTCGAGAGTGCTTCCGGGGTCTCCCGCACGAGCTCGACGAGCCGCTCAGTATCGCCAGGCTCAATGACCCCCTCCAGCACGAAGTCGGTGTAGCCGCTGCCGGTCTGAGTCCGGATTTCGGCGGCCTGCCCGAGGTGCGGGAGCGCGATAAGCGCGAGTGTGGCAACGATGGCAAGCAGGTTCATCGTGGATCTCCGCGAGGGCTCAATTCGCCAGCACGCGCTGGCACGCTGTATCAGCTTCGTCGGTGGCCTTCCTTGCGGCATGCAGTGCTTCCCTCAGAAGGGCAGCCTTATCCATGGCGCCATCGGGGCCGTTGCCGACAAGCTCGCTCACCGACCGGGACGCTCGACGGAGGCGCCCAATCTCGGCGACCAGATGGAGCACCGCTGTTGCGGCGGCCAGCGGAAGCACGTGCATGCGGTCAGATGCACCATCGATGATCGGTGTCGCAAGGCGCGAGACATCACCCACGAGCCGGACGCGTAATGCGGGGTCTGCGGCCACCATCGCGTCGAAGAAGTCATTCTGCCGCTCGTGGTCCTGGAACTCGGCAAGGATGCTCGTCAGTGACGCCTTGAGGTCGGCGAGTTCATCGCGGATGCGCGTGGCTACGATCTTGCTCTGGGTCCGATCCCGCCTCCGACGATCTCGCTGATCCGCGAGGGAGAACCACAGCGCCACGACGACGGCCAGCATGGTGCCGACGGCCGAGACCGCGTCCCAATCGATGTCGTACGTCCCCTCACACAGCCACATGACCACGCTCCCTCGTGACAGGCCTGCTGGCCGGAGGGTATAGCCGTTGGCGATGTCGGGGGGGCGAATTATTCCCAGTGGGTGGCCAGTTGGCCGTACACGCTGCCCACGTAGCGGCCTCGGCCGCTGCCGTGCCCGAGGTCCATCGATGCCGCCGCGCGAGCCTCGCGCTGGCTCAGACCGGCCGCCATGTACGCACCGATCCGGTCGTGGGTGTAGGCGTAGCGCAGGGCGTGGCTCTGGATGCCTGCCGCTGGCGTGATCTTGCGGTGCAACTCGTTGCGGTAACGGTTGAGCGCTTGCTTGAGCGTGCCGGGGAGCAAGTAGCCCCGCCGGGCCCTGGCCACGCTCCTGGCGAATCGAACCGCGGCCAGGGCCGCTTCGCGGTCGGCGGGCGCGGAGTCCCGGAGCCGTCCGTTCTTGGTGCCATACACGACGGTGATCCGCGCTCCGGCCAGCAACTGCGCCTCCCACGAGCGCAGCGACGGACCACTGCAGACGGCCTCCTTTGCGCGCAGACCCAGCGTCCGGCCCAGGGCGACGCAGGCGGCGATGCCGGGGTCGATCTCCCTCGCCGCGGAGCTGGCGGCTCGGTACTGCGCGTCCGTCGCCGGCTTCTTGGTGCCCAGGCGGCTCGCGCCGGCGAGGCCCAGTGCCCGGTTGCTGATTGAGGCGGAGTCGGCTGCCTGTGCACGGCCCACGGCCCGCATGGCGCCGCGGATGTGTGCCGCTTCGTTCTGCAGCGTGCGCTTGCTGCGGCCAGCGGCCAAGCGCGTCTGGAAGTACAGGGCGATGTGCCGCTCGCCCAGGCTCTCGACGCCGGCCACCTGGTAGCCATTCGCGTGCAGGTGATCCATGAGGCGACCGACGGTGCCCATGCGGGCTTCGCACGTGAGGTGCGCGCCCCCGGCGGCCTTGGCGGCCCCGCGCGCGGCGGAACGGGCGTTGCTCTTCTTGCTCATGACGCTCCCGGTTGAGTTGCCGACCAGCCGACTGAATAGCCCCCACAGGCCGCCATGGCCCCAATCAAGTTCATTGATGACGGATGGTCACTGGGGGCGGTTCAATCGCGCTGGCCGGCATCAACACGGGTTGAGTGCCGGTCCCCTCGACTGGTCAGGTGGCCCTGCCAGGCGCTGCGGATGCAGTGATGGGGAGTCCCGAAAGGGAACGATTTGAACCATGGGGTGACGTCTCCGGGCGCGAACGTGCGCCAACGTGGCCGTGCGAGGTGGGTATGCCTCGGGGTGGCTTGGTCATGGTGGATGGTGTGGAAGCCGGGCGGGCAAGCACGGGCCGCTGAGGGCATGCGCGCAGCACCGCACGTCGGCCGTGCGTCCAAGGTGGACGGTCAGTGGGTGGCGTCGGCTCTGGTGTTCGACGCGGACGCGTGCGCCTGGCGGGCGCGGGTGTGGCAACGAGTGTTTGTGGGTGTGTCGGCCATGCGGGCCGTCGCGTTGCTTGGAGGTGATGCTAGTCGAGCGCCGCCAAATGTCGAGGGGCCAACCGGGGTCGAAAAGTGGTGGGTTAGCCCATGACATTGCGCGCGATCAGCGCGTCACTGTCTCAGCTGGACGCCCTCGTGGTCGAGCATCCCCCGCTCCTGCTGGGTTTCGAGCTGGTCTGAGGCCGCGTTCCCGGTGTGCGTCACTTTCGCAGTCTCACCTGCAGCGCGCTGCTCGGGTGTGTGGGCCATGGAGGACGCGTCGCGGCCGGTGAGATCGACTCGGGCCAGCCTCCAACCACCAACCATGGGAGAGACGGCATGCAAAGCTTCGAGAACTGGTGCGCGAAAGAAGGACGCAAGGCGGATCGCGCGCTGTGGGGAGGCGTTGGAGCCGCATTGTTGGGGGCGATGTTCGCCTACCTCTTGGCGAAGCTCATGCATGGGGCGGGGAGCATTGCCGCGCCAGCGCTGTACCAGTTCCGTTGGTTCGCGGTGCTCATGCTTGCGATGGGGAGTGCGATGGTCATCCATGGGTGTTGGACCCATTGGCAGCTCTATCGCGATCCTGTGGGCCTGTTCCAGCGGCGCACGAAGGGCTGAGACTGAAGCGGACTCCCCGGGATTCACGTCCGGTGGCGGGTCGCTAGGGGAATCTTTACACTGCCCCCGGGTCGAATGGGGTGCGTGCTGGACCTACACCGATGAGCGATGACCGTACCGTCACCTTCAAACTGAACGGCAAGCGCCCGGACGATTTCACGATCGAACGGTTGGCGCAGTACCTCAGTGCGCTCGGTGATTTGGTCAGCAGCCCAGGTAAGGTGCGGGTCAAGAAGCTCACGCCGGGGAGCGTGAAGGTCGAGCTCGCAGTTGAGCGCGACCATTACCCTAAGTTCGTCGAACGACTGACTGTCGCAAAGAACCCCGCGCGTGCCCCGGCGACCTTGCGCAAGGTCGTTGCTGATCTGGAAGAGATGGTGACGGCAGACAATGTCACCGCCGAAGTTACTGCTGGCCGGACAAAGCTCCTATTCCTGCACGGCTATGTTCGCGCCACCGGCCCAGTAGTGGGGCCGGTCATACAACGCCATGCGATTCGCGGGCAGGTGATCGGCCTCGAAGGCAAGGACGCGACGAAGCACGTGCGCATCGCGGAGTACGGGACTGGCCGGGAGGTGCGTGGCGAGTTCCGTGACGCAGATCTCGCGGGCCAATTGACCAAGCATCTGTGGAAGGACGTGGTTGAGTTGACCGGTACGGCACGTATGCTCCGGCACCCCGATGGGACCTGGGAGATGAAGGCCTTCCGAGTCGATGGGGTTGAAGAACTCCAGAGCGTCTCGCCCTCGCAGGTGGTGCAGGCACTTCGACAGGCATTCGCGGGCGTCGACATGGGGTCGGACCCCGTCGGGGACGCAAAGAAGATTCGAGGCTGAGGCGCTGCATGAAGGTCGTTCTCGATACCAGCGTTCTGGTTTATCTCGTCGCCCCGAACGCACCGGCTCCGACCGACCCAGCCACTGGAAAGCATGTCGCCCATTGCCAAGAGCGCATCGAGGGGCTCCTTGAAGACCTCGACAAGTCTGGGGTGCAGTTGATCGTCCCGACTCCGGTTCTCTCTGAGCTGCTGATTCGCGCAGGGGACCGGCAGATTGAGGTGCTGGCGGCGCTGGCGAACAAGAAGTCCGTCCAGGTGCTGCCGTTCGATCAGGCCGCGGCCGTCGAGAACGCCGCGCTGCGTCGCACTAGTCTCACCAAGAAGGCTAGGGGTGAGACCAAGAAGGAGGTCAGCTTCGACCTCCAGATCCTCGCCATAGCGCGCGTGGCGGGAGCGAAGATGATCCTGTCGGACGACGAAAACCTGCGGAAGCGGGCGGCGCGAGCAGGCATGGAGGTGCACGGGATCGCTGACCTGGCACTTCCGGAGTCCAAGCGCCAGATCAGCATGTTCATGGACCCGCCGAGCGACGACTCCACGGCGGAATCGGTCGAGACTCCCGATCAGCCGGACGAAGATTCCCCGTGAGCCTCTACCCCAAGGGGTGCGATTGCGTGAGTAGAAAGGTGAGTAGAAAACTCAACGCACGGGAAGGAATGTCCGCTGTATAAGGCTTTCGGCCGATTATTCACGGGCATCACGACCACCATCCCTCCTCACTCCACGATCACCGTGGCATCGCCCGAGAAGCTCTCCACGTTGATGCGGCCTTCGCCTGCGCCATAGCGCTGGGTGAAACTGGCGCCCGGCCCGTGCTTGGGTCGTTGCACCTGGGCGCCGGTCGCGCGCAGGTCGCCGCTGAAGCTTTCGCCAGTAACCGTGGCCGACAGGTCGCGCGGCAGGCTGAGCTTCACCTCGCCGCTCACCGTGTCCATTGCGATCTCGCCACCGCGTGCCAGTGCGGTGTTGACGATCAGGTCGCCGGACACCGAGGAACCACTCAGCTTGCGCACCGGGTTCTCGCGGTTGTTGGTGATGGCGATGTCGCCGGACACGCTGTTGAACTCCACTTCGCCCGCGAAGCGGCCGCGCAGGTTGACGTCGCCGCTCACCGTGTCGACCGACGCGTCGTTGCTGTTGATGGTCAGGTGTTGGTTGCCGCTGACGGTGTTGATGCCGGCCTTCTGCGGCGCACCGACCACGATCACGTCACCGCTCACTGCATCCACCGAGAGCTTGGCGGCGGCGGTGCCCTGCACGTCGACGTCGGCTGAAACCGCGTCGATGTCGAGGCTGGCACGGCGCGGCACGGTCAGGCGCAGCGTGGTGGGCTCGCTGCGGTCGCCGCTCATGCCGTAGCGCTTGGGGTACTTCACGCGCACGGCCAACCTGTTGCGGTTGCCTTCGATGGCCAGGCGTTCGACACCATCGCCCAGGCTGCCTTCGATCTTCACTTCAGGGCGGTCCCAGACGCGCACGTCGATGCGGCCCTTGAGGTTCTCGATCTCGACCTCGCCGGTGGGTGAGAGCGGGCGGGTTTCGTTGATGGGGGTGGCGGCCAGCGCGGGCAGGGTCAGCGACACGGCCAGGGCGAGGGTGGTGAGGGCAAGGCGGGACATGGGAGGTTCCTCCGTCAGGCAAGCGGGAGCCGCATCAGGTCGAGGCGGCGTTGGTAGGTGCGGCGCAACTGCTCCAGCAGCCGCGTGGAATCGGGGGTCTGGCGTAGGGCAGCGAGAATCAGTTCGGCGCTGTTGTCCAGGGTGCGCAGGGTGGGGTTGGCCGCGGCGGCGCTGGGGCGGGTTTCCAGTTCGCGGATGGCGCCTTCGTACTGCAGGCGCAGTGCCTGGGCTTCGGCCAGCGCGAGCGGGGTGTCGGCGGTGATGAGCGCGTTGTTCGTCGCATGTGCGGTGTCGGAGGAAAACGCGCTGTCGGTGACCGCGGCAAAACCGGCGTCGTCGGAGAACGATGAGGATTGCCCCGGCGATGGGCCGCCGTAGCGCAGCAGGCCCAGCGTGCCAACCGCCACCAGTACGCTGGCGGCCAGCGCGACCGGCATGCGCCAGCGCCACGCCGCCATGGCAGCAGGGGGCCGCACGCCCGAGGGCGCGGGGAAGGCGGCGCGGGCGTGCGGCGTCAGCCGCTGGGCGATCCCGGGCCACAGGTCGGCGGCGGGCGCTTCGTCCTGGCGCAGGCCACGGAGTTGCCAGCGCAGTGCATCGGGAAGGTCGTGGGTGTCGTTGTGGGTGTCGTGGTTCATGCAGGTTCTCCCAAACGCGCGCGGAGCAAACCGCGCGCGCGGTGCAGCTGGGCCTTGGAGCTGCCGACGGCCATGCCCAGCTCGGCGGCGATTTCCTCGTGTTTCCAGCCTTCGATGTCGTACAGCACCAGCACCGCGCGGGCGCGCGGCGGCAGGCTGGCTACCGCGCGGCCGAGGTCCATCGACAGCGCGGTCACGTGGCCGGCCGAGTCGGGGTGGCCAAAGGTGTCCAGGGCCTCCTCGTCATCGTCCTCGAGCGGGCGGGTGCGGCGGCTGCGCAGCTCCATCAGCGCGGTGTTGACCGCCAGGCGGTGCAGCCAGGTGGTGAAGGCAGCCTCGAAGCGGAAGGCGGGCAGGGCCTGCCAGGCGCGGACGAAGGCCTCCTGGGTCAGGTCGTCTGCACGTGCCCCGTGGCCGCCGACCAGCCGGATGATCACGCCATGCACCCGGCTGACGTGGCGCCGGTACAGGGCTTCGAAGGCGCCGGTCTCGCCACGCGCCGCTGCTTCGACCAGCGGGCGGTCGTCCTCCACCGCGGCAGGGGCCGGGGTGGTGTCGGTCGATTGGGTGCTCATGGCATTCAGCATGCCAGCATGGATGCGCCCAGGCGCCCGGGGGTTTAAGCCGGGCTCAGGCCGCGTCGAACAATTGCTGCAGCACGGCCTCGCCGTAGCGGTCGAGCTTGCTGCTGCCCACCCCGGCGATGGTCGACAACTCATCCAGGTCGCCCGGGTCGGCTTCGGCAATCGCGCGCAGGGTGCTGTCGTGGAAGATCACGTAGGCCGGCACGTTCTGTTCGCGGGCGGTGGTCGCGCGCCATTCGCGCAGGGAGTTGAATCGGGCGAGGGTGTCCGGGGCGAGGTCGGCCAGCGAGGCGGCCACCGCGTCGCCGGTGCGCCGGCGGCGGTTGGGCCGCGGCGGCTCGCTGCGCAGGCGCACTTCGCGCTCGCCCTTCAGCACCGGGCCGCTGGCGGCGGTGAAGCACAGGGCGCCAAAGCGCTCCACATCCGCTTCGAGGATGCCGTGGGCCACCAATTGGCGGAACACGCTTCGCCAGGTGCGTTCGTCGATGTCGGCGCCCACGCCGAACACGCTGAGGCTGTCGTGGCCGTGCTGGCGCACCTTGTCGGACGCCTCGCCGCGCAGCACGTCGATCAGATGTGCCACGCCGAAGCGCTGGCCCGTGCGATACACGCTCGACAGCGCCTTGCGCGCGGCCTCGGTGCCGTCCCAGCTCTGTGGCGGGTTCAGGCAGTTGTCGCAGTTGCCGCACTGGCCCGGGTGCGCCTCGCCGAACCAGCCAACCAGCGCCTGGTGGCGGCACGCGGTGGACTCGCAATAGCCCAGCAGCGCGTCAAGCTTGCCCAACTCCAGCCGCTTGCGCTCCTCGCTGGCCTCGGACTGCACGATCAGCTGGCGCAGGCTGACCATGTCGCCCAGTCCGTAGCACAGCCACGCCTCCGACGGCCCACCGTCGCGGCCGGCACGGCCGGTCTCCTGGTAGTAGCCCTCGATCGATTTGGGCAGGTCCACGTGGGCCACGAAGCGCACGTCCGGCTTGTCGATGCCCATGCCGAAGGCGATGGTTGCCACCATCACGATGCCGTCTTCCTGCAGGAACCGGCGCTGGTTGGCCGCGCGCGTGGTCGCGTCCATGCCGGCGTGGTAGGGCAGGGCGTTGATCCCGGCGATGACCAGCTGATCGGCCACCTGCTCCACGCGCTTGCGCGAGAAGGCGTAGATCACCCCGCTTTCGCCGCGGTGTTCGGCCAGGAAGTCCAGCAACTGGCGGCGGCCGTCGTCCTTGGTCACCACCCGGTAGCGGATGTTGGGCCGGTCGAAGGAGCTGACGAAGGTCCGCGCCTCCTCCAGTGCCAACCGCTCGATGATCTCGCGGCGGGTGGGGGCGTCAGCGGTGGCAGTCAGCGCGATGCGCGGCACCTCGGGCCAGCGCTCGTGCAGCACGGTCAGCTGGCGGTACTCGGGGCGGAAGTCGTGTCCCCATTGCGACACGCAATGCGCCTCGTCGATGGCGAACAGCGCGATCCGGGCGCGGTCCAGCAAGGCCTGGCAGCGCGGCGTGAGCAGACGCTCCGGCGCCACGTACAGCATGTCCAGTTCACCGGCCAGCAACTGGCGCTCCACTTCGGCGGACGTGGCCGCATCCAGGGTGGAATTGAGCACCGCCGCCCGCACGCCCAGCTGCCGCAGCGATTCCACCTGGTCCTGCATCAGCGCGATCAGCGGCGACACCACGATCCCGCAGCCCTCGCGCAGCAGCGAAGGGATCTGGTAGCACAGCGACTTGCCGCCACCGGTGGGCATCAGCACCAGCGCATCGCCGCCCCCGGCCACGTGGCGCACGATGTCCCCCTGCTCCCCCCTGAACGCGGGGTAGCCAAACACGGTGTTGAGGGTCTGCAGCGCACGATCGTCGGTCATGCGTACAGGGTACCAAGCGGGTCAAGCGCGGCTATCGGTGAATTGCCACTCAGTCTGTAGGAATCACGCTCGGCCCGCCCGGGAGCGCCTTCGCGGAGCTGAGGACTTGGCTTCCTCTCCCCCACCCATCAGCGCTGGGTCAGGAGGATGGGGGTGGCCGGGTTGCGGAAAGCGGGCCATGGGTGAGAGCAGGCCGGTTACGCGGCACTGCCGCGTGGCCTGCTCGAACGCCCGGCGCGCTGCGCCGGGCTGGACCGGCCCGCGGCTCCGACTCCGCGCAGGATGCGCGGACGGAGGGGAGGGGCAACCTGGCCACCGCCGCCCTCCGTCCAACATTCCCAACAATCACTGCAACAACGACCTCAGCATCCACGCATACTTCTCATGCGTCTGCAGCCGCTGCGTCATCAGGTCCACCGTCGGATCATCGCCCGCATCGTCGGCACCCTTCAGCACCTTGCGCGCCGTGCGGCACACCGCCTCGTTGCCCACCACCAGCTGGCGCACCATCTCGCGCCAGTCCGCGGCATCGGACAGCCCCGGCTCTTCCGGGATCGAACTCAGCCGGATGAACTCTTGGTAAGAGCCGGGCGCGTTGAAGCCCAGCGCACGGATGCGCTCGGCCACGTCATCCAGCGCGGTCCACTGTTCGGTGTACTGGGTCTCGAACATCACGTGCAGGGCGTTGAACATCGGCCCGGTGACGTTCCAGTGGAAGTTGTGGGTCTTCAAATACAACGTGAACGCATCCGACAGGAAGGCCGCCAGGCCCTCGGCGATCTTCTTGCGATCACCCCCGCTGATCCCGATATCGATGGCCGGCGCGCTGGAGCCGGGTGCCGGCGAGGCAGCGGGGGTGGTCTTGGACTTGTCCGGTTTGGTCTTGGTCTTGGACATCGCGGTTCTCCTTTCCAGGGCGGATACGGTGACAATAGGCGCTTGGCTTCGCGCAGTGAAATGCTTCTTTTCTCTCGTTTGTATCAATGAATCCTATCGACCCGAATGCTAGCGCCGCGTTACGTCAGGCCCGGCACGCCATCGATGGCGCGCTGAGCCGTGACCGTGGGCGCCTGCACGGGCTCTGGTCGCGGTGGAGCGGCAAGCCCGCGGATGCCAAGGCGCGCGACGCTTTCGTCCAGGCCCTGACGGCGTCGGTGGCGCAGCGCGAGTCGCGTGCCGCCGCCCTGCCAACCGCCCCGGTCGACCCCAGCCTGCCGATCGCCGGCGAGGCCGAGCGGATTGTCGCGCTGATCCGTGAACACCCCGTGGTGGTCATCGCAGGCGAAACCGGCTCGGGAAAGACGACGCAGTTGCCGAAGTTGTGTCTGGCGGCCGGGCGTGGCCAAGCCGGCATGATCGGCTGCACCCAGCCCCGCCGCATCGCCGCACGCGCGGTCGCGCGACGCGTGGCCGAGGAACTGCAGGTCCCACTGGGCGGCGCGGTCGGTTACCAGGTGCGCTTCAACGAGAACGTGGGCGAGTCCACTGCTGTCAAGTTCATGACCGACGGCATCCTGCTGGCCGAGATCCAGTCCGATCGCTGGTTGTCGCGCTACGACACGCTGCTGATCGACGAAGCGCATGAGCGCAGCCTCAACATCGATTTCCTGTTGGGTTACCTGAAGCAACTGCTGCAGAAGCGCCGCGACCTGAAGGTCATCGTCACCTCCGCCACCATCGATACCGAGCGCTTCGCCGCGCACTTCGGCGGCGCGCCGGTGGTGAACGTCGAAGGCCGTGGCTATCCGGTGTCGGTGCGCTACAGGCCGCTGGAGGGCGAATCAGGTGGCGGTCGGCCCGATCACCCTGACCGTCCGACTCCCGCGCCCGCAATTGCAGGTGCTGGAAACCGCGCCCAGGCGGGCAGGCGCACCCGGGGCGATGACGGGCACGATGGCGCACTGACCGTCACCGACGGCATCGTGGCCGCCTGCGACGAGATCACCCGCGAGGATCCGCGCGGCGACGTGCTGGTGTTCCTGGCCGGCGAGCGCGAGATCCGCGACGCGCACCAGGCGCTGGAGCGGCGCAAGTACCGCGAGACCGAAGTGCTGCCGCTGTACGCGCGGCTTTCGGTGCGCGACCAGGACCGGGTGTTCAATCCGGGCGTGAAGCGGCGCATCGTGCTCGCCACCAACGTGGCCGAGACCTCGTTGACCGTGCCGCGCATCCGCTACGTGGTCGACCCGGGCCAGGCACGGGTAAAGCGCTACAGTCCGCGGAACAAGCTGGACCGCCTGCATGTCGAGGACATCAGCCAGGCCAGCGCGGACCAGCGCAAGGGCCGTTGCGGCCGTATCGCCGAGGGCACCTGTTACCGCCTGTACTCGGAAGCGGATTTTGCCTCGCGTCCGCGCTTCACCGACCCGGAAATCCGTCGCGCCGCGCTGGCCGGCGTGATCCTGCGCATGCTGTCGCTGGGGCTGGGCCGGATCGAGGACTTCCCGTTCCTCGAGCCGCCCGATGCGCGCGCGGTCGCCGATGGCTGGCAGCAGCTTTCGGAGCTGGGCGCCGTGGACGAGGCGCGTAAGCTCACCCCCATCGGCAAGCTGATGGCGCGCCTGCCGGTGGACGTGAAGCTGTCGCGCATGCTGGTCGCGGCCAACGCCCACGGTTGCCTGCGAGAGATGCTGGCGATCACCTCCTTCCTCGGCATCCAGGACCCGCGCGAGCGGCCGGCCGACCAGCGTGCGGCGGCGGACAACGCGCATGCCGAGTTTGCCGATCCGCGCTCGGAGTTCGTCGGCATCCTCAGGTTGTGGGATGCCTACCAGGCCGCGCACGAGGAACTGACCCAGTCCAAGCTACGCGCCTGGTGCGAGAAGCACTTCCTCGGTTTCCTGCGCATGCGCGAGTGGCGCGAGCTGCACCGGCAGCTCAAGCTGATGTGCGAGGAACTGGCTTGGCCGGTGCGGGGATTGGCCGCCACAGACGTTGACGTCGATAACGGTCAACTCAGCTTGGCCGGGTACGCCACACTGCATCGCGCGCTCATCGCCGGCTTGCCCACGCAGATCGGCCAACGCGGCGACAAGGGGGTCTACGACGGTCCGCGCGGGCGCAAGTTCCAGTTGTTCCCGGGGTCGCCGCTGGCGCGCAAACCGCCACCGTGGGTGCTGTCGGCCACGTTGCTCGACACCGAGCGCGTGTGGTCGTTGACCAACGCCGCGATCGAACCGGACTGGGCCATCCAGGAGCTGCCGCACCTGCTCTCGCGCCGCCACCACGATCCGCGCTGGGCGCGTTCCCAGGGGCGCGTGGTCGGAAGCGAACAGGTGAGCCTGTTCGGGCTGGTGCTGGCGCCCAAGCGGCCCGTGCACTACGGCGCGCTCTACCCGGAAGAGAGCCGCGAGATCTTCGCCCGCGATGCGCTGGTGACCGGCGAGATCAACACCCGCTGCGCGTTCCTGCCGCGCAACCTGGCCGTGCTGGCCAAGGCGCAGGAGGAAGAAGCCAAGCAGCGCCGCACCGGACTGGTGGTCGATGACGACTGGATGGTGCGCTGGTACCTGGACCGGCTGCCGGCGCACGTGCACAACGCGCAGGCGTTGGACGCGTGGTACGGCAAGCTGGCGCCGGCGGAGAAGGCGGCGCTGGAGTGGTCGCGCGCGGACCTGCTGGTGGGCGATGAAAGCGAGGCATCGCGCTTCCCGCCGTACCTGCCGCTGGGCGGCTCGCGGCTGGCCGTCACCTACCGCTTCGAGCCCGGCGCGCCCGACGACGGCATGACCGTGGCGGTGCCCCTGCACCTGCTCAACGCACTCGACCCCACGCGATTGTCATGGCTGGCCCCCGGCTTCGTCGCCGACAAGGCGACCGCGCTGATCAAATCGCTGCCCAAGGCGCTGCGACGCAACTTCGTGCCGGCACCGGATTTCGCCAAGGCCTTCCACGAGGCGCATGCGGAGTGGAAGCAGGGCGTGCCGCCCGAGGCCGATGCGCTGCCCGGCGCGATGGCCCGTTTCCTGAAGCGCCTGACCGGTGCGGAGGTGGCGGCGCTGGACTTTGACGAGGCCGCGCTGGAGCCGCACCTGCACGCCAACCTGCGCCTGCTCGATCAGGACGGCCGGAAGGTGCTGGCGGAGTCACGCGACCTGGCGGACCTGCGCCAGCGCTTCGGCGAGCGGGCGGCGGCGGCCTTTGCCGCACGCGCGGCCGAAGGACTCGCGCAGCAGGGCCTGACCGCGTTCCCGGAGACGCCGATCCCCGAATCGGTGCCCGGCGCCGGTGGCGTGCCGGCCTACCCGGCGCTGCAGGACGACGGCGAGACCGTGTCGCTGCGCGTGCATGCCGAACAGGCCGTGGCGCGCCGCCTGCACCCGATGGGCGTGCGCCGGCTGTTGTCGATTGCCCTTGCCGACAAGGTCAAGCAGGCGCGCAAGCAACTGCCGGTGTCGCCCAAGACCGGCCTGTTGTACGCGGCGATCGAATCGTCAGGCAGCAAGCCGCTGGGCGATGCCAAGCGCGAGGGTGACCGCCTGCGGATGGACCTGGTCGATGGCGCGCTGGCGTCGCTGATGGCGGAGGGCGCGGGCGACGTCCGCGATGAGGCCGCCTTCGCCGCGTTGCGCGAGCGCATCGGCAAGCAGCTGTTCGCCGAAGCGATGGAGCGTCTGCGCCAGGCGGAAGCCATCCTCTCCGCCGTGGCTGAGGCGCGGACCAAGCTGGAATCCCCGCTCATGGGCTGGGCTAGTGGCAACCTGGACGACATGCGCGCGCACCTGGCCTCGCTGACGCCACCGGGTTTCCTGCGCGACGTTCCGGCTGAGGTACTGCGCGAGTACCCACGTTATCTGAAGGCACTCGCCCTGCGCGGCGAGCGCGCGCTGCGCGATCCCACCCGCGACCAGGCGCGCATGCTGGAGCTCAAACCGTTCGCCGATGCGCTGGCCCATGCCGTGGCGCAGGGCCGCGCCGGCGACCCGGGTTGGCAAGCGCTGCGCTGGGAGCTGGAAGAACTGCGCGTGTCCCTGTTTGCGCAGGAACTTGGGGCCAAGGGCGGGGTGTCGCCGAAGAAACTGGCGACGCGACTGGCGCAACTGGTGGCGTAAGCGCGGCCCGTGGCCTACTTCAACCGGCGGACCTTGGCCTTGACTGGATGGCCGTCCACTTCCATGTACCAGCCGCTGATCACACCCGGGCGGATGGTGACACTGGGGTTGCTGACCGGGCGCACGCTGTAGCTTCCCTCCGTCACCTGCCAGCTGTCGCCGTTGGCCAGGGTGAACACGGTGCCCCTGCTCCAGCCGCGGAACTCGCCGGCAATGCTTGAGCGCACAGGTTCCTGCTCGCGGTCCGGCGCGGTGGCCCGGCGCACGACGGCGGCCTGGTCGTCGCGCAGGAGGCGGTTGAGGGTGGCGAGTTCCTCCGGGCTGAGCCGATGCAAACCCGCGGCCTGGAACTGCTCGGCATTGAAGCGGGTTTCCACCGGCACGTAGGTGCTCTGGGCGCGTGCGGGCAATGCGGTGGCAAGCACGGCCAGCACTAGTGCGGCAAGGGAGCGATACAGGGACATAGGGGTTCCAGTGGCCATCGGGGAGTTACTTGATGCGACGGACCTTGGCACGCGTACCGTACTTGCCCACCTGCATGTACCACGCGTTGCCGACCATGCTCGGAATGATCTTCACCTCAGGTTCGGCCAGACGCACGCCGGCCAGCGTGGCCGCATCCACCTGCTCCCACTCCTGTCCGTTCGCCAGCACGTAACGGCGGCCTTGGCCGAAACCGCGAAATTCGCCGGAGACACGGCTGAGGATGGGCTCGCTGGACCCAAAGTTCAGGAAGCCGCGGCTATCTTCCTCGACTTTCTGCTTGGCCTGCGCGGCGGCCTTCTGGGTTTCCACAACCAAGGTACGGTTAAGCCAGGCATTGAGGTTCGCCAGTTGTTCCGGCGTCAGCCGATCCAGGCCGGCGGCGCGGAATTGCTCCGGAGTCATCTGCTGTTCGATGCGCGACGCGGTCGCCGCTTCCTGCGCGTGGCCGGCCAGCGGCCAAGCCAGGCCCAGTCCGACCAACACCGAAAACACAAGGGCGGGTGCACGCAAGGCGTTGATCGCTGGCATCGGCTGTTCCTCTGGTCGGTTGCGGGCTAGTGTAGTCAAGCTGGAGACTGAAGTTTGAACCGCGACGCGATGAACGCTGTGCCCCTCACCCTCGATCAGCTGCTCGCTTCCGGTGCGTCGTCGGCACTGGCGCCCGCGCTGCGTGCTGCGCTGCGCGACGCCGCAACGCGACCGGGGGCGGAGGTCGATGCGCGGGATCCGGTGGATACCGTGGCCACGATGCTCGATGCGCTCGCCAAGCTGGACGCGGACAGCGATACCGTCGCGGCCGCGCTGCTGCGCAACTACCCAGGCCTGCTGGCCGCGCTGGGGCCGGGCTTCGAGGCCGCCTATCCGGCCATCGCCGTCCTGCTGGAAGGTCAGGCGGCCGCCGCCCACGTCCGCGCGCTCCACGCCGAGCGCGCCCGGGGTGGCGGCGGTGGCAGCGAAGGCCTCCGTCGCCTGTTGCTGGCCATCGTCCGTGACCTGCGGGTGGTGTCGATCCTGCTGGCACGGCAGCTGGCCCGCATGCGTTCCGCCGACCGCCTGCCCGAGGACGAGCGTCGCGCGCTGGCTGCGCTGACCCGCGACATCCATGCGCCGTTGGCCAACCGCCTGGGCATCTGGCAGCTCAAGTGGGAACTCGAGGACCTCGCGTTCCGCCACCTCGAGCCGCAGACCTACCAGCGCATCGCGCGCCTGCTCGACGAGAAACGCACCGACCGCGAGCGCTACATCGAGGACGTGATTGGCACCCTGCGCGAGGCGATGGCCGCGCAGGGCATCCGTGCCGACATCGCGGGCCGGCCCAAGCACATCTACAGCATCTGGAAGAAGATGCAGCGCAAGGACGTGCCCATCGGTGAGCTTTACGACCTGCGCGCGGTGCGGGTGATGGTCGATGACGTGGCCGCCTGTTACGCCGCGCTGGGCGTGGTGCATGCCACCTGGACGCCGATTCCCAGCGAGTTCGACGATTACGTCGCGCGACCCAAGAGCAACGACTACCGTTCGCTGCACACCGCGGTCATCGGCCCGGAAGGCAAGACACTGGAGGTGCAGATCCGCACCTATGACATGCACCGGCAGGCCGAACTGGGCGTGGCCGCGCACTGGAAGTACAAGGAGGCCGGCAGCCAGGCGGCCGATGCGGCGTTCGACCGCAAGATCGCGTGGATGCGGCGCCTGCTGGACGCCTCCGGCGACAACGGCCGCGACGGCGATGCCCAGTTGGCCGGCGCGCTCGATACCGAGCTGGTCGAGGACCGTGTCTACGTCATCACTCCCAAGGGCGAGGTGATCGACCTGCCATCGGGCGCCACGCCGCTGGATTTCGCCTACCACGTGCACACCGAAGTGGGGCACCGTTGCCGGGGTGCCAAGGTGGATGGGCGCATCGTGCCGCTGGACCATGTGCTGCGCAGCGGTGATCGCGTTGAAATACTGACGGGCAAGGTGGCCGAACCCCGGCGCGACTGGCTGGTCGCATCCAACGGCTTCCTCGCCAGCGGTCGTTCACGCGAGAAGGTGCGTAGCTGGTTCCACAAACTCGACAAGGCCCGCAACGAGCACGCCGGGCGCGAACTGCTGGACAAGGAGCTGCGCCGGCTCGGCCTGCTTGGCGCCGACCTGGCGCCTGCCCGCGAGCGCTTCAACCTCGCCAGCGACAGCGACTTGCTGGTGCAGGTGGCGCTGGGCGACCTCGGTCCGCATCAGGTGGGCCGGGTCTTGCTGGAGCACGAGCGGGCGCTGGCGCAGCCCGTGGTGCCAGCGCCGACGGTGATGGTGTCCCGTCGCAAGGCCGCTCCCAGCCGCAGCGACTTCACCGTCGAGGGAGTGGGCAACTTGCTGGTACAGCTGGCCCGATGCTGCCAGCCGGTGCCCGGCGAGCCGATTGCCGGTTACCTGACCCGGGGTCGCGGCGTCAGCGTGCACCGCCCGGACTGCGCCGCGTTCCAGCGATTGGCCAGCCGGGAGCCGCAACGCGTGCTGCCGGTGGAGTGGGGACGCGCGGGCAGCCAGTACGAGGTGGATGTCGAGGTGGCGGCGCTGGATCGCAAATGGCTGTTGAAGGAAGTCAGCAACGTCATCGCGCAGGAGGACGCGCACGTGACCAGCATCAACAGTGAGCACGAGCGCAACGGCGCGCGCGTGCGCCTGCTGTTGCGGCTACGCGTCCGCGACTATGGCCAGCTGTCCACGGTACTGGGCAAGCTGGCGGCGCTGCCGGGCGTGGAGCATGCGCGGCGTGGCTGATCCTCGCGCGCGGTGGCGCACCTCGCCCCATCGTTGGTGGCTTGCGCAGCCGGCGGTGAAGTGGGGGGCATTCGCGGCGGCGCTTCTGGTGGCCTTGCTGGTGTTGCGGCAGCCCCTGTCGGACTGGCTGTGGCCGGAAACGCGCATCCAGTCCCTGCGCTCAAGCGCCGAACAGGCCCTCGCGCAAGGCCGGCTCACCGCACCGGATGGCACCGGCGCACGCGAACTGTTCGAAGCCGCATTGGCATTGGACCCGGATCGTCCAGCGGCGCGCGAAGGGCTGGCACGGGTGGGTGCCGCCGCGCTGGCCCGTGCGGATGCGGCGATTCGAGGGGGGGAGTATCCCGCGGCACGGGACCACATCGCTTTGGCGCGGAGCCTCGGCCTGCCCCGGGCGCGGATCGATGCGGCCGAGCAGGCGCTGCGCCAGCGCGAGGTTGCCGCTGCCGGCATTGGTCCGCGTCTGCAGGCTGCCAGCGCAGCGCGGTCGGCGGGGCGGCTGCACGGTGGGCCCGATTCGGCGCTGGTGCACTATGCCGCCGTGCTGGAGCTGCAGCCGGGCAATACCGAAGCGCTGGAAGGCCGGGATGACGTCATTGCCGACATGTTGGGCGAAGCGCGCCGCGGGCTGGCGCGCGGCGAACTCGAGGCCGCTGCCACTCTGATCCGTGAAGCCCGCGAGTTCGATCCGGCGCATGCGGACCTGCCGGCCTCACTGGGTGCCTTGAACCAGGCATTGGAAACGACCCGCGAGCGCGCGGAGCGCGACCTGCGCAACAATCGCCTGACGCGTGCCCTGACCGGTTTCGACCGGGTGCTGGCGGTGCAGGCGGATGACGAGGGCGCCCGCGCTGGTCGCCGTGAAGTGGGTGTGCAACTGCTGCAACGCAGCGAGCGTTTCGCGGCTGACTTCCGCTTCGCCGAGGCGGAGACCGCGCTGGCCGTGGCCGCCGATGTGCTGGGTGTCGACGGCGATGTCGCCGAGGCGCGCGCGCACATCACCCGTGCGCGCCGCTCGCAGGCGCAACTCGCAACCGGTGCGCTGACCCCGCAGCGCCAGCGTCGCCTGCAGCAGTTGCTGGCGGAGGCCGCCGCCGCCGAGGCGCGCGGCAACCTGCTTTTGCCGCCGGGTGACAGCGCTTTCGACAAGGTGCGTGCGGCCCGCGCGATTGCTCCCAACGACCGCCGGGTCAAGGCCGCATCGGCGAGGTTGGTGCCCGCCGCCCGGCGTTGCTTCGACAACGCGATGCGCGAAAACCGGCTGGTTACCGCCACGGCCTGCCTGGACGCCAGTCGTGTGCTGGAGCCGGGCGGGGCGGGGCTGTCGGCCGCGCGCACGCGCCTGGCCCAGCGCTGGATCGCGGTGGGCAACGAGCGGTTGGGTGCCGGCGAGCTGGCGACTGCCCGCCGCGCGCTCGATGCGGCGACGACGCTGGACCCCGGCGTGGCCGGCGCGACGGAGCTTTCCGATCGGTTGCGTCAGGCCTCGGCGGCAGGGCCCTGAGTCCGCAACAGGCGCTGAACCACGGCGCGACCTGCGTCGAGCGAGAAGTGCTTGGCCACGTTGTCGCGGCCGTTCGACGCCAGCCGCGACCACAGGGCCGGGTCGCGGTAGGCCCGCAAAACGGCCGCGACGAAATCCTCAGGCGCGTTGGCGACGAGCACGTCTTCGCCGTCTTGCAGGTGCATGCCTTCGACGGCACATGAGGTGGCCACCACTGGCTGGCCATGCGCCATGCTCAGATTGACCTTGCCCTTCACGCCCGCGCCAAAGCGCAGCGGTGCCACGGCAACCCGTGCTCCAGCCATGTATGGCTCGATATCAGGCACGTGGCCATGCACGCGGATGCCCGGTCGTCCGGCCAGCGCCTGGATTCCCGGCGGCACATCGTCGCCAATGCAGTGGAAGACCATGTCGGGCTCGGCAGCATGCAACCGCGGCCAGACCTCATCCGCGAACCACTGCACCGCATCGACATTCGGGGGATGGCGGAAGCCGCCGACGAACACCACGTCCTTGCGCTGGTCGAAAGGCAATCCCGGGTCCTTGAGTTCGTGCAGGTTGGAAAGCACCTCCACGCGCGCCTGCGGCGCCTCTTCGGCCAACAACGCGCGCTCGGCTTCGCTCACCACCAGCGTCACGTCGCTGCGGTTGATCAGGTCCAGTTCGCTGCGGCGGGTACGCTCGGCCGCCCTGAGCAGAGCGGCGTCGCCACGCATCTGGGCGCCGCGGCGCTCGCGCAGGTAGTGCAGGTCAACCGTGTCGAATACCACCTTGGCCTGTGGCGCGAAACGGCCCAGCAGGGGCAACAGCTCGCCGAGCACATAGTGGCGGCTGACAACGACGGTTTCAAAGCGGCGGCCGTGCGCGCGCAGCCAAGCGGGAAAACCGCCAACAAATGGCGCAAACCAGACTTCCACGCCGAGTTGCTGCAGTTCGCGAGTGTAGTCGCCATCTCTCGACAGGTTGGCAGGCACGAATACCACTCCCTTGCCCTCCTGCAGCAACATGCGCATGAGGTTGACGCTGCGCAGTGAGCCAGAATCTCGATCTGGCCGCGGCGTCAATGCATCAATGACCAGCACCATTCCAGCGTAGCGATGGTCGGTCAAGCTGGGCGGCGTTGCCGCTGCATCCGGGTGTGTCGACAGTGATTTGTCCCAGCGCTCGCGGAACAGTGCTTGATTGCGGACCTGGTATTGCTTCACGCCGGTGCGCGTGTCCACGCCGGTGGTGGCTCCCTCGACGTGCACTACGCGAGCGCCTGGTTGTATCCGTACCTGCCACCCAGAGCGGCGCACCTGCATGGCTAGATCGGTGTCCTCATAGAATGCAGGAGCGTAGCGGGTGTCAAAACCGCCCAACTCTCGGAACAACGTTGCGGGAATTGCGACCGCCGCGCCAGAACAGTAGTCAACCCGTTTGACGAAGGCGTGCAAAGGTGCGTCGGTGTCCTCGTTCCGCCCCAACTTTTCGGCCGAGCCATCGGCACGGATAGCCGCCCCCGACTCCTGGAGGCGTCCATCGGGGTACAGCAACTGCGCGCCAACCAGCCCGCTGTCGGGATGAGTACCGAAAGTGCCCAGCAACGCTTCCAGCCAGCCCGGCTGCGGCACGGTGTCGTTGTTGAGGAACACCAGCACCTCGCCGCGCGCCAATCCAGCGCCGTCATTGCAGGCGGCAATGAACCCGCCATTGGTCGCGCGTCGGTGGTAGCGCAGTCCCTCCACCTGCGGCAGCAATGTCGAGGTCTCGTCGGACGAGCCGTCGTCCACCACGATCAGCTCGATGGCCACCGCCGGCGGATGCTCGGCCAGGGCACGCAGGCAACGCAGCGTATGCTCGAACTGGTTGAACACCGGAATAACGAGGCTTGCGCGGGGCGCGGCATCGGACGGCACGGCAAAGGGCGCAAACGCCATGGGCGCCGGCATGTAGAGCGACGGCCGCTGCGACACCGGCACCCGCTGGAACTGCCTCAGCACCCGGTGCCAGGACGCTCGCAGGCCCCGGGTCCGCAGGCTGGTCACTCCGCGGTGGAACAGGCCCGTTGCCCGGTTGAACAGGAACCGGAGTTCGGCCGGCGACATCGGCATGCTGAAGGGACTCCCACCGTACGGTTGCTGCGACAGCCGCACCCCGCGGGGGCGGCTGGGCGGCTGGGTTAGACTCGACGCCACCAGGGCGACGCCCTCCATTCTCCCATGCCGTGGCCCAGATCGATTACGACGAAGACGACACCCTCGACGATTCCGCATCCGCCCAGTGGCGCCGCCGCATCGTCACGTGGACCTTGGCGGCCATCGGTCTCGGTCTGGGCTTCCTCATTCCCTATTCGCTGTACCTGAACCATGAGGTAGGCCAGCGCTTTGGCCAGTTGCGCTGGCAGATCCCGACGCGCGTCTACGCCCGTCCGCTGGAGCTCGCCCCGGGCCTGGCCCTGGACGCCAGCACGCTGAAGACGGAACTGGACGCCGCCGCGTACCGCGAGGGCGATGGCACCCGCGAGGGCAGCTACCGCCGCGAGGGCGGGCGTTGGCGCATCTCCAGCCGCGGCTTCAACGACGTGGATGGCGCCGTCCCCGCGCGTCGCCTGGAAGTCGTGCTGTCCGGCGGGCGCGTGGCCAGCGTCCGCGACGCGGCCAGCAAGAAGGCCCTGCGCCGCGCGCGCCTGGACCCCGCGCGCATCGCCACGCTTTACGGCCAGAAGCAGGAAGAACGCCGCCTGGTCCGCATCGACGAGGTGCCGGAGCTGCTGGTGACGGGCCTGCAGGCGGTGGAGGATCGCGACTTCAACCACCACATCGGCATCGACTTCAGCGGCATGTTGCGCGCCGTGTTCAAGACGGCAACCGGCAGCAAGCAGGGCGCCAGCACCTTGACCCAGCAGCTGGCGCGCAGTGGTCTGCTCGGCATCGGCCGCGAACAGACCCTGCAGCGCAAGGGCAAGGAAATCCTTTACGCGTTGCTGATCGAGGCACGGTACGACAAGCGCACGATCCTCGAGGCCTATCTCAACCAGGTCTACCTCGGCCAGCGCGGTAGCCAGGCCATCCATGGCGTGGCTGCGGCTGCCGAGTTCTGGTTCGGCCGCGACCTGCGCGACCTCAGCACCGAACAGATCGCGCTGCTGGTGGGTATCGTCAAGGGCCCCTCGGCCTATGATCCGCGGCGCAACCCGGAAGCCGCGCTCAAGCGGCGCAATTTCGCCTTGGGCGAGTTCCACGAAACCGGACTCATCGACGATGCCGAATACCAGCGGGCGTTGAAGGCGCCGCTGGGCGTAACCACCAACCCGCGCGCGATCGCCGCCAACCGCTTTCCGGCCTATGTCGACCTGGTGCGTCGCCAGCTCGCCCGCGACTATCCCGAAGACGCCCTGGCCGGTGCCGGTCTTAGCGTGATGAGCGGCATGGCGCCGTCGGCGCAGGCCAATGCCGAAGGTGCCGTGGCGCGCACCCTGAAGAGCCTGGCCCACCGCACGCGCCCGACGCTGGAGGCCGGCGTGGTGGTGACCGACGTGCACAACGGCGAAGTGGTGGCCGTCGTTGGCGCGCGCGAATTCTCCGAGCATGGTTTCAACCGTGCGGTCGAGGCGCAGCGTCCCGTGGGCTCGCTGCTCAAGCCGTTTGTGTACCTGTTGGCGCTGGCTCAGCCGGAGCGCTTCTCGCTGGCCAGCTGGGTCGACGACTCCCCGGTGACCGTCAACCTGGGGCAGGGCAAGACCTGGAGCCCCGGCAACTCGGATGGCCGCAGCCACGGCTCCGTGCGCCTGATCGACGCGCTCGCGCAGTCCTACAACCAGGCCATGGTGCGCGTGGGCATGCAGGTGGCCCCCGAGCGCATCGCCGACCTGATCCGCACGCTCGCGGGCATCGAAGCCGAGCCCAACCCCGCGCTGATCCTCGGTGCGGTGGACCAGAGCCCGTACGCGATGGCGCAGCTGTACCAGTTCCTGGCCTCCGGCGGCGAGATCCAGCCGCTGCACGCCGTGCGCGGCGTGCTGGATGCCAACGGCAAGGCGCTCAACCGCTACGACAAGGCGCCCGCGCCGGCGCAGGAGGGTGACGCGATCGCCGCGCGCCTGATCACCATCGCGCTGCAGCAGGCGGTATCCAGCGGCACGGGCCGGCAGCTGATGAACGACGGTCTCGGCCGCCTGTCGCCCGCGGGCAAGACCGGCACCAGCAACGACGGTCGCGACAGCTGGTTCGCCGGCTGGACCGGTGACCACCTGGCGGTGATCTGGGTGGGCAACGACCAGAACAAGACCACCGGTCTGTACGGCGCCACTGGGGCGATGCGGGTGTGGTCGGCACTGTTTGCGCGCCTGCCCACCGCACCGCTGGAAGTCGGCGACAAGGGTCTGGACTGGCAGTGGGTAATCAATTCCAACACCACCGACGCCGGGTGCGCGGGTGCGCGTCGTTTCGCCTTCGTCGCCGGCTTCGCGCCTGCCTACGCTCCGTGCCCTGCGCCGCAGCCCGAGCTGCCGGAGGAGGGCGCGCAAGGCGAAGACAGCGGCGGTGGCTGGCGCGACTGGTTCGGCATCGGCCAACGCCGCGAGGAACCCGACCCCGCCAAGCGCGTGCCGGAGGCACCCGTTGAAGGGCAATGAGGCACACGTACGGTAATCGCATCACAGGGGCGGGACGGCCGTGTGTCGCCCGCCCTGCGCCAGGGACCCGGCACCGATGAACAGCAGTCGATTGGGCGTGGCCAGCCGCGCCGCCCTCAGCGAGGGCGGCGATCTCGCCCGTGCGCTGCCCGCGTTCGCGCCGCGCCCGGCGCAGCAGGATCTGTCGGCGGCCATTGCAGACGCCTTCGAAGGCCGCGGCGTGTTGCTGGCCGAGGCGGGCACGGGAACCGGCAAAACCTTCGCTTATCTGGTGCCCGCGATCCTGTCGGGTCACAAGACCATCATTTCCACCGGTACCCGGGCCCTGCAGGACCAGCTGTACCACCGTGACCTGCCGCGGGTGCGCGACGCGCTGGGCAAGGGCCTCAAGACCGCGCTGCTCAAGGGCCGAGCCAATTACCTGTGCCATTACCGGTTGCAGCAGGCCAAGGGTGAAGGGCGCTTCGCCACGCGGGAGCATGCCGCGCAGTTCCAGCGCATCGTGGCGTGGGCCGGGCGCACGCGCATGGGCGACCTCGCCGAGATGGACGGTATCGCCGAGGACTCGCTGCTGTGGCCGATGGTCACCAGCACTGCAGAAAACTGCCTCGGCAGCGAATGCCCGTTCTTCTCGGAATGTTTCGTCGTGCAGGCGCGCCAGCGGGCGCAGGCGGCCGACATCGTGGTGGTCAACCACCACCTGCTGCTCGCCGACCTGGCGCTCAAGCAGGAGGGTTTCGGCGAGATCCTGCCCGGCGCCCAGGCCTTTGTCGTGGACGAGGCGCACCAGTTGCCCGACCTCGCCGCGCAGTTCTTCGGTGAATCGCTGAGCGCGCGGCCGCTGGTGGAACTGGCGCGTGATGCGGTCAGCGAATGCAAAACCTCCCCCGGTACCCTTGCCGTAGTGCAGGAGCCGGCACGCGCGCTGGAGCATGCCGTGCGCGGCCTGCGCGCCGCCATGGATGACCTGCCGGTGCGCGCCACCCGCCGTCGCGCGGCCGAGTTGCCCGCGGTCGAGGATGCGCTGGCAGCACTGGAACGCGCGCTGGCTACTTTGCACGCCGCGTTGCTGCCCGTGCGCGAGAGTGCGCCGGGCCTGGACAGTTGCACCGCGCGCGCCAAGGAGTTCGAACTGCGGCTGCAGCGCTGGCGTGCGCTTGCCTCCGACGTGGAGGACGAAGCCGACCCCTTCGCCGCCGATTTTGCCGACGTCGATGCCGAGCGCGTGGTGGATGCGAACGCCCGGTTGCCCGCGGGCGCGGACATGACCTCCGGGGCGGTCGAAGGCCTGGACGCTTCGTCGCCGGCACGCGCCGTCACGGCGCCTGCCGATGCGGACGCCAGTAACACCGGTGCCGACATCGATTCCGCTGCCGACAGCGACGCCGACAGCGTCCGCTGGTACGAACTCACCGCCAAGGGTTTCCGCCTGACGCGCACCCCGCTGGACGTGGCGGGGCCGCTGGCCAAGCACCGCGCCCAGTCACAGGCCGCGTGGGTGTTCACTTCCGCCACCCTGGCCATCGGCGGCCGCTTCGAGCACTTCGCCATCAAGCTCGGCCTGAGTGCGTCGCGCACGCCGACGTTGCTCGCACCCAGCCCGTTCGACTGGCCACGGCAGGCCCTGTGCTACCTGCCGCGGGGCCTGCCCGACCCGATGGCGCGCACCTACAGTGAGGCGGTCGTCGCGGCCATCCGGCCCGTGCTGGAGGCGTCGCATGGCCGCGCCTTCGTCCTCTTCGCCTCGCACCGTGCACTGCGCGAGGTTGCCGAATTGCTGCGGGATGGCCCGTGGCCGTTGTTCGTGCAGGGCGAGGCGCCGCGCGGCGTGCTGCTGGAGCGGTTCCGCGAATCCGGCAATGGTGTGCTGCTGGGTGCCGCCAGCTTTCGCGAGGGCGTGGACGTCGCCGGCGATGCGCTCAGCGTGGTGGTGATCGACAAGTTGCCGTTTGGCGCGCCCGACGACCCGGTGTTCGAGGCGCGGCTGGAGGCGGTACGCCGTCGCGGCGGCAACCCCTTCCGCGACGAGCAGTTGCCGCAGGCGGTGATCGCGCTCAAACAGGGTGCCGGCCGCCTGATCCGCAGCGAGACCGACCGCGGCGTGCTGGTGCTGTGCGACCCGCGCATCCTGGGTCGCAGCTATGGCCGGCTGTTCCTCGACTCGCTGCCGCCGCTGCCGCGCACCCGCAATGCCGAGGACGTGGCGGCCTTCTTCGCCCAGCCCGAACCGTCGTTGTTCGAGGCGGAGTAGCCGGCGCTGGCAACGGGCCGGCGGCGGGCGCAGGTAGAATGCCGCCATGACCGGCACCTGCCATCGCCCCCTCAGACCACGGCGCGAAGCCGCACCCCCCGCATGAAGCTGCTCGCCTTCGAACTGGCCACCGAAGCCTGCTCGGTGGCGGTGTGGGTGGACGGCGAGGTGCACGAGCGCTTCGAGGTCGCGCCACGCCGCCATGCCGAACTGGCGCTGCCGTGGGCCGGTGAGCTGCTGGCCGACGCCGGACTTGCCCGCACCCAGCTCGACGCCATCGCCCTGGGGCGCGGCCCCGGGGCGTTCACCGGCGTACGGCTCGCCATCGCGATCGCGCAGGGCGTGGCGTTGGCATTGGACCGCCCCATCGTCCCCATCTCGACCCTTGCCGCTCTGGCGATGCAGGCCTCGGGGCCGCGGGTGTTGGCCGCGATCGACGCGCGCATGGGCGAGGTCTACACCGGCGCGTTCGAGCGCCGTGATGGCGATGCGGTGGCCTGTTCGGCCGAAGCGGTCGGTGACCCGGCTGCCTTCGAACTCGAGGGTGGCGCTGCGGATTGGCAGGGCGTCGGCACCGGATTCGCGGCGGTGGACGGTGCCCTGCGGCAGCGCCTGGCCGGGCGTCTGCTCAGCGTCGATGCGGCCGCGCTGCCACGGGCCGGCGACATCGCCCGACTGGCGGTGCTGGCCTGCGCCCGCGGCGAGGCGGTAGCCCCGGAACGGGTCGAACCGGCGTATCTGCGCAACAACGTCGCCCTGACCATCGCCGAGCAGCAGGCACTGCGCCAAGCCAGGAAGTGACGGGCTCGTCGCCCGCGCCAACCGGTGTCCGGACTGGCGGGGCGTTCCCGGCCCGGCGCTGCCGTGCCTGCCGCAGGGTCAGTCGTCGATCAGCTCGCCGCCCGGCAGGAACAGCCAGGTGCGGGTGACATGCAGGATGTCGGGGTCTTCCTCGGTCTTCGGCAGCGGCGGATAGGGCTCGGCCAGCCGCGCGATGCGCAGCGCGGAGGCATCCAGCAACGGCACGCCGCTGCTCTGCACGATCTCGGCCCGCTCGACCGTACCGCTGCGGCGGATCGCCACGCTGATCACCACCTGCCCGGAGAGCCGGCGGCGACGCGCTTCGTCGGGATAGTTGAGGTTGCCGACGCGCTCGACGCGCTTGACCCATTCGCTCAGGTACCCCGCCCAGGCGTATTCCTGGGTGCTGGCCGAGACGAACTTGCGCTTGGGCCGCTTGGCGTAGCGCTCCGAGCGCAGGTGGATTTCCGCAGCCAACCGCGCCATCGCCATGTCGCGTTCCACCTTCTCCGGGCCGCGCGGCAACGGGGTGGCGGTCGGCGTCGGGGTGGCGCGCGGGGTTGGCGTGGCCGCCTCGCCAGCGCTGCTGCTCACCACGCGTTCGCGCGGGGCGGGCTGCGGG
>NZ_AVPU01000038.1 GCF_000768355.1 Lysobacter daejeonensis GH1-9
CTGCAAACCTTGATGGGCAACATCCAGCAGCCGACGGTGCCCGCACGCGACACCCGCGGCATGGACCGGCTGGCGCGACGGCTGGACCGGGCTCCGATGCCGGAGGCGTCCGCGGCGAGCGCTGCGGTGGTGGCCAGCGCGGCAGTCGCTGCGCGCACGCCGACCGCGACGGTGGCACCGACGCCGGCTGCGAAAACGTCGAACGAAACACGCGCGACGCCAGAGAAGCAGAGCCTGCGCGCAATGCTGGACCACTGCCCCGCGTCCACCAGCGTGCAGGGCCAACGCTGCCGGCGGCAGATGTGCGAACGAGCGGGCGTGCATCCGCGCCGCTGCCTGCGGCACTGAGCGACGCGGCTCCCGCCCGCGAGAAAAAGAAAACCCGGCCGAAGCCGGGTTTCCGCAGAGGGTGTAGCGCGGCCTGCAGGCCGTGCCAGTTGCGCACTGCGCTTACCAGACCACCTCGGCCATCGAACAGTTCAGGCCGGAGCCAATGCCCAACAGCGCCACGCGGTCGCCCTTCTTCAGGCGGCCCATCTCGCGCAGCTTGCTGAGCACGATCGGCACTGACGCCGGGCCGATGTTGCCGTGCTCGTTGAAGATGGTCATGACCTTCTTCGGGTCGATGCCCATCGCTTTGGTGAACGCCGCGGTGTGCACCTTGCTGACCTGGTGGATGACGAACTCGTCCAGCTCGGTGGCAACCCAGCCCAACTTCTGCTTGGCCACTTCAAAGGTCTTGGTGGCCAGCTTGATGCCTTCGATCAGCAGCATGCGGGTGTCGGTGACCATGCCGTCGAGGTTGCCGCGGCAGAGCTTGTTCCACTCTGTCGCGGCGCGGGTGACGCCACCCTTGTAGCGCGGCGCGCCAGGCGCCAGCTCACTGCGCGCCATCACCATCGCCGCGGCGCCGGAGCCGAGCGTCAGCGTGGCCAGCTCGTTGCGGAAGTCCTCGTCGGTGACGTCGGCGCGGGTCATGCGCTCCAGCGTCTTCTCATAGGCCAGGTCGGCGGTCTCGCCATCGACCACCAGCGCGTACTCGATCTCGCCGCGCTCGATCATGCGCGCGGCGATGTCCATGCCGTTGATGAAGGCCAGGCAGGCGTTGGCGACGTCGAAGTTCTGGCAGGTGTCGGGCAGGCCAAGGTTGCCGGAGACGATCGAGGCGGTGGACGGCTCGAGGTAGTCTCGGCTGACCGAAGTGTTGACCAGCAGGCCCACGCGATCGGGCTCGATGCCGGCGTCGGCCAGCGCTTTCACCGCGGCGAGGGTGGCGGCGTCGGAGGCCTGCACATCACCGTCCCATAGGCGGCGCGCATGGATGCCGGCGATGTCGCCCAGCACGTCGGTCCGGATACCAAGCCGGTCCAGCGTCGGCTTGAGCCGGGCGTTGATCTCCTCCGAGCTCAGGCGGCGCGGCGCGTCGATGTGGGCCAGGCCGGCGATGGCGACATGTTGGAACAGCATGGGCGGGCAAACCAATAGGGCGTAGAACACGAAAGATTAACGCCTTCGCGGTCGCAGCGCATCCGCCCGGGCCCGATGGGTGTGCCAAGGCGACGAAAGTTGGATGTTGCCGGCACGTTGCCTACCGGTTCACAGCCGACCGGGAACCCTCCCCGGACGGGCGACGTCCGGGCCAGCATGGGCTGGCGCACGGCTTGGGGCTGCGTCAGCGGGCCGCGCAGCGCCACGCAGCGTACCGCTGCCCGCCGTCCTGCGGCTCACCCAGTGGCTGCACGGTGTCCGCGCCCAGGCCCGGCGCCTCGTTGCGGGCCAGGGTTTCCAGCTCCTCGCGCACGCGCAGCTCGTTGCGCCCGTAGGGGCCGATGCGGTCCTTGACCGAGACCACCACCTCGCCGCGCTTCACGCAGCCGGCCGGGGCGGCACCGGCGGCGATGACCCGCACGCTGCTCGCGCCGGGGGCCATGTGCACCCAGGTGCAGCCGCTGGCGAACAGGACGGTGGCAACGGCAAGGGGCAACAGACGGCGCATGGGCAACTCCGGAAGGGAAACAAGAAACGCCCCGGATTGTCGCCCGGGGCGTTCAGCTTGAGAACCGTGGCGATGAATCGCGCGTGACCCGTGCCGCCGAGCGGCGGCACGGGTCACAGTCTGCGCCCTTACTTGGCGCTGGCCGGCTTGGCCGGCACGGCCGGTGCCGCGGTGGCAACGACCGGCTTGCCGTCGGCATCCAGCACCTGCACCGCGCCCAGGTTCAGCGCGCGCACCGGGGCTTCGATCTGCTTCAGGTCACCGACCACCACCCAGGTGAGGGCGTTGGGGTCGATGGCCTTGGCCGCCTCGGTCACCTGCGCCGGGGTCAGCGCCGCGATCTCGGCGTTGCGGCGGGTGACGTAGTCGTCCGGACGGCCGTAGCGGACGATGCCGCCGATGGTGCCCATCACGGCGCTTGCGGTTTCGTACGCGCCCGGCAGGCTACGGCTCTCGTTGGCCTGGATCTTGGCCACCTCGGCCGCGGTCGGCGGCGCCTTGCCGCTGACGTACTCGCTGACCTCGCGCTGCACTTCCTGCATCGACTCGACGGTCTTGTCGATCTGCACCGGCGCCACGGCCAGCCATGGGCGCGGGCCCAGCGCGTTCACCAGCTGCGTGCGGGCGCCATACGACCAGTGCTTGTCCTCACGCAGGTTCATGTTCAGGCGCGCGGTGAACGAGCCGCCGATGACGTCGTTGGCCACTTCGAGCTTGACCGCGCCCGGATCCTTGGACGACGGCATCAGCTGGCCGACGAACAGGTTGGCCTGCACCGCGCCCGGCTGGTCGACCAGGAACACGCGCGGCTGCGCCGGCCGTGCCACGGCGGCGGGGGCGGCCACGGTCGGCGCGGCGCCTTCGCCCCTCCAGTCACCGAGGTGCTTCTCCAGCATCGGCACGATGGTCTTGAGCGTGGTGTCGCCGACCACGATCAAGGTGGCGCCTTCCGGACGCACCCAGGCCTTGTGGAACGCGACCAGGTCATCGCGGGTCAGGCTGGCGATGGAGGCTTCGGTGCCGCTGCCGCTGAACGGGATGGCGTAGGCGTGGTCGGCGCCGTACAGCAGCGGCGGCAGCACGCGCAGCGCGGCCGAGTTCGGACGCGCCTTTTCCTGCTTGATGCCGGCGATCCAGCTGGCCTTGATGCGGTCCACCTCGGCCTGGTCGAAACGCGGGGCACGCAGCATGTCGGCGAACAGGTCCAGCGACGGGTCCAGGTTCTCCTTCAGCGCCGACAGATAGGCGCTGCTGCCGTCCAGCGAGGCACTGGCGCCGAGGTTGGCGCCCAGCGCTTCGGCGCGGTTGGCGAAGGCCAGCGTACCCAGCTCGCCGGCGCCCTCGTCCAGCATGCCCATGGCAAAACTCGAGGTGCCCAGCTTGGCGCCGTGGTCGGCGGTATAGCCACCGTTGAACTGGTAGCTCATCTGCACCACCGGGATGTCATGGCGCTCGGCCAGGATCACCTGCGTGCCGTTGGACAGGGTCGTGCGCTGCAGCGCCGGGAAGGCCAGCTGCGGGAACTGGGTCGGCATCGGCACGCCGGCCTTGCGGTCGACGGTGCTGGCGGTGGTCTTGTACTTCTTGTCCACGGCCGGCAACTGGAACGGCGCCGGGGTACCCGCCGGGTCTTCCGGCAGCGGGGTGCGCTCGCCCTTCTGCACGATCAGGGTGTGGTCACCCTTGCCCAGCCACTTCGCGCCCACGGCCTTCAGGTCGGTGGCCGTGGCGGTCTCGATGGTCTTGAGCGAGTCACGGAAGCAGCCGGGGTTGCCGGTGTAGATCGCGCATTCGGCCAGCGCGTCGGCCTTGCCGCCGAAGCCGCCGATGCGCTCGATGCCGCGGATGAAGCTGGCGCGGGTGGCCACCTTGGCCTGCGACAGCTCGGCGGCGGTCGGGCCTTCGGCGATCAGTTTGCGCAGTTCCTCGTCGATGATGGCCTCGACCTTGGCCGGGTCGACGCCGTCCTTGAGGGTGGCGGTGATCATGAAGTTGGAGCCCAGCTGCGAGGCGTATGCGCCGGCGCTGATGCTGTCGACCAGCTTGTCGCCGTGCAGCAGGCGGGTGTCCAGGCGCGAGCTCTTGCTGCCGCCGAGCACGAAGCCCAGCAGCTGCAACTGGTCGATGTCGGTGGTGCCGACCTGGGCCACGTTCCAGGCGCGGTACACGCGCACCGCCGGCACCTTGTCCTGCATCACCTCGCGGGTGGACTGCGCGCGCACGGCCACGTCGACCTTGGGCTGGGCCATGGTCGGCGACGCCGGGATGTGGCCGAAGTACTTGGCCACCTTTTCCCTGGCGGTCTTGACGTCGATGTCGCCGGCCAGCACCAGCACCGCGTTGTTCGGGCCGTACCAGGTGCGGAACCACTGCTTCACGTCATCCAGCGACGCGGCGTTGAGGTCGTTCATCGAGCCGATGACGGTGTGGCCGTACGGATGGCTCTTCGGGTACAGCGCCTGGCCAAGCTTGGTCCAGACCTGGCCATAGGGCTGGTTCTCGCCCTGGCGCTTCTCGTTCTGCACCACGCCGCGCTGCTCGTCCAGGGTCTTCTGGTCGATCGCGCCGAGCAGGTGGCCCATGCGGTCGGATTCCATCCACAGCGCGGTGTCGAGCGCGGTGGTCGGCACGTTCTGGAAGTAGTTGGTGCGGTCCTGGTTGGTGGTGCCGTTCATGTCGGTGGCACCGATCAGTTCGAACGGCTCGAAGTACTCGCCCGGGTGGTTCTCGGACCCGTTGAACATCAGGTGCTCGAACAGGTGCGCGAAGCCGCTGCGGCCGCTGGGCTCGTCCTTGCTGCCCACGTGGTACCAGAGGTTGACCGCGACAATCGGCGCCTTGCGGTCGGTGTGCACCACCACGCGCAGGCCGTTGGGCAGGGTGAATTCGTCGTAGGCGATGTCGACCTTGGCCGGGGCCTTGGCCAGCGCGGGCGCCGGGGTGAAGGTCAGCCCGCCCATCGCGGTGGCGAGGGCAAGGGCGAGGGCGGCGGCACGTGGCCGGGCAAACACGGTCATTACGACACTCCTTGTGACGGAAAGCACCCGGATCGGGCAACGGTCGATGGTAGCGGCGGGGTCCCGCGCGGGCACTAGGCCACAAGTCCCGGTAGGGAGGTCGTGGGCCGCGTGCGTGGGCGGCGCCGTCGGCGAATGGCGTGGACGCTCAGACTTCGCCTCTGGTGACCGGAGGTGCCCGAAGCTGTCAATAAGGCGGGGTGGCGGGCCGGGCAGGACGGGCAGGACGGGCGGGACGGGCGGGACGGGCGGGACGGGCGGACGACCGGGGTTTGCCTGCTCACGGATTCGGGGACAATGCACGCAGCTTCCGGAGGCGACGCCATGTCCACCCGCCCTTCCCTGCACTGCCTGGTCACCGGCGCCAACCGTGGCATCGGCCTGGAATTCACCCGCCAGTTGCTGGAGCGCGGCGATCGGGTCACGGCCACCTGCCGCCACCCGGGCCGCGCCACCGCGCTCAATGCGCTGGCCGCCGAGCACCCCGGGCGGTTGCACGTATTGCCGCTGGACATCACCGATGCGAAGTCGCGCGCCGAACTGGTGCGCGAGCTGCCACTGGTGGGCGGCGACGTCGACCTGCTGATCAACAATGCAGGCGTGCTGCACTCGGGCGAGCGTTTCGGCCACCTGACCGCCGGCAACTTCGAGGACAGCTTCCGCACCAACGCCCTTGGTCCGCTGCTGCTGACCCAGGCGCTGGCGCCGCACCTGGCGGCCGGCGCCAAGGTGGTGAACCTGTCGTCCGTGCTGGGTTCTGTGGGCTCGGTCGACGGCTTCCACACGCCGTCCTACGCGGTGTCGAAGGCGGCGCTGAACATGGTCACCGCGCTGCTGGCGCAGGCGCTGGCCGAGCAACACCTTACGGTACTGGCCTTCCACCCGGGCTGGGTGATGACCGACATGGGCGGCGATGGCGCCCAGCTCCCGGCCACAGACGCGGTGGCGGCGATGCTGCGCGTGGTCGATGCGGCGACGCCGGCCGACAACGGCCGCTTCCTCAACCGTCGCGGCGAGCCGATGCCGTGGTGAGCAATGCGGCGATGTTCGACGTCATCCTGTTCCAGCCCGAGATTCCGCCCAACACCGGCAACGTGATCCGGCTGTGCGCCAACACCGGCGCGCGGTTGCACCTGGTCGCGCCGCTAGGCTTCACCCTTGAGGACAAGCAACTCAAGCGTGCCGGCCTGGACTACCACGAGTACGCAGCGCTACAGGTTCACGACAGCCTGGAGGCCGCGCTGGACGCCATCGCCGCGGCAAACGGCACGCCACCGCGCCTGTTCGCGCTGAGCACGCGCGGCAGCGTGCGCCACGACACGGTGGCGTACCAACCGGGCGATGCTTTCCTGTTCGGCCCCGAAACACGCGGCCTGCCGGGGGAGGTGCTGGAGCAGGTGCCGGCCGCGCAACGCATCCGCCTGCCGATGCGGCCGGAGAACCGCAGCCTCAACCTGTCCAACGCGGTGGCGGTGGTGGTGTTCGAGGCGTGGCGGCAGCAGGGGTTTGCCGGCGGCGCCTGAGCCCGCACGCCACGGACAGACGGAGCGGACTGGCGGGCGTCCGGCGGACGTGTCCGCGGGCGGACGGACACCATGGCGCTCGATTAAAACCAAACAAAAACAAATAGTTAAAAGTTGGCACGGAGCTTGCTTTGACTTCTGTGAACACGGGCCACCGATCCGGCCCCGACACAGGACCCCATGAGCATCCGTGACACCTCCGCGCAGGACCAGACGATAGGCGCCGCCGCGGCGACCGCACTGGCCAACCGGTCGCGCCGTCGCCGCAACCTCCTGCTCGCCACCGGTGGCGGCGCGCTGCTGCTGGCCACCGCCTGGCTGGCGCAGGGCTGGAGCGCCGGCGCGCGCTCGGTCGACGCCAGCCGCCTGCGCATCGCCGAAGTGCGTCGCGGCGACCTGGTCCGCGACATCGCCGCCGACGGCCGGGTGATCGCCGCCAACAACCCCACCCTGTACGCCATCGCCGGCGGCACCGTCACCCTGCACGTGGTGGCCGGCGACGCAGTGAAGCGCGGACAGGCACTGGCCGAGATCGACAGTCCCGAACTGCGCAGCCAGTTGGCGCAGGAACAGGCCACGCTGGCCAGCCTGGAAGCCGAAGCCAGCCGTGCAGCGCTGGACGCGGCCCTGTCCCGCTCCACCGCGCGCAAGCTGTTCGACCAGGCCATGGTCGATCGGCAGGCTGCCGAACGTGCGCTGGAACGCAACCAGCGCGGCTTCGACGGCGGCGCGGTGCCGCAGGTCGACGTGCTGCGCGCGCGTGATGAACTGAAGAAGGCCGAGATCGGCCTGTCCCATGCGCGCCAGGACCTCGTACTGCAGGGTCAGGGTGCGGGGCTGGACACGCGCAACAAGCACCTGCTGGCCAATCGCCAGCGCGCGGTGGTGGTCGAAGTGCAGCGCCAGGTCGACGCGCTGACCCTGCGCGCGCCGTTCGACGGGCAAGTGGGCCAGGTGCTGGTCGCACAGCGCAGCAACGTGGCACTCAACGCGCCGGTGCTGAGCGTGGTCGACCTCACCGTGTTCGAAGTCGAGATCAAGGTGCCGGAAAGCTTCGCCCGCGACCTGGCCATCGGCATGCCGGCGCAGCTCAGCGGCCCGGGCGGCAGCTACGCCGCGGCGGTCTCGGCGGTGTCGCCGGAGGTGGTCAACGGCGAAGTCACCGGCCGCCTGCGCTTCACCGGCAAGACCCCGCCGGGCCTGCGCCAGAACCAGCGCCTGGGCGCGCGCATCGTGCTCGACACCCGACGCAACGTGCTGATGGTCGATCGCGGCCCGTTCCTGGAGCAGGGCGGCGGCCACAGCGCCTTCGTCATGGACGGTGGCAGCGCGGTCAAGCGCGCCGTGCGCACCGGTGCCAGCAGCCTCAATGCCGTCGAGATCGTCGATGGCGCCCGTGTCGGCGATCGCATCGTGGTGGCCGGCACCGACCTGTTCGGCGACGCCGAACGCATCCGCGTCTCAGGAGAGTGACATGAACGCTTCGTCCCACTTCCCCGCATCGCTGCACTGGTCGGCGCAGGAACTGGCCGCTGCCGTCCCGCTGCGCCTGTTCGAACTGCTGGACTTCGACGCCCCCCGCGACGACGCCCGCGCCGCCAACAACGCCGCGACCCCGCGTCGCGCCTTGCGCGCCGGCTACGCGTGCAACGCCGCGCTGCCCGCCCACTTCCACGTCCACCGCTGAACCCGCCCCCAGGAGCCCGTCCATGTTGCACATGCAAGGTGTCACCAAGGTTTTCCGTACCGAACTGGTGGAGACGCACGCACTGCGCTCGCTCGACCTGCACGTGCGCGAAGGCGAATTCGTCGCGGTCACCGGCCCCTCCGGCTCGGGCAAGACCACCTTCCTCAACATCGCCGGCCTGCTCGAAGACTTCACCGGCGGCCGCTACCAGCTCGACGGCGAGGACGTGAGCGGCCTGTCGGACGATGCGCGTTCGCGCCTGCGCAACCGCAAGATCGGCTTCATCTTCCAAGGCTTCAACCTGATCCCCGACCTCAACCTGTTCGACAACGTGGATGTGCCACTGCGCTACCGCGGCCTGCCTGCCGCCGACCGCCGCCAGCGCATCGAGCACGCTTTGGCACAGGTCGGGCTGGGCTCGCGCATGAAGCATTACCCGGCAGAGCTTTCCGGTGGGCAGCAGCAGCGCGCCGCCATCGCCCGCGCGCTGGCCGGACAGCCGCGCCTGCTGCTGGCGGACGAGCCCACCGGCAACCTCGATTCGCAGATGGCACGCGGGGTGATGGAGCTGCTGGAGGAGATCAACGCCGCCGGCACCACCATCGTGATGGTGACCCACGACCCGGAGCTGGCCGCGCGCGCGCAGCGCAACGTGCACATCGTCGATGGCATGGCCACCGATGTGTCGGCCGAACCCAGCCTGGTGCGTGCACGGCAGCTGGCGGCCGAGGCCGAAGCCCGCGCTGCAAACCCGGTCGGTTGAGGAGGCCCCATGTTCGGCTATTACCTTGAGCTCGCCCTGCGCAGCTTCCGCCGCAACAAGGTGCTGACCGCGCTGATGGTGCTGGCAATCGCACTGGGCATCGGCGCCAGCATGACCACGCTGACCGTGTTCCACGTGCTGTCCGGCGATCCGATCCCGAGCAAGAGCCACGTGCTGTTCTACCCGCGCCTGGACCCGCGCTCGATGAACGGCTTCACCCCGGGCGACGAGCCGGAAGCACAGATGACCCGCTTCGACGCCGAGGCGCTGCTGCGCGACAAACGCGGCGACCGTCAGGCGCTGATGACCGGCGGCACGCTGGCGCTGGAAGCGGCGGACGGCCGAATCGAACCGTTCCGCGTCGACTCGCGCTACACCACCGCGGACTTCTTCCCGATGTTCGACGTGCCGTTCCGCTACGGCAGCGGCTGGAGCAGCGCCGATGACGAATCACGCGCACAGGTCGCGGTGATTTCCCGAGCGCTGAACGACAAGCTATTTGGTGGCGCCAACAGCGTCGGCCAGACCCTGCTCGCCGGCAACCAGCGCCTGCGCATCATCGGCGTGCTCGACGAATGGCGCCTCACGCCGCGCTTCTACGACGTGACCAACGACCTGTTCAGCGAGGTCGAGCAGGTGTTCGTGCCGTTCTGGACGTCACGTGCGCTGAAGTTCCCCACCCAGGGCAACATGAACTGCTGGGGCGACACCGGCACCGATCCGGAGGGTGCGCAAGGCGCCAACGCACCGTGTGCCTGGCTGCAGTACTGGGTGGAGCTGGGCACGCCGGAGAAGCTCGCCGCCTATCGCCAGTACCTGGGCAACTACGCCGACCAGCAGCGCGCCGCCGGCCGCTTCGAGCGCCCGACCAACGTGCGCCTGCACAGCGTGATGGAGTGGCTGGACGATCAGGACGCAGTGCCGGGCGACGTGCGCCTGCAGCTGTGGCTCGCACTGGGATTCCTGGCGGTATGCCTGCTCAACACCGTGGGCCTGCTGCTGGCCAAGTTCCTCGGGCGGGCGTCGCAGATCGGCGTGCGCCGCGCGCTGGGCGCCACCCGCCGCGCGATCTTCGCCCAGTGCCTGGTCGAGGCCGGCACCGTCGGCATGGTCGGCGGCGTGCTGGGCCTCGGCCTGGCCTGGCTCGGCCTGTGGGCCGTGCGCCAGCAGCCCGCCGATTACGCGGCGCTGGCGCGCATGGACGGCACCATGCTGCTGACCACCTTCGTGCTGGCACTACTGGCCAGCGTCCTCGCCGGAATCCTGCCGGCCTGGCGCGCCTGCCAGGTCGCGCCCGCCATCCAGCTCAAGAGCCAGTGACCCTGTCGAGGACCACCATGGACATCCGCCCCATCCTCTCCACCCTGCGCCGCCACAAAACCGCGGCCGCGCTGATCGTGCTGGAAGTCGCGCTGTCGTGCGCGATCATCTGCAACGCGGTGTTCCTGATCAGCACCCGCCTGCAGCGCATGGACCGCCCCACCGGCATGGCCGACAGCGAACTGGTGCGCATCAGCATCGCTGGCATCGGCGACGACGAAAAAGCCGGCGAGCTGACCCAACGTGACGTCGCGGCCCTGCGCGCCCTGCCGGGCGTGAAAGCGGCCACCGCGCTCAACCAAGTGCCGTTCGACAACTCGTCGTGGAACAGTTCGGTCAGCCTCAAGCCGCAACAGCCGATGCCCAACCTCAACACCTCGGTGTACCTGGGCGAGGGCCTGATCGACACGCTGGGCCTGACCCTTGCCGAAGGCCGCGATTTCACCGCCGAGGAATATGTCGACTGGGAAGCGCTGAGCGCACCGGACTCCAAGCTGACACTGCCGACGGTGATCCTCAGTCGTGCCGTGGCGCAGAAGCTGTTCCCTGGCGAAAGCGCCGTCGGAAAGCTGATCTACAGCTGGAACCGCGACGACATCCCGCACCGCGTGGTCGGCGTGGTCGAGACGCTGATCCGCCCCAACGATATTGGCGGCGCGGCCGAGAGCGGCTTTTCGATCATCCTGCCGGTACGCAACGTGACCTTCGGCCGCTTCGCGCTGCGGACCGAACCCGGGCGTCGCGCCGAAGTGCAGGCCGCCGCGGTCGCGGCGCTGGAGCGCAACAGCGCGCGTCGCATCATCCTGCGCCAGGACCCGTTCACCGACGTCATCGCCAAGTACTACCGCCAGGACCGCTCGATGGCGTGGCTGCTGGTGGCGATCTGCGTGTTGCTGCTGGTGGTGACCGCGCTGGGCATCGTCGGCCTGGCCAGCTTCTGGGTGCAGCAGCGCACCAAGCAGATCGGCGTGCGCCGCGCGCTGGGCGCCACCCGCTCGCAGGTGCTGCGCTACTTCCAGACCGAGAACTTCCTGCTGGCCACGATCGGCATCGTCCTGGGCATGCTCGGCGCGTTCGGCCTCAACCAGTTGCTGATGCAGCACTACGAGTTGCCGCGGCTGCCGGTGCTGTACCTGCCCGCCGGCGCGCTGGTGCTGTGGGGACTGGGGCAGCTCTCGGTGCTGGGGCCGGCGCTGCGTGCAGCGGCGGTACCACCGGCTGTCGCGACGCGCACGGCGTGAGCGGGTCCGGCATGCCGCATGCTGCCCGGGCCGGACGCGACGGCGGACCTTGTGCCGTCGCCGCCACCCCTGCAGCTTGCATCGCAGAGCGGGTATAACAGCGCATGCCCACGATCCTGGTCATCGACGACAACCCCGCGATCGCCGCCGCGCTGGAGACGTTGTTCTCGCTGCACGACATCGACACGCGAGTGGCGGCCTCACCGGACGCCGGTCTTGCGTTGCTGGCGCGAGAACCCGTCGACCTGGTGGTGCAGGACATGAACTTCCAGGCCGACACCACTTCGGGCGAGGAAGGCCTCGCGCTGTTCGAACAGATCCGCGCGCACCATCCGGACCTGCCGGTGATCCTGCTCACCGCGTGGACCCATCTGGAAAGCGCGGTGGACCTGGTCAAGGCCGGCGCCGCCGATTACCTGGCCAAGCCCTGGGACGACCGCAAGCTGCTGGCCACGGTCAACAACCTGCTGGAACTGTCGCAGGCACGGCGCGAACTGGCTCGCCACCGCGACGGCGAGCGCCGTCGGCGCAGCGCGCTGGAACGCGACCACGACCTGCGCGGCTACGTCTTCGCCGACGCCGCCACCGAACGGGTGCTGGCATTGGCCTGCCAGGTGGCGCGCTCGGAGCTGCCGGTGCTGGTCACCGGCCCCAACGGCGCGGGCAAGGAGAAGGTCGCCGAAATCGTGCACGCCAACTCCTCGGTGAAGGCCGGGCCGTTCGTTGCGCTCAACTGCGGCGCGTTGCCGGCCGACCTGATCGAAGCCGAGCTGTTCGGCGCCGAAGCCGGCGCTTACACCGGCGCGCAGCGCGCGCGCGAAGGCAAGTTCGAAGCCGCCGATGGTGGCACCCTGTTCCTCGATGAAATCGGCACCCTGCCACCGGCCGGGCAAGTGAAGCTGCTGCGCGTGCTGGAGACCGGCCGTTTCGAGCGCCTCGGCGGCAACCGCGAGCGCCAGGTCAAGGTGCGCGTGGTCAGTGCCACCAATGCCGACCTGCCGGCGCTGATCCGCGCCGGCCAGTTCCGCGAGGACCTGTACTACCGGCTCAACGCGATCGAGTTGGTGCTGCCGCCATTGGCCGAGCGCCCCGATGACATCCTGCCGCTGGCCCGCCACTTCCTGCCCGACGGCAAACGTCTGGACGCGTCCGCCGAGCGCGCGCTGTTGGCCCATCGCTGGCCGGGCAACGTGCGCGAACTGCGCAACACCATCCAGCGCGCGGCGCTACTCGCCGCCGGCACGGTGATCGGCGCTGGAGATCTTGGCCTGCCTGCGAACGCGGCGGTCTCCACCGCGATAGCAGCCGGCAACGGCCATGGCAGCGTGGACGAGCCGGACCGCGCCACGATCGAGGCCGCCCTGCAGCGCCATGGCGGCGTGCTCGCGCAGGCGGCGCAGGAGCTGGGTTTGTCGCGGCAGGCGCTGTACCGGCGGCTTGAGCGGCTTGGCCTGCGCCGCGACGATACCCCGCGCGCCTGAGGACCGCAGCATGCGCCTGCGCCAACGTCTGCCCCTGAGCCTGGTCTTCAGCCTGATCGCGCTGGGCTACATGACCGCGGCGGTGGCGCTGGCTTGGGGCTTGGCGCGCTGGGTCGCTTCGCCGCTGATCGCAGCGGTACTGGCCGTGCTGGTGCTGGCGCCGTTGCTGGTCTACCACGTGCGCCGCGCCTTCGCGCCGATGCGCTCGCTGTTCCGTGCACTGACCGGCACCGTCGGCAGCTACCGCGACGGTGACTACGGCTTCAGCCTGTCGTGGGCCGGCGGCGGTGAACTGGGCGACCTTGTCGCCAGCCACAACGCCCTCGGCGACGCACTGCGCGAACAGCGCCTGGCGCTGGTGCAGCGCGAACTCTTGCTGGACACCATCGTGCAGAACACCCCGGTGGCGACAGTACTGGTCGACCCGGCACGGCGCATCGTGCTGGCCAACCTCGCCGCACGCAAACTGCTGGGCGAGGGTCGCCGCCTGGAGGGCCAGGACTTCGGTGCGTTGCTCGGCGCAGCGCCGCCGGCGATGCGCGACGCCTTCGAACGCGGCGGCGATGGCATGTTCAGCATCGGCGACGAGGACGACGAAGACATCTACCACCTCTCGCGCCGCCGCTTCCGCCTCAACGGCCGCGAGCACGAGCTGGTGTTGCTGCGCCAGCTCACCGCCGAGCTGCGCCGCCAGGAAGTGCACACCTGGAAGAAGGTGATCCGGGTGATCAGCCACGAGCTGAACAACTCGCTGGCGCCGATCGCCTCGCTGGCGCACTCGGGCGCCGAGCTGCTGCGCCGCGGCCAGCCGGAACGCGTGCCCGCGGCGCTGGCCACCATCGAGGAGCGCGCCCGGCACCTGGAAGGCTTCATCCGCGGCTATGCGCGCTTCGCCAAGCTACCGGCGCCGCGCACGGAGCCGGTGGACTGGCCGCGCTTCGTGGCACAGCTGCGCGACCAGGTGGTGTTTGTGGTGGACGGACCGGTACCCGTTGGCAGCGTGCGCGTGGACGCCGCGCAGTTCGAGCAGGCGCTGTTGAACCTGATCAAGAATGCGCACGAGTCCGGCTCTCCCGCGGGCGAAGTGCAGGTGGCGATCCGCCGGCTGCCAGAGGACTGGCGCATCGACGTGCTGGATCGCGGCCACGGCATGAACGAAGCGGTGCTCTCCAACGCGCTGTTGCCGTTCTATTCCACCAAGCGCAACGGCACGGGGTTGGGGCTGGCGCTGGCGCGCGAGATCGCCGAGGCGCATGGCGGCCGCATCGCCCTGCTCAACCGCGACGGCGGCGGGTTGTGCGTCAGCCTGACCGTGCCAGCGTGACCGCACCGAGTCTGGATAGTTCCTGAACTGAAAGGTTAACAATTCAGGGGACATTGAAACTGGCTGCGGATACTGGCCCTCAACCGGTCCGTCCGATTCCCCCGACGGGCGTCCCCCGACCGGCCCCTAACAATAATGAGGCTTAGACCTTTATGAAGCGTACCCTGCTTGCCCTGACCCTGCTGGCCGCCCTGCCGTTCGCCGCTTCGGCCGCGGATGGCGTGTCCTACACTTACGTCGAGGGTGGCTACACCGCGACCAACACCGATGCCGGCGACGCCGACGGCTGGGCCATCAAGGGCTCGGGCGCCATCGCCCCGAACTTCCACCTGTTCGGTGAGTTCGACAAGCAAGAGATCGACGGCACCAACATCGACGTCGACCACTACCGCGTCGGCGTGGGCTATAACCGCGACATCACCGCCAACACCGACCTGCTGACCCGCGTGGCGTACGAGAAGTACGACGCCGGCCAGGGCATCGACTTCGACGGCTATAGCGTTGAAGCCGGCGTGCGCTCGGCGCTGGCCCCGAACTTCGAAGGCTACGCGCTGGCCGGTTACGAGGACGGTGGCAATGACTATGACGGCGAGTTCTACGGCCGTCTCGGTGGCCAGGTGAAGTTCAACCAGACCTGGGGCCTGTCGGGCGACGTCAAGTTCATCGACGGCGACACCCAGTACTTCGTCGGTCCGCGCGTCAGCTTCTAAGCCGCGCCCCGCACAACGCAGCACCAATCGCGATCTCTCTCTCCCCCGAAACGTCGCGATTCGAAGCCCGGCTCCGGCCGGGCTTCTTTTTTGCCATGCAGGGGAAAAGCCCGCGTCGCCGAAGTCCAGATGACATGTCGCTCCTCGGTTCGCCCTCAGCCAAGCCGATGCATCGCCAATGGCGGCCATCGGGGCTTGCACCGGTTTCTTCGTGGGCCGGTGACCCGGCAGCGTGCATGCGGGAGCGCAAAAAAGCCCGGCTTTCGCCGGGCTTCTTCCATTCATTCAAGCGGCCCAACAGTGCCGCGGCGCCCGATCGCCTATTCGAACAGCCCCGTCGGATACTCGGGCTTCTGTTCGCGCGCCAGCAACCGCTGCAGGCCTTCCTTCGGCGTGGTGACCCCGTGCAGCACGTCGCGCACGCCACTCGAGATCGGCAGTTCGATACCGTGCTTGTCGGCCTGGCGCATCACCTCATCGGCGGTCTGCACCGATTCGACCACCTGACCGATCTCGCGCACCGCATCCGCGATCGACTGGCCGCGGCCCAGGGCCAGGCCCAGGCGGCGGTTGCGCGACAGGTCGCCGGTGCAGGTCAGCACCAGGTCGCCCAAGCCGGCCAGGCCCATCAGGGTCTCGGCCTTGCCGCCGATGGCCTGGTTGAGGCGCAGCATCTCGTTGAGGCCGCGGGTGATCAGGCCGGCACGGGCGTTGAGGCCCAGCTGCATGCCATCGGCCACGCCGGTGGCCACCGCCAGCACGTTCTTCATCGCCCCGCCCAGTTCGGCGCCGAGCATGTCGTCGCCGGTGTAGGCGCGGAACGCCGGGCCATGTAGCACCTCGGCGACCTGCTGGGCGAAGGCGTCATCGTCCGAATGTACGGTCAGCGCGGTCGGCAGGCCCTGCGCCACTTCCTTGGCGAAGGACGGGCCGGTGACCACCGCCAGCGGCACGCCGTCGCCCAGCACCTCGCCGGCGACCTCGTGCAGGAAGCGGCCGCTGCCGGGCTCGAAGCCCTTGGTGGCCCACGCCACGCCGGCGTGCGCCGGGCGGTGCGGGGCGAGTGCGTGCAGGGTCTCGGCGAAGGCGTGCGAGGGCACCACCACCAGCACCAGGTCCGCGCCTTGCAGCGCGGTGGGCAGGTCGGTGGTGGCACGCAGCGTGTCCGGCAGGGCGATGCCCGGCAGGTAGCGCGGGTTCTCGTGGCGGCCGTCGATCGCCTCGATGGTGGCCGCGTCACGGCCCCACAGCACGGTCGGGTGACCGTGCCGGGCAATCAAGGCCGCAAGCGCCGTGCCCCAGGAGCCGGCGCCCAGTACCGCGACGCTGGGAGCTTTCGCTTCCATCACGTCGTGGGATCAGGCGTTGCCGGCGGTCTCGGCGTCGGCCAGGCCGGCCTGGCCCTGCTGCGCGGCGCGCTGGCGCAGGCCTTCGGCGTACAGCGCCTCGAAGTTGATCGGCTGCAGGAAGAACGGCGGGAAGCCGCCGGCCTGGATCAGGCTGCTGATCGTCTCGCGGGCGTACGGGTACAGCACGTTCGGGCAGTGCACGCCGAGCATGGCGTCCAGGGTCTGCGGGTCGAAGCCGGCCAGGCCGAACACGCCGGCCTGCTTCACTTCGGCCAGGTACATCGGCTTGTCGCCGGCGTTGCAGGTCAGGGTCACGCCCAGCGTCACTTCGAAGGCGTTGTCGTTCAGGCGCTGCACGCTCTGCTGCAGGTTCATCTGCAGCTGCGGCTGGGTCTGCTCGTTGAACACGGCCGGAGCGCCGGGGACTTCGAAGGAAACGTCCTTCACGTAGATCTTCTCGACCGTGAACGCCGGACCGGTGGCGGTTTCGTCAGCGGCGACGGCGCCGTTCAGGGTTTCTTCGGACATCGGAGCAACTCCAGCTTGTTAAGCGTTAAGGGGTCGATTATGGCACGCGCTCCCCGCGCGGCCTCGGGATCAGTCTGGGGGCGAATGGTGGCGGCGCAAGGGGCTCAGGCGCGGCCCTTCACCAGCGGCAGGTCGGCCTGGCGCCATGCGGCGATGCCGCCATCCAGCAGGTAGACGTGCTGGAACCCGGCCTTCTTCAGCCGGCTGGCCGCGCCCGCGGCGGTGACGCCGGTGCGGCACACCACCACCACCGGGTGCGCCTTGGCGCCCGCCAGCAGCTTGCTCTCCGGGTCGAACTGGCTCATCTGCACCGACTTGCTGCCGGCGATGTGGCCCCTCTCGAAATCTGCAATGGGCGAGAGGTCAATCACCAGCGCCTCGTCGCGGTTGATCAGGCCGGTCAGCTCGGCCGGACGCAGCGTCTTGTAGCCGCGGAACAGGCCGGCGACTTCGGTGTAGAGGATCGCGACCGTCAGGCCGGCGAGGCCCATCGACAGGTAGGGGTGGCGGCCGGCAAAGGCCAGCAGTTCTTCGATGGTCACGGCATCAGTACGGTGGGGCAGGGCCGGCGATTGTCGCCCAGCGCCGCCGCAGGCGCAAAAAAGCTACTGCCCCGCCCACAGATCCGGCAGGCCGCTGGTCAGCCACCACACGCCAGCCTCGGTGTCCCAGCGCCAGGTCTCGCGGTAACGCACTGTGCGTTCGGCCATGGTGTGGCGGTTGATCACGCCGATCTCGATGTCGCGCGCGGCGCTGCCGCCCTCCAGGTCGCGGCTTGACCCGATGTCGCGGTAAGCCGAGACCTGGATGTGCTTCCAGCGCTCCAGCTCCACGTCGCTGATCGGCTTGGCATCGCGCAGCTTGGGGTCGATCAGGTTGGTCGCACCTTCCACCTCGCCCCAGCGGATCGCGCCGGACCAGGCGTATTGCTGGCGGTCGAGCTTGTCGCCCTGCTGGTTGACCGAGGCACAGCCGGCCAAGGCCAGCAGGCACCACACCATCGCGAGCCGGAACAGGCGCATCGTCACTCCTTCCACACGGGGCGGGCTGAGCCCGCGTCAGCGCGGATGGTAGCCGGTCGCGCGGGTTCAGGTCCGGGCAATGGCCACGTAACGGGCGGTGAAATCGGTGGCGACCACGCCCTCCGGGGTCAGCACGCGCGCCACCAGCTGGGTGCGCGCACGGCCGCGCTCGCGCAGGGTGGACAGGAAGGTGTCCAGGTCGGCATCGGCGCCGAATTCCGCGGTGACGTCCAGGTCGGCGAACAGCGGCGCCAGGTAGCGCAGCTGGCTGTCGGCCACGTACACATCGGCGTCGATGCCGGCTTCGTGCAGCTTGAGCGACACCAGGCCCCACGAGGCCAGGGTCATCATCGAGGCAAGGCTGCCGCCGAACGCACAGCCCTTGTCGTTGACGTGGTCGGCCAGCGCGGCATGCAGGCGCAGGCGCTGGCCGTCGTAGCCGCCGATGGTGAGGTTCATCGCCGCAACCGGCGGCATGGACTGGTAGTGGTGTTGCAGTTGTTGCAGCAGTTCGGCGTTGGACATGGAGACAGGACGCTGGGGGGAGGGCGCGGGAGGGGATGCGGGGTGCGGCGGGCGCCGCGGGTGTGCCAAGCTGACCGGATGCACCCGCGCACACTCCGCCAGCCGCCGCGATGGTACGTGATCTCGCTGCGGCCCCGCGGCCAACACGACCAAATGCGTAGCGCGGCGCGCCGACGCGGCGCTGGCTGCATCGCGGTCTCGCCGTGGGTGCTGCGCCCGCGCGACGACGCGGCCTCG
>NZ_AVPU01000023.1 GCF_000768355.1 Lysobacter daejeonensis GH1-9
GCGACGAACGTATCGAATGCATCGGGCGTTGTGGCATGGCCACTTCTGCTCTTGCCCATGGCGGGCAGGGCAAGGGCTGCGAGCCCGGCGCCCATCAGCCTGCGCCGTTGCATCGGGAAAGCATCGAGGGTATCGGGATCGGTCACGTACTTGGCCCTTTGTGCGGTGGGCAACGGCTTTGCGCAAAAGAAGGAAGAAGCGGATCAGCTTGAATACGAGATAGTGACCTGCCATCGAGTTGCGCGGTAGGTCCTTCCCTATTATTATGTAGGCGCCTACATATATTGTCAAACCAATGATCGATGCCAAAACGGATCTGAGCAACTACACATCGCGCGCAGGTGGCGCCGCTTTAGGCGCGAGGCTTCGGCGTCTCTCAGAACGGATCGATCGAGAAGCCGCGCAGTTCTATGCGGAACTGGGTGTGGAGTTCGAACAACGTTGGTACGGCACACTGAACCTGCTGGATCAATTCGATTCGCTCACGGTGGGGGAGCTATCCGCGGCGTTGGGCATAAGTCATGTTTCGGTGAGCCAGACACGTGACTCATTGCATAAAGCCGGATTGGTCGAAACAACGGCGGATCCGGAAGACGCCCGTCGCAGAATGCTCCGTCTTTCAAGGAAAGGGCGAACCCTCGTGAACCGCTTGAGGCCTGCATGGGCGGCTTTATCGGCGTCTGCCGAAGCGCTGGATCGAGAAGCGGGAGGGGTCGTGAAAATGCTTGATCGATTGGAACGCGCGCTCGAAAAGCGATCAGTCTGCGACCGTGCGAGATTGTTCATGGGGGCAGACTAGCGCAAGCCTCCGAGCGAACGCCTCAGGCCGATCATGAGCGGCTGCTTCTGGCCGAGAGCGGCCATCAGTGGGATAGGGGATTAGGACGATCTATCGGGGGTAGGGCAGGGCCGCTCGCGACCCGAAGCGGACAGTCGGTGGAATAGAACGCCCGCTATGAACGAACCCAGCGTCGTTGCATGCCGTCAGAACAGATGGCAACACAACTCAGACCATGCGATCTCGAATCAAGCCGTCTCGACGTATCCACTGGTGCCACATCGCCGCAGACACGTGCAGCAGAGCCAACAACACAAGTGTCCACCCGGCCCAGTAGTGCACGTACCATGCGAGCGCGCGACCAGACTCATCGTCCTCTGGTGGTGTGAGCAGACGCGGCAGGCTGAGCACACCGAACACGTCCATTGATACGTCCATCCAGACCCAGATGACGTAACCGCTGATCGGCAATGCAAACAACAAGCCGTACATCAACCAGTGAACCATTGCGGCAAATCGTCGTTGCCAAGAGGGTTGGTCGGTAGACGCGTCGGGCACACCGAACAGTAAACGCCAACTGAGACGCAGCACCATCAGCGCTGCAATGACGACGCCGAACTGATAGTGCAGCAGAATCATTCGCATGCTTTCGGCTTGCGAGTCGGATAGCTCAGCAACCCATCCCAATCCGAGTTGGACCGGGATGGCCAATGCAACAAGCCAATGCATCACGCGCGCCGGAAGGCGGTAGCGCCCGTCAGGGTGACTGCGACTCACAACACGTGATCCGATGGATAGCCCGGTATTGCATGGCCAAGGACAATGTCACGTTGCACCCACCACACCCCATCGCGGCGCGCAGGAGTGACAACGCCGGCCCCCCCGCGCCCCGTCACCAATGCCTCCTTGCTGCGTGGCGTCAGAAGCGGATCGTCCGTGAACATGACATCGTCGATGTAATACGTCGCTCGCCCCGGTTCGATGATGTGCAGATGGATGTGCTGTGGAATGCCGCCTTCCGGATAGCTGCCGGGACGGATGGTGTCGAAGCTGTAACGTCCCTGCGCGTCCGTTCGAGCCCATGCACGCAGGCGGCCATGACGGCCCGCCCAACCTGGAAGCGAAGGGTTGGCCATCGGGTAGATTCCCTGAGCATTGGTTTGGTAGGCATAGACAATGACCCCAGCTTTGGGGGCGCCCTTCCGGTCGACCACTCCCCCTGTGAGGTGCATTGGCTCGCCCGGTTCATCCGCCGGAGCAATGCGACTTCGGCTGGAGAGGACTTTCGGAGTCCCGACAAAGACCGCTTCGCATCCTTCGCAGGGAAGACCGACGATCGGTTCGTTCATGGTGCGGTCGGCGCCTGCCGCAGCCAGGATCGGGAGAATGATCAACGTCAGGATGATGTTGCGTCGTTGCATGGGGAGCGTCCATTGGAAGGAGTACCCCATAAGGAGTTATGCGCCCATCGGTCTGTTAGCGAGCCAACCCCTGTGCTACTCCTGGATAACACTTCATGGGCTGGTGGACTCTTAAGCGTTGGAGAAGCAACCTGAATCCCGAGATGCCAGATGCAACTTGCGCAGCTGCGCCGGAAGACGACATTGCGAAGTGGGTCCACCAGGCCCGGCTAGGCTCGCATTCGGCCTTCGCCAACCTGTATGAGCGATTTTCCCCGCTAGTGCACGCCATCCTGCTCGGTCGCTTCCAGCCCGTCATCGCGGACGACCTGACTCAGGAGTGCTTCATCACCGCGCATCAGCGGCTCGAGCAACTCAACGATCCCGCAAAGTTCGGTCCCTGGATCGCCGTGATTGCCCGACGCATCAAGCCGGCTGCAGAGCTTCGCAGGCGAACGGAGAGTGACATTGACGACCTTGCCAGCCTCAATGCATCACCCGAACAGGTCATCGACGCAAATCGCGTCCTCTCTGCGGTCGCGACATTGCCTGAGGCCTACCGGAACACCTTGATGATGCGGCTTGCCGAAGGCATGAGCGGGCCGGAGATCGCCGCCGCGACGGGAATGACCCATCAGTCCGTGCGGGTGAATCTGCATCGCGGTATGGCGCGACTACGCCAGATCCTCGGCTTGCCATCCCAGCCAACGGAGACCTCCCATGAATGACATCGACGACCCCCTCTGGAACCCAAACGCGAAGGCCGATGAAGATCTGATCCGTATAGAGCAGCTGCTCTCGCCCCTTGGAGTTCGAGTTCGCGGAGTCGCGATGCCCCCCATTCGTGAACGAAAGCCACGTCACCTGCGCGGCTTGCGTTTGGCAATGGCAGCAAGTGTGGTTCTTATGATATTGGCAGGTGGTTTCCAGTACCGATTGCGCTGGCAGAACGATGCGGGCTGGCAAGTCACCAAGACCGCCGCAACAGTGACCAGCAGCACGCGATTGCATCCAGGTGAGCAGATCGTCACCGAGCCAGACCAGACCGCCAAGATATCCGTCGCTCGCATCGGCAACATCTCGCTCTCTCCGGGATCAAGCCTGCGTCTTGAGCAGACGGGAACCGGGAATCATCGCGTCCGGCTGGACAGTGGCCACATGCGTGCCCGAATCTGGGCACCGCCTGGATACTTCGGTGTTGAGACGGGTTCTGCTGAGATCGTGGATCTGGGTTGTGACTTCGAAGTCTGGAAGCAACCTGGCGGCACTGGACGGGTTCAAGTACTCAGTGGCTGGATCAGCTATCAGGCTGGTGAAGATGAGATCCTAGTCGCCGAAGGCTATGCAGTCTCATTCGATCGAACGATGGCCGGCACCCCACTACGCGTAGATGCGTCCCCCGCTTTCGCGCAGGCTGTGCAGGCATTGGATGCGCAGGCTGGTGAGAATACGGCAAGAGTGGAAGCACTGGCTGCGATGGTGGCGAAGACTGCTCGTGACCAAGATAGTCTTACGTTGCTCAGCCTCCTCACACGCCGCCCCCTGCTTGCCAGAACCGATATCTATCCTCGCTTGGCCAAGGCGTTGCGCGTTAAAAGTGACGCTCCGGGTCATCGCAAGGCTTGGGAAGATGGAGATACGTCTGCGATGAACGCGTGGTGGGAGCGACTGCCGCGTCAGCCTAAGCGCTGGCTGGCGAACTGGGTGGATGTATTGCCGTAAAGCTGGCTGTGGACGACGGCGGAAGCGGCCTCAGGGATGGGTCCGCTTGCCTGGGCAAGTCCCAACCCGGCTCATGCGCTCACCAAATCAAGTCATCGGGAACTTGGAACTGCGCGTAATAGGCATCGTCCTCGGAGGTTGTGGAAGCCTGCTCGGTGCCCGCCTCCTGCCCATGGTCAAGAACGATCATGCCGGCATCGCGTTCCCGCACCTTCTCGGCCGCGACACGCGGCAGCAACTCGTACCGCTCGCCCAGGCGCACGATCACCAGCGCGCCCGACGCCAATTGCTTGCGCAGGTCGTCGTTGACCAGCAGCGTGCGGATCGCCCCATCGGCCGTGAAGCGGTATTCGCTCTCACCCGTCCGCGGCACCTTCCGGTCTTCGATGATCTGCCGCGCCTGGGCGCGCAGCTCATTGGTCCTTGCCTGGGCCTTGCGCTCCGCCTCCAGCGCGCGGTCGCGCTCGGCCTTCTCGGCCCGCGCCCGCTCGGCTTCCAGCTGGATCTCGTTCGGCGCGGCCGGCCCCTTGGCATGCCGGGCCTTGTTCTGCTCGCGCGCCACCTCGGCCACCTTGGACTTCTTGACCAGGCCCGCCTTGAGCAGCTGTTCCTGTAGCGGATTCGCCTTTGCCATGTCGCAGTGTCTTGTTCAGGGTTTCCGGCCCATGATACCTGCCGTCCCCATTGGCCGCCCTCAGTCCCGCCTGCCCATGCAGCCCCTGAAATACCTCGTCGGCTACCCACCGCACATCCTGGAAAAGGTGCACGCGCTGATTGCGCAGGATCGCCTGGGCCCGATGCTGGCCAACAAGTACGGCCAGGTCCATGCGGTGCGCAACGACGGCCAGCTGTACGACTACGTCCAGGCGCTGAAGGACCGGCACCTGCGCAAGTCGGTGCCGCTGGGCAAGGTGCTCTACGACGGCAAATTGCAGGTGATGAAGCATGCGCTCGGCACCCACACGGCCATTTCGCGGGTGCATGGCGGCAAGCTCAAGGCCAGCCGCGAGATCCGCATCGCCAGCGTGTTCCGCGATGCGCCGGCGGAGTTCCTGAAGATGATCGTGGTGCACGAGCTCGCGCACCTGAAGGAAGCCGAGCACAACAAGGCGTTCTACCAGCTGTGCACGCACATGGCGCCGGACTACCACCAGCTGGAGTTCGACCTGCGCCTGTACCTGACCCAGCTAGAAGTCGGCGCGGACTGAGGATGGGCGACCGAGGCAGGGGCTCAGCGCTTGGCGTGCCCGATCCACGCAAACAGTGGCCTGCCGAACATCAGGCTGGCCAGAGACAAGGCAATCACCGCACCGCCGTGCCAGACCAGCACCATCAGCGCGCTCTCGCCACCGTGGTACAGGCTGACCCCTGTGGCGGATAGGGCCGCCGCGCTCAGCCCGGCCAGCATGGCGGTGGGCCCCGGACGCACGACGCCGGCATGGCGCACCATCAGCAGCATCAGCAAACCCAGCGGAACGCTGGTCATGGCGATGGCGAGGGCGCATTCCGAGCTGGCCAGTTCGACCAGGAAGGCGTCACCGCCCAGCCGCGCGTAGTCGCGCATGCAGCCCCAGCTCATCCCACTCAGCCAGGCCACCAGGGCGGGCACGGGCAAATACGCCCATGCCCGGGAGCGCCCGGGAACGCTGATCTGGAACACGGCATACGCTGCGAGCACGCCGGTGAGCAGGCCGGAGGTCCACTCCATGAACGCTGGCCCCGCGGACAACTCCGACGCCCATCCAGGACGCACGCCATGCATCAGGGTGATCATCGCCACGAGCGCGGCCGCCAGCGCGAGCCAGAGCAGGCATCGGCGCAGCGGTGACGCCAGGCGACGAACCGGTTGCACGCGGGCCGTCAACTGGTCGATGAGCTGGTTGGTCTCATCCATGGCGGTCGGCTCCCTTTCCCAACGTGTGTTGCAATGATTTCAGTGCTCGGTGGCAGGCCACCTTGAGTGCGCCGACGGTCTGCCGGCTGTCTTTCGCCGCTTCGTCCAGCGACATGTCGCGTAGGTGTACCAGCCGAATGGCCTCCTGCTGCCGGGGGGACAGGCCCGCGACCGCGGCCCGGACCGTTTTCGCGTTCTGCAACCGAACCGTTGCTTCCTCCGGTCCGGCTGACGAATCCTGCACCCGGTCGAGGGCGTCGCCATCAACCAGCTCATGCTCGACGCGCCGCGCGCGGCGCCGCAGCAGGTCGATGCAACGGCGCGTCGCAATGGTGCCCAGCCAAGGCTTGAAGGGGCGGCCAGGCTCATAGGTGTGCCGGATATCGTGCACCACCATCAGGATCTCCTGCACCGCGTCCTCGGCGTCCTCGCTCCTTCCCAGGTAGCGGCGGGCGACGGCGCGCAGGTAGGGCGTGATGTCATGCAGCAGCGCGTGATAGGCGAGCTTGTCGCCGTCCTGCGCGCGCGCCATCAGCGCCCCCCAGGCGTCAGCCTGCTCCGGCATGTGGCCTTGGGCGTCCGGGGCCATTTGCTTGCTGGGTTGGCGCATGGCCGTGGCCGGCTCGGGCGTGGGGAAGGGAAGAATGACTGCCATGATGCGCTGCTCACCCAGGATCGCCTAGTCGCCCCGTATCACTGTGCGCGCGCGGTAGCGACCGGCAATCCAGTGGTCCAGTGAGACCACGCCCGGCCCGCGGGCAATGACGTAGAGCATCGAGACGGCCCACAGACCATGGGTCGCGAACGCAGCGGGATAGACGAACACCTGGATCACCAGCGTCATGGCCAGCAATGCCAGCGAGGAAAGACGGCTGGCCAAGCCGATGAGCAAGAGCAGTGGGAACACGTGCTCGGCGGCCGCCGCAGCGACGGCCGCGATCTGCGGTGGTATCAGCGGCAGTGCGTACTCGCTGCGGAACAGCTCCAGCGCGCCTTCGGAGATCCTAGGCATGCCCAGCTCAATGGTGCGGCCAACCGGATCCAGCACCAGGCCTTCAATCTTGGTCTGGCCGGATAGCCAGAAGGTCGTTGCCACTGATAACCGGGCCAGCAGCGCGATAGCACTGTGCGGGACGCGGCTGAAGCTGGTGATGACTTTGCCTGGCAGCCCCCAAAGGGACGTGCCGGAAGCGCGCAGTGGATCGGAAGCGGGTTTGACCAAGGTGCTCATGCCAGTTCTCCATGCGGAATATCGATATCGATATCGATGACCAACCTGTTCTGGATCAGCAGCGCGAGCAGCGCACGCACGTCCGCGTGCGCAACCGCGTCGCTGGCCTGTTGGCATGCAATGCCCAGCGACTGGCTGCCTTGCAACACGTCAAGGAAGGTCGATGCGCCCGGAGGCATCGGCAGGGTCACCAGGGCGAGGTCCGGTCGTGCGATCAGCACGTCCTCGGGAGACTCGATATCGATGCTCGCGAGCGAAGCTTCGGCCATGTCCGTCAGGCCCTGGTGGGCACTCCACAGGGAATGCACGGCGTAGCGCGAGCGGATCCAGTGGCAGGCCGGGTGCAGGCGTAGCCGGGCACCACTGAGTCGTTGCGGCGCGGCCAGCAGTTCCTGAAATCGTGTTTCCGTCAGCGGGGCGGCGTCAGCGGCGTGATACGCCGCAATGCGCATGGCTTCAATCCGGGCCACGTCGGCAAGATAGGGAACGGCCGCAGCAGGGGTGAAGCTGGAGATGTAGTCGGGAAAACTGACGGCGAAATCGGTCAGGACTGGCGAGCGCGGCGGGTCGGCGAGGATGCGCTCGCGCGCCATCGCACGGAAGAATTGCGCACCGACCAGCGCCCGGGTCACGGGAAACGACTCGGACAGCGCATCGATCAGGCTGACGACAAACGTGTTCCGATGCACCGCGAACCTGCGCTCGGCCTCGCGCGCGCTGCCGACGATCAGCGCCGAGGGGACCTTCATGGTTGGGGCCGCAAGCGCAGCGGCGAAATCATGATGCAAGGCAGCGGCCCCGTTCATGCCACCACCTTCGCTAGGGTGAGGGCCTGGTCGAGGATGGCGTCGGCATGCCGCGCCTGATCACGCAGATCGCTGTACGCCGGTACGCGCGTGTCCCACTCGATCAAGGTTGCGACCGCTCCGGTCTGCGCCACGGTGTGCCGGTAAAGTTCCCAAACCTCCTCGGCGACCGGGGCGCCGTGGTCGTCGATGAGGAGCCTGTCGCCGGTGGCGTCGACGTCTTCCGCATGGCCGGCGAGGTGGATTTCCCGCACGGCCGCAAGCGGCAGTGCTGCGATATACGCTATGGGATCATGGCGGTTGTTGTGGCAGGACACATGGACATTGTTGATGTCCAGCAGCAGCCCACAGCCCGTGCGCGCCACGATCGACGTCAGAAAATCCGTTTCGCTGTAGGTGCTACCTGCAAATTCCAGGTACGTACTTGGGTTCTCCAGCAGCAGTTGTCGGCCCAACTGGTCCTGGACCTGGTCGATGTGGGTGCATATCCGGGCCAGACTGGCCGTGTCATAGCGCAGAGGCAGGAGGTCGTTGAAGAATCGACCGTCGTGGGTTGACCACGCCAAGTGCTCGGAGAACGCTGCGGGTTGATAGCGCGCAAGCAGTGTCGCCAGCCGGGCGAGGTGGGTGGTGTCCAGCGGGCCATGTCCACCAATGGACAAGCCAACTCCATGCACGGAGAGCGCCACGCGTTCGCGCAGCGCGCGGAGGTGGGCGTGCGATGGGCCGCCAGCGCCCATGTAGTTTTCAGCATGCACCTCAATGAAGAGAGGCGGTGCGGGGTCTGACAGCAAGTCGTCGAAGTGCTGTGGCTTCAATCCGATGCCAGCCCGCGCGGGCAGGCCGGCATCGGCTGGAGAACACTGGGCGGCGGGGTGCCTGAGGGGGAGGTTCACCGAGGCGTCTCCGGTAATCCCGATCTGGATCAGTCAGCCTTGGCAGGCTTGGCCTTGAACGCGGCCAACTGGCCGAAACCGGTCGGCGAGGTCTTCGACGCCGTGCGGGTGCAGGTGCCGGCGGGCACGTGTTTCCATGCGTTGGCCTGGTGGTCGGTTTTGGCGGTACCCGCGCAGGTCGTACCCGGACCAGCGGCACAATCGTTCTTGCCAGCCAGCGCTACGCCAAAGCACTTCTCCTGGGCGGCCCCCTTTTCGGCAGCGACGGTCGGTGCGGCGGCAATGGCCAAGGCCGAACCCAGGGCGGCGGCGAGGGCAAAAGCGGGGAGGGCGGAATGGATACGGTTCGACATTGGGGAATCTCCTGTGTTGGTGATGGAGGGGGGTGGCGATTGGCCGGGAACCCCTCACACAGGAAGCATTCGTTCCAGGCGATGGAAAGTTACGTCGCCGGGGTGTGGCGCCGCGATGTCGCCTTGCCTGCACGATCCATTGTTGCGACCGACCCTCAGGCTTTCGCCAGCCCCAGCCGATCCGTAATCGACTGCAGGTAATGGGGGCCTACCGGTACCGTCGCTCCATCCCTTAGGGTCAGGGTGACGCTGCCGTTGCCCACGCGTTGGAGGGCGGTCACCAGACCAAGCCTGACAAACGCGGAGCGGTGCACCCGCATCAGCTGGGCGGGGTCCAATTGGCGCTGTAGCGCGCTCATCGTCGTGCGGTGGATGTAGCTGCGGGTGGCGGTGTGCAGCATCACGTAATCGCGGGCGGCCTCGATCCAGTCGATGGCGTCGACCGGCACGCGCTGCTGGCCGCTCCGCACCTGCACCCAGATGGCCTGGTCATACGCGGCCGCGTCATCGCGGGGCGCGGGTTTCGCCGCGACGGCTTCGTGCAGCATGCGGCGCCGCTTGGCCCGCTCTACGGCCTGGCGCAGCCGGTCGAAGCGCACCGGCTTGAGCAGGTAATCCGTGGCTTCCACCTCGAAGGCATCCGGTGCGAACTGCTCGAAGGCGGTGACGAATACGATCTCCGGCCGCTCGCCATGACTGAGGTCGGCGGCAACAGCCAGCCCGCATTTTTCCGGCATCTGGATGTCGAGCATCACCAGGTCGGGGCGGAGCGCGGCGATGGCTTCGCTGGCTCGCTGGCCATCGCTGGCGGTGCCCACCACTTCGACATCGGGGAGCTGGCGGAACAGCGCCATCAGGCGGTCCAGCGCCAGCGGCTCGTCGTCCACCAGCAGCACGCGCAGGCGGCTCATCGGGGCACCATGGTGGGCGCGTGGGCCTGCACCAGCGGCAGGCGCACGGTGGCCCGGTAACCGCGGGGCAGGGGCGTGGCCTGCAGTGTGCCGCGTGCGCCGTGCAGCACCTCCAGCCGCTGGCGGATGTTGGTCAGGCCCACGCCGGTGCCGCTGCGCACGCTGGCAGCCTTGGTCGGGTCGCCATCGTCTTCCACGGTGATGGCGATGTTGTCGTCGTCCTGTGTGACTGCGATGCGTATCGTCACCTTGTCGCGGGTGGGAGCCACCGCGTACTTCACCGCGTTCTCCACCAGGGGTTGCAGCAGGAAGCTGGGCACCGGGGTGTCCTCCAACTCGGGTGGGCAGTCGAGGATGACGTGCAGGCGATCGCCGAAGCGCACGGTCTCGATGTCGAGGTAGGTTTCGATGGTGGCCAGTTCCTGGCCCACGGCCACCGTGCTGGCCGGGTCGGTGACCAGCGTGGTGCGCAGGAAGGCGGAGAGCTTGGCGAGCAGGGCCTCGGCTTGATCGTTGCGCTGGGTCACCACCAGTGACGAGGCGGCGTTCAACGCGTTGAACAGCAGGTGCGGGTTGAGTTGGTAGCGCAGCGCGGCCAGCCGCGCGGCGGTCGCCGCCGCCTCAGCCTTGGCGGCCAGCGCACGTGCTTCGATCTCCGCCGCGCGCGCATCGGCCAGTTCGTGCTCGCGCTCGCGCACGGTGCGGTTGGCCTGGATGATGACGAGGATGGCGGCGATCAGTCCGTAGAGCCAGACGAACCCCACCACGTTGTTGATCGTGCGCGCGAGCGTGGCAAAGGGGTCCTCGCGTGCCGCCAGGCGCAGCCACCATGTGGCCAGGAAATCCGCCACGCCGAGCAGCGCGGCGGCGAGCGTGACGGCAACGACCATCGTCGCCAGCTTTACGGCAAGGGTGCGTTGGCGGACGTGCACGGCAGCGAGGTGCACCAGCGTGGTGAGCGCGATGCCGACCACGTAAAGCACGGCGACGTGCTCCAGGAACCGCGTGGGCAACTGCCCCGCGCCGATGTAGGTCGGCAGGACGAACAGCACGCACGACAGCGTCCACACGCTGAAGCCAAGCCAGGCCGCCTGCCGCGTGTCCGTGCTCAATCGTCCCATCGCCAGTTCCTCGCATCGTCCGGTGAACCTTAGCGAAACGGCGCCGCGTTCGCCCGGATTTCGTCCCGCCAATCCGGACTTTCGTCGACACGTGGCGCCTTGATCGCGCAGCCGGGGGCATCGGTCGAATCATGCTCGCAGCGGGCGGTGGCCGCTCCTAGCATCCTCTCCACCGGCACGGCCGCGAGGCCACCCGCCCCACCTGAGGATGCGAACGATGATGCGCAAGCTGTTGCTGGCCGCCACCATGGCCATGGTTACCCACGCCGCCAGTGCGGCCCCGCCCACCGATGCCGACCGTGCCAAGCTGCTGACACTGGCGGCGGAACTCGACGTGGCCTGGGACCACGGCGATCCGGCGGCGGTGTCGGCGTTCTATGCCGACGATGGCACGCTGCGGCTGGACAACCGGCCGCTGGTCCGGGGACGAGCGGACGTACAGCGCTACTTCGAGGAGACCATTGGCCGTCGTCCCGCGGGCGCCCGGCACGTGACGCAGGTTGAGCACATCGACATGATCACCCCGGACCTTGCGCTGGTCGATGCGCATGCGCGTATCGAGCGCGCCGGAGCGCAGGGCGAGCGGCAGGTGCTGGTCGACTTCCACAACCAGACCCTGGCCGTGCGCGAAGGCAGCACGTGGCGGTTGCGCGTGGTGCGCGCGCAGCGGATGGCAACGCCGGTGCAAGCGGCCGCCGTGCAACAGGCGGGGGTTGCCCGATGAGCACCCGCGCGATGATCACCTCCATCCTGGGCGCGGCCGCGTTGTGCGTAGCGCACAACGCCTTTGCCGAAGTGACCTTCCAGCCAGGCCTGTACGAAACCAAGGTCAGCTATCCGGACGACGGCCCCGGCGTGGAGACCACCCGCGAGTGCCTGACCGCCGCGGAAGCCAAACAGGAATCGCTCGAGCGACGCCTGGCGGAGACAGTGCAGGACGCAAGCTGCAAGTTCACGCAGCGGAGCATCGGCGGTGGACGCTTCAGCATTGCCGGAACGTGCAACAACGACGGCGTGCGTTCAACGCTCAAGCAGACCGGCACGTACTCGGCAACCGCCATGGCAATGAACATGCACATGACCCTGGTGGCTTCTGCCGGTACCGCGCCTATCAGCGTGCGCATGGTCATGTCCAGCCGCCGCGTGGCGGCGACGTGTCCGGCTGGCAGCGACAAGGACTGAGTTGCTGCTCCCTCCGGTGGGTGCCGCGACTGCGGCATCCACGCTACCCCCACTTGAGGTGCCCGTCATGCGCCGTCATATCTACGCCATCGCGCTTGCCCTTTCGCTCCCGATCGCCGGCTGCAACCAGGTGGAGCTGGCTCGGCTGTATCTGGCCAACAATGGCACACCGGTCCGCGTGACCAGGCCTTTGCCGCTCACCTTGGCGTACAAGGATGTCGACGGGTGGGTGCTGCTGCCTGCGCGCGTCAATGGCCATGCGCCGGTCGATTTCGTGCTCGACACGGGCGCATCGGTGATGGCGTTGATCAACGACGCGCGCACCACGCACTTGGGGTTGGACATGCGCGGCGTGCGCCGGCTGGGTGCTGGGGACAATCTGGCGGCACCGGTCGGCGCCAGGCAGAGCGGCTTGGCCATCGACTTCGGCGGCGTGGTGTTGGCCGACCAGACGGCACTGGCGATTCCCGCCGCGAGCCTGGACTGCAGGGGTCAACGGTCAACATTGCCGTTCAATGGCGTGATCGGACACGACCTGTTGCGCCGCTTCACGGTGGAGGTGAATCGCGATCGCGGCACGGTCACGCTGCATGACCCAGAGGCCTTCCGTTACGCTGGCCGTGGCCAGGTGGTGCCCGCGCGGATCGAAGGACGGCAGCCGTTCGTCGATGCGACGGTGGCACCGCACGGCGCGGCCGCGTTCCACGCGCACCTGCATGTCGACAGCGGCGCGGGCATCGACATGACGTTGCTCCCGGGCTCGAGTCCCGACGTGAGGATGCCGTCCAACGGTCGCGTGCGCGAAGCCTGCTTCGTCGGTGGGCGCGCGCGGTACCGGGTGGGTGCGCCGGTGCGGCTTGGGTTGGCCGGTACCGACACCACCACGCCGGTTGAGTACGCCATCGGCCGCGAGGTGATCGCCTCCGGGCAGGACGGTCGGCTCGGTGCCCGCTTTCTTTCGCGCTTCAACGTCGTCTTCGACTATGCACGCGAGCGCATCATCCTTGAGCCGCGGCGGTTTGGTATCGCTCGCCGTTAGGCTTTCACGAGCCTGAGCCGTTGCCGAACCCTTGCCCGGCAAGTGCACGGCGAATGGACTACACGCCGCGTTCTTCCAACCAGTCACGCACCCCTGCGAGCACCCACGCCCCGCACTCGCGGTGCGGCACATGGCCGATGCCGGGCAGCGCCTGCATCGTGGCCGGCCCCGCAACCAGTGCGCCGATGCGCTCGGCGTGCCGTACTCGTCCTGGTTGCCGTGCAGCACCAGCGCCTGACAATGCGCTTGGCGCAATGCATCGTCCAGGTTCCAGTCGGCGAAGTCGTCGGCCAGCCGTTGCAGGAAGTCGCGCCAGAGCGCGACGCAGCCCGGCGAATCGTGGAACAGCACGATCGGCGTCCGGTCCACAGCGGGCGCCGGGGTCGGCAGTCAACGGCGGGCAAACAACCTGCCGCGGCCGGAGTCGATCCAGAGGTCTTGGGAAGTAGGCGGCATGGCGCCTGCTGTCCCGGCGGGCAGTGCCCCGCAGGTCCCGTCCGCAGCCGCTGGCCGCCTTGCCGATCATGGCGGTTGCAGCCATGGCGCCCGCTGTTCCACCGATGTCGCGAATCGTCGTGTTGCGCCGCAGCATAATGCGGCGATGGCCTTCTCCGAATCTCCTTCCTCATCGCTGGGCGCCGTGCCGGCACTCACCGCGCGCCAGGTGGCGCTGATCCTGTTCGCGCTGACGCTGGGCGGGTTTGCCATAGGCACCAGCGAGTTCGCGGGCATGGGGTTGATGCCCAACATGGTCGCCTCACTGGGTGTCACCGAGCCGCAGGTCGGCCATCTCATCAGTGCCTATGCCTTGGGCGTGGTGGTCGGTGCGCCCCTGCTCGCCATCCTCGGCGCCGGGTGGAAGCGCAAGACCTTGTTGCTCGCGTTGATGGGTTTCTATGCGCTGGGCAATCTCGCCAGCGCGCTCGGGCCGACGTACGAAAGCCTACTGGTGTTCCGCTTCATTGCCGGCCTGCCGCACGGTGCGTATTTCGGTGTCGCCGCGCTGACCGCGGTGGCGATCAGCCCGCCCCATCGTCGCGGTCGAGCCATCAGTCTGGTGATGCTGGGGCTGACCCTGGCGATCCTTATCGGCAACCCGCTGGCGACGTGGGCCGGCCAGTTCGTCGACTGGCGCTGGGTGTTCGCGGCCGTGGCGCTGATCGCATTCCTCACCGCGGTGTTGCTGGCCATCTGGTTGCCGGCGTCCGTGGACGGCGCCAAGCCCCGTCCGCTGGAGGAGTTGCGCGCCTTCAACACCGCGCCGGTGTGGCAGGCACTGGGCATCGGCGCGATCGGTTTTGCCGGCATGTTCTGTGTTTTCAGCTACCTCGCGCCGACCATGCTGCAGGTGACCGGCGCGTCCGCGGCGTGGATCCCGCTGGGCCTGGCCGGCTTCGGCCTGGGCGGCGTTCTCGGCAACTTTGCCGGTGGCTGGCTGTTCGACCGCTTCCGCCTGCGCGGCGTGCCCGTGGTGTTGGGTTGGGCGATGGTGATGCTGCTTCTCTTCCCGCTGCTGGCGCAGTGGCTGCCGACGCTGCTGCTGGCGACGGTGGCCATCGGCACGATGGGTGCGCTCGGCCCGATCCTGCAGTCGCACCTGATGGACGTGGCCGGCGACGCGCAGACGCTGGCCGCCGCCTCGCACCATGCGGCGTTCAATACCGCCAACGCCCTCGGCCCGTGGTTGGGCGGGATGGCCATCACCGCCGGTTACGGTTGGACGTCCACGGGCATGGTCGGCGCGGCCATGGCGTTGGTCGGGCTGCTGATCTACGCGTGGGCCGTGCGTACCGCGCAAGCGCCGCGCCGCGGCCTGGATGCGGTGGCTGCCTGCGAGACCTGAGCTGACACACGGCCGCCGGTTGCAACGATGCCGCCGGGAAGAACCCCGGCGGCATCCTCAGCCTTCGCGGCTTACGCCGCCAGCGTCGCGCTGTCGATGACGAAGCGGTACTTCACGTCGCTCTTGACCATGCGCTCGTAGGCAGAGTCGATCTGCTGCACCGGGATCAGCTCGATGTCGGACACGATGCCGTGTTCGGCGCAGAAATCCAGCATCTCCTGCGTCTCGGCGATGCCGCCGATCAGCGAGCCGGCGATCGCCTTGCGCCCGAAGATCAGCGCGGCTACGTTCGGGCTGGGGTGCGCATGCTCCGGTACGCCGACCAGGCACAGCGTGCCGTCGCGCTTGAGCAGGCGGGTAAACGCATCCAGGTCATGGCTGGCGGCCACGGTGTTGAGGATGAAGCCGAAGCTGCCGGTATGTGCCTTCATCTCGTCGGCGTTGCGCGACACCACCACTTCGTCCGCACCCAGGTCAAGCGCGTCCTGGCGCTTGCTCTCGCTGGTGGTGAACGCGACCACGTGCGCGCCCATCGCGTGCGCCAGCTTGATGCCCATGTGGCCCAGCCCGCCGATGCCGACGATGCCGACCTTCTTGCCCGGGCCCGCGTTCCAATGCCGCAACGGCGACCAGGTGGTGATGCCGGCGCACAGCAGCGGCGCGACGGCGGCGAGTTGCGACTCGGGGTGGCGGATGCGCAGCACGAACTTCTCATCGACCACGATGCGCTGCGAGTAACCACCCAGCGTGTGGCCGGGCGCGTCCTTGGTGGCGCTGTTGTAGGTGCCGGTGAAGCCGTTCTCGCAATACTGCTCCAGTCCGTCGTCGCAGGCGTGGCAGTGCTGGCAACTGTCGACCAGGCAGCCCACGCCGACGGTATCGCCGACCTTGAAGCCGGCCACGTCGCTGCCGACGGCGGTGACATGGCCCACGATCTCGTGGCCGGGGACGCAGGGGTACAACGTGCCGCCCCATTCCGAACGCACCGTGTGCAGGTCGGAGTGGCACACGCCGCAGTAGGCGATGTCGATCTGCACGTCATGCGCGCCGGGGGCGCGGCGCTGGATGTCGAGGGCTTCGAGCGGTTTGTCGGCAGCGTGGGCGCCGTAGGCCTTGGTGGTCATGCGTTGCTCCGGTGGGGGTGTGCCGGTTGATTATGCGACCGCCCTCGTGCGTGTGGCTGCCTGCAAGCGCCGAATGGGAGCCTCACAACAGAAAAAGGCCCGGGACGTCCCCGGGCCTTTTTTGCCCTGTCTGCTCAGTTGAGCTGGCAACTGGCTGGTTTGCTGGAGGTGAACAACGACACACTCGCCCATTCCGGGTGGTCGATGAACGGGTTGCGGTTACCCTGGAAGCTGTAAATCACCTCGTTGCGCTCGCGCTCTGCGGCGTCGACCGGGTCCGCCTGGTGCCAGGCCAGCAGCGTCGACAGCAGGCCCATGTAGGCCGGCGAGGCGGAAGTGATGACGATCTTGCTGCGGTCGTCGGTCAGCTCCAGGTCGGGTTCGCCCTGCCCGTTGGCGTCGACGCCACCTTCATAGCGGATCGCCATGTACAGCACCGCGCGCGCGATGTCGCCCTTGCGGTGGCCCCACACCTCGAACGAGCCGCCGTTGCCGTCGGGCCCCTTCACCCAGTTGGAGTTGCCCGGGTACACGCCAGTGCCGCCGCCGAAGCCGGCATTGGCCTCGGTCGCGCGCTCGCCGCATCCGCCCGACAGCGTGCAATTGGCATAGGGCTTGTTGCCGCGGTCGGCGTTGTAGCTGGCGTCGGTCAGGTACAGCATGTGCGTGTCGGTGTAGGGCGCATAGGGCAGGCCCTTGTCACCGGTGGCGCTGCCGAAGCCCAGCGAATTGGGCCAGGTGTGCTCGCGGTTGTAGGTGATCCCGGTGCCGGTGCCCGCGCGCTCGCTGCCCTTGACGTAGCTGCGGTTGCGGTAGGCGTCCAGGATGCGGCCGGCGTTGTTGGGATCTTCGTCGGCGATCTCCAGGATGTCCCAGGTGTCGGTGGTGCTGGCGCTGTACGGGTACGCGGTGTGGCCTTTGATGGTCTCGTGCAGCGAGCAGCGCAGCTGGCTGGCGCTGCTGGTGTTCACCCGCGCGTAGTAGCCAGTGCCACCGCTGCTGGCCACGGTGAAGTTGGCCACCGTGTTCTGCGCCGGCGACGCACCACCTGCATCGAACACCTTGCTCGCGTCGATGGTGAAGGCACAGCTTTCGCCGCCCGCCAGCGTGGTGCCGGTGGTGATGGTGAAGCTGGTGCCGCTGGCCGGGTAGGTCAGGCCAACGGCCCCGCTCTGGCTGCACTGCAGCGCGAACGCGCCGCTGGTCAGGCCGACCGACTCGCTGAAGGTCACGGCCAGGTCGGTTGCCGGGGCCACGCCGGTCGCGCCATTGGCCGGCGACGTGGACACCACCGTCGGCGCCGGGTTGGCCGAGGCGAAGCTCTGGCCGTTGTTGCACGCGCCAAAGGTCTGCGTGGCCGATGCCTTCCAGCTGAAGTTGGCGTACGTGCTGCCGCTGCCACCCAGTTGCAGCGAGGTGCCCGCCGGCGTCGAGCCGGTTTCGGACACGGGCAGGTTGGTGCTGGTACGGCCGGCCGCCGGGCCGCTGGAGGCGGTGACCGTGCCTTCGTAGCTGATGAACTGCACCAGCTGGCCGCTGCCGTTGACCAGCGCGATGGCGTCTGGCGCACCGTTCTGGATACCGTTGGTGGGATAGCTCACGGTGGCGATGCGCACCGTGCCGCCGCACGTCACCAGGCTGCCGGTGGGCACCGGGTCGTTGTCATAGGACGTTGCCGCCGACGGCGTGGCGCCGTTGTACAGGTAGATGCGATAGCCGCTGAGGCTTTCGCCGGCAGTGGCCACCACCTCGATCTTCTCGCCGACGTCGCCGCTGCTGGTGGCGTCGTCGTAATGCAATTCGTTGATGAAGACGTCGGCGGACGCGACCAGCGGCGACGCCGCCAGCGCGAGGACCAACAGCCGGCGCGCCACGCGATGCGGATGTGTGCTCATGCAAACCCTTCCCTGATGACGATGAAGCCGCCGACTCTAGCCATCGAATATGACGACTTGCGCTCGGCGGCGCGGTCCGACCGCCGGTCCGCCTGCCAAGGCTAGACTATGTGCGGCGGCCCCTCCCTGGGCCGGTCGTACAAGGGGGGCGTCGCATGCGGAAGGGATGGGGTCGGCTGCTGGTGGCAGCCGTGGCGCTGGCGTTCTGCGTGTCCGCGCAGTCTGCGGAAAAGCGCACGTTCTCGAAAAGCTCATCGGTGCCCGACCCGGACGCGCTGAGCTGGCCACTGCCGTGGCAGCCCGGCATGGTCCTGACCTACGACCAGCGCTACGAGTCGGAGGAATCCAAGGGCGGCGCGTCGATGCGCATCAAGTCCAGTGACGTGCTGGAACTGCACATGAGCGCGCGCGCCGGCGGCGGTTGGATCCAGCGCTGGATCGGCCGCTCGCCGCAGGTGCAGACCGAGGGCTTGCCGCCACCAATGAAGAAGATGATGGCGGCGGCGGTGGAGTCGTTCCGCGATCTGCCCATCGACATCGCGCTGGGCACCGAGGGCCACTTCGATAACGTCGCCAACCTGCCCGACGTGCAGCCGCGCTATCGCCGCGCGCTGCAGGGCATGTTCGACAGCGTGCTCGCGGAGATGAAGGGCAAGCCCGGCGCCGGCGACGCCGAGGTGATGTTCGCGCGGATGGTCGACGCGATGTCGGCACCGGCAGTGCTGGAATCACAGCTGGGTGAAACCCCTGCGGCCTACAACTTCGTCAGCGGCGGTGGGCTGGTGCCCGACCGCCGCTACGACTACGACGACGAATTCGCCAACCCGCTCGATGGCGAAATGATCGCCAGCAGCAACAGCCTGTTGCTGACCCGCCCCGCCGACGACGCCAAGGCGGTGGATGTGCGTTGGACGGTGCGCCCGGACCTGGACGCGATCACAGCGGTGATCGCCCGGTTCGTCGACCGCACGCTGCAGGGCCAGGCGCCGGAGGGCAAGGAACGCGAGGCGCTGGTGGCCAAGCTCAAGGCGGACGCCGAGTTCGTGACCGAAGTGACCTACCGGGTGGACCCGCAAACCGGCATCGTGCAGCGCATGGAGCTGGTGCAGCGCAAGCGCTTCGGTGGCAAGCAGGATTCCGAACGCACCACCCTGGTGTTGCGTCGCTGACCTGCGCGGGCGCTCAGGCCATCAGGCTGGGCGCTTCGAATGGCAACAAGGTGGCGCCGGTGCTGGTGATCGCGGGTTCGACCTTGGCCAGCAACTCCTGCGAGCCATCGACCACCACCAGGATGCGGCCGGCCTCGATCTCACCTTCGAATCGCCGCCGAATCGGGTCCGGCAAGGACGCCCCCGCCAGTGCCGACGCCCAGCACCCCACCATGGCGCCCGCCAGCCCCGCCGCCGCCGCGCCGGCCAGCGTGACTCCCAGCGGCGGAATGGCGAACGCCACCAACCCCACCAGCAACCCGGTGGCGCCGCCGTAGCCCGCGCCACGCACGGCCGCAGGCATCATGTCGGTGTCGGCCTCCTTGCGGTCGTTGGGAATCGTGGACAGCTCGATGTCGGAGCGTGCCACGAGCAACAGGTTGTGGTCTTCCACGCCGCCGTCGCGCGCGGCATCCATCGCTGCCTGCGCGCTAGCGATATCGGGCGTGCTGAACACATGCCGGGTCTTCATTGCGGCGGCCTCGCGAGGGGAGCACGCCTAGCCTTCTACCGCGAGTGTTATCCATGCGTGACGGGAACGGTGCGTTGCCACCCCTGCCGTCAGGGAGTGCGTGGCCGCTGACACGGTCCACGGCCGTTCTCCCCTGTGACTGGGGGTGCTGCCATGTTGCCGATCGTCGAAGTCCAATGTCCCTACTGTGGCGAACGCATCGACCTGCGCGTGGAAACCTGCGCCGAGGAGCAGCGCTACACCGAGGACTGCCCGGTGTGCTGCAAGCCCATGTACGTGGTGGTCGACATCGATGATGACGGCACGCCGATCGTGACCGTCGAATCCGAAGCGGGCGGCTGAACGTTGCCTTCCGAGTGGGGCGCCCATTCGTGAACGTTGTGTTGTGTTCAGCCAATCCCTCGCTCGCTGAACGCGCCGCAAACTCCTAGCGCGTCACGTTTCCGGGGGATGGCTAGCGCGTCCACGCGAGGAAGTGGTTAACGCCATGTGGAGTCCGCGTCCGCGACGGGGGCGTCCGTTCACCTGCGCGACTGCAAGGTTCGGGGCGTTCGGCTCCCCCACCGTGCCTCCCCCGCACGGGCCGATCATCCCTCCCGTTCCGTACATGGAGTTTCGATCGATGAACACCCTTTCCCGCAAGACGCTGCTGGGTGCCGCGGCGCTCGCCACCGTGCTGGCCGCTCCGCTGGCCCTGGCCCAGTCCGCCGCCACCACGCCGGCTGCCGATGCCGCCGCTCCGGCCGCGACCAGCGCTCCGGCCAATGCCGCCGCGTCGAGCAACCCGGCCACCACCGGCACTGCCCCGGGGGCGACCGTCTCGGCCACCGCCCCGGCCCGCAAGACCTGGGCCGAGCTGGACGCCGACAAGGACGGCAGCCTGAGCAAGACCGAGGCCAGCGCGATGGAAGCGCTCGCCGCCGTGTTTGACAAGGCCGACGCCGACGCCAACGGCTCGTTGACGGGTGCGGAATACAAGGCCTACGTGGCCGCGGCCAACAGTGGTGCTGGCAAGCAGGCCGGCGGCGCGTCCAAGAAGTAAAAGACCAAGGACGCAACAGGCCTGTCTTCGGGGGCGGTCGTCCCACCGCCCCCAGTTTTCCGGAGCCGGTGCTGTTGCCGTTGCCGGCATCGCGCCCGACATGGAGGGGCAGTGCGCGTCATCGCGCGGCGCCACGGGCTCGGTTACCGCCGCCATCGGCACGGGCGATCGCGGCATACTGCACCCATGCGCACCGCCCCCACTTCGATCCGCCTGGTCGGCTTCGATGCCGACGACACCCTCTGGCGCAGCCAGGATTACTTCGACGAAGCCCAGGCCGAGTTCGAACGGCTGGTCGGCCAGTACGTCGACCTGCACGCGCGCGGCGCGCAGGACCACCTGTACGAAATCGAGAAGCGCAACATCGCCGTCTTCGGCTATGGCGTAAAAGGCATGGTGCTGTCGATGATCGAGGCCGCGGTCGAGATCACCAGCCAGCGCATCAGCGCCGCCGACCTGCACCGCATCGTGGGCATGGGCAAGGACCTGCTGCGCCATCCGGTGGAACTGCTGCCAGGCATCCCCGAAGCCGTGTCCGCCATCGCCAGCGACTTCGACGTGGTGCTGATCACCAAGGGCGACCTGTTCCACCAGGAGGCGAAGGTGAAGCAGTGCGGCCTGGCCGACCGCTTCCGCCGCATCGAGATCGTCAGCGAAAAGGACACCGCCACCTACACGCGGCTGTTCGACGAATTCGGCGTGGCGCCGGCGCAGTTCCTGATGATCGGCAACTCGTTGCGTTCGGACATCGCGCCGGTGCTGGCGCTGGGCGGATGGGGCGTGTACATGCCGTATCACACGACCTGGGCGCACGAGAACGAAGCCAGCGTGCCGCCACACGACGCCGCGCGCATGCGCCGCGTGGCGGCCGCCGCCGAACTGCCGGATGCGGTGCGTGCGCTCGCATCGCTTGGCGCCGGGTGAACGCTGCGTATACGGCGCTGCGCATTCAGCGCACGCTGGGCAAGGATTAAAAACCGGTTCACTGGCACTTCTGCATCGTCGGTCCCGTGGCCACCCACCACGGGTGACCCAACGAAGGAGAAGTCACCATGACCATGCTTTCCCGTTGGCTTGCCCCTGCAGTCCTCGCCACCGGCCTCGGCGTGGCCGGCCTGACCCCGGCGCCAGCCCAGGCGCAGCGCGCTGATGACTGGGTGCGGGTGATCGTCGACGTGGCCGACGTGATCTACCGCAGCGGCCATCCCTATTACCGCTACGGCGACTACGGCTACGACGACCGCCTGATCGTCGTCCGCGACCGCTACGGTCGGCCCACCTATTACCGCCAGGTGCCGCGCGATTACCGTGCCGGTCCGCCGTACGGCAAGGCCCACGGCTACTGGCGTAAGGGTCCGGGCAGCCGCGAGACGGTACGGTGCGACAGTCGTGGCCGCTGCACCAGCAAGTATTACGATTCGCGCTACGACCATCGTTACGACAACCGCTACTACAGCGATCGCTATGACCGTGACCGCCACGACCGCCGTGACCGCTACTGGGACGGCTATCGCTGGCGCGACCGCTGGGACGATTGAAGCACTGTGATGCAATTCACCGACGGCACCGGATCTCCGGTGCCGTCGTCGTTCTGGCGACTCGCCGCGCTTGCCAGACCCACGCCCGGTGATAGCCTTGCGGCAGGGAATCACCACGAGGGGTTGCATGAGCCGGGTCACGCCAGGGTGGGCGTTGTTGTTGCTGTTGGGGATGTCGCTGCCGGCGGCCGCGGCCAAGGGGCCGCAGGAGTGCACGCTGCGTTACACCCTTTCCGGCTGGTCCGTGCTGTACAGCACCGCCAGCGGCACCGGCAAGGTGACCTGCAATGACGGGCGCAGCCTGGCGGTGAAGATCCGTGCACGCGGAGTCGGGCTCAGTTTCGGCCGCCTTGGCACCATCGCGGGCCATGGCCGCTTCACCGGCGTGTACCGCATCCGCGACGTGCTGGGCAGCTACATGGCGATGGACGCGCATGCCGGCGTCCACCGTGCAGGTTCGGCGCACGCCATGACCAACGGCCCGGTGGGGCTGCGCATGGTCGGCAAGGGCCGCGGCTGGGACCTCGGGTTCGCGATCAGCAAGGTCACGCTGAGCCAGTAGCGGCGTTGCCGCAGTGCTCACCTCCGCCAACGGGGCTTGAACGGTGGCGCGCCGCCCGGGTGGTTCTCACCGCGCGTTCATGCCGCCGTGCACAGTATCCGTCCGTAACCGGATCGTTGCGGGGCAGCCGCGGGCGATCCACCAGGCCGGTGCGAGTCGCCGGCGATCCTTTCCAGCACGGAGGAATTCTGCTGATGCGTCCGTTCAAGCCCATGCTATTCGCGCTGGCCACCGCGGTGGCCGCATTCACCGGCAGCGCCACCGCCCAGGACTACAGCCTTGGCTGGAACCCACGCAGCGGCGATGTCTGGGTGGATACCTACCTCGATGACGTCAACCGCTACGGCAGCCGCTATCGCGATCCGTTCGTCAACGAGATGGTGCGCTACTACGGCGCGCCGCGTGACCTGGTCGTGGACCTGCTGACCACCCGCAACTGGGCGCCGGGCGACGTCTACTACGCCTGCTCCATCGCGCAGGTGCTGGGCCGTCCGTGCCGCTACGTGGCCGATTACTGGGACGAGCACCACGGCAAGGGCTGGGGCGTGGTCGCGCAGGAACTGGGCATCAAGCCCGGCTCGGCCGAATTCCATCGCCTGAAGAAGGGCTTCGTACCCACCTACGATCGCTGGGGTCGCCCGATCTCGCTGTCGGATGACCTGCGCAAAGACTATCCGGGCCGGGGCAAGGGGCCCAACGGCAGCCATGCCCCGGGTCACGGCGCCAAGGGCAAGGCGCCCGCCGCGGCCGGCAAGCCGGCGCAGGCGGGCGGTCCGGGCAAGGCACCTGGCGCCGACAACCGACCCGTCCAAGCCAAGGGGCCGCCGGCCGGCAAGGGCCCCGGCAACCAGGGTGGCCGCGATGACCATGGCCCCGGCCACGGCCCGGGTACGTCCGGCAAGGGCGGGCAGGGCAAGGGCCAAGGCGACGACAAGGGCAAAGGGAAGGGTAACGGCAACGGGTAAGCTGGTCGGGTGAACACGCCCACCAACGCCCCCCACGTCACGCACCGCGGCGGCTGTCATTGCCGCCGCGTGCGTTTTGAGGTCGATGCGCCGGCCGTGCTGCCGGTCATCGAGTGCAACTGCTCGATGTGCCGCATGACCGGCTTCCAGCACCTCATCGTGCCGGCCTCGCGCTTCCGCCTGCTGCAGGGCGCCGACGCACTCACCGATTACACTTTCAACACCGGCACCGCGCACCATCTGTTCTGCCGCCACTGCGGCATCAAGAGCTTCTACGTGCCGCGCAGCCACCCCGACGGCTTCAGCGTCAACGCGCGTTGCCTGGATGCCGACACGGTGGAAGGCATCGAAGTCACCCTGTTCGACGACAACAACCGCGCCGCCGAAACCGCAGCCATCGCGCATTTGACGCAGGAGGACGTCGGCGAGCCCGCGGCCACGGTGCCCGCGGTCCGCATCAGCGGCTTCGACCCGCGTTGGCGCGGGGACTTCGCCCGGCTCAACGTCGAATGGCTGGAGCGCTGGTTCACCGTCGAGCCGGTGGACCGCGAGGTGTTGGGCGACCCGGAGGCGCACATCCTGGCCGACGGTGGACACGTGCTGTTCGCCATTGCCCGCGATGCCGCTGGCTGCGAACGCGCCGTAGGCACCGTGGCGCTCAAGCACGAAGGCGAGGGCGTGTACGAGTTGACCAAGATGGCGGTGGCCCCCGACCAGCGCGGTACCGGCGTGGGCCGCCAATTGATGCTGGAAGCGCTGGCCACCTTCCAGCGCCTGGGCGGACGCGAACTGTTCCTGGAGTCCAGCAGCAAGCTGGGCCCGGCGCTGAAACTGTACGAGAGCGTTGGCTTCCGCCATTACCCCGCGCCGCGCCCGGGCTCGCATTACGCGCGGGCGGACGTGTACATGGTGTGGGAACCCGACGACCCGCCCGCGTCCAGCTGAGGGATGTCACAAACCGCGCCGCCGGATCGTCATACCGGAAACAGGGCCATCCCGGCCCAGTCCCGGAGACTGCAATGAACGATCCTGCCCGCCTTGCCGACCCCACCCGCCCGGTCCACCCGGACCGGCAACTGCCCGACGTGTTCCAGGCGCTGCTGGCCGTGCACAAGGCCAACGACCGCCACGGCCTCGCGCGCCCGCTGCGCCACCTGGTGCACCTGCGCGCCTCGCAGATCAACGGCTGCGCCCACTGCATCCGCATGCACGCACGCGAGGCGCGCGAAGACGGCGAGACCGACGCACGCCTTGACCACCTCGCCGGCTGGCGACACATGGACGACTACATGCCGGCAGAGCGTGCCGCACTGGCCTGGACCGAGGCCCTGACCCGCCTCGGCGGCGGCTGCGAACCGGACTTCGGGGCGTTGCGCGCGGAACTGCGGCAGCATTTCAGTGACGAGCAGATCGCCGCCCTGACCGTGGAAGTGGCCATGATCAACCAATGGAACCGGATCGCGATCTCGCGCCACTGACATGACGACAGCCCCCGATGACATTGTCGCTTTCGAACAGGCCCGCCCCGGCCTGCTCGGCCTGGCTTACCGCCTGCTGGGCTCGCGCGCCGATGCCGAGGACGCAGTGCAGGACACCTTCCTGAAGTGGCGCTCGGCCGAACGCGCAGTAATCGCATCGCCTGGCGCCTGGCTGACCACCGCCTGCACCCGGCACTGCCTGGACCTGTTGCGCAACGCGCACCACAGCCGCGTGCATTACGTGGGTACCTGGTTGCCGGAGCCGGTGCAGATCGCCGACGAGGCCGATCCGCAGAGCGGCGCCGAGTTGGCTTCGTCACTGACCACCGCGTTCCTGTTGCTGCTGGAGCGCTTGACGCCCAAGGAGCGTGCGGCGTACCTGCTGCACGAGATCTTCGACATGGACTACCCGGACATCGCACTGACGCTGGAGATGCAGGAGCCAGCCTGCCGCAAGCTGGTTTCGCGCGCCCGCGAACACGTTGAATGCGGGCGCGTGCGCCACGCCACGCCGCCCGAGCGGCAGGCACAATTGCTGTCGGCGTTCGAGCAGGCCATCCAGCACGGCCGCACCGAAGCGCTGGCGCGGCTGTTGTCGGCCGATGTGCGTCTGGCCGCTGACGGCGGCGGCAAGGTTACGGCCGCACGCGAGGTGGTGGTCGGCAACGACAAGGTGCTGAAGTTCATCACCGCCGGCCTGCATGTCTGGTGGGCCGGACTCACGCTGGAGCGCGCCGTCCTCAACGGCAACCTCGGCCTGATCCTGCGCGACGGCGATGGTCGGGTTTCGGCCAGTGCCTCGTTCGCCTACGACGAGGACGGCTGCCTGGACGGCATTTACATCATGCGCAACCCGGACAAGTTGGCGCGCATCGACCAGGCCGTTGGCCCGATTCACTGAACCACGCAACGCCTTCCCATTGCCTGCACCGGAAGCCCCGACACGCGCGGGGCCATGGGCCACCCTTTGCTTGTTCTACCAGGAGACATCCGCCATGAACCTCCCGATTCCGCAACTTCCGACCCCGGTGCTCATCAACCCCGAGGGCCTGTACGACCCGGCTCCCAACGGCTACTCCCACGTCGGGCTGGCCCCGATTGGCACCCGGCTGGTCTTCATCGCCGGCCAGGGCGGCGAGGACGCCGCAGGGGCGCTCGCCGATGGCTTTCGCGCGCAGGTGCGGCAGGCGCTGGACAACCTGCGCACCGCCGCCCGCTCCGTTGGCGGCGACCTGGGCAGCGTGGTCAAGCAGACCGTGCTGATCGTGGACCACAGCGAGGCGCGCCTGCACGTCCTGGGCGAGGAGTTCGAGCGCGCCTACGGCCCCGGCCCCAAGCCCACCTGCACGCTGATCCCGGTGCCGCGCCTGGCGCTGGATGGCATGTTGTTCGAGGTGGAGGCGGTCGTGGCCGTGAACGGGTGACAGCCGCGGCCATGCCGGCCGCGACGCAACGGCGCATACCGCCCTCACTGCACCACGAACGTCGTTGTGCCGCTGGCCGTGCTGCCGGCATGGGTCACGGTCGCGGTGAGCTGGTAGGTGCCAATCGAACTCGGGCCCGTGCCGGATACGAACGATGCACTCGCGTTGCCGGCCGCGTCGGTGGTCGCCGCGCCGTACACGTGGTTCACGCCGTTGGGCTTGAGCGCGTCGAAGTTGACCCGCACCCCCGCCAGCGGTACGCCGTTGTTGGTGACATGCGCGGTCATGGTCACGGTGCCGCCGCGCGTGTACACCGGGTTGGTGGTGCCGGCCGTCACCACCAGCGCCACCGGTGCGAGGTCGTCATTGGTGATGGTGCAGGTCGCGCTGCCACCCGATGCCAGCACCAGCCCCGAGCAGTTCGACAGGGTGGCCGCATAGCCGGACGTTTCCGGTTCGGTGACCGAATAGGTGCCCGCCGGCACGCTGAGCACGTTGCTGCCGTCGGCCTCGAACGCGATGGGCGCGCCACCGTTCACCGCAAAGCTGAAGTCGGCGGCGGCGGCCGTGCCACCGTCGTCGTTCACCACCACCTTGATGACGGTCAGCGTCGCCGGTTGCGCGTCCCTGGACACCGTGAAGGTCGCGGTGGCCTGCGCCGTCAGTCCGTTGCTGGTGGCGGTGGTGGTCAGCTGGTAGGCGCCGATCGAGCTGGAGCCGCGACCGGAGACGAAGGAGGCGCTGGCGTTGCCAGTGGCGTCCGTGGTGGCACTGGCATACACGTGGTTGACGCCGTTGGGCTTGAGCGCGTCGAAGTTGACGCGCGCGCCGGCCACGGGACTGCCGTCCAGACGCACCTGCGCGGTCAGGATCACTGTCTCGCCGGCTAGGTAGGAGGTCTTGCTGCTGCCGGTGACCAGCGCCAGCGACGGTGGCGCGGGTTCGTCCACGTCGGTGTTGGTGATGGTGCAGGTGGCGGTGCTGCCGGCGGTCAGCGCGATGTCGCTGCAGTTGGCCAGGCTGGCGGAGTACCCGGGTGTGGCTGGCTCGGTGATGGTGTACGTGCCGGGAGCCAGGGTCAGCAGGTTGCTGCCGTCGGCCTCGAACGCGATGGGCGCGCCGCCATTGACCGAGAAGCTGAAATCCGACGGCACCGCGTTGCCGCCGTTTTCGTTCAGTACCACCTTGCGCACGATCAGCGCGCCCTGCGGTCGCTGCACCTCGAAGGTCGCCGCGCCCGACGCCTGCAGCCCGCCGCTCGTGGTCGTGGCGGTGAGCTGGTAGGTGCCGATCGAACTGGGGCCGGTGCCGGACGCGAACGATGCGCTGGCATTGCCATTGGCATCGGTCGTGGCGTTGCCGTAGACGTGGTTGACGCCGTTGGGCTTGAGCGCGTCGAAGTCGACGCGCGCGCCCGGCACCGGGGCGCCGTTGAGGCGCACCTGGGCCGTCATCGTGACCGTTGTCCCGGCCAGGTACACGTCCTCGGTGGAGCCCGCGGTCAGCCGCAGGCCGGCCATGCCGGGGACGTCGTTGTTGGTGATGGTGCAGGTGGCGCTGCCGCCCGCGGCCAGCACGATGTCGGCGCAGCCCTGGTAGGCGGCGGTGTAGCCGGTCGATGCCGGCTCGGTGACCGTGTAGGTGCCCGGCGGCAGGTTGACGACGTTGCTGCCGTCGACCTCGAACGCCACCGGCGCGGCGCCGTTGATCGAGAACTGGAAATTGCCCGGCGCCAGGTTGCCGCCGTCGTCGTTCACCACCGCCTTGGTGACGGTGAGCCTCGCTGGCGTGCGCGCGGCCACGCGCAGCATGGCGGCCTCGGACGGCACGCCCTGTGCGTCGATGATGAACACCAGGTAGTAGCCCGGCGGGGTCTCGAACGGGTTGGCGGGCAGGGTGGCGAGCAACTCGCCGCTCGACGCGGCGAACGGGAGTTCGATGAAGCGCTGGTCCATGTCGAGCGAATGGGTGACGGAGCCCGACTTGACCAGGGTGACGCGGCGGATCGCGTCCGGGTCCGGCGTGCTGATCACGATCGTGTCACCGGGATCGGCACTCATCGTGGACGAGGCGATGATGGGCCGGGCCGCGGGGGTGCCATCGGCATTGAACAGGTAGGGCGGGTAATAGACCTCGGCGTTGAGGTTGAGCTCCGGGCCGGTGGCGCCGCCGCCCAACGTCAGCACGGTCGCGTCGGGCAGCAGCAACGCGGTGGAGTGGTACAGCCGCATGCGTTGCGCGGTGGCGCCTTCCGACCAGCTGTCGCTGTCCGGGTCGTAAAGTTCGCTGGTGTAACCCACGCCATTGGCCGGGTCGTTGTCGGCCACGCTGCCGCCGGACAGCAACACCCGACCGTCTGCCAGCACCGTGGCGTCGGCCCAGTGCCGGCGCTGCAGTGGCGCGGCCACCGGCTGCACGCTCGGTGTTGCCGGGCGGATGTCGATCACGTGTGCCAAGGGGCTCGCCATCGCCAGGTCGTAGCCACCGCCCACCTGCAGGATCCGACCCGGCCGGAACATCACCGAGGTTGAGCTCGCGCCCATGTTGCTGCCCGGGAAGCGTCCGACGCGGGTAATCGCGCCGCTGCCGTGGGGGTCCACACGGTACATTTCCTCGTAGCGCGTGCCGAAGATGTTGCCGTCGGGCGCGACGAAGTTGCGCGGATACAACCCGCCCAGGTACTCGGTGGGCGCTCCGGTCAGCAGCCGGAATGTGCCTGTCGCCGTGCGCACCTCCGGGAAGTCCTCACCGCCGGTGCCGCCCTGGATGTAGACCTCGCCACTGGGCAGGGTGGTCGCCGTGGCATACCAGCGCTTGCGGAACATCTTGCCCGTGCTGACCAGGCTGTTGTCGAGCGGATTGAAACGCGTGCTGTCGTCGTTGGGCTGCAGCGACGCCGCGCCTTTGTCCGGGTTGAGCACGTCGCCGCCCCACATCTCGATGGTGCCGTCGGGCAACAGCAACTGTGCGTTGCAGAAGATGTCGACCGCCGTTGCGTTGGGCAGCACGTTGTGCGACTCCGCGCCCAGCCCCAGTTGCGGGTCCCACACGTCGTAGACGTAGTACCCCGTGCGCACGCCGCTGGTGGTGGTGCCATAGCTGAGGACCCGCCCATCGGGGGTCAGGATCGCGTGGATGCCGACCAGCGGCCAGTCGGCGACCGGCGAGAACGTCCCCCGGGCGGGGTCGCCGATGGCCGGCAAGGCGGTGAGCGCGCCGGACGGGCGCACCGTCTGGAACATGGCGAGCGCCGCCGGATCGCCACCGCGGACCCGGTTGGCATTCGCGGCGGTCTGCACCGCCCCCAGGATCGCCGGGTCGCCGCTGGCGGCGGCGATGGCCAGGTCCTGGTCGCGCTCGCGCAATTCAGGCGGCGGCGGGTCCGCGTCCTGCGCCGGGTTCACGGCCGACGCGGCGACGAGCGCGGCGATGACCAGCGACATGGCGACCAGCGCGCCGCGCTGGACAGGGGAGAGGGACGGATGCTTCATCGGGGGCTGCCTCGGCGCCGCGGCCTTCAGGGTGTGGTGACACCGGTGGTGCAGGGTCCTCCCCCCTGAACGGAACAACGCCGCAAGCCGGCCGTCGCGGACACGCGCGGGGGCGCCCAACCGCCGACGCCGTACAATGGCGCCCCCATGACCGACCTGCCCGTCATCGATCCCGCGCAGTTGCGCCTGTCCGTTGCCCCGATGATGGACTGGACGGATTCGCACTGCCGCGTGTTCCACCGCCTGATCGCCCCGCACGCGCGGCTGTACAGCGAGATGGTGCACGCCAACGCGGTGATCCATGGTGACCGCGCGCGCCTGCTGGCAATGGACCCGGTGGAACACCCGGTCGCGCTGCAACTGGGCGGCAGCGAACCGGAACTGCTGGCGCAGGCCGCGCGCATCGGCGCCGAGACCGGCTTCGACGAGATCAACCTCAACTGCGGTTGCCCGTCCGACCGCGTGCAGGCCGGCCGGTTCGGTGCCTGCCTCATGCGCGAGCCGGAGCTGGTGGCCGAGTCGGTCGCGGCCATGGTCGCGGCGTGCGCGACGCTGGACCGGCACGTCCCGGTGACGGTGAAGTGTCGCCTGGGCGTGGACGACGACCACGACTACGACCGCTTCCGCGCCTTCATCGACCGTATCGCCGACGCAGGCTGCGCCATGTTCATCGTGCACGCGCGCAATGCCTGGCTGCAGGGCCTGTCGCCGAAGGAAAACCGCGAGGTGCCACCGCTGCGCTACGACTGGGCCTACCGGCTCAAGCGCGAGCGGCCCGACCTGCAGATCATCGTCAACGGCGGCATCGCCGATGCCGACGAGGCCACCGAACACCTGCAGCACACCGACGGCGCCATGCTCGGCCGCGCGGCGTACCACGACCCGTACCTGCTGCATCGGCTGGACGTGGCGTGGTTCGGCGGCGATCTGCGCAGCCGTGCCGAGCTGCTGCGGGCGCTGCGCCCCTATGTCGAGGCGCAGCTGGCCCGCGGCGTGTTCCTCAAGCACATCACCCGCCACCTGCTGGGCTTGTTCGCGGGGGAACGCGGCGGCCGTGCGTTCCGGCAGATCCTCAGCGAAGGCGCGCACAAGCCGGGCGCGGACTGGTCGCTGGTGGAGCAGGCCATCGCCGTCACCGAGTCATTCGCCCACGCCTAGCACACCCCGCCTCACCTGCAGCTCGCACCACGGCACGCACAGGACTGCCCATGCTCACCCGCGACCCCGCCGCCTTCCTCGCCTTCGCCCGCGCCACCGCGCCCGATTTCGGGCCGGCCACCGCGCGCGCGGCATTCCTGGTCGCGCCCGATGGCTTCACCCTGGCCGAGCAGTCCGCGCAGGACAACCGCTACATGGCCGCCGCCGAGGCGTTCGACGCCGCGCGGGCCTCCGCGCAGCACCGCGACCTGCACCGCGCCTTCGCCGGCGTGCTGCCCACGGTGTGCTTTGCCGGCAACCCCGACACGCCCGACGCGCTGTTCCCCAACAACGTGTTCGCCACCGGCCGCCCGGATGCCGCCACCCAGCCGCACGGTGCGCCGCGCTACGTGGTCGGCCGCATGCGCCACGAAGTGCGCCAGCGCGAGGCCAATCGCCCCGACATCCGCGGCTTCTTCGCCACCATCGGCTATGACGAGGTCGACCTCTCCACCCAGCCGCACCCGGCCGAGCTGACCGGCGCGCTGGTCATCGACCGCGCCCGCGGCCTGGGCTTCGCCGGCCTGTCCGAACGCTGCGACGCCGAAGGCGCGCGCCTGATGCACGAGGCGCTGGGCCTGCGCGCCACCCTGCTGTTCGACCTGGCCGAAGGCGAGTACCACACCAACGTGGTGCTGGCGTTGCTGGCCGGCCGCGCGGCGGTGATCTGCCCCAAGGGCTTCGCCGACCCCGCGGCGGTGGACGCCATTGCCGCCCTTTACGCCCCGCACGCGGTGCCATGCACCCCGGAGGAGCATGCGGCCTTCGTCGGCAACTGCATCGCCCTGACCCCGGACAAAGTCTGGATGAGCGCCAACGCCGGCCGCGCCCTGGCCCCGGCGCACCGCGCCCGGCTGGCGGCTGCCGGCTTCGAGGTGGGCACGGTCGAGCTGGACGCCATCGAGGCAGGCGGCGGCTCGCTGCGCTGCTGCGTGGGCGAAATATTCTGAATCTGGTGGGCGGTGGGGACTGGCGCCGGGCGCCAACGCAGGTCATCCTGAATGGAGGCCAGCGCGTGAAGGAAAAGTTCAGACCGGATTCACCGCCTCGTTCCAAGAATGGCGTCAACCCGGTCGATCCGGACCTTCGCCTCACCTGCCAACAGGTTCTGGGAGTGCCATGACCCGCCCCGCCGTCCGCCTTGCCTCGATCGCCGTGTCCTTCGCCGCCCTGGTGGGTGCGGGCGACGCCATGGCGCAGCTGCGCGGCGTGCTGCCCGAGCGTGTGCCCGTGGCGCAGGACATGGGCCGTGGCCCCGAGCGCGACGACGACCGCCGCCCGCAGCGCGACCATGACCGCCGCGGGGGCAATGCCGCGTTGGCCGAAGCAGTGCGCCGTGTGGAGCGCCGCACCGGCGGCCAGGTGCTCAGCGCCGAGCGCGTGCCGTACGATGGCCGCGACGTCAGCCGGGTCAAGGTCGTCGATTCCAGCGGTCGCGTTCGCGTGTACATGGAAGACCAACCCGGGCGTGGCCCCGACCCGCGTACACGTGGCGACGACGACTGACGCCGCACAGTAGCGCTTTGGCAGGGATCGGCACATCACGCCGGACCGCCGCAACCGACAGCCGGAAACAGGAGTTCCCATGCGCATTTTGCTGGTCGAAGACGAAGCCCCGCTCCGCGAAACCCTGGCCGCGCGCCTGAAGCGCGAAGGCTTCGCGGTGGACGCGGCCCAGGATGGCGAGGAAGGCCTGTACATGGGCCGCGAGGTGCCCTTCGACCTCGGCATCATCGACCTCGGCCTGCCCAAGATGTCGGGCATGGAGCTGATCCAGGCCTTGCGCGCCGAGGGCAAGAAGTTCCCGGTGCTGATCCTCACCGCCCGCTCCAGCTGGCAGGACAAGGTCGAAGGCCTCAAGCAGGGCGCCGACGACTACCTGGTCAAGCCGTTCCACGTCGAGGAGCTGCTGGCGCGCATCAACGCGCTGGTGCGCCGCGCGGCGGGCTGGAGCAAGCCGACGCTGGAATGTGGCCCGGTGGTGCTGGACCTGGCCGCGCAGACGGTCACCGTCAGCGGCGCCAACGTCGACCTCACCAGCTACGAGTACAAGGTGCTCGAGTACCTGATGATGCACGCCGGTGAGCTGGTCTCGAAGGCCGACCTGACCGAGCACATCTACCAGCAGGACTTCGACCGCGACTCCAACGTGCTGGAGGTCTTCATCGGCCGCCTGCGCAAGAAGCTGGACGCGGACGGCAACATGAAGCCGATCGAGACCGTGCGCGGCCGCGGCTACCGATTCGCGATTCCGCGATCGGGTGACTGACGCCGGCCCCCGGCCGCGCCGTACCATTGGCGACGGCCAAGCCGGTCGGGGATGAGGGGTTCTGGGGGTACGGATTGAGCTGGAGGCAACCGCTATCCCTGCAGGCGCGCCAGGTGCTGGTGGCCAGTCTTGGACTGGTCGCCTTTCTGGCGTTGGCCGGCTACGCACTGGATCGCGCCTTCCTCGAAACCGCCAAGGGCAACCTGCGCGAGCGCATGCGCAGCTACGCGCTGGCCTTCGCCGACAGCGACTTCGCCCGCGACGGCACCTTCATCCCGCCGTATGACCTGCCCGACCCGCGCTTCGAACGCCCGGGCAGTGGCCTGTATGCCGAAGTGGTATTTCCCAACGGCCACTGGGATTCGCCGTCCTCGATCGGCCCGCTGCTGCCCGAGGGGCGCGTGCTCAAGGCGCAGGAGGAAGTGTTCGAAGGCCCGCTGCCGATCACCGAGATCAGCGGCGCCAAAGGCGAGGCCTACCGCTACGGCCGCGGCCTGATCTGGAGCCTGGAGGGCGGCAAGACGGCCGAGTTCGCCTACACCGTGTACATCTTCGAGGACACCACCGCGCTCAGCCGCCAGGTGGAGGTGTTCCGCCAGGAGTTGTGGCGCTACCTCGGTGGCGCCGGGATCATCCTGCTGCTGTTGCAGACGGTGATCCTGCGCTGGAGCCTGCTGCCGCTGCGCCGCGTGATCCACGAGCTCAAGCGCGTGCAGCGCGGTGCCGCCTCGCGCATGAGCGAGCGCCATCCGCGCGAACTGGAACCGCTGGCCGAGAGCATCAACGCCTTCATCGAGAGCGAGCGCGAGAACCTCGACCGCCAGCGCAACACGCTGGCCGACCTTGCCCACAGCCTGAAGACGCCGCTGGCCGTGCTGCGCGCGCGCGTGGACAGCGATGCCAGCGAGGCCGAATTGCGCGAGGAAGTGATCACCCAGGTCGGGCGGATGAGCGACCTGGTGTCGTACCAGCTGTCGCGCGCGGCGCGCTCGGGCCACGCGTTGTTCGCCGCGCCCATCGCCATCGAGCCGCATGCCGAACAGATCGTGCGCGGGCTGGAAAAGGTGTACACGGCCAAGGGCGTGCTGTGCGAGTTCGACCTGGCCGACGGCGTGCAGTTCTACGGCGAGCCGGGCGACCTGCAGGAGCTGCTGGGCAACCTGCTGGAGAACGCGTTCAAGTGGGCGCGCTCGCGCGTGCTGCTGACCGTGCACGTCGGCGAGACTGCGGCCGGTCGACGCCCGGGCCTGGTGATTGCGGTGGACGACGATGGTCCGGGCATCCCGGAAGACAAGGTGGCACTGGTGCTGCAGCGCGGCGTGCGCGGTGACGAGCGCGTGCAGGGGCATGGCATCGGCCTGTCGATCGTGCAGGACCTGGTGAAGGGCTATCGCGGCACGTTGGACGTGCGCCGGTCCGAGGAGTTGGGCGGGGCGCGGTTCGAGGTGGTGTTGCCGCCGGGGTTGTAGGTAAACGTTGTCGGACGGAGCGTGGCGGCATGCGTGCTGCTACAGCGCTCCGTCGCGGCATCCTGCCGCGAGTCGCGCCGCGGGCCATCCATGGCCCGCTTTTCCGCAGCACGCATGCCACCACGCTCCTTTACATGCGTGGCTAGCCGGGTGAGGGGAGAGCAGCAGCAATTGCGGAGCCCGTGCGTGCGCTGGCGGCAAAATTCCCTGTAGGTGCCCAAGGCACCTGTCGCCTTCGCAGCAGGCTGCTCAAGCGAATGGCGGATGGCCGTAGAAGCGGGTCATATGTTCCGCCACCGCGGGCATCGCGGTGCGCAGCGTGGCCGGGTCGCTGAAGTGGTATTCGGTCAGCACCGCGAAGAACTCGTCGGGCGCTTCGGCGGCATACGGATCGATCGCGGTTTCGCGGCCGGCGTCCACTTCGACGCAGAAGGCGTCGTAGGCGGACTGGAAATCGCGGGCCCATTCGCGCTGCCATTCGCGGGGCAGGGCAGGCGTGCCGTCGAGCACGCCATCGAGAACGTCGAGCTTGTGCGCGATCTCGTGCACGGCCACGCAGTAGCCGGCGCGCGGGTCTTCGCAGTCGGCCAGGATGTCGGCCCACGACAGGATCACCGGGCCGGCGTCCCAGGCTTCGCCGATCAGTTCGTCGTCCCATTCGTGCATCACCCCGGCGGCATCGACATGGCTGCGATTCACGCGGAAGGCGTCGGGGTACACGATCAGCTGCGACCAGCCATGCAGGCCCTCCGCGCCGAATTCCAGCAGCGGCAGGCAGCACAGCGCCGCGAGCATGCAGCGCTGGCGTTCGTCCAGCGTCAGGCCATCGACCGGGGTGATGGTCTTTTCGTGCAGGAAGCGCGCTGCCAGCGTGGCAAGTGAGGCCTGACGGGCGACGGGCAGGGCGTGCACCCACGGCAGGGCGTCGGCAGTGGCCTGCCACAGGTCGTCGGGGATGGGCGCGGGGCCGCCGCGGAGGCGGCGCAGGAAACCGATCACGAGGCTAAGGGGTTGCGAATGCCGGAACCGCCGGTTGCTCCGTCAGCGGAACATGCCCGGCAGGAAACTGTGCCAACGCGGCGACTGCATCCGCGTGGGGGCATCGCCGTGCACGCTGGGGCGCGGCTTGGCCGGCTTGGTCGTCGACGGGTAGCGCTGTGCCTCGGTCTGGGGCGTGCGCTCGTCGTCCTGGCTGCTGCAGGCGCCGTTGGCATCCGCATGCTTGACGTCGCGCGCGGCGACCGTTGCGCTGGCCAGGACAAGCAGCATTAGCAAGCTGGTACGGAGCATGCGGTCGGCCTCGGCCGGCGGGAGGAGGGGGTAGCCGGCCGACTATAGCGTGAAATCCGCCGGGGCGTCGGTGCGCCTGCAATTGCTGCGGCGCGACATGGTTCAGGCGCGCGCCTGCCGCACACTTCGCACCATGCCCGCACCATCCTTGGCCGTACGGCCGTCCGAAACCGAACTCCTCACCGCCCCCGCATTGCGCCGCGCCCTGATTGCCGGGGCCCGCCGGGTCATTGCCGACCGCGACCAGCTCAACCGCATCAACGTGTTCCCGGTGGCCGACGGCGACACCGGCAACAACCTGGCGCAGACGCTGGGCAGCCTGCTGAATGGCGCGCTGCGCCGCCGCAGCCGCCACGTGGGCGAATTGCTGCAGCGCATCGGCAACGATGCCATCGACGGTGCGCGCGGCAACTCCGGGGCGATCCTCGCGCAGTTCTTCTTCGGCGCGGCCGAGCAGGCACGAGGGTGGGCGGCGATGGACGCGGTGGGGTTGGCGGCAGCGGCCCGGCGCGGTGCTGACAGCGCCCGCGCGGCGCTCGCGCATCCGGTGGAAGGCACCATCCTCAGCGTGATCGGCGCCTTCGCCGAAGCGCTGGAAGAGGCGGTACGCCGAGACGCGCAGCTGGCTCCTCGCGGTGGCTTCGCGGCCGCATTGGCTCGCGCACGGCAGGCCCTGGCCGACACGCCTCGGCAGATGGCGGCACTGCAGAAGGCCGGCGTGGTGGATGCCGGCGCCAAGGGCTTTGTCGACCTGCTCGAAGGCATGTCCGATTACCTGGAAGGCGGCCCACGCGCCGCGCGCGCGCTGACCGAGGCCGCGCACGAGGAAGCGCACGCCGGCTGCGGCGACGCGCATCCCGCGCACGATGCGGTGGACCCGGCGCGCCGCTGGTGCGGCGAGTGCCTGGTGCTCGGCACGGTCATCGACCGCGACGCCCTGCGCGGTGCACTGGAAGCCATCGGTGCCGATTCGCTGGTGCTGGCCGGCGGCGCGGCGCGCATGCGGGTGCATGCGCACGTGGGGCGTCCGCAGGCGCTTTTCGACGCCTGCGCGGCCTTCGGCCAGGTCGAGGCGATGAAGGCCGACGACATGCTGCGGCAGCAGCACAGCAGCGACACGGCCCGACGGGTGGCGGTGATCACCGACAGCGCGGCGGATCTGCCCGAAGCGCTGGCCGAGCGCTACGACATCCACCTGGTACCGGTACGGGTCAGCGTCGACGGCCGCGACTACCTCGACAAGGTCGGGCTGGCCACCGCCGATTTCTACCGGCGCATGGCCGTAGCGCGTGATGTGCCGCGCACCAGCCAGCCACCGCCGGGCGACTTCCGGCGACCGTTCGAGTTCCTGTTGGCCCATCACGAAGCGGTGCTGTACGTGGGGCTGTCTCGTGCAGTCTCCGGCACGCTGCAGTCGGCCGAGCAGGCGGCCACGCGTGTCGGCGAAGGCCGCGTGCACGTGTTGGACAGCGTCAACGCCGCTGGCGGGCAAGGCCTGCTGGCCTGGCGCGCGGCGGAACTGGCCGCGGCGGGCGGTGCGGTGGCCGACATCGTCGCCGAGCTGGAGCGCCTGCGTCCGCAGACCCTGACTTGGGCGATGGCGCGCGACATCCGCCACGCGGTGCGGGGCGGCCGCATCCCGACGTGGGCCGAACCCGTGGTGCGCCTCACCGGCTTGACCCCCGTGGCGCGCTTCCGCGACGACGGCCGCTTGAAGGTGGCCGGGGGACTGCTGGCCCGCCAAGGCGCGCCGGAGGCCTTCGCGCGGTACGTGGCCCGGCGTCTGCCGGCAGGAACCCGCTGGCGTGCCATCGTCGGACACTGCGACGCGGCCGACGATGGTGCGCGCCTGCTGCAGGCCCTGCGCGAACGCGCCGACGTGGTCGAGGCGCATCTGGTGGAAACCGGACCGGCGATTGGCGCGCATGCCGGCCGCGGGGCGCTGGTGGTGTCGGTGCAGCCGGCGCCCTGACCGGATTCCGCGGCGCGCTCCCGCATAATCCACCCATGTCCTTCGCCGATTTGTTTCCCTCGCCCGCCACGTCCGCGCTGGTCGTGCTCGCGGCCTACCTGCTGGGTTCGTTGTCCGGCAGCCTGCTGCTGGGTCGGCTGCGCGGCGTCGACATCCGCACGCAGGGCAGCGGCAATGCCGGTGGCACCAATGCCTTCCGCACCCAGGGCGCGAAGTTCGCGCTGGGCGTGGTGCTGGTGGACATTGGCAAGGGCGCGTTGGCGGCGTGGCTGGGTATCCGTTTCGCGCCGGTGGCGGTGCCGTTGGCCGTGCCGACCCACGGCTACCTGGCAGCGTTCGCCGCTGTGCTGGGCCATGTGTGGCCGGCGTGGCACGGGTTCCGCGGCGGCAAGGGCGCGGCCACGCTGGTGGGTGCTTTGCTCGTGTTGTGGCCGTGGGCGTTGGCCGCCATCGTGCCGAGCTGGCTGCTGGTTGTGGTCCTCACCGGCTACGTCGGCCTCGCCACCGTGTTGGCGGTGCTGGTGCTGCCGCTGCTGGCCTGGTGGGGCGGGGCGGAAGCGCCGCGCCTGGCGTTCGCCGTCGCAGCCGCCGCGCTGCTCGTGTTCACCCACCGCGCCAACCTGCAGCGGCTGGCGGCGGGTACCGAGTTGCGGTTCGCGCAGGCGAGGCTGCTGCACCGCCTGCGCCGGGGCGGCTGATGGACGACCGCGTGCTGCTGGAGCAACTCATCGCCGGCCCCGCGACGGGCGATGCGCTGGCGCGCCACGCCGGGTTGACCCGCGCGGCGGTGTGGAAGCGGATCGAGGCGCTGCGCGAGGCGGGCGTCCCGATCGAGGCCAAGCCCGGGCGCGGTTACGTGTTGGCCGCGCCGATGCAGTTGCTCGCCGCCGACGCCATCGAAGCGGATCTGTCGCCGGCCACGCGGGCACGCCTGGCCGCGCTGGAAGTGGCGTGGTCGGTGGACTCGACCAACACCCGGTTGCTGGCCCGCGACGTGCCCGACGACGGCCTCGCCTTGGCCCTGCTGGCCGAGCGCCAGACCGGCGGCCGTGGCCGGCGCGGGCGGATGTGGACCTCGCCGCTGGGGGCCCATGTCTACCTGTCACTGGCGCGCGGTTTTGCCGGCGGGCTGGGGCGGCTGGGCGGACTGAGCCTGGTCGCCGGCATCGCCACCGTCGAGGCGCTGCACGCGATGGGCGCCAAAGCGGTGCGGTTGAAGTGGCCGAACGACCTGGTCGTCGTTGCGGACGACGGGCTGCGCAAGCTGGGAGGACTGCTGGTGGAGGGTGGCGGCGAGCATGCCGGGCCTGCGCGTGCCGTGCTTGGCCTCGGCATCAACGTGCGCATGCCCGCCGCGCAGGCCGTGTTGATCGACCAGCCATGGTGCGACCTCGCCACGTTGTTGGGCGCCGTCGATCGCAATGCCGTGGCCGCCACCGTCCTGGACCGCCTGGTGCCCGCGCTTGACCAGTTCGATGCCGAAGGGCTGGCGCCGTTCCTGCCGCGCTATGCGGCACTCGATGTGCTGGCCGGGCAACCGGTGACCTTGATCGCCCCCGGCGGCACCCGGGAGGCCATCGCCCTCGGCCTGGCCGATGACGGCGCGTTGCGCGTGCGCCTGTCCGATGGGCTTGAGACGCGCGTGCATTCGGGTGAAGTGAGCGTGCGCCGCGTGGTGGCGCCATGAGGATGCGAGCATGAGCGTGTGGCTGTTCGACCTCGGCAATACCCGGCTCAAATGCGCCCCGTTGCAGGCCGACGGGCGTCCCGGGCCGGTGCTGGCGGTGCCCCATGCCGATGCGGACTTCGAGGCGCGATTGGCCCAGGCGTTGCCGTCACAGTTCGACGTGGCCCACCTGGCCAGCGTGGCGCCGCCCGCACTGACCGTGCGCGTGCTGCAGGTGCTGGGCCGGCACTGCACGCGGACCACGTTGGCGCGCACCCAGCACGCGCTTGCCGGCGTGCGCATCGCCTACGCCGAGCCGCGGCGACTGGGCGTGGACCGCTTCCTCGGCTTGCTGGCCATGCACGCCGAAGGCGAAGGCGCGGCCTTGCTGGTGGGTGTGGGCACGGCCATCACCATCGACCTGCTCGACGCCACGGGCACGCACCACGGCGGTCGCATCGCGCCCTCGCCCACGCTCATGCGCGAGGCCTTGCACGGCCGCGCTCCGCACCTGCCGTTGCAGGGCGGCCACTACACCGCGTTCGCCTGCGATACCGACGATGCGTTGGCCTCGGGCTGCGAAGGCGCGGCCATCGCGCTGGTGGAGCAGAGCCTGCGCGATGCCACGACACTTGTGGGTCACACACCGCAGTTGCGCGTGCATGGCGGCGGCGCGGCGGCGCTGTTGCCGCACTGGCCGCAGGCGCGGCCAGCGCCCGACCTGGTGCTGCGTGGACTGGCGGTGTGGGCGCGGAGCGAGACGGCCGTCGACGCCTGACGTACCCCCGCCGCATACAATCGCCGCATGTTGATCCGTGCCCTCATCGTCCTCCTGCTGGTGCTGAACCTGGGCGTCGCGGCGTGGTGGTTCTGGTCCCCGCCAACGTCGCCGGAGCGCGCGGTGGACCTGCCACCCAACGTTGCGCGTCTGCAACTGGTGCGCGAACGCGACGCCGACGTGACGACTAGGCCTGCGGCGCCGCGCGCGGTGACCGCCGGTGCGGTGGCTGCCACGCCCGTGCCGTCGGCAACGGCCGCCCCGGCGGCAGTTGCGCCGGCCGGCGACGCTCCCGTTGGCACTCCTGAGCGCACATCCCCCGTGACGGTTGCCAATACACCGGCGCCGTCGGGCGATACGCCGCGCTGTTACAGCTATGGCCCCTTCGACAGCGAAGACACCCTCGTCGCGGCCCAGGCCACGCTCAAGCCGCTGACCGAGGCGCTCGTCGTGCGCCGGATCCCGCTCCGTTCAGGCCGCGGCTGGCGCGTATACCTGCCGCCGTTGGCCAATGCTGAGGAAGCCACCGCCGCGGCGGGGCGGATCTTGGCCGCCGGATTTCGCGACTACTTCATCGTGCGCGAGGGCGCGGAGGCCAACTCGGTGGCCCTTGGCCGCTTCGGCAGCGAGGCCGCCGCGCGCCGCCATGCCGAGGCGCTCAACGCCGCCGGCTTTGCCGTGCGCGCCGAGCAACTGGGGGCCGGCACCGGCTCGGCGTGGGTCG
>NZ_AVPU01000024.1 GCF_000768355.1 Lysobacter daejeonensis GH1-9
CCGGTGCCCACCGCCGAGACCGGCGCCCGCGTCGAGCCCGTCGCGCCGTCCACGCAGCCCGACGCCCTTGCCGCCCGCGAAATCGAGACTGCGGCCACAGCCAGCGAGCCGCGCACCCCGCCGGTGGCCTTCACGGCCGACGAGCTGATGCCCAACAAGGTGCCCTACGCCAGCCCCGCCGTGCGCCTGTTTGCGCGGGAACTCGGCGTGGACCTCGGCCACGTCAAGGGCAGCGAGCGTGGTGGCCGCATCACCCGCGAGGACGTGCAGAAGTTCGTCAAGGGCGTGATGCAGGGCGGTGGTGCCATGGCCGCGACGCCGGTAGCCGGGGGGGGGGGGCTCAACCTGCTGCCGTGGCCCAAGGTCGACTTCGCCAAGTTCGGCCCGGTCGAGACCCGCGAGCTCAGCCGCATCCAGAAGATCTCCGGCGCCAACCTCGCCCGCAACTGGGCGATGATCCCGCACGTCACCCAGCACGACGACGCCGACATCACCGAGCTGGAAGAGTTGCGCGTGCAGCTCAACAAGGAAAACGAGAAATCCGGCATCAAGCTGACCATGCTCGCCTTCCTGATGAAGGCCTCGGTCGCCGCGCTGCAGAAGTTCCCCACCTTCAATGCCTCGCTCGACGCCTCGGGCGAAGTGCTCACCCTCAAGCAGTATTTCCACATCGGCTTCGCCGCCGACACGCCCAACGGCCTCGTGGTGCCGGTGGTGCGCGACGTCGACAAGAAGGGCGTGCTGCAGATCGCGCAGGAAACCAGCGAGCTGGCCAAGAAGGCGCGCGATGGCAAGCTCGGCCCCGCTGACATGCAGGGCGGCTGCTTCTCGATCAGCTCGCTGGGCGGTATCGGCGGTACCAAGTTCACGCCGATCGTGAATGCGCCGGAAGTCGCCATCCTCGGTGTGTCCAAGTCGGCCATCCGCCCGGTGTGGAGCGGCAGCGCGTTCGAGCCCAAGCTGATCCTGCCGCTGTCGCTGTCGTACGACCACCGCGTCATCGATGGCGCCGCCGCCGCGCGCTTCACCGCCTACCTGGCGCAGCTGCTGGCCGACATGCGCCGGGTCCTGCTGTGACCGTGCGCGCCATGTGTCTGGCCGCCGCGCTGGCGGTCGCGCCGCTCGCGCAGGCAGACGAGTGCGTGGTTGATCTTGGCCGCGGCTGGCCTGTAGGCGCACAGAACCACGGTGAAGCCGCGGAGAAACTGCTGTTCGGCGGTCGCCAGCCGGTGCTGTCGTTGACCTGGCTGCCCGTGCGCGGGGAGGAACGCAGCCTGCAACTCGTGCCTGCCGAGAGCGGTGACTGGACGCTGCGCTACAGCCTCGCCGACGAGCGCGTGCTGCAATGGACCGCCGTGCGCAACGGCGTCGAGCAGCGGTTGGTGCTGGAGCAGACCCCCGAAGTGCTGGAAGTGCCGATCCCGGCCTTGGTTGGCCAGCGGTTGGTGGACGACTGGGGCCGCGTGCTGGCTACCGTCGCGCCGGCAAGCCGCGCAGCCAACTTCCACGAGGGTGACCTATGGCTGCTGCAGGTGGAAGGCATGCGCATCAGCGGCCTCGCGCCCAAGTGCGGCCCTGCCGAGCGCCTGCATGAACAGATCGGCCTGCTGATCGAAGCCGTGGACGAGAAGGCCTCCAAGCGCGAGAAGCGCTGGACCCAGATCCAGGAATCACTGGACACGATGCGCGAAGAACTGGCCAGCACCACGGGTGCCGACGAAGGAGTGGCCCATGCCAACGATTGAGATCAAGGTCCCGGACATCGGCGGTTATGACGATGTGCCAGTGATCGAACTGCTGGTCGCCGTGGGCGACACCGTCGCCAAGGACCAAGGCCTGGTCACGCTGGAGTCGGACAAGGCCACGATGGAAGTGCCGGCCTCGCACGCGGGTGTGATCAGGGAACTCAAGGTCAAGCTCGGCGACGCCGTGTCCGAAGGCAGCGTCATCGCGCTGATCGAAGCCGAAGGCGAGGGCGCCGCACCGGCAGCGACGCCGGCCACCGCACCCGCAGCGGCACCGGCTTCGGCTGCACCTGCAGCAACGCCCGCCGCCACCGGGGCTGCGTCCGCACCGATCGCGCCGGTTGCGCCGGTTGCGCAACCGGCGTCGCCCGCGGGCCCCGCTCCGGCCGCCGCCTCCGGGCGCAAACCCGACATCGAGTGCCGCATGCTGGTCCTCGGCGCGGGTCCGGGCGGCTATACCGCCGCGTTCCGCTCCGCCGACCTCGGCATGGATACCGTGCTCATCGAGCGCTACGCCAGCCTCGGCGGTGTCTGCCTCAATGTCGGCTGCATTCCGTCCAAGGCGCTGCTGCACGCCGCCGCGGTGATCGACGAAGCCGCGCACGCCAAGGACTATGGCATCGACTTCGGCAAGCCCAAGATCACCCTTGACGCGCTGCGCGCCTACAAGGAAAAGGTCGTCGGCCAGCTGACCAAGGGCCTGTCCGGCATGGCCAAGCAGCGCAAGGTGCGCGTGGTCGAGGGCGTGGGCAAGTTCGTGTCGCCGCATGAGGTGGAGGTGGCCGGGCCCAACGGCACCCAGCTCATCCGCTTCGAGCAATGCATCATCGCCGCGGGCTCGCAGGCGGTGAAGCTGCCGGGCTTCCCGTGGGGCGACGCGCGCGTGATGGATTCCACCGACGCGCTGGAATTGGCCGAAGTGCCGAAGAGGCTGCTGGTCGTGGGCGGCGGCATCATCGGCCTGGAAATGGCCACCGTGTACCGCGCGCTGGGCAGCGAAGTGACCGTGGTCGAATTCGCCGACCAGATCATGCCGGGCGCCGACACCGACCTGATCAAGCCGCTGGCCGACCGTCTGAAAAAGCAAGGCGTTATCGTCCACACCAAGGTCAAGGCCGCGGGTACCGAGGCGCTCAAGGGTGGCCTCAAGGTGCGTTTCGAGCCTGCGCAGGAGGGTGGCAGCGCACCCGAGCCGCAGACCTTCGACCGCGTGCTGGTTGCCGTCGGCCGCTCGCCCAACGGCGGCAAGTTGGACGCGAACAAAGCCGGCGTCAGCGTCACCGATCGCGGCTTCATCCCGGTCGACCGGCAGATGCGCACCAACGTGCCGCACATCTTCGCCATCGGCGACCTCGTCGGCCAGCCGATGCTGGCGCACAAGGCCACGCACGAGGGCAAGCTCGCCGCGGAGGTCGCGTTTGGCGAGAAGAAGGAGTGGGTCGCGCGCGTGATCCCGTCGGTGGCCTACACCGATCCGGAAATCGCCTGGGTGGGCGTCACCGAGACCGAAGCCAAGGCCAAGGGCCTGAAGGTGGGCGTGGGCAAGTTCCCGTGGGCCGCCAGTGGCCGCGCGATCGGCCTGGGCCGCACCGAGGGCTTCACCAAGCTGGTCTTCGATGAGGCCACGCACCGCATCATCGGCGGCGGCATCGTCGGCGTGCATGCCGGCGACCTGATCGCGGAAATCGGGCTCGCCATCGAGATGGGCTGCGAGGTGCATGACATCGGCGCCACCATCCACCCGCATCCGACGCTGAGTGAGTCGGTGGGCATGGCGGCCGAGGTCTATGACGGCACCATCACCGATCTCTACCTTCCGAAGAAGAAATGACAGCAAAGCCCCGGCCCGGGGAGCACACCCGGGCCGGGGCTTTGAGTGCCGCCGTTGCGTTGCCTTTGACGAGGAGGTTTGGAGCGGCGGGACTCGGGGTATGGGACCGGCGCGGCGGGAAAAGGTTCCCGCCGGCGCGCAGATTCAAGCGATAACTTGCGTCGATGGCCGGGGTGCGGCCGAGGCGCGGCGTGGATTGCGATGGGCCAGCCGCCGCCACACCTTTTCGTGCAGGTGGAAGGCCACGGTGTTGACCGCCGGCTCCACCAGCGCCATGGCGCCGCCAACCCAGACGCTGCCGGTCATGAGGTAGCCCAGGGTGAAGGCGACGGTGAAGTGCACGGCGGCAAAGCTGAGGGTCTTGCGCATGGCATCTGCCTGCAAATGAGAATTGATCTCGATTATCCGGCTGCCTTCTAGGCCGTCCAGTCGAAATTTCCTGCGGTTTTCATAGATCGAGCCAATCGCCCCGGGCCGTGAGCCGTTGTTTCACAAGGAAACCGCCGACCATCGTCGGTTGCTCCGCCCCCGTAGCCGTTCTATACTTTTGCGGCTTACCCGGGCGCTTTTCAGCCCACTTCCTCCGACCGGGACCAGCGTGCACGACCCACTGACAGCCGGCCGTCGCCTGGCGACCCGCACGGTCGTCTGGCAAGCCACCGCGACAGCCCTGCTGGCGCTGGCTTTCCTGGCCAAGGGTGGCACGCATGCCCTCGCGGCGCTGCTTGGCGGCGGCGCGATGGCGGCCGGAGGTGCCATCGCGGCCCGCCTGCTGTTCAGGGGTGGCGTCGGGTCCGCGGGCACGGTCATGGGCCGCTGGCTGGCGGGCTTGGCATTGAAGTGGCTGGTGGTGTTCGTGGTGCTGTGGTTGGGCGTGGTGGTCTGGCACTTGCCGGCGCTGCCGCTGCTGCTGGGGATCGTGGCTGCACTCGTTGCGCTCGCCCTCGCCGCGACCCGTCGCTGACGGCACTGGTTTGGCCAGCAATCCGTCGTTCATAAATTTCACATTGCAAGGTTAGGGCACATGTCCGGCGCGGCAGAACTGACTCCCACCGAATATATCCAGCACCACCTCAAGAACCTGACCGTCCAAGTCGGCGAGGGTGGCTTCTGGACCCTGCACCTGGACACGTTCATCACCGCAGTGCTGATGGGCCTGGTGATCGTGTTCGCGTTCTGGCTGGCCACGCGCAAGGCCACGTCCGGCGTGCCGGGCAAATGGCAGGCCTTCGTCGAGATCTGCCTGGAGTTCGTCGACAAGCAGGCGCGCGACACCTACCACGGTCCGAGCAAGCTGGTGACGCCGATCGCGATCACCCTGTTCTTCTGGATCCTGATGATGAACCTGCTGAAGATGATCCCGGCAGACTTCATCGCCAAGCCGCTGGAGCTGGTGGGCGTCCATTACTGGAAGCCGGTGCCGACCGCCGACGTCAACGCGACGCTCGGCATGTCGATCAGCGTGTTCTTCCTGATGCTGTTCTTCGCCATCCGTTCCAAGGGCCTGGGCGGCTTCACCAAGGAATTCCTGACCGCGCCGTTTGGCAAGTGGATGGTGCCGTTCAACCTGATCCTCAACATCGTTGAGTGGCTGAGCAAGCCGATTTCGCTGGCCATGCGACTGTTCGGCAACATGTTCGGCGGCGAAATCGTGTTCCTCCTCATCTGGGTGCTCGGCGGTGCCGGCATCCTGGGCGCCCTCGCGGGCGGCGCGTTCGGCCTCGGCTGGATGCTGTTCCACCTGCTGGTGATTCCGCTGCAGGCGTTCATCTTCATGATGCTGTCCATCGTGTACCTGAGCCTGTCGGAAGACGCTCACTAAGCGCTTCGGCGCACGCTCGAATCGTTTCAACCCTTCCTCGTTTCAACCCTTAAAGCACCCGTTCGGAGACAACCATGGAAATCCTTGCCCACCTCGCTTCGGTTCAGGCCTCGACCGTTCTGGCCGTCGGCATCATGATCGGCCTCGCCGCCCTCGGCGCCGGTCTCGGTCTGGCCATCATGTCCGGCAAGTTCCTTGAGTCGGCCGCCCGCCAGCCGGAGCTGATCCCGGTCCTGCAGGTCCGCATGTTCATCACCGCCGGCCTGATCGACGCCGCGTTCATCATTACCGTCGCCGTCGCCCTGCTGCTGGCCTTCGCCAACCCGCTGGCCTCGGCGCTGCTGGCCGAAGCCGCCAAGCTGGCCGGCTGATAAGCCAATCCGCTTGACGGGTGCGGGCCGGTTCGCCGGCCTGCACCACGGTTGAAGGACGGGCGCGACATCGCGCCCTTTCCCGTCACCTCTGGCAGAGCATCATCAATGAACATCGGCATGACCCTCATTGCCCAGGCGCTGGCATTTGCCGGTTTGATCTGGATCATCGCGACCAAGATCTGGCCGCCGCTGCTGGCTGCGATCGAAGAGCGCCAGCAGAAGATCGCCGAAGGTCTGGCCGCGGCTGACAACAGCCAGAAGGCCCTGGCCCAGGCCCAGGAACAGGTCGACGCCGCCCTGCGCGAAGCGCGTGGCAAGGCCAACGAGATCATCGAGCAGGCGCACCAGCGCGCCAACCAGATCATCGACCAGGCCAAGAACGAAGCCCTCGCCGAAGGCGAGCGCCAGAAGGCCCTGGCCCTGGCCGAGATCGAAGCGTCCGCCACCCGCGCCCGCGAAGACCTGCGCAAGCACGTGTCCGCCCTGGCCGTGACCGGCGCCGAGAAGCTGCTCAAGCGCGAAATCGACGCCAACGCCCACAAGGCGCTGCTCGACGAGCTCGCCGCGGAAATCTGAGCCCACCATGAGCCAGCCCCTGACCCTCGCCCGCCCGTATGCCCGCGCAGCCTTCGCGTTGTCGCGTGACGGTGGCCGTTCCGCCGACTGGTCGAAGGCCCTGGCCTTCGCCGCGCGCGTGTCCGCCGACCCGCAGGCGCAAGCCGTGCTCGGCCACCCGCTGCTGAGCAGTGCCGACGCCGTCGGCCTGCTGGTCATCGACGGCGCCGACGAAGCCTTCATCCGCTTCCTCGGCTTGCTCGCCGACAACCGCCGCCTCCCGCTGCTGCCGGAGATCGCCGGGCTGTTCGAGGAGCTGCGCGCCGAGGCCGACCGCGTGGTCAAGGCCAAGGTGACCGCCGCCGCCGAACTGCCGGCCGCCGAACTCGAGTCGATCAAGGCCGCGCTGATGAAGCGCTTTGGCCGCGACGTCGAGATCGAGACGGCCATCGACGCGTCGCTGATCGGCGGCGCGGTGATCGACGCCGGCGACGTGGTCATCGACGGCTCGCTCAAGGGCAAGCTCTCGCGCCTGCAATCCGCGCTCGCGGGCTGACGGCACACAAGTCTTCAATTGCTACTCCGGCGGCAACGCCGGGCACATAGGGAAACTCCCATGCAAACCCAGCTCAACCCGTCCGAAATCAGCGAACTGATCAAGACCCGCATCGAGAAGGTCAAGCTGGCCGCCGAGGCGCGCAACGAAGGCACCGTCACCTCGGTGTCCGACGGCATCGTGCGCATCCACGGCCTGGCCGACGTGATGCAGGGTGAAATGATCGAGCTGCCGAACAGCACCTTCGCCCTGGCCCTGAACCTGGAGCGCGACTCCGTCGGCGCCGTGGTCCTGGGTGACTACGAGCACCTGCGCGAAGGCGACGTGGCCAAGACCACCGGCCGCATCCTCGAAGTGCCGACCGGTCCGGAGCTGCTGGGCCGCGTGGTGAACGCCCTGGGCGAGCCGATCGACGGCAAGGGCCCGATCAACGCCGCGATCTCCGCGCCGGTGGAGCGCGTGGCTCCGGGCGTGATCTGGCGCAAGTCGGTCGACCAGCCGGTGCAGACCGGTTACAAGTCGGTCGACTCGATGATCCCGATCGGCCGCGGCCAGCGCGAGCTGATCATCGGCGACCGCCAGACCGGCAAGACCGCGATGGCCATCGACGCCGTGATCAACCAGAAGGGCACCGGCATCAAGTGCGTGTACGTCGCGATCGGCCAGAAGGCCTCGACCGTGGCCAACATCGTGCGCAAGCTGGAAGAGAACGGCGCGCTGGCCCACACCATCGTCGTGGCCGCCACCGCCTCCGAGTCGGCCGCGATGCAGTACATCAGCGCCTACTCCGGCGCGACCATGGGTGAGTACTTCATGGATCGCGGCGAAGACGCCCTGATCGTGTACGACGACCTGTCCAAGCAGGCCGTGGCCTACCGCCAGATCTCGCTGCTGCTGAAGCGTCCGCCGGGCCGCGAAGCCTACCCGGGTGACGTGTTCTACCTGCACAGCCGCCTGCTGGAGCGCGCCGCGCGCGTGTCCGAGGAGTACGTCGAGAAGTTCACCAACGGTGCCGTCAAGGGCAAGACCGGTTCGCTGACCGCGCTGCCGATCATCGAGACCCAGGCCGGCGACGTGTCCGCGTTCGTGCCGACCAACGTGATCTCGATCACCGACGGCCAGATCTTCCTGGAAACCGACCTGTTCAACGCGGGCATCCGCCCGGCCGTGAACGCCGGTATCTCGGTGTCGCGCGTCGGTGGCGCCGCCCAGACCAAGATCATCAAGAAGCTGTCGGGCGGCATCCGTATCGCCCTCGCCCAGTACCGTGAGCTGGCCGCGTTCGCGCAGTTCGCCTCGGACCTGGACGAAGCCACCCGCAAGCAGCTCGAGCGCGGCCAGCGCGTCACCGAGCTGATGAAGCAGAAGCAGTACGCGCCGATGTCGATCGCGCTGCAGGCCCTGTCGATCTACGCCGTCAACGAGGGTTACCTCGACGACGTGCCGGTCAACAAGATCCTGGCGTTCGAAGACGGCCTGCACGCCCACTTCATCAACACCCAGGGCGCGCTGATCGACCAGATCAACAGCACGGGCAACTGGAACGACGACATCGAAGGTGCCTTCAAGAAGGGCATCGGCGAGTTCAAGACCACCGGTTCCTGGTAAGCCCCACGTCGGGCGCGCCGTTCGCGGCGCACCGGGCAGGGCAGGCAACCATCCGCGCGGGCCTCGGCCCGCGTCGTTGAGTCCAAGCAGAAGAGAGCAGCATGGCAGGCGGACGCGAAATCAAGACGAAGATCAAGAGCGTGCAGAACACCCGCAAGGTGACGCGCGCGCTCGAGATGGTCTCGGCCTCCAAGATCCGCAAGGCGCAGGAGCGGATGCGGGTGTCGCGCCCTTACGCGCGCGTGATGAAGCAGGTGATCGGCCACCTGGCCCAGGCCAACAGCGATTACCAGCACCCGTACATGGTCGAGCGCAAGGACGTGAAGCGCGTTGGCTACATCGTGGTGTCGTCCGACCGCGGCCTGGCCGGCGGTCTGAACAACAACATGTTCCGCAAGCTCGTCACCGAGTTCCGCAAGTGGCAGGAGCAGGGCGTCGAGATCGACGTGGTCACCATTGGCCAGAAGGCCTCGGTGTTCTTCCGCCGCCTGCACGTGAACATGCTGGCTTCGGTCACCCACCTGGGCGACCAGCCCAAGCTCGAGCAGCTGGTGGGCGTGGTCAAGGTCGTGCTGGACGGCTACAGCGCCGGCAACATCGACCGCGTGTTCGTCTGCTACAACGACTTCGTCAACACGATGGTGCAGCGCGCGACGTTCGACCAGCTGCTGCCGTTGCCGCCATCCGATGCGCCGGTCGCCAAGCATGACTGGGACTACATCTACGAGCCCAACGCCGAAGGCGTGCTGGACCACGTGCTGACCCGCTACATCGAGTCGCTGGTGTACCAGGCGGTGCTCGAGAACGTGGCCTCCGAACATGCCGCGCGCATGGTCGCGATGAAGGCCGCGTCCGACAACGCCAACAAGCTGATCGGCACCCTCCAGCTGGTCTACAACAAGGCCCGCCAGGCGGCGATCACCCAGGAAATCTCGGAAATCGTCGGCGGCGCCGCGGCGGTCTAAGCCCGGGTTTGAACACACATTCCGGCACGGGCAGCCGCCCGCGCCAAGCAGATTTAAAGTTAGAGGAAACCACAATGAGCCAGGGCAAGATCGTTCAGATCATCGGTGCCGTTGTCGACGTCGAGTTCCCGCGTGAGTTCGTGCCGAAGGTGTACGACGCGCTGAAGGTCGACGGCACCGCGATCACGCTGGAAGTGCAGCAGCAGCTGGGCGACGGCGTCGTCCGCACCATCGCCCTCGGTTCCACCGACGGCCTGAAGCGCAACCTGATCGCCACCAACACCGGCAAGGGCATCGCGGTGCCGGTCGGCGCCGGTACGCTGGGCCGCATCATGGACGTGCTCGGCACCCCGATCGACGAGGCCGGCCCGGTGGCCGCTTCCGACCATTGGGAAATCCACCGCGCCGCCCCGTCGTACGAAGACCAGTCCTCGGCCAACGAGCTGCTGGAAACCGGCATCAAGGTCATCGACCTGATGTGCCCGTTCGCAAAGGGCGGCAAGGTCGGCCTGTTCGGCGGCGCCGGCGTGGGCAAGACCGTCAACATGATGGAGCTCATCAACAACATCGCCAAGGCGCACTCGGGTCTGTCCGTGTTCGCCGGCGTGGGCGAGCGTACCCGCGAGGGCAACGACTTCTACCACGAGATGAAGGACTCCAACGTCCTCGACAAGGTGGCGATGGTGTACGGCCAGATGAACGAGCCGCCGGGCAACCGTCTGCGCGTCGCCCTGACCGGCCTGACCATGGCCGAGTACTTCCGCGACGAGAAGGACGCCTCGGGCAAGGGTAAGGACGTGCTGCTGTTCGTCGACAACATCTACCGCTACACGCTGGCCGGTACCGAAGTGTCGGCGCTGCTCGGCCGCATGCCGTCGGCGGTGGGCTACCAGCCGACCCTGGCCGAGGAAATGGGCGTCCTGCAGGAGCGCATCACCTCGACCAAGACCGGTTCGATCACCTCGATCCAGGCCGTGTACGTGCCCGCGGACGACCTGACCGACCCGTCGCCAGCGACCACCTTCGCCCACCTCGACGCCACCGTCGTGTTGAGCCGTAACATCGCCTCGCTGGGTATCTACCCGGCCGTGGACCCGCTGGACTCGACCTCGCGCCAGCTGGACCCGAACGTGATCGGCAACGAGCACTACGACACCGCGCGCAAGGTGCAGTCGACGCTGCAGAAGTACAAGGAGCTCAAGGACATCATCGCGATCCTGGGCATGGACGAACTGTCGGAAGAAGACAAGCAGGCCGTGTCGCGCGCCCGCAAGATCGAGCGCTTCTTCTCGCAGCCGTTCCACGTGGCCGAAGTGTTCACCGGCTCGCCGGGCAAGTACGTGTCGCTGAAGGACACCATCCGCGGCTTCAAGGGCATCGTCGAGGGCGAGTACGACCACCTGCCGGAGCAGGCGTTCTACATGGTCGGCTCCATCGAGGAAGCGGTCGAGAAGGCCAAGAAGATGGGCGTGGGCTGAGCGCCCACCCTTTCTTCCGCACCTGATCAACCAAGGACATCCTGATGAGCACCACCTTCCGTTGCGACATCGTCAGCGCCGAGAACGAAATCTTCCACGGTGACGCCGAGCTGCTGGTCGCCACCGGCGAGATGGGCGAACTCGGCATCGCGCCGCGCCATGCGCCGCTGATCACCCGCCTGAAGCCGGGCAAGGTCGTGGTGACCCTGCCGGGCGGCGAGCAGGTCGACATCGCCATTTCCGGCGGCATCCTCGAGGTGCAGCCGCAGGTGGTGACCGTGCTGGCCGACACCGCGATCCGCGCCGAGGACATCGACGAGGCCAAGGTGCGCGCGGCGAAGGAAGAAGCCGAGCGCATCCTGTCCAAGAAGGATCCGAAGATGAGCCTGGAGGAAGCCCAGGCGCAGCTGGCGATGAGCATCGCCCAGCTGAGCGCGCTGGAGCGCCTGCGCAAGAACCTCAAGCACTGAGCCTGCGGGCGACGTGGTTGCGAGAACGCCGGCCTTGCGCCGGCGTTCTTGTTTCTACTTGCGGTAGACCCAGTGCCGCGACATGAAGAAACCCAGCGCGCCCAAGGCCAGCTCCACCAGCGGCTTGGCCAGCCAGGCCCATTTCAGGCCGAGCAGGTCGTCGACGGTGGCCAGTGCCCAGGTGCTGGCCACGGTGGTGCCCAGCCACATGACCAGGAACCGCAGCAGTTGGTGGCGGCCGACGGCGGTGTTAGCTCCGGCGAAGGTGAAGCGGCCGTTGGCCCAGAAGCCCAGGCTGGCGCCGCAGATGCGTCCGGCGATGTTGGCGATTTCCACCGGCACGCCCACATGGCTGAGCCCGACCATCACGCCCCAGTCCAGCAGCCACTGGACGATGCCGATGGCGAGGTAATGGCCACTCTGTCGAGTCAGGCTCACGGCGCGCGACCCGTAGGCCGTTGCCACCACTCCGCTTCGCCGACCGACAACATCCGCCGCGCGCCCGCCGCCTGCAGTCCCGCGCGCTGCGCGGGTGTCAGTTCGGTGGGGCGCAGCAGGATTTCGGTGACTTCCTCGCGCTCCAACAAGGCTTGCCACGCGCGTCCCGAAGCATCGCCGTCGGCAACCTGGCGCGCCGCCTCCACGCGTGGAGCGTACCAGGTGGCGGTGCGCCCCCGGGTGCCGAACTCCGCATAGGCGGGGGCCGAGGACAACACCAGCACGGCGCCGCGGTCCGGTGCCCGCTCGCGGATCGCGGCGGCCAGCACACGCTCGGGCACGTAGCGCGCGAGCAGCGGCGTGTCACGACCGAGCAGGCCGATGCTGCGCTTGATGGCGCCGGTATGCAGCATCCACTGCGCGTTGGCCTGGAAGGCTAAGTTGAGCAGGCAGGTGCCCACCAGCACCCACCGCAACCGCGGCATCGGCAGGGCAGCGTGCAGGGCGGCGACCAGCGCCGGCAACAGCAACACCAGCCCAGGGTGGGCATAGCGGGCGTACTGCATGCCGGCCAGGGGTACGGCCATCATCGCCAGTGCGCACAGCGCCAGGGCGCGCGTCCGGGATTGCCACACCGCCACCAGCCCGGCGCCGCCCAGCGCAACGAGCACGAAACCGATGCCGCCGTCCCAAGCCTCCAGGTAACGACTGGTCTGGAATGTCATGCGCCATGCCAACGTGGCGTCAAAGCCGGCATGCCAGCGCGCGTCGCCGAAGTTGTAGGCGCCGAAGTAGGGCGACTGGAACACGCCATTGAACAACGGCAGCACCGGATTGCCCGCGACGGTCCAGGCGTAGGTGTAGCTGGACGCGCCCAGCACGAGCGCCAGCGCGGCTGCGACCGGCCATCTCCAGGACGTCAGCAGGGTGCGGTGGCGCAACGCCGCCCATGCCAGCAGCGGAAGCGCCGCGAGTGCATGCAGCGGCTTCAGTGCCAGCAACAGCGCGAACAGCAGCAGGCCGGCCCGCAGGCTGCGTCCCTGCCGGCCCAGTGGCTCCATCACCAGTGACGCCAGCAGCACGCCCGTGGCAGTGGCCGCAGCCTCGGTCTGCATGCTGGCCATCAGGGCCGGGACCATCGGCAGGCTGGCGAACAGCGCGAGGGTCGCCCAGCGCAAAGCGGCCGGCAGGGCCAGCCCGGCGGCCAGCCGCCACAGGCCGGCGCAGGTGAGCACCATCCAACCTGCGTTGAGCGGACCGCGTGCTTCGGACTGGGCCAGCAACTGGACGATGCCGTTGAGGACGTCGCCGGCCCACGGCGCCATCGTCCACACCTGGTGCGTCGGGTCGAGCGCGTAGCGGCCGGTCGTCAGCCATTGCCATGGCAGACCCAGGTGGTACGCGATGTCGTCGTGCTGCATCGTCGGCAACCAGCTACCGGTCGCGGCCAGGCCCAGGGCCAGCACGCTCCAGGCCGCTGCGCGCGGGGCCTCCAGCACGGCCCGGTTCCATGCCTGCAGCGAGGTGCGCAACTGGTCGCCGAGCGGCCGCAAGCGCCACGCGGCCAAGGCCAGCAACAGCGGGCCCCAGGTCCAGATCCGATGCACTGGCAAAGGCGCCAGCCAGCCGCCCAGACAGGCGAGGATGGCCAAGCCGCAGGCGCACGCCAGTGCAGGGCGCGCGTCACCGATCAGCAGCGATCCCAGGGCCAGTGCGGCTGCCAGCAGCAGCGCCACTCCCAACGCGGGCAACAGGCCGGCCATCGCGACCAGCGCGCCGATCCAGACTAGCAGCAAGGCGTTGGCCCATGGCATTCGACGCCAGCGCACCAGCGGCCACGCCAACAGGCTGGCCAGTGCGGCCAGCAGCAGCGCTTCGCCGAATCGGCCGGCGGGCAACACCGTCCACATGCGGTGCAGCAGCAGGCCGGCGATGCAGGCGCCCACGCCTGCCCATACCATCCCTTCGGCGGCCTGCTTGGACCGGGGGAGCGTCATCGTGTATTCCATGGCCGCGGCATCGTAGCAGGCAGCCGGCGGCTAGAATGTCCGCTCTGTCCCGTTGCGAATCCCGGAGTACGCATGTCCGCACCGCTGCACGTCGTCATCCTCGCCGCTGGCGAAGGCAAGCGCATGAAGTCGGCGGTGCCGAAGGTGCTGCAGAAGGTGGCGGGCAAGCCGATGCTCGGCCATGTGATCGACACCGCGCGCGCGTTGCAGCCGGCCGGCATCCATGTGGTCTACGGCCACGGCGGCGATCAGGTGCGCGATGCGTTCATTGCCGACGCGGACCTGCACTGGAGCGAACAGGCGCAGCGCCTGGGCACCGGTCATGCCCTGCAGCAGGCGATGCCCGAGGTGCCGATGGATGCGCGGGTGCTGGTGCTGTACGGCGACGTGCCGCTGATCACTGCGCACACCCTGGAGCGCCTGTTGGCCGCGCCGGGCCGCTTGGCGGTACTGGTAGCCGACCTGGAGGACCCCACCGGCTACGGTCGCATCGTGCGTGACGCGGAGGGGCGGGTCGGCGCGATCGTCGAACACAAGGACGCCACGCACGAGCAGCGCGAGATCCGCACGGTCAACACGGGGATCCTCGTGGCCGATGGCGAGCCGCTGCGCCGCTGGTTGGCCAACCTGGGCAATGAGAACGCGCAGGGCGAGTACTACCTGACCGACGTGTTCGCCGCCGCCGCCGCCGAATTCAGCGCCGCCGAGATGGTGCACGTGGGCGAGCCGATCGAGGTGGAGGGCGCCAACGACCCGTGGCAGCTGGCCCAGCTGGAGCGCGCCTTCCAACTGCGCCAAGCGCGAATTTTGTGCGTGGCCGGCGCGCGCCTGGTCGATCCGGCGCGGCTGGACGTGCGGGGCGTGGTCACGGTCGGTCGCGACGTCGAGATCGACGCCAACGTGGTGCTGGAAGGCAACGTCGAGCTGGCCGATGGCGTGCGCATTGGCCCGTTCTGCCGGCTCAGGGACGTCAAGCTGGGCCCGGGCACCGAGGTGCGCGCGCATTGCGACCTGGACGGGGTGGTGGTGGAAGGGACCGCCAGCATCGGCCCGTTCGCGCGGCTGCGTCCGGGCACCGTGCTGGCCGACGGCGTGCACATCGGCAACTTCGTCGAGACCAAGAACGCACGGCTGGGCGTGGCCAGCAAGGCCAACCACCTGAGCTACCTGGGCGATGCGGTCATCGGCAGCAAGGTCAACGTGGGCGCCGGCACCATCACCTGCAACTACGACGGGGTGAACAAGTCCACCACCACCATCGAGGACGGTGCCTTCATCGGCTCCAACAGCTCGCTGGTGGCGCCGGTGACCGTGGGGCGCGATGCCACCTTGGCTGCCGGGACGGTGCTGACCCGCAACGCCCCGGCCGGGCAGCTGACCGTCGCGCGCGCCCGCCAGAGCACGGTGGAAGGCTGGAAGCGCCCGGAGAAAAAACCGCGCTGATGCGCATCCCGGAGAGGCGGGTGGACCGCGTTAGAATGGTGCGTCCCCTACCTTGGAAACAGCCTCTCCATGTGCGGAATTGTTGGTGCGATCGCCGGCCGTGATGTGGTCCCCGTCCTCGTCGAGGGCCTGAAGCGACTCGAGTACCGTGGCTACGACTCGGCGGGCATCGCCGTGCTCGACCATGGAGACGTGCGTCGTGTGCGCCGTACCGGCCGGGTGGCCGAGATGGAAGCCGCGGCACAGGCAGAGGGCTTCCACGCCCAACTGGGCATCGGCCACACCCGCTGGGCCACCCACGGCGGCGTCACCGAAGCCAACGCCCATCCGCACGTCAGCTTCGGCGAGCTGGCGGTGGTGCACAACGGCATCATCGAGAACCACGACGCACAGCGCGAGCGCCTCAAGGGCCTGGGTTACACCTTCGAGTCGCAGACCGACACCGAGGTGATCGCCCATCTGGTGCATTACCACCAGCAGAAGGGCCTGGACCTGCTGGCTGCGGTGCAGGCCGCTGCGCGCGAACTGCACGGCGCGTATGCGATCGCGGTGGTCAGCAAGCGCGAGCCAGAGCGCCTGGTGTGCGCGCGCATGGGCTGTCCGCTGCTGGTCGGCCTGGGTGACGGCGAGAACTTCGTGGCCAGCGATGTCTCGGCCATCGTGCAGGCCACGCGCCGGGTGATCTTCCTCGAGGAAGGCGATACCGCCGACGTCACCCGCGCCGGGGTGCGCGTGTTCGACGCGAGTGGTGTGCAGGTGGCTCGCGACGAGCACCTGTCCGACGTTTCTCTTGCATCGCTGGAGCTGGGCCCGTACCGGCACTTCATGCAAAAGGAGATCCACGAGCAGCCACGCGCGATCAGTGACACCTTCGAGCAGGTCATCGCCAACAACGGTTTCGTGCCGCAGTTGTTCGGCGCCAATGCCGAAGCCATGCTCCGCGACATCGAGGGCGTGCAGATCCTCGCTTGTGGCACCAGCTACTACGCCGGGCTGACCGCTCGTTACTGGATCGAAGCCATCGCCGGCCTGCCGTGCTCGGTCGAGATCGCCAGCGAGTACCGCTACCGCGCCGCCGTCGCCAACCCGAAGCACTTGGTGGTGACGATTTCGCAGTCGGGCGAGACGCTGGACACGATGGAGGCGCTGAAGTACGCCAAGTCGCTGGGCCACGACCGCACGCTGTCGATCTGCAACGTGCCGGAGAGCGCCATCCCTCGTGCCAGCGCGCTGGTCTACTACACCCGCGCCGGCGCCGAAATCGGCGTGGCCTCGACCAAGGCTTTCACCACCCAGCTGGTGGCGCTGTTCACCTTGACCTGCACCCTGGCCAAGCTGCGCGGTCGCCTGAACGACGAACAGGAGGCGGGCTACCTCGACGACTTGCGCCAACTGCCGGGCAGCGTGCAGCACGCGCTGAACCTGGAGCCGCAGGTGCAGGTGTGGTCCGAGCGTTTTGCGCCCAAACAGCATGCGTTGTTCCTCGGCCGTGGCGTGCATTATCCGATCGCACTGGAAGGCGCGCTCAAGCTGAAGGAAATCTCCTACATCCACGCCGAGGCTTATCCGGCGGGCGAGCTCAAGCACGGCCCGCTGGCGCTGGTGGACGAAGCGATGCCGGTCGTGGTGATCGCGCCCAACGACGCTTTACTGGAAAAGGTGAAGTCCAACATCCAGGAAGTTCGCGCGCGTGGCGGCGAGATGTTCGTGTTCGCCGACCTCGACAGCCAGTTCGGCGAATCCGAGCAGGTGCGCGTGATCCGCACCCCGCGCCACGTGGGCGTCCTGTCGCCGATCGTGCATGCGATCCCGGTGCAGTTGCTGGCCTACCACGCCGCGCTGGCGCGGGGCACCGACGTGGACAAGCCGCGCAACCTGGCCAAGAGCGTCACCGTCGAGTAACGCAGGTCCGCAGCGCACCGCACGAAAAAGCCCGCTTGAATGCGGGCTTTCTCATTGCGCAGTCGCGCAGGGCGGACCGGGCGAAATTCAGTCCTCGTCGCCTGCGGTTTCCGTTTCCGGCATGTCACCATAGCCATCAACCCCATCGCCGTTGTGGACGGTGGTGGTGACCGGGCCGGCAGGCGGGCGGTAGCGCGGCGGAGGCAGCAGCGCGATCGCGGCTTCCGCGGCACTGACCAGTTCGGTACGGCGTGCTTCCGGCACCTCCTGCCAATGCCGGTCGGTGAGCGCTCCCTCGATCGCGTACAGCAGGTTGAGCGTGGGTTTGAACCCGGCGCGCTTGACCCGCATGAACGCCTCCACCGTGCCCACCGCGGCGATGTCGTCCTGGGTGCGCAGCCCCACCTGGCGCAACCAGGCGGCCGACTTGGGTCCGATGTTCCGCAGCTTTTCGTTGCTCAAGCGATCGACTCCACGAAGACCTTGGCGATGGCTTCCAGCCCAGATTGGTCATCCCTGGAAAAGCGGTTGAGCTCCGGGCTGTCGAGGTCGAACACCCCGATCAGCGCACCGTCGGCGGCCACCAGCGGCACCACCAGTTCCGAACGCGAGGCCGAGTCGCAGGCGATGTGGCCGGGGAAGGCATCCACGTCCTCCACGCGCTGTGTCTGCCGGGTCTGTGCGGCGGTGCCGCACACGCCCTTGCCCAGCGGAATGCGCACGCAGGCGGGCAGGCCCTGGAACGGCCCCACCACCAGCTCCGTGCCATCGAAGAAGTAGAAGCCCACCCAGTTCAGCGCCGGCAACGCCTGGTAGACCAGCGCCGACAGGTTGGCGGCGTTGGCGACGCGGTCGCGTTCGCCGTGCACCAGCGCGCGGGCCTGCTCGGCCAACTGCGCATACTGCTCGGGCTTGCTGCCGCTTAAACTGTTGCTGGTGAACATCGTGATGAATCCCCCTCCGCTGGAGTCTATCAGTCCCGCGCCACGCGTCGGGGGTCGTCGATGATGCCCGTGGAACGCCTGTTCGTCACCGGCACCGACACCGGCATCGGCAAGTCGGTGGCCAGCGCCGCATTGCTGCACGCGCTACGTCGCGAGGGCCGGAGCGCTGTCGGCATGAAACCGGTGGCCAGCGGTTGTGAGCGGCACGCCGAAGGCTGGCGCAACGAGGATGCGTTGTTGTTGCAGGCCGCGAGCGCGCCGCGACCAGACTACGCGGACGTGAACCCGTTTGCCCTGCCGGAGCCACTGGCGCCCGAGTTGGCCGCGGCCAGCGCCGGCGTGACCATCGCGCTGGAGCCCATCCGCGCCGCATTCGCGCGCCTGGGGGCACAGGCCGACTGCGTGGTGGTGGAAGGCGTCGGCGGCTGGGCGGCGCCGTTGACGGCCACGCTGGACCAGATCGACCTGGTCCGCGCACTGGAGCTGTCGGTGGTCATGGTGGTGGGCCTGCGGCTGGGCTGCATCAACCACGCGCGGCTGACCCAGCAGGCCATCGAGACATCCGGCGCGCGGTTGGTGGGCTGGATTGCCAACGACATCGACCCGGCGATGGCGCGTGCGGACGACAACTTCGCGATCCTCCGCCGCTGCCTCGCGGCGCCCTGCTGGGGACGCCTGCCCCATGCCGCCATGCCCGATCCGGCGCAATTGGCCCACAACCTGACCGGGCCGCGTTAATCGCCAAGCGGCCTTTGCGTGGACTGTGGCCGTTCATGGGACTAATGGCACGGGCGTCGCCGCCCACCACCCCAGCTAAACTGACCAGTATACGAAATCCCCCGCGAGGCCCAGGATGCGCCGCACGTATCTCTTTTCCGCAGTAATGATCGCCGCCGCGTTGTCCCTCAGCGCATGCGGCGGCAAGCAGGAGCAGGGCGCGGGTGGCGCCGGCGGCCCGCCGGGCGGCATGCAGCTGCCGGTGGAGACCGTCACCCTGCAACCGCAAGCGCTGGCCGGTGGCCTGCAGACCGTGGGCAGCTTGCGGGCGGATGAGTCGGTGGTGGTGCGGCCGGAAGTCGGTGGGCGCGTCACCCGCATCCATTTCACCGAAGGCGGTCGCGTTGCCGCCGGGCAGCCGCTGTTCACGCTGGATGGCAGCCTGGCCCAGGCCAGCCTCAACGAGGCCGCCGCCAACCTTGAGAACAGTCGCCGTACCATCGCTCGCGCCGAGCAGCTCAGCCGCGAGAACCTGATCGCCCAGTCCGACCTGGACAAGGCGCGCGCGCAGTTGGGTGTCGACCAGGCGCGCGTGGCCTCGGCGCGCACCGCGCTGTCGAAGATGACCCTGAGCGCGCCGTTCTCCGGCCAGGTTGGCCTGCGCAGCGTCAGCGTCGGCGAGTTCGTCAACGTTGGCCAGGACCTGGTCACGCTGGTGAAGCTGGATCCGATCGAAGTCGATTTCAGCGTGCCCGAGACCGTGCTGGACCAGCTGCGCAACGGGCAGAAGATCGACATCATTGTCGACGCGTTCCCCGGCGATGCGTTTGGCGGCAAGGTGGTGGCCATCGACCCGGTGATCGATCCCAACACCCGCAGCGCCAAGCTGCGCGCACAGATCCCCAATCCCGATTTCCGCCTGCGCCCGGGCCAATTCGCCAAGCTGCAGCTGGACACCGGCACCGGCGATGCCAAGGCGCTGATGGTGCCCGAGCAGGCGCTGATGCAGGACGGCGACACCCGCTTCGTCTACCTGGTGGTGGACGGCAAGGCGAAGAAGACCACGGTCAAGACCGGCACGCGTACGCCGGGCCTGGTGCAGGTGGTGGAAGGCCTGAAGGCGGGTGACGTGGTGATCACCGCTGGCCAGGCCAAGCCGATGATGCACGACGGCATGCCGGTGATGTCGCTGCCGCCGCAGGGTGCGGACGGCGACAAGCCGGCCGCGGGCGCGACGAAGCCGGGCGATGCACCGGCGAAGGCCACGGACAAGCCCGCCAACGGCGGCTGAGGAAAGGAATCCCCATGGTCCTCTCCGACATCTCCATCCGCCGCCCGGTCTTCGCGACGGTGATCAACCTGGTGGTGCTGCTGGTCGGCATCATCGCCTACGACCGACTCGCGGTCCGATTGATCCCCAATGTCGACACGCCGGTCGTCACCGTCAACACCAGCTACCCGGGCGCCAGCGCGCAGGTGATCGAATCGCAGATCACCCAGCCGATCGAGGACGCGCTCTCCGGCGTGGAGGGCATCGAGTACATCTCGTCGGTCAGCCGCGAGCAGTCCAGCCAGGTCACGATCCGCTTCCGCTTGGACCGCGATCCCGATGGCGCTGCGTCCGACGTGCGCGACCGCGTCGGCCAGGCGCGCGACTTCCTGCCCGAGGAGGCCAACGAGCCGATCGTGCAGAAGCAGGAGGCCGACGCGCAGCCGATCATCTGGATGGCGTTTTCGTCCGATCGCCACAGCAAGACCGAACTGGCCGACCTGGCCGACCGCCTGGTCAAGGACCGCGTGCAGACCATCCCGGGTGTCGCGCAGGCGCAGGTGTTCGGCGTGCGCTACGCGATGCGCGTTTGGCTGAATCCGCAGCGCCTGGCTGGCTTCGGCCTGACCCCGGTCGATGTGGAAAACGCCTTGCGCGCGCAGAACGCCGAGATTCCGGCCGGCCGCGTGGAAGGCAGCACCCGCGAGTTCACCGTGTTGTCGGAAACCGACCTGCGCACCGCCGAGCAGTTCAGCGAGGTGATCCTCGGCAACAGCGGCGGTTACCTGGTGCGCCTGAAGGACGTGGCCAGGGTGGAGCTGGGCTCGCAGGAAGACCGCTTCCGCGCGCGTTTCAACGGCGTCGACGCGGTGCCGCTGGGCGTGGTCAAGCAGGCCGTGGCCAACCCGCTGGAGATCTCCCAGGCGCTGAAGGCGATGTTGCCGCAGATCCAGCGCACGTTGCCGGAAGGCGTGAAGGTCGCCATTGCCTACGACTCCACCATCTTCATCGAGAAGTCGATCGACGAGGTCTACAAGACCGTCGGCGAAGCGGTGTTGCTGGTCATCCTGGTCATCTTCCTGTTCCTGCGCAGCTGGCGCGCCACGCTAATCCCGCTGGTCACCATCCCGGTGTCCCTGGTGGGCGCGTTCGCGCTGATGTACGCCTTCGGCTTCACCATCAACACGCTGACCCTGCTGGCCATGGTGCTGGCGATCGGCCTGGTGGTGGATGACGCGATCGTGATGCTGGAGAACATCTTCCGCCACGTGGAAGAGGGCATGCCGCCGTTCGAGGCGGCGCTGAAGGGCAGCAAGGAGATCGGCTTCGCGATCATCGCGATGACCCTGACGCTGGTGGCGGTGTACGTGCCGCTGGCGTTCTCCACCGGGCGCACCGGCAAGCTGTTCGTGGAGTTCGCGCTGACCCTGGCCGGTGCGGTGTTGGTATCAGGTTTCACCGCGCTGACCCTGTCGCCGATGATGTCGTCCAAGTTGCTCAAGCACGAGAAGAAGCACGGCCGCTTCTACGCCGCCGGCGAGAAGGTGTTGCGCGGCATCGACAACACCTACCGCGCGGTGCTGAAGCGGGCGTTGTCGCTGAAGGTGATCGTCGCCGGCATCGGCGTGGCGATCCTGGCCGCGGCCCTCGGGCTGTTCATGCTGCTGCCGCGCGAGCTGGCGCCGCAGGAAGACCAGGGCTTGGTGATCGGCTTCGGCATCGCGCCCGAGGGCTCCACTGTTGAGTACACCGACAAGTACGCCCGGGTGATGGAAGGCATGTTCGCCAAGGTGCCGGAGGTGGACCGCTACTTCCAGATCGTTGGCTTCCCGTCGATCACCCAGACCATCGGCTTCGTCGGCCTGGTCGACTGGGACGAGCGCACGCGCAAATCGGCGGAGATCCAGGGCCAGCTGTTCCCGCAGTTCATGGGCATCCCGGGCGTGATGGCGTTCCCGGTACTGCCGCCGCCGCTGGGCCAGCAGGGATTTGGCCAGCCGGTGAGCTTCGTGGTGCAGAGCACGGGCACTTGGGAGGACCTGGGTGCGACGGTGCAGAAGCTGATGGCCAAGATGGCCGAGAACCCGAAGCTGACCAATCCCGATACCGACCTCAAGCTGGACAAGCCGCAGCTGAAGATCGACGTCAATCGCGACAAGGTGGCGGCGGTCGGCAGCAACGTCGCGACCGTGGGCCGTACGCTGGAAACCCTGCTGGGCGGGCGCAACGTCACCCGTTTCAAGATGGGCAGCGAGCAGTACGACGTGATCGTGCAGACCGACGATGCCAACCGTCGTGTGCCGGGTGACCTCAGCAACATCTTCGTGCGCGCCGGCGACGGGCAGATGGTGCAGTTGTCCAACCTGGTGGACGTGCGCGAGACCATCGCGGCCAAGGAACTGAACCACTTCAACAAGCTGCGTTCGGCGACGATCAGCGCGGGGCTGGCGCCCGACTACTCGATGGGCGAGGCGCTGACCTGGATGGAAGCCGCGTTGAAGGAAGTGGCGCCGGAATCGCAGTACGACCTTTCGGGGCAGAGCCGCGAGTTCCGCGAGTCGTCCAGCGATTTCGCGATGATCTTCGTGCTGGCGCTGGTCTTCATCTTCCTGGTGCTGGCCGCGCAGTTCGAAAGCTGGGTGGACCCGTTCGTGATCCTGCTGGCGGTGCCGTTGGCCGCGTTTGGTGCGTTCCTCGCATTGAAGCTGAGCGGGGGCAGCTGGAACATCTACTCGCAGATCGGCATCGTCACCCTGGTGGGCCTGATCGCCAAGCACGGCATCCTGATCGTGGAGTTCGCCAACCAGTTGCAGGAGCAGGGCCGCAGCAAGCTGGATGCGGTGATGGAATCCTCCGCGCTGCGCCTGCGCCCGATCCTGATGACCACCGGCGCGATGGTGCTGGGCTCGGTGCCGCTGGCGATTGCCTCCGGCGCCGGCGCGGAAGCGCGCAACCAGATCGGCTGGGTGATCGTGGGCGGCATGGGCATCGGCACCTTCTTCACCCTGTTCGTGGTGCCGGTGATGTACCTGCTGATCGGCCGCAACCGCCAGAAGGCTGCCAGGGCCAAGGCCAAGGCCCCGGAAGCGTACTGACGCGCAAAAAAACACCCGGCCGCGAGGGCGGCCGGGTGAGGGGGTTCCAGTTGTAGCTGGAGAGAGAGATTCGGTTACTTGGCCTTCGGCGCGGCGGCCTTGACCGCCTTCTCGACGTTGGCTTCGGCCTTCTTGGCGGCCGCTTCGAACTGGGACTTGGCGACCTGGCTGATGGCCTCGTTGGCCTTCACGGTGCGATCGACCACTTCCTGCGAGGTGGCCACGGCGCGCTCGAGGTTCTCGCGCGCGACCTGCACGCCCTTCGGGAACAGGGTCTTGGCAGCATCGAGATCGCGGGCTTCGGTCACTTCGCCGAAGAAGGCGAAGGTCGCGTTGGCGCGCTCTTCCAGAGCCGAGAGCTGCAGGCCGAAGACGGCCTCGGCGTTCTCGATGGCGATGCGGTTGATCTGGGCTGCCGTGTCCGCGAACTGGCGCGTGGCGGCGGCAAACTGTTCGTTGAACTGCTGGTACATGGCAGTGACTCCGGGATCGCCGGCAGGGATTGCCGGTTTGTGCGGTGCAGCATATCGTCGGAATTGGTGCGATGCAACAATAAAAATATGAACAGGGGCCGAGGGTTACCGGCCTGTTCATGCGCACGGCGCCATCCCGCGGTCCCGCGCGCGTATCCAGCCAGACTGGAGGGGGGCTCCCTGAACCAGCGGTGGCTTAGCATGGACCCGGAGAACCGGAGTGGCGATGGACTGGAATGAGGTCTTGAAGGGATTGCTGACCGCCTTGGGCGTGGGCCTGCTGATTGGCGTGGTACGCGAGCGCCATTACGGACCCAGCGTCAGCAAGGCGGGCCTGCGCACGCACGCGCTGGTGGCCCTGCTGGGTGCGGTCGCCATGGGCTTTGGCGTGCCGGTGTTCATTGCCCTGCTGCTGATCGTGGGGGCCTACGCTATCGCGGGCTATTGGAACAGCCACCGCGACGACCCCGGCCTTACCGGCGAAGTGGCGCTGCTGGTGTCGGCCATGCTCGGCGCGCTGGCGCGACAGGAACCGACCTTGGCGGCCGGGCTCGGCGTGGTGTCGGCGATCCTGTTGCAGGCCAAGCAGCCGCTGCAGCGCTTCACCCGCGAGCTGATCAGCGAGCGCGAGGTGCAGGACGCGCTGCTGCTGGCCGCTGCGGCGCTGGTGGTGATGCCGCTGTTGCCGGACCGACCGCTGGACCCGTGGGGCGTGCTGCCCCCACGGATGCTGTGGCGCATCGTGGTGCTGGTCATGGCCGTGGGCATGCTGGGGCACATCGCGCTGCGCGCCGTGGGTGCGCGCTGGGGATTACCGGTGGCGGGCTTCTTTTCCGGCTTCGCCTCGTCCACGGCGGCGGTGGCGGGGTTCGGGCGGCGCGCGGCCGACAACCCGAAGTTGATGGCGCCGGCGGGCGCCGCCGCCCTGCTGGCCAACCTGGCATCGCTGCTGCTGTTCGTGGCGGTGATCGCCACGGTGGCGCCGGCTTTGCTGGTCGCGATGGCCTGGCCGCTGGCCGCGGCGGCACTCGGGCTGCTGGCCTTCGCTGCATTGGGCCTGCACCGGGCCAACCATCTGGACGGGCTGCCGGACGAGCCTTCGCCGCGCGCCTTCCATCTGACCCACGCACTGCTGATCGCGGCAATCATTGCCGTCGTGCTGCTGGTGTCGGCGTGGTTGCGCCAGATCTTCGGCGATGCCGGTGCGCTCGTAGCCGCGACGCTGGTGGCATTGGTGGAAATCCATGCCGCTGCAGCGAGCATCGCCCAGCTGACCGCCACGGGCGGCCTGCCGATCGAACATGCGCGCTGGGGCTTGGTGGCACTGCTGGCCGCCGGCTCGGTCGCGAAGGTGGTGCTGGCGGTGGCGAGTGGCGGCTGGCGCTATGGTCGCTACGTCGGGGCGGGGCTGGTGGCGATGACGGGTGCGGCCGCCGCGCTGACGGCCCTCACGCCGCCATAAGCGCCCTTCACGGCCCGCGGTAGCGGCAGCCGGAGGTGCACGTTTCATGCACCACCACCTCGCTCAACAGCGGCAGGGCGGGCTTGAGCTTCTCCCAGATCCACATCGCCAGCCGTTCGCTGGTCGGGTTTTCCAGCCCGGGAATGTCGTTGAGGTAGTGGTGGTCGAGCTGGTCGTACAGCGGCTGGAACGCCTGCTTCACGTCGCCGAAGTCCATCACCCAGCCTGTGTCCGCGCCCACGTCGCCGCTGACATGCAGTTCGACGCGGAACGAATGACCGTGCAGCCGCGCGCACTTGTGACCCGGGGGGACGTTGGGCAGCCGGTGTGCGGCTTCGAGGGTGAAAGCCTTGAAGATGTCCATGCGCCATTGTCGCACGCGGCGGCAGATGGCTCCCGGGCACGCTGACGAAACGTTAAGGCGAGGTCAGCGACACTCGGGACCCATGGCACGGCACACGCTGCTGCTCTTGATGCTGGTGGGCGTGACCTGGCCGCTCCAGGCCCGCACCGTCTACCGTTGCCTGCGCGACGGAACGGTGAGCCTGGCCACGGCGCGCGAGCCGGGGTCGTCCTGCGAGGCCGTGCAGCTGGACGACGACTCGGCCGTCGTGCCCAACCTGTGGGGCGCCTTGGGCAAGGTCTCGGGGATGTTGTACCAACGGGTCCAGGATGGCCAAGTGGTGTACAGCACCCGCAATCTGCCCGGTTCCACGCCGATGTTCGGGTTCGTGGTCCACACGCCGAAGGCGTCCCCTGCACACGAGGGACTCGGCACCGTGGCCACACCACGGCTGGATCGCTACGCCGTCGAGTTCCGCGCGGCAGCCAAGGCCTACCGGTTGGACGAGGCTTGGCTGCGGGCGATCGCCCATGCGGAAAGCGGGTACGACCCGCGGGCCGTTTCACCGAAGGGGGCGCAGGGCCTGATGCAACTGATGCCCGCCGTCGCACGCGAGTTGGGCGTACGCGATCCGTTTGCAGCGTCGGATTCCATCCGCGCCGGCGCCCGCCACCTGCGGCAGTTGCTCCAGCGCTATGGCGGCGACTACACCCGCGCCGCGGCCGCGTACAACGCGGGCATGGGCGCGGTGGCCCGGTACGGCGGCGTGCCGCCCTACCGGGAGACTCAGGCGTACGTGGAAAAAGTCGCCCGGCTGCACACCCGGTACCGGGCGGCTTTGGGCCAACTGCCCGTGGATGCGCTCAACGAGCGGTAGGTCCGCAGGCGTCAGAAGCTGCCCGCGGGCACGCGCACCTGGCCTTCCATCAGCACGCGTGCGCTGCGGCTCATCACCGCCTTGGTGACGGTCCACTGGCCATCCACCTGCTGCACATCCGCACCCACGCGCATCGTGCCCGACGGATGGCCAAAGCTGACCACGCCGCGGGTGCCACCGCCGGCGGCCGCGTTGACCAGCGTGCCCGGCACCGCGGCAGCGGTGGCGATGGCGACAGAGGCCGTGCCCATCATGGCGTGGTGCAGCTTGCCCATCGACAGGGCGCGCACGCGCAGGTCGATATCGCCCGCGTGCACCTGCTTGCCACTGGAGGCAGCGTAATCCGCCGCAGGCGCGACGAAGGCCACCTTGGGTGTGTGCTGGCGCTTGGCGGCTTCGGATACGTCCTTGATCAGTCCCATGCGCACCGCAGCGTGCGCGCGAATGGCCTCGAACATGGCCAGCGCCTTGGCGTCGCCATTGATCGCGTCCTGCAACTCGCTGCCGGTATAGCCGATGTCGGCGGCACTGACGAACACCGTGGGAATACCGGCGTTGATCATCGTGGCCTTGAGCGTGCCGACGCCCGGCACCTCCAGGTCATCGATGAGGTGGCCGGTCGGGAACATCGCGCCGCCGCCATCGCCTTCGCCCTCGTCGGCAGGATCGATGAATTCCAGCACGATCTCGGCCGCGGGGAAGGTCACGCCGTCCAGCTCGAAGTCGCCGATCTCCTGCACCTGGCCGTCGGCCATCGGCACGTGCGCGACGATGGTCTTGCCGATGTTGGCCTGCCAGATGCGCACGGTGCAGAGGCCGTCACGCGGCACCTTTGCCGGGTCGATCAGACCGTTGGCGATTGCGAACGGCCCCACGGCTGACGACAGGTTGCCGCAGTTGCCGCTCCAGTCAACGAAGGCGGTGTCGATGGACACCTGGCCGTAGAGGTAGTCGACGTCGTGGTCGGGCATCGTCGACTTGGTGATGATCACGCACTTGCTGGTGCTGGACGTCGCGCCGCCCATGCCATCGGTGTGCTTGGCGTACGGGTCGGGCGATCCGATCACGCGCATCAGCAGTGCGTCGCGCGCGGCACCGGGCACCTGTGCCGCTTCCGGCAAATCCTGCAGGCGGAAAAACACGCCCTTGGACGTGCCTCCGCGCATGTAGGTGGCGGGGATGCGGAGCTGCGGTGCGTAGGCCATGCGCGTGGGTTCCTTGGGCGGCCCCGCGTGCGCAGGGCGATGACACGATTGCTGGGAGGTGGTGCGAGGCGGTTTCAGTCCATCGTGGACGAATGGGCCGTACGGCCTCAGGCCGCCTTCGACGACTCAAGGAAGTCGTTGGCGAAGCGCTGCAGGACGCCGCCGGCCTCGTAGATCGACACTTCCTCGGCGGTATCGAGGCGGCAGGTCACAGGTACCTCCACGCGCTCGCCGTTGCGGCGGTGGATGACCAGCGTCAGCGTCGCACGCGGGGTGCGCTCGCCGATGACGTCATAGGTCTCTGTGCCATCGATGGCCAGCGTGGTGCGGTCAGCGCCCGGCTGGAACTCCAGCGGCAGCACGCCCATGCCGATCAGGTTGGTGCGATGGATGCGCTCGAAGCCCTCGGCCACGATCGCCTCCACGCCCGCCAGGCGCACGCCCTTGGCCGCCCAGTCGCGGCTGGAGCCCTGGCCGTAGTCGGCGCCGGCGATGATGATCAGCGGCTGCTTGCGCTCCATGTAGGTCTCGATCGCTTCCCACATGCGGGTGACCTGGCCCTCCGGTTCAATGCGCGCCAGCGAACCCTGGCGCACGCTGCCGTCGTCCTTGCGCACCATCTCGTTGAACAGCTTCGGGTTGGCGAACGTGGCGCGCTGCGCGGTGAGGTGGTCGCCGCGGTGCGTCGCGTACGAATTGAAGTCCTCTTCCGGCAGGCCCATCTTGTCCAGGTACTCGCCCGCGGCGCTGTCGAGCAGGATCGCGTTGCTGGGCGAGAGGTGGTCAGTGGTGATGTTGTCACCCAGCACCGCCAGTGGGCGCATGCCGCGCAGCGTGCGCTCGCCGGCCAGTGCGCCTTCCCAGTACGGCGGGCGGCGGATGTAGGTGCTCTGCGGGCGCCAGTCGTACAGCGGGCTCACCGCGCCGCCGTGCTCCACGCGCACGTTGAACATCGGCTCGTACACCTTGCGGAACTGCTCGGGCTTCACTGCGGCCTTCATCACCGCGTCGATCTCGGCGTCGGTGGGCCAGAGGTCCTTGAGGCGGATCTCGCGGCCGTCGACCACGCCCAGCACGTCCTTCTCGATATCGAAGCGGATCGTGCCTGCGATGGCGTAGGCCACCACCAACGGCGGCGAGGCGAGGAACGCCTGCTTGGCGTACGGGTGGATGCGGCCGTCGAAGTTGCGGTTGCCCGACAACACGGCGGTGGCGTACAGGTCGCGGTCGATGATTTCCTGCTGGATCTTCGGGTCCAGCGCGCCGCTCATGCCGTTGCAGGTGGTGCAGGCGAACGCGACGATGCCGAAGCCCAGCTGTTCCAGGTCATCGGTGAGGCCGGCTTCGTCCAGGTACAACGCCACGGCCTTGGAGCCGGGCGCCAGCGAAGTCTTGACCCACGGCTTGCGCTGCAGGCCCAGGCGCGCGGCGTTGCGCGCCAGCAGCCCGGCGGCGATGACGTTGCGCGGGTTGGAGGTGTTGGTGCACGAGGTGATGGCGGCGATGATCACCGCGCCATCGGGCAGCAGGCCCTGCGCTTCCTGCGCGCGCGCCGCCTCCAGGTTGCCGGCGATGCCGCGCTCGGCCAGCTGCGCGACCGGCAGCCGCGCGTGCGGGTTGGACGGGCCGGCCATCGTGCGTTCCACGCTGGACAGGTCGAAGTGCAGGGTGCGCTCGTACTGCGCGGTGCGCAGGTCGTCGGCCCACAGGCCCGCGGCCTTCGCGTAGGTCTCCACCAGGGCGACCTGCTCGTCGCTGCGGCCGGTCAGGCGCAGGTAGTCGAGGGTGTTGTCGTCGATGAAGAACATCGCAGCGGTGGCGCCATATTCCGGCGCCATGTTGGAGATGGTGGCGCGGTCGCCGATGGTCAGCGCGGCGGCACCCTCGCCGCGGAACTCCAGGTACGCGCCCACCACCTTCTGCTTGCGCAGGAACTCGGTCAGCGACAGCACGATGTCGGTGGCGGTGATGCCCGGCTGCGGCTTGCCGGTCAGCTCCACGCCCACGATGTCGGGCAGGCGCATCCACGACGCGCGGCCGAGCATCACGTTCTCCGCCTCCAGGCCGCCCACGCCCACCGCGATCACGCCCAGCGCGTCGACGTGCGGGGTGTGGCTGTCGGTGCCCACGCAGGTGTCGGGGAACGCGACGCCGTCCTGCACGTAGATCACCGGGCTCATCTTCTCCAGGTTGATCTGGTGCATGATCCCGTTGCCCGGCGGGATCACGTCGACGTTGCGGAACGCCTGCTTGGTCCAGTCGATGAAGTGGAAACGGTCCTCGTTGCGGCGGTCCTCGATGGCGCGGTTCTTGGCGAACGCATCGGGGTCGAAGCCACCGCATTCGACGGCCAGCGAGTGGTCCACGATCAGCTGCACCGGCACCACCGGGTTGACCTGCGCCGGGTCCCCGCCCTTGTCGGCGATGGCGTCGCGCAGGCCGGCGAGGTCGACCAGCGCGGTCTGGCCGAGGATGTCGTGGCACACCACGCGCGCCGGAAACCACGGGAAGTCCAGGTCGCGGCGGCGCTCCACCAGCTGGCGCAGGTACGCGTCGCGCATCGCCGGGTCCGCCTTGCGCACGATGTTCTCGGCGTGGACGCGGGCGGTGTAGGGCAGGGTGGCCCAGGCGCCCGGCTGCAGGGCCTCCACGGCCTCGCGTGCGTCAAACCAGTCGAGTTTCGTGCCGGGCAGCGGCTTGCGGTGGGCGTTGTTCATGGCGGGCGATGGGGGCTCGGGGACCGCAACGGGCGGCGAGGCCTCGATTTTACCCCGCGCTACCACCACCGTCGTCCCACGATGGTCTCAACCCTTGCGACCAGGCTGGCTATCCTAGGCCTCCACACTCGACCCCGGATGGATGGCACTGGACGCGACCGAGCAGCAAACCGCAGGCGACACCGGGCTGGTGATCTTCCGCGCCAGCCGGCTTGAGGCATTGGTGCCGCCGTTGCGCGAAATGCTGCGGCAGACCCGGCCCGCGTCGGTGCTGGCGCCGCAGACGGTGGTGGCCGCGCACCCGGGCATGAAGCAATGGTTGACCGGTGCGCTGGCGCGACTGGCCGGGCCGACCGGGGTGGTGGCCAACCTGGAGGTGATCCTCCCCAGCTCGTGGTTGAACGCGGTCGCGGGCGCGCGGCTCGGCGCGCAGGCGGTGAAGCTGCCGGCATGGCAGCGCGCCCACCTGCGTTGGACGCTCCACGACCTGCTGCGACCGGGGCACGCAGTGCCAGGGCTCGACGATTCACGCATCGAGCGCTACCTCGCGCCCGCACCCGGCGCGGCGGAGGCCGAGGCGGCCCGACGCCGCTTCCAGTTGGCCGATCGGCTGGCGGGACTGTATTCCCAGTACCTGGTGTATCGACCGGACTGGCTCGATGCTTGGGAGCACGGCCAGTACCGGTTCGCCACCGCGCGGCAGGCCGACAACGACCTGCAGCGCCTGGAGTCGGCCCTGCTGGCGCCGTTGTGGCGTGCGCTCAAGGAGCGACTGGGCGCTCATCGCGCCGATGCGGTGGACGCGCTGGTGGCCGCGTTGCAGTCCCCCACAATGTGCGAGCCGCTGCACGTGTTCGGCATCAGCCACCTGCCGCCGCGGGAGATGGACGTGCTGCGGGCGTGGGCGCGGCATGCACTGGTCTGCCTCTACGTCCCCGACCCGAGTCGCGAGTACTGGGGCGGGCTGGCGCATCGCCGCGACGGCGTGGCGGGCTTGCGCGCGTGGTCACGAAAAGAACAGGCGCGCATGGATGCCGCCGGGGATGGCGATTGGTGTGAAGCACAGGCACATCCGCTGCTGGCGCGTTGGGGCCGGTTGGGCCAGCATTTCTTCGCCGCACTGGTCGAAGGCGAAGTCCGCGAGGACATGCGCCATGGCCAGGACGAAGTGGACGTCGCCCCCGCCAACCGGTTGCAGCGGGTGCAGGAGAGCATCCGCCGCCTGGATCCGGCACTGATGGATGATCCCTTGCCGCTTGCGGATGCTGATGGCAACGAGCAGGCGGAGTCACGCGAGGCCTGGCAGGCCCGCGGGCGTGCGGATGCCAGCCTGCGGTTGCACGCCTGCCACACGCGCCTGCGCGAGCTCGAGGTACTGCGCGACGCGCTGCTGGACGCGGTGGAGCACGATGGGGTGCGGGCCGGCAACATCGTGGTCATGGCGCCCGACATCGGCGCCTACGCGCCGTTGATTCCCACCGTATTCGGCGAGCCCGGTAGCCCACGCGAGCGGTTGTTGCCGTACCACCTCAGCGACGTGCCCATCGCGCGCGGCCATCGATTGTTCAGCACGTTCCGCCGCCTGCTGGAACTGGGCAGCAGCCGCGCCACCACGCCGGAGGTAGCCGACCTGTTGGCCATCCCCGAAGTGGCGCGTCGCCTCGGCCTGGGCCCCGATACCGCCGAGGCGTTGCTGGGCTGGCTGGAGCGCAGCCGCGTGGCATGGGCGCTGGATGGAGCACACCGCGCCGCGTTCGCCGCACCGTCCAGCGTGGACCACAGCTTCGCCTGGGCGATGGATCGCCTGCTCGCCGGCTACGTCATGGCCGACGCGCCGGAGGATGCGCGCGTCGCGACGTTGGACTTGCCCGATGCCAGCAGGGTGCTGCCGCTGGCGGGCGTGCAGGGGCCGGCCACCGCAGGCCTGGGCGCGCTGGATCGCCTGCTGTGCGAGTTGCAGCGCTGGCGCGACCTGAGTGACCAGATCCTGTCGGCATCGGCGTGGGCGGTCGAGTTGAAGAAGCGCCTGGAGGCACTGCTGCGCGCCGATCCCGAAGACGGTGATGCGGTCGAAGCGATCAAGACCCTCGGTCAGATCATCGCCCAGCTCGGCGCGGAACCGGCGAAGGCGGGCCTGGATCCGGAGCTGCACTTCGCCGTGGTCCGCGACCTGTTGATCGACGCCCTGGACAGCGTGCCCGAGCGCCAACGCTTCCTGATGGGCGGCATCACCTTCTGCGGGATGGTGCCGCAACGCGCCATTCCGTTTGAGGTGGTGTGCGTGCTGGGACTCAACGATGGCGAGTTCCCGCGCAGTCATCGCGACGGCGGCCTCGACCTGATGGCGAGGGTGCGGCGCCTTGGCGATCGCGACGTGCGCAGCGACGACCGCTACCTGTTCCTCGAAACCCTGATGTCCGCGCGCAAGCGCCTGCACCTGAGCTGGGTGGGACAGGGCGTGCGCGACGGTGCCGCACGCAACCCGGCGCCGCCGCTCGCCGAACTGATCGCCGCATTGGACCACGCCTCCGGCACGCAGGGGCTGTCGATGGACGCGCCGCATGCGGATCGGCCGTGGTGGGTGTGGCACCCGCTGCAGCCCTTCGACGAGCGCTACTTCAACGGCGAGGACCCCGCGCTGTTCTCGTACTCGCGGGTGTTTGCGCGCCAGCATGGCGACGGCCGCGGCGAGGCGCCGGCGTTCCTCGAAGGCGACGCCGGCGCGGCCGATCCGCTGCCGATGCCGTTGTCGCTGCGGGCACTGGGTGACTTCTTCAAGCGCCCCGCCGACTACCTGCTGAAGCGGCGTCTGCAGCTGAACCTGGAAGCGCTCGACCAGGACCACCTGCCGGCCACTGAGCCCTTGGATGATCGGCTTGAGCGCGTACAGACGATCGCGCGCCGCGTGTTTTTCGGCGAGGCCTTGCCGCAGGGATACACCGCCGAGGGCGTGCCGGTCTGGCGCCCAGACCACATCCCCGACTGGGTCGCGCACGGCGGCTTGCTGCCGCCCGGTGAACTGGGCCGCATCGCGTGGCGGCACGAAGCCAATGCCGTGATGGCCCTGCTGACGGCTGCGGCGGCGCACGGACTTGGCGGCACAGGCTTCCGCGAGGCTCACTCGGTGGAAGTGGACCTGGTGGTGCCAATGGAAGCCACCCACCCGGACGCCAGGGCAGAATCACACGCGGCGCGGCTGCATGGCGTGGTCGAGCACGTGTTCGTCGATGCGGCGACCGGGGCTCACCTGTTGGTCCGCGCCTTCCCCAAGGCCGGGCCTGATGCGCACAAGGCGCTCAAGCCCGTGGCGGACCTGGACTATGGCGAACGCGTGCGACTGTTCATCGAGTGGGCCGCGTTGCGCCTGCATTCCGGCGCGCAACCCAACCCACCGTCGGTGCAGGTCGGCCTGCTGGCGCTCGATGGCGAAACGTGGGACGACCTGGGCTGGCGTGCGTGGGATGCCCATTTCCTCGCCACGCCGCAGGCGCGAGCCGCGCTGCTGGCGCAGTTGCGCCAGCGACTGCATACGCTGTTGGCGCTATGGCAGGACGCGAGCGCGCAGCCGCCGGTCTACTTTCCCCGCACCGCGTGGCAGGCGCGCCAGGCGTGGGACAAGGCCATGCGCAAGGCCGCTGATGGCGCACACGACGCCTCGCCATCGCGTGCCGCACTCGTAGCGGCGGCCCGCGCGGCCGAAACCGCCTTCGACAACGACCGCGGCGGCGAGCGCGACCGCGCGCCCGGCTACGCGCGGGTGCTGGCGCGCGGACTGTCGTTCGCGCTGGACCCGGCGGACACCGACGGCGGCATCGACCCCCTCGTCGACATCGGCAGCGCCACTCGTCCGGCGGCCGTCGGTCAATTGCTGGATTACGCCATGAAACTCGACGCGGTGATGCAGCTCGACGTGCCCTCCGGCAGCGTGCGGGAGCCCGCGCATGACTGACCCCCGCGACTGGCGCACGCTGCCCCTGGTTGGCGACGGCCGTACCCTGGTCGAGGCCAGTGCGGGCACCGGCAAGACCTGGACCATCGGCGCACTGTACCTGCGCCTGCTGCTGGAGGACCGCACCGGACAGGGGCCGCTCTCGCCCCGTCAGATCGTGGTCGCCACGTACACCAACGCCGCCGCCGACGAACTGCGTCGGCGCCTGCGCGGACGTCTGCTGGAGACATTGGACCTCGCTGCCAACGGCTTCCACCTCGCGGCGCCGCCAGCGTCCGAGCACACCGACCGCGCGTGGCTGCATGCACGCTGGCAGCGCACGGACACGCTGGCCGCGGACCGCGAGCGCCTCGGCCTGGCGCTGGCCGAACTGGACCTTGCCCCGGTGAGCACACTGCACCGGTTGTGTGCGCGCATCCTGGCAGACCACCCGTTCGCTGCCGGCGCCGCCTTCCGCACGCCCGAGATGGTGGACAGCCAGCAGCGTGTGCACGAACTGGCCGACGACCTGTGGCGGCTGCTGCAGAGCGACGATGCCGCCGACCTCGCGGCCCACGCCGTACTGCAGGCGCGCAACGGGCTGCACCACGTGCCCACCCGTGAGACCGTGCGCCACGACCTTGAGGGGCTGATGCAGCCGTTGGTGGTGGTGGAGGCGGACGAGGTGCCGGTGGCATGGCTGGCCCAGGTGCAGGCCACGCTGGCGGCCGTCGTCGAGCGGCCCCAGATTTTCGCGAGGAGCACTTCGGTGCTGCTCAAGCAGTGGAAGGCGCTGGCGGAGTTCCTGGCCAGCTGCCCGTCCGGTGCGCCCGCCTGGGACTTGCTCCCCAAGGCCAAGGAGGTCCGCGCAGCCCTCGGCAACCTGCAACACAACCAGGTCAAACCCGAGTTTCACCAGGACCCCGGCGTGCTGGCCGCGGCAGCCACCACCGAACCCGTGCTCGACGCCATCAGCCGGATGCAGGCCCTGCCGCGAGCGCGTTTCCTCGCCGCCGTCCAGGCCTGGGCCCGGGCGGAGCTTGATCGCCGTCTGGGCGCAGCCCGCCAATTGGGTTTCGATGACCTGCTCACCACCGTCCACGACGCGTTGCGCCCGACGATCGACGGCGCCCGGCCGTTGGCCGATGCCCTGCGCCAGGCCTGGCCGGTCGCATTGATCGATGAATTCCAGGACACCGACCCGGTGCAGTTCGGCATCCTCGACGCGATCTACCGCGACGCGGATGGCGCGCCGCGCGGCCGCCTGGTGCTGATCGGCGACCCCAAGCAGGCCATCTACCGGTTCCGCGGTGGCGACATCCACACCTACGAGCGGGCCAAGGCCGATGTGCCCGAAGCCGACCGATTGACCCTGGACATCAACCGCCGCTCCTCGGACGATTTCGTCGAAGCGGTCAACCAGTTCTACGACGTTGCCGGCGCCAAGCTCGGCGCACCCGGTTCCGGCACGCCCATCACCTACACTCGGGCGCGTCCCAGCGGGCGGCGCGCCGCGCACCGCTATGCCGGTCCGGATGGCGCCGGAAGCCGCTGCCTGGTGCTGCACAGCGCCGCAGACGGCGAGGCCGACGAATCGAGCGCCCTGCGCTCCTGTGCCAACCGCATCACCCGCCTGCTGGATGCTCGCGGCGGCCACACGATCGGCGACCGCACTCTGCAGGCCTCCGACCTGTGCGTGCTGGTGCCCAACAACGGCCAGGCCATCGCCATGCTTACGCTGCTGCGCGAGCGGGGCGTGCCTTGCGTGTTGCGCGGCCGGCAAAGCGTGTTCACGGACAACGCGCTCGCGCGCGACCTGCTGGTGGTGCTGCACGCCGTGGTCCATTGCCATGATCCGGCCGTGCTGCGCGCCGCACTGGGCACAGGTTTGTGGGGCCTGGGATACCAGCGTCTGCGCGCACTGCGCGACGACCCGGCGGCATGGCAGGAGGAGGCCGCACGCTTCCACCGCTGGCAGCGCCTGTGGCGCGAACGCGGCGTGCTGTCCGTGGTCACGTCGCTGATCGACGAGGTTGCACGCGCGCATCTGGACACGCGCGAGGGCCACCGGGTGCTGACCGACCTGCGCCATCTGGGCGAACTGCTGCAGGCCTGCGAAGACCAGGCCGATGGCATGGCCTCGGTGCTCAAGTGGCTGCAGCAGCGCATTGAAGGCTCGCGTGAGGACAGCGAGGACGCTGCCGACGCCAACGCACTGCGCATCGAATCAGACGCCCATTGCGTGCAGGTGATGACCCTGCACGGCAGCAAGGGCCTGGAGTTCAACGTGGTGCTGCTGCCGCTGATGTGGAAGCACGAAGGGCGCGCGCGCCAGCACGCCAAGGGCCTGCGCAAGCTGTCCGGCGTGGATGGCCTGCGCCGCGTGGCGCTGGACGAGGCCAGCGTGCGGCTTGATGACCGCGAACAGCAGGACGAGCGCTTCCGCGTGCTCTACGTGGCACTGACGCGAGCGGTACACGCCTGCCACGCATGGATCGCGCCGCATGCGAAGCAGGGCGCTGACGATGCCCTGGCCGCGCCGTTGGCGCTGGCCACCCCGCGTCTTGATGCCGAGGCGCTCGCCGCACATGGGGCCGACCGCATCGCCGTGGTGGCGGGATGGTGGACGTCGCCGGTGTTGCGCCCGCCGCAGCCCATTCGCGTGCGCACCGGCGACGAGGCGCGCGCCCTTCCGGCTGTCCCGGAACGCATCCTCCCGTCGCGCCACAGCTTCACCACGCTCGTGGCGCGACGCCGCCGGTTCGAAGCCGATCCTTGGGCGGCGGCGGGCGACGAGCGCGACGCCGCGGTTCTCAACGAGCCCCTCGACGCGTCCGCGATGGACGACGCAACGGCCCCAGTCACCGCGACCGCCACAGCCACGCCGCACCCGGAACTGGACAGCCTGTTGGGCGTGGCTGGTGCGGATTTCGGCAACGCCATCCATCGCATCCTCGAACTGCGCGCGCCCGACGAACCTTTGGCCGCGCAGCACGCGCTGGTGCGCGAGAGCCTCACCCATTACGACGTCAGCCATCGCGAGCTGACCACCGAAGCGTTGGCTGAGCGACTGATCCTGCGATTGCAGGCCGTGCTGGACGCGGACCTCGCGCGGGCAGGCGTGCGCCTGGCCGACCTGCCCGCCACCGCGCTGCGCGCGGAGATGGAGTTCAACTACGCCCTCGATGGTGCCTCGCTCGGGCGCCTGCGCGATATCTGCGCCCAGCACGGATGGCCGCAACTCATCCCTGCGCGCGCGCAGCAGCTCGCGGGCCTGATGAACGGCAAGATCGACCTTGTGTTCGAGCACGCGGGTCGGTTCCACATCCTCGACTGGAAGGGCAACGACCTCGGCGATGGCGCCTCTGCCTGCCTGGAGGATTACGCCCCCGCCGCGCTGGAGCGGAAGATGGACAGTACCCACTACCGCTTCCAGGCACTGCTCTACACCGTGGCCATCGACCGTTACTTGCGTGATCGCCTGGGCGACGCCTATGACCGCGCCCGCCACCTCGGTGATTGCTGGTACCTGTTCGTGCGCGCCACCGGCCTGCAGCTGCCCGACGGCACGCCCTGTGGTGTGTGGCGCCATCGATTCAACGACGCCCTGATCGACGCGGTGCAGGCCGAGCTGTCGCGCGTCGAAGTGGGTGTGGAGGAGGCCGCGTGAACCTGCCCGTCGCACGCGGCTTCCACTTCCGCCCGGTGCCAGGCTTCGAGCCGCCCGAGGCCTGGTCCAGTCTCGACCACGCCGTTGCGCGTTGGGTACTGGCCCACGGCGGCGATGTGCGGTTGGCGCGGCTCGCCGGCTGGGCCAGCGCCGCCGAATCGCGCGGCGACGCGGCGCTGCTGCTCACCGCGGAAGGCGCACAACGGCTCGGCATGCCCTGGTCGCCGGACCTGCCCGCCGCCGTGCAGGCGATGGCCGACGATGCGGGCGACGCATGGGTGCAGCGCACCGTGGGCGAGGTGGTTCCGGCCAGCCCCTTCGTGCTCGATGGCGAAGCGTTCTTCCTGCGCCGCAACTTCCTGCACGAAACCGCAGTCGCCGGCTTGGTCCGGCACCGTCGCGCAGCATGCCCCACGCCCGCGCACGCCATCACCGATGACGACCTGCGTGACCTGTTCAATAGCAGCACCCGCGACGAGGAAGCGCCGCAGCGTGCGGCCGTACGCCAGGCGCCGGGCAAGCGCCTGTTCGTGCTCACCGGCGGCCCTGGCACCGGCAAGACCACCACGGTGCTGCGCATGCTGCTGGCGCTGGTGCGCGAACACACGGCCGCCCACGCCGGCCGCGCGCCGGTCGTGCGCATCGCCGCGCCTACCGGCAAGGCCGCCCAGCGTCTGACCGAGTCGCTGCGCAGGGGCGGCGTCGCGCTGCACGCAAGACCGCCGTCGCATGGTGCCGATGCCGAAAGCGCCACCGCCGCCCGTCCGTGGAGTCCACTGCCGTCCACGTGGCAGCCCCATCTGGACAGCCTCGCCACCGCCGAATCCGGCACCCTGCATCGGCTGCTGGGCAGCCGTGGGGGGCAGGGCGGCTTCGCTCACCACCGCGAACACCGCCTGCCGGCCGACATCGTGGTGGTCGACGAAGCCTCGATGATCGACCTGGCCCTGCTGCGCGCCCTGCTCGAAGCACTGCGCGACGATGCCGTGCTGGTGCTGGTGGGCGATGCGGACCAGCTGACCTCGGTAGGCACCGGCTCGGTGCTGGCCGATCTGGTGGCTGCACTGGAAGGCGGCGATGCGCCCGATCTGGTGCGCCTGCGCCACTGCTTCCGCGCTGACCGCTTGCTCGTGCCGATCAACGACGCTGTGCGCAATGGCGACGTTGCCGCCTTCCAGGATGCGTGGCGCGCTGCGGGTAGCCAGGCGGTGCGCCATGCGCCACTGGATCGTCGCGCCCTGGACCCCTTGCTTTCGGCCTGGGCCCGGCGCGTGGAAACCGCACTGTCGCAGGCCTGTGCGTTCGACGTGCTGCACGACGCCGATCCTGCTGCCGCGCGCCGCGCGCTGTCCGCACTGCATGCCCAGCAACTGCTGTGCGCGTTGCGTGAAGGCCCGTTCGGTGCCGTCGATGCCAACGCACGCATCGAGCACCACCTGCGTCGCAGCGAAACCCTCGCCGAGTGGGCGGGCGCCGACTGGTATCCGGGGCGTGCGGTGATGGTGGTCCGCAACGACTATGCCAGTAATCTGTTCAACGGCGACGTGGGCCTGTGCCTGCGCGTGCGCCTGGACGATGGCCGCGAGGTGTTGCGCGTGGCATTCGAAGGAGTTGCTGGCAACGACAGTGAGGGTGACACGCCGGCGGTGCGCTGGTTCGACCCTGACACCCTGCCCGCGCACGAGGGCGCGTTCGCCCTGACCGTGCACAAGAGCCAGGGCTCCGAGTACCGCCACGTAGCGCTGCTGCTGCCACCCGTGGCCGAGCATCCGCTGTTGGTGCGGCAGATGCTTTACACCGGCCTGTCGCGCGCGCGCCAGAGCGTGGAACTGTGGGGAACAAGCGACGCGGTCATTGCGTGCATGGATAACGCGCTGACCCGCGCCGGGCGCCTGCGCGAGCGAATCGGCGGGTGAGGGCAGGAGACGGATCGGCAAAGGCTTACCGCGGCCCGTCCGCGCTGGGCTGGCCCGCCGCCAACAAAAAAGCCCGCCAAGGCGGGCTTTTCAGGGTGGGGCAAGGCCCCTTATCTGCGACATCACCGGACTGGTGGCTATGGGTGGACTCGAACCACCGACCCCAGCATTATGAGTGCTGTGCTCTAACCGGCTGAGCTACATAGCCGGGAGTCGCAGATCACGCCGCAGTCGCGGCGAGCCGCAAATTGTGCGGATACCGACTGGCAATGTCAATTCACCGCCCGGGCCGCGGTCGACTTGTCCTGTGCCACACCCCGTGGCAGAGTCGGAGACAGAGACGCAAGTCACCCTAATTCAGGAGTCCGCATCGTGATCGATCCGGACGGCTACAGGCCCAATGTCGGCATCATCCTGATGCATCCGGACGGCCGCCTGTTCTGGGCGCGCCGGGTGCATCGCGATGGTTGGCAATTCCCGCAGGGCGGGATGAACAGCGACGAGACGCCGCTCGAGGCGATGTACCGCGAGTTGCGTGAAGAAACCGGCTTGATGCCCGAGCACGTGGAAGTGCTGGGCGCCACCCCGGGCTGGCTGCGCTACCGCCTGCCGCAGCGCTCCATCCGCCGCCACGACCGGCTGGTCTGCATCGGCCAGAAGCAGGTCTGGTTCCTGCTGCGCCTGACTGGCACCGAATCGGACCTGCGGTTGGATCTCACCGACAAACCCGAGTTCGACCACTGGCGCTGGGTCGACTTCTGGTACCCGGTGGAGCACGTGGTGATGTTCAAGCGTGGGGTCTACGCCAGCGCGCTGCATCACCTGGCCCCGGTGGCTCGCCGCGTGGTCGGGCCGCACGCGGTGCCCGATCCGCGCGGCCTGCCCGGCCTG
>NZ_AVPU01000026.1 GCF_000768355.1 Lysobacter daejeonensis GH1-9
CGCCCCGCGCCCAACGCCTGCCCCGACTGCGGCGGGCTGTCGCTGCAGCCGCAGGGCGCCGGCACCGAGCGCATCGAGGAAGTGCTGGCCGCGCGCTTCCCCGACGTGCCGGTGTTGCGCATCGACCGCGGCACCACCCAGGGCCGCGACGCGCTGGAGCAGCACCTGGCCGCGTTCGGCGACGCCCCCGGCATCCTGGTCGGCACGCAGATGCTGGCCAAGGGCCACGACCTACCCAACCTGACCCTGGTCGCCGTGGTCGGCATCGACGAAGGGCTGTTCTCGGCCGACTTCCGCGCGCCGGAGAAACTGGCGCAGCTGCTGATCCAAGTCGCCGGCCGCGCCGGCCGCGCCGACAAGCCCGGGCAAGTGCTGCTGCAGACCCACCACCCCGAGCACCCGCTGCTGCACACCCTGCTGAGCGGTGGCTATGCCGCTTTCGCCGAAACCGAACTGGCGCAACGCGAGGTTGCCGGCTTCCCGCCCTTCGGCCATCTGGTCCTGCTACGCGCGGAGGCCAAGCAGGTGGAACAGGCGAACGCGTTCCTGCGCGCCGCCCGCGCCACCATCGACAGCGCCGCCGACGAGCTGTTCGACCCCAACGACCCGGACGCGATGATCGAACTCAACGGCCCGCTGCCTGCGCCGATGCCGCGGCGTGCGGGCTACCAGCGCGAGCAACTGCTGCTGTCCTCGCCCACGCGCCGTCACCTGCATGCGGCGCTGGACTTCGCATTGCCTGCGATCCACGCCCTACCCGAGGCACGGCGCGTGCGCTGGTCACTGGACGTGGATCCGACCGACCTGTACTGAGCCAGGGCCTGCGCGACCAGCGACGCGCCGCCACGACGACACCGGGGCGTCGCCGTGGGGTCCGATCGCCGCGGTCAGCGTGTACGGCGCGGCGCGCTGCCGTCGTAACCGTGCGTCGCCGCCACCGAGCGCAGCGCCACGGTCAGTTCCTCGCGTGCGGCCTGCGCCAGGCAACCGAACAGTTCACGGTCGACCTTGCGCTCGGTCTCCAGCAACTGCGGCACCAGCGCACGCCCCGCCTCGGTGATCTCCACGCGCACGAAGCGCATGTCGTCGATGTCCGCGCTGCGGCTGACGTAGCCCAAGTCCTCCAGCGAGGCCAGTGCGCGCGACAGTGACGGCGCGGTCAGGCCGGCGTCGGTGGCCAGGCGGCACTGGGTGGTGCGACCCGCGCGCTGCAACTGGCGCAACGCGACCCATTCGGTGACGGTGATGCGCAACTTGCGCGCCGCGCGCTCAAGCTGCAATTGGCGGTTCTTGGAGACCAGCGCCAGCCAGTGGCCGAGCAACGAGTCGGGACCGGGCTGGCCGTGCAGCGGCACGACCTCGGCGCTGAAGGGCGGGGCGGCCGCCAGCGCCCCGCTCACAAGGGCCTCCGTTGCGCATCGGTGCGGGCCACGGCCAGACCGGCGGCTACGGTGACGGCATACCAGGTGGCGAAAGCGGGCTTGGCGATGTTCGGCTTGGTCTTGGTCATGGCGATGTCCTCGGTGGGTTGGCTGGTGCTGATGTCGGTACTGCTGGCCTGGCCCCAGAACGAAAAACCCCGCGCTTCTTTCGAGGGCGCGGGGTTCAGGTCTGTTGCCTGGGCTGGTTGGCGTTGGCCTACACGTGCCCGATCCCCGCGCGGTGTGCCCAGGTAAAGTTGGTAATCCAGTTCAGGCCGGTGGCTTGGGCACACGCACACGGCCGCGCAGCGTCGAGGGACGCATATACGGCAAGTTTGTGAAGGGCGTGGGCGGTGCTCATGGGTAACGAGAACATCACGCCGACCGCAGCGGTGTCAACCGTTTCATGCGATATGAATTGCGCTTCTGAGCCCATGGCGCCGAGACTTTGGTCGAGGCCCCGCATGTCATGACGGCCTCGCACGGTTCACGCAGAATTGGCGCAACCCCGCACGCGCACGCCCATGTCCCTGCTCGACCAGCTTCGCACCCATTCGACCGTGGTCGCCGACACCGGCGACATCGATGCCATCGCCCGCTTCCGCCCGCAGGACGCCACCACCAATCCGTCGCTGTTGCTCAAGGCGGCCACGCTGCCGGCGTATGCGCCGCTGCTGGAGGCCGCCGTGGCCGACGCCCGCGGCACCGGCGAAGCCACGCGCATCGCCGATGCCAGCGACCGGCTGGCGGTGGCCATCGGCGGCGAGATACTCAAACTGGTGCCTGGGCGCGTCTCCACCGAGGTCGATGCGCGGCTGAGCTTCGACACCGAGGCGACGCTGGCACAGGCGCGACGGCTGGTGGCGCTGTACGCCGACGCCGGCATCGGTCGCGAGCGGCTGCTGATCAAGATCGCCGCCACGTGGGAAGGCATCCGCGCAGCCGCGCAGCTGGAACGCGAAGGCATCCACTGCAACCTCACGCTGCTGTTCTCGTTCGCGCAGGCGGTGGCATGCGCCGATGCGGGTGTGTTCCTGATCTCGCCATTCGTGGGCCGCATCCTCGACTGGCACCTGGCCAACGGCGCCGAGCGCCCGCCCACGCCACAGGACGACCCGGGCGTGCAATCGGTGGCGCGCATCTGGCAGTACTACAAGCGCCACGGCTACGGCACGGTGGTGATGGGCGCCAGCTTCCGCAACACCGGGCAGGTGCTGGCGCTGGCCGGCTGCGACCGGCTCACCATTGCCCCCGAGCTGTTGGCCGAACTGGCCCAGGGTGACGGCGAGGTGCGGCGTGCGCTGCATGCCGGGGGCACGCCGGCCATGCCGCCGGGCGCGATGGCCGAGGGCGCGTTCCGCTGGCACCACAACGAGGACCCGATGGCCAGCGACAAGCTGGCCGACGGCATCCGCCGCTTCGCCGCCGACCAGCGCAAGCTGGAGGCATTGCTGCTGCAGCGGTTGCGGGAGACGGCATAAGGTTTCCGGTTGCAACGACGGACGGTGACATTGCGCGGGTCGAGGCGATAGTCAGCCACCTCACGCGGCCGACGCCCATTGCCTCACGCAAGCGGACGCGGCGGCTCCAGCGGCTGGCGCAGCAGGGCGTGCAGGCGCAGGCCCTCACCATGGGAGCCAACGTGCAGGCGGCCGCCGAGGGCCAGCACGCGGTCGCGCATGTTGGCCAGCCCGCGACCGGGCCCGCGGCCCACGCGCACGCCGACGCCATCGTCGCGGATCTCGATGAACATCCACAGCATCCCGGCGCGCTGGCTGACCCGCAGCCGTACCCGGCAATGGGTCGCACGCGCGTGGCGCACCACGTTGGTCACGCCTTCCTGCACCAGCCGGTAGGCGGCAATGCGCAGCGTGTCGTCCAGCAGCGGCAGTAGCCGCGCGTCGCCCTCGAGCACGGTCTCCAGCTCCACCCCGGCATCGTCGGCCAGCCGCCGCACCTGCCCCTGGTCGATCGCGCGGAACAATCCCAACTGCTCCAGCGCGGAGGGGCGTAGCGACTCCAGCACGCCGGAGATGTTGGCGCGCATCGCCCGGGTCAGCTCCAACAGCGACTCCACCGCAACGCCCTGCCCGCCCTGCGTCATTTGCGGCGCCACCAGCATCAGCCGGGTCTGCAAGGCGGTCAGGGTCTGGCCGAATTCGTCGTGCAGTTCGCCGGCCAGGCGGCGGCGCTCGCGCTCCTCGGTGAGCAGGTTGCGGCGCGCGGCGGCATTGAGCTCCTGGGCCAGCCGTTCGCTCTCCTCCTTGGCCTGCTGCAATTGCCCGGCCTGCGCACGCAGGCCGTCGACGGTGGCCCCGAACAGCAGCGCGGTGGCACCGGTCAGCGCGGTGAACAACTGCATCCGTACCGGCTGCGCGGTGGCGGTCTGCAGGTGCTCCTCGAGCACGCCGACCAGGCTGACGGCCAGCAGCGCCAGCACCGCGCCGCGCCAGCCATGCCAGACCGCGAACACCACCACCGATACCAGCAGCAGGCGGCGCACCACCTCGACCAGCTCGGCGCCCGGCGTCGACAGCACCCACAGCAGGTACCCCCCCACCAGCGGCAGCAGGTAGCGGAGCCCACCGCGCAGGATCGTCGCGGAGCCCTCGCGGTGCGCCGGGCGCACGCCCCAGGCCAGCAATGGCGCCACCAGCAGGATGCCGACGAAGTTGCCGAGCACGCTCTTGATGCCGAAGACCGCCAAGTGCGGCAGCGCCCCGTCCACCGCCAACGGCGCGACGTCAACGATGCGGGCCGCTCGGATGTCGCCCATCCAGCCGTCGTTCCACACGTACAGCAGGTCCTTGGCCATGACCGCCAGCGCGGACACCAGCGCCCCGAGGTGCAGGCGCGAGATCTGCTGCAGGCTGGCCGCGGTCTGCGGGGTGACCCGCCAGCGTTGCAGCAGCAGCACGCCACTGGCGACGAGGAAGGGCTCCAGCACGTTGCCCAACAGGTACTGCAGGGGCCCGGACCAGTAGCCGAAGAAGGCGCCAGACATGCCCGAGGTCGTGTGCACGATCACCCCGCCGAGGCTGCGCGCCAGCACCGTGCCGGCGAACAGCCACGGCCAGTGGCGCCGCGGCAGCAGCCACAGGGCGCTGAACAGCGCGCCGGTGTTGACCGCCCAGTGCAGGAACCCGACCAGCCCCAGTCCCAGGTAGAGCCCTGCGGTCAGCAGCGCCAGCCCCAGTCCCGCGCCCCAACCGGGCAGCCCCACGCCTCCCGGCTGGGTGCGCGCGCGGAATGCGCGCATCGTCGCGGCAAGCGGCGGGACCGGTCGGTTCATCCGCCACAGGCTAGCGTGTCGTCCCGCAACACTGGTGCGAGCTTTTCTCGGAATGCGATGGCCGCTACGCGCGCGTGGCGCCATGGCGTCGCGGGACCGCGGCCTCGGATGCAGAAAGGCCCGGTTGCCCGGGCCTTGGTGCGATGCATGGCGGCTTCCGAATCAGGCCGCAAACAGCGCGCGCATCTTCTTCAGCGCGTTGGCCTCGATCTGGCGGATGCGCTCGGCGGAGACGCCGTATTCGTCGGCCAGCTCCTGCAGGGTCACCTTGCCCTCGCCGTCCAGCCAGCGGCGCTTGACGATGTCGCGCGAGCGCTCGTCGAGCCCGGCCAGACCGTCACGCAGCAGCTGCAGCTGGTTGTCTTCCTCGTCCAAGCGCTCGTAGGCCTGCGACGGGTCCTCGTCGCTGGTGCGCAGGTACGCGGCCGGCGACGGCGGCGCGTGGTCGTCGTCCTCGTCGGACGGCAGGTCGAAGCCAATGTCGCGGCCGGACAGGCGCGACTCCATCTCCAGCACTTCGCGCTCGGAGACGTTGAGGTCGGCGGCGACGGCGCGCACTTCCTCGGCGTTCATCCAGCCCAGGCGGGTCTTGGACTTGCGCAGGTTGAAGAACAGCTTGCGCTGCGCCTTGGTCGTGGCGACCTTGACGATGCGCCAGTTCTTGAGGATGAACTCGTGCATCTCGGCACGGATCCAGTGCACCGCGAAGCTCACCAGGCGCACGCCCTGGTCCGGGTCGAAGCGCTTCACCGCCTTCATCAGGCCGATGTTGCCTTCCTGGATCAGGTCGCCCATCTGCAGGCCGTAGCCGTTGTAGCCGCGGGCCACGTGCACCACGAAGCGCAGGTGCGAGTGCACCAGCTCGCGGGCGGCGTCGAGGTCTTCCTCGTCGCGGAAGCGGCGGGCCAGCACCTGCTCGTCCTCGACGGTGAGGACCGGGATGCGGTGCACGGCGCCGATGTAGGCCTCGAGCGAACCGAGGGGGACCAGCCCGCCCATGGCGGGGATCGGGAGGTTGTTGGCGACCAGGGCGGTGGAGGAGGCGTTCTGGGTCATGAGGGTCATCTTAGCAGTCGGGGGGTGTGACTGCTAAAGGGGGAAAAAGTTCCACTGTGTTGCGGGGATGGAACGCCAATATGGGGGCTTGGCGGGTCGGGGGAGCGTGCCAAAAGGGGGGTTAAGGCGGGGACAAGGGGCCCGCGGCCGGCGCCACTGCGACTACACTCGGGCGGTCCGCTTCACCAGGCATCCCGCCCGCATGCGCAAACGCACCAAGGCCACCTCGATCGACATCGCCCACCGGGCCGGGGTCTCCCAGGCCACGGTCTCGCGGGTGCTGCGCGGCAGTCCGCTGGTCAACGCCGAGACCCGGCGGCGGGTGGAGGAGGCGGTGCGGGCGCTGAACTACAAGGTCGACCGCCATGCCTCCAGCCTGCGCACCCAACGCTCGGGCACGCTGGCGCTGCTGCTGTTCGAGGAGCCGACCCCGGACCACGCGCACATCAACCCGTTCTTCCTGTCGATCCTCGGTTCGGTGACCCGGGCCTGCGCCCGCCATGGGCAGGACCTGCTGGTCTCGTTCCAGCAACTGTCCGACGACTGGCACGCCGACTACGAGGACAGCATGAAGGCCGACGGGCTGATCCTGCTGGGCTACGGCGACTACCGCCTGTACCGCGACAAACTGGACGCGCTGGTGGCGCAGGGCACGCGCTTCGTGCGCTGGGGCGCGGTGCAGCCGGACCAGCCCGGCATCTCCATCGGCTGCGACAACGCCCACGGCGGGCGGCTGGTGGGAGAGCACCTGGCCGCGCTGGGCCGGCGGCGGGTGGCGTTCCTGGGGTCAGCGTCGCGCGGCTACCCGGAGTTCCTCGACCGCTACCGCGGCTGCGAGGCCGCCCTGCAGGTGGCCGGGCTGGCGCTGGACCCGGCGCTGCAGGTGGACGCCGACAGTTCCGAGGAAGCCGGTTACACCGCGGCGATGGCACTGGTGGAACGCGGACAGCCGTTCGATGCAGTGTTCGCGGCCAGCGACCTCATCGCCATCGGGGCGATCCGCGCGCTGGCCGAGAAGGGCCTGCGCGTGCCCGAGGACGTGGCGGTGGTGGGTTTTGACGATATTCCTACCGCGCGCTTCACCAACCCGTCGCTGACCACCGTGGTGCAGGACACCGCGCGCGCTGGCGAGTTGCTGGTGGAAACCCTGCTGAAACTGGTCAAGGGCGAGGCGGCGGAAAGCGTGACCCTGCCGGCGCAGCTGGTGGTACGGCGCTCCAGCGGCGCGGCCGCAGGCTGACGGCCGCGCAGTAGGCAATACGGGCACCAGCCGCGCACGCCCTGAGCGGCCATCTCCTGGACGCGATTGTCAGCGGCGCGACCGAGCCCCTGGCTGCGCCTTGTCGAGTTCGCGTGCCAGGTCGGCGCGGCGCACCGGCGCATCCAGCAGGAACACTTCCACCCCGTGCGCCGGCACGGAGACCGACAAGGCGTCGCCTTCGGCCACGGTCACTTCGCCACCCCCGACCGCCGCACGCCAACGGCCCGCCTGCACGTAACGGCGTTCGGTGAACGTGGTCGGCGCATCGCCCTTGTTGATCAGCACCAGCGCCATCTGCGCGTGCCCACCGTGCTGGTAGACGCGGTAGAACGCCGCGCGGTCGCCGGCCATCTCCAGGTTGAGCTGCAGGCCACGCTGCAGCGCGGGCGAGTTCGCGCGCAGGCGGGCGATGCGCTTGAGTGGGGCGTAGATCGGGCTGCGCGCTGCGGCATCGATGCGCGCCTGGCCGTAGTAGTTGCGGTTGCCCGCGTGCTCCGCGGTGCCACGCTCGAAGCCGGTTTCCGAGCCGTAGTAGATCACCGGGATGCCGCGCGCGGTGAACAGGAAGTTGTGCGCGTCGATGAAGCCTTCGTCACGGGCGTCCAGTCGCGCCATGTCGTGGTTGTCGTAGAAGGTCATCAGCTCGTACGGGTTCTGGTACGGGCCGTCCACCAGGTACAGGCGCTCGGCGATGCGCTCGAAGCCGCCACCCTTGCGGCCGAACACCTCCGCCATCCGCTCCTTCAGGGGGAAATCCAGCACGCTGACCCCGGCGTTGTGCGGCAGCGTATGCGCGGCGATGGTGGCGGCGTCGTGGTCGAACGCCTCGCCGAACATGAAGAAGCCCGGATGCTTCTCGCGGATGCGCGAGGTGAAGGCATGCCAGAACGCGTGCGGCATCCACGGGATGGTGTCGATGCGGAACGCGTCGGCGCCTTGGTCGATCCACTGCGAATAGGCGCCGATGAAGTACTCGAGCACCTCGGGGTTGTCCTCGTTGATGTCCGACAACTGCGCCAGGCCGGGCCTGGTGTTGTACCAGCGGTGCAGCGGGTTGCCTGCCGGATCAAGCTGCGCGGGTGGCAGGTTTTGGTGGTCGGCGAGCAGCGTGCCGTCGGCGGCGTAGATCTCGCCGAACTTGGGCTGGTCCACCGGCATGGTGTACGCCGGCGAGCCGTGGTTGGCGACGATGTCGAGCACGGCCTTCAGGCCGTGCTGCTTCAACCCCGCGGTCAGGCCGGCAAAATCGAGCCCGGGGCTGGGCAGGTGCTCGTCCAGCTTGTAGAAGTTCACGCCCCAGTAGCCGTGGTAGCCAGTCTTGCCGCGGTCGGTGAACATCCCGCCCCACTTCACCGCGTCGCCGCCGGTGAAGGCTTCATCCGGGTTGTCGACGATGGGGGTGAGCCAGACTGCTCCGAAGCCCAGGTCGCGGATGTAGCCGGCATTGTCCAGCAGGCCGCGGAAGTCGCCGCCAAGGTAGCCGACGTTGTCGCTGCGGCCTTTGGGCGCGCCCGGCACGGGCCGGTCGAACGTGCGGCGGCTGGGATCGGCACCGCCCTGCGTGCGCTGGTCGTTGCCGGGGTCGCCGTTGACGAAGCGGTCGGTGAGTACGAAGTACACCGCGTCCGCGGCCATCGGCTCGGTGGTGCCGTAGTACTGCGCGTCGGCGCTGGAGTGTCCACGGTCCTGCGGCTGAGCGCCGGCGTGGCCTTCGCCAACGCTCACGCAGCCCGAAAGCCACAGGGCGACAACAGCGGCGACCGCGTGGCGGCGACCGCGCCACGCCCGCAAGGCGGCGCGTGCCTGCCTTGGCGCCGCCGCGCGCGCGGGCGTGGCCGCAGTTCCATCGGAGGCAAGATGCGCGGCAGGTAGCCCGGTGCTTGAAGGGGTCGAACGCATGCGGCTTCCTCAGTGTGCGGCGGCGCCAGCGGGCACCGGGGTCGCGGCGGGCTCCGGCACGCGCAGCACGCACAGGCCCGCCAGCACCAGGCTGACGCCGCCGATCAGCAGTGCGTAGATCGGCTGGTTGCCGAACAGGCCTTTCACCATCAGCCCCAGCAGGCTCACCGCCACCAGCTGCGGGATGACGATGAAGAAATTGAAGATGCCCATGTACACGCCCATCTTCGCCGCGGGCACGCTGTCGGACAGCAATGCGTAAGGCAGCGACAGTATCGACGCCCAGGCAAAGCCGACGCCGACCATCGACAGCAGCAACCACTTCGGATCGTGGATCACCAGCATCGACAGCAGGCCCGCCGCGCCCAGCAACGCGTTGACCAGGTGGCTCATGCGCAGGCCGATCCGCCGCACCATCCCGGGGATCAGCACCGCGGCCAGCGCGGCGAACAGGTTGTAGGCGGCAAACAGCACGCCGACCCAGTTGGCGCCTTCGTTGTACGCCGCCGACGCGGTGTCGGTGGCCGCGTAATGCACCGAGGTCACCGCGGGCGTGGTGTAGATCCACATGGCGAACAGGGCGAACCACGAGAAGAACTGCACCACCGCCAGGCGACGCATCGCGCGGGGCATGCCGTGCAGGTCCTGCATGATGTTGGCCAGCATCCCGTCCTGGCGGGTGCGCATCGCCAGCAGCAGCAACGCACCGTACGCGGCGATGCCACCGGCCAGCACATACAGCTGCTTGTCCAGGCCGAAGCGCGCAACCACGAACCATCCCGCCAACCCGAGCACCAGCGCGGCCACCGCCAGCGACGTCCAGCGGGTCAGTCCGGCACCGGCATCGCGGCGCACCTCCGCCACGGCGGGCTCATGGTCATCGAACGCCGCCAGCTCCTGGGGCGAGTATTCCCGCGTGCGCACGACGGTCCAGGTGATCGCCCCCAGCAGCACCACGCCACCCGCGTAGAACGCGTAGCGCACGGTATCGGGGATCTTCCCCTCCGGCGCGGTGTTGTCCACGCCCAGGTGCTGCAGGATCCACGGCAGCATGCTGGCCACCACCGAGCCCACGCCGATGAAGAAGCTCTGCATGGCGTAGCCGGTGGGGCGCTGCGCCGGCGCCATCTGGTCGCCGACGAACGCCCGGAACGGCTCCATCGAGATGTTGATCGAGGCATCCAGCAGCCACAGCATGCCGGCGGCGACCCACAGCGCCGGCACGTTCGGGAAGAGGAACAGCGCCAGCGAGGCAAGCACCGCGCCCACCAGGAAGTACGGCCGGCGACGTCCAAGTCCGGTCCACGTGCGATCGGACAGGTAGCCGACGATCGGCTGCACCAGCAAGCCGGTCAGCGGTGCGGCGATCCACAGCAGCGGTATGGCCTCCACGTCCGCGCCCAGCGTCTGGAAGATGCGGCTGACATTGGCGTTCTGCAGCGCGAAGCCGAACTGGATGCCAAGGAAGCCGAAACACATGTTCCAGATCTGCCAGAACGAGAGCTGCGGTTTGTGGGTCATGGGCGATCGGCCTGGTGGTTGGATGACGCAATGCACAACGCGATGCGCACGCATGGCAATGCTTGTAACACCTGCCATGGCAGTGCGCGCGGCCATGGTAGAGGGCGGGCCTGCTGCACAAATTTCCCTGCAAACGTATTCATCCGTGGCGCCCCGATTGCATCAACCCGTGCGTCGTCGCGGCGTGGAATAGTGGCGCTCCGGCGCGCCAGCACTGTCGCGGCCTGCAGAAGGATGGAGAGGCGGATGATGAGCAATCGCTGGTGGCGTGGCGCGGTGATCTACCAGATCTACCCGCGCAGCTTCCTGGACACCGACGGGGATGGCGTGGGCGACCTGCCCGGCATCATCCGCAAGCTGGACTACGTGGCCAGCCTGGGCGTCGATGCGATCTGGATCTCGCCGTTCTTCAAGTCGCCGATGGCCGACTTCGGCTACGACATCGCCGACTTCCGCGACGTCGACCCGATGTTCGGCACGCTGGACGACTTCGACCGGTTGCTGGCCAAGGCGCATTCGTTGGGCCTGCGGGTGATGATCGACCAGGTGCTGAGCCACACCTCGGTGGAGCATGCATGGTTCAAGGAGAGCCGCGAGAGCCGCGACAACCCGAAGGCCGACTGGTACGTGTGGGCCGACGCCAGGCCCGATGGCACGCCGCCCAACAACTGGCTGTCGATCTTCGGCGGCGTGGCATGGAAGTGGGAGCCGCGACGCGGCCAGTATTACCTGCACAACTTCCTGTCCTCGCAGCCGGACCTGAACTTCCATTGCCCTGAAGTGCGCGCGGCGATGCTGGACAGCGTGCAGTTCTGGCTGGACAAGGGCGTGGACGGCCTGCGCCTGGATTCGATCAACTTCCCGTTCCACGACGCGCAGCTGCGCGACAACCCGGCCAAGCCGGTGGACGCGCGCACCGGGCGCGGCTTCAGCGCGGACAACCCGTACGCGTTCCAGTACCACTATTACAACAACACGCAGCCGGAGAACCTGGCGCTGCTGGAGGACCTGCGCGCGCTGCTGGACCGGTATCCCGAGGCGACGACGCTGGGCGAGATCTCCTCGGAGGATTCGCTGGCGACGATGGCCGAGTACGTCACCGAGAAGCGGCTGCACATGGGCTACAGCTTCGAGCTGCTGGTGGACGACTTCAGCGCGGCATACATCCGCGGCACCGTGCAGCAGCTGGAAGCGAAGATGGCCGATGGCTGGCCGTGCTGGGCCATCTCCAACCACGACGTGCGCCGCGCGGTGACGCGTTGGGGCGGACCGTCGCCCGATCCGGCGCTGGCGCCGCAGCTGGTGGCACTGGTGTGCTCGCTGCGCGGCTCGGTGTGCCTGTACCAGGGTGAGGAACTCGGTCTACCGGAAGCCGACGTGCCCTACGAGGCGCTGCAGGATCCCTACGGCATCACCTTCTGGCCGAACTTCAAGGGCCGCGATGGGTGCCGCACACCGATGCCGTGGCACGACGCCATGCACGGTGGATTCACTGAAGGTGCACCGTGGCTGCCGGTGCCAGCGGAACACCGCGCGCGCAATGTCGCCGCACAGGAGGTCTCGGCGGATTCTGTACTGGCCCATGTGCGCCGCTTCCTGAGCTGGCGCAAGGCGCATCCGGCGCTGGTGCTGGGCGACATCCGGTTCCTGGAGGCGCCCGAGCCGGTGCTGGCGTTCACCCGCGAACACGACGGGAAGACGCTGCTGGTCGCGTTCAATCTCTCGGCGCGGCCGTGCACGTGGTCACTGCCGCTGGGCTTCGCAACCGCACCGCTGGAGGACCATGGCCTGCTGACCGGGCACGTGGATGGCGCCGTGCTGCATCTTCCGGCGCACGCGGTGTTCTACGCGACGCTGTCCTGACGGCCTGATCCGGAGCGACGAGACGGTGGACATGCATCCGATGGTCGCTCCAAGCACGGTTACAGCGACAGCGACAGTAGCAACGGCAACAGGAACCGCCACCGCAACGTGGCCAAAGCATCGGTCGCGCTGGCGACGCGGCACATTGCCGTGCCTGTTGGCCGCGATGTTCGGTACCGGCGTGGTCTTGGCGGCTCCGCACGCCGTTGCCGCAGCACCTGCCCCCAGCCTCGCCGACTGCAACGCCGAGACCCACGCACGCGTGCTGGTTCCGGCACCGACGGCGGCGCTACCCGCCACCGCGCACTGGCTCGACGCGACCCGCCTGCAATGGCCGCAGCGCGACGGCACTGGCCGCTTCCGCCTGTACCACTCCCGTGATGGCCACATCGTCGCGTCACCGGGACGGCGTGTGCTGGGCGCCGACGGCGCACTTGCACTGCGCCGCGCATCCGCGCCGCTGCCGCCCGCCCTCGCCTCACGCTTTGCCTTCGTGGCCCCTGGCGCCGTGCTTGAGATCGCCACCGCCGACCGCGCGCGGCTGGCCGCCTTGCATGCGGGACAACTGGTGCTGGTGGAAGAAGACGCCAAGGGCCGCATCCGGGCTGCAACCCGGGTGCAGGCCGCGGGCGCCCTCGATGACCTGCATGCCGCGGCGGAATCGCTGACGGACCTCGGCGCCACGCCCGGCAGCGATGGCACGACCTTGCGCCTGTGGGCGCCCACGGCGCAGCGCGTGGCCGCGTGCCTGCATGCCGATGGCCGCGCGGGCGCGCACACGCTGCTGCCGCTGACCGCGGACGCTGCGACCGGCGCATGGTCGTATCGCCACACGGCCAACCTGAGCGGCCAGTACTACACCTACCTGGTCGACGTGCTCGTGCCCGGCACCGGGCTGGTGCGCAACCGCGTCACTGATCCGTATTCGGTCAGCCTGACCACCGACTCACGCCGCAGCTACATCGCCGACCTCGACGCCGCCGCGCTCAAGCCCGCCGGCTGGGATGCCACGCCCAGGCCGGCGCCGCTGGCCGCACAGACCGACATGGTCATCTACGAGCTGCACGTACGCGATTTCTCCCGCGACGATGCCAGCGTGCCCGCGGCCCGGCGCGGGAAGTACCTGGCTTTCACCGAGTCCGGCAGCGACGGCATGCGCCACCTGCGTGGTCTCGCCGCTGCGGGCCTGACCGACGTGCACCTGCTGCCGGTGTTCGACCTGGCCACCGTCCCCGAGCATGGCTGCACGGCGCCACGCGTGCCGGAAGCGGCGTCCGACAGCGGCGCGCAACAGGCCGCGGTGATGGCCGACGCCGCACGCGACTGCTTCAACTGGGGCTACGACCCCTACCACTTCAATGCGCCCGAGGGCAGCTACGCCAGTGACGCGGCCGACGGCGCGGCCCGCATCCGCGAATTCCGCGCGATGGTGCAGGCCCTGCATCGCGCCGGCCTGCGCGTGGGCATGGACGTGGTCTACAACCACATGACCAAGTCCGGCCAGCACCCACAGTCGGTGCTGGACCGGATCGTGCCTGGCTATTACCACCGCCTGGATGCCAACGGCGCGGTCGAGCGCTCCACCTGCTGTGACAACACCGCCACCGAGCACCGGATGATGGCGAAGCTGATGGTCGACTCGGCGGAGCTGTGGGTGCGGCATTACCGCATCGATTCGTTCCGCTTCGACCTCATGGGCCACCAGCCGCGCGCGGCGATGGAGCAATTGCAGGCGCGGGTCGACGCTGCCGCCGGCCGCCACGTGCAGCTGATCGGCGAGGGGTGGAACTTCGGCGAAGTGGCCAACGGTGCGCGCTTCGTGCAGGCCGCGCAGGGCGCATTGAACGGCTCGGGCATCGGCACGTTCAGCGACCGTGCACGCGATGCGATCCGCGGCGGCGGGCCCGCCGACAAGGGCGAGGCGCTGTTCACGCAAGGCTATGTCAATGGACTGGGCTATGCGCCCAATGCGCAGGCGAAAGCCCAGAATGCAATTGCCGCAATGCGCACGGGTACGGGCACGTCCGACAGTGGCACGACGGCGGCAGCCACGTCTCCGGCGGTTGCGCAGGGTGCGGCTGACGCGCTGACGCACCACGCCGACCTGGTGCGCGCCGGCCTGGCGGGCACGTTGCGCGACTATGTCATCACCGACCGCACAGGCGCGACCAAACCCCTGTCCGCGCTCGACTACAAGGGTCAGCCCGCAGGCTACGCCAGCCAGCCGGGCGAGGTGGTCAACTACGTCGAGAACCACGACAACCAGACCCTGTTCGACATCAACGTGTTCAAGCTGCCGCGGGACACGTCGTCGGCCGAGCGCGCGCGCGTGCAGGTGCTGGCGCTGGCGCTGAATGCCTTCAGCCAGGGCGTGGCGTACTTCCATGCCGGTGGCGAGCTGCTGCGCTCCAAGTCGCTGGACCGCAACAGCTTCGATTCCGGCGACTGGTTCAACCGCATCGACTGGACCGGGCAGGAGCAGCATTTCGGCACCGGCCTGCCGCCGCACGATGACAACGGCGCCGACTGGGCCCTGATGCGCCCGTTGCTGGCCGACGCCGCGCTGCGCCCTACCCCAGTGGACATCGCCTTCACCCGTGACGCGTTCCGCGACCTGCTGCGGTTGCGCGCCAGTTCGAGCCTGTTCCGCCTGCGAAGCGCGGCGGACGTGCAGCAGCGCCTGCACTTCGCCAACACCGGACCGGCGCAGAACCCAGTGGTGATCGCCGGCCACCTCGACGGCCGCGGCTACCCGGGCGCGCGCTTCGACGAGGTGCTGTATCTGGTCAACGTCAGCCCCGAAGCACAGACGTTGTCGTTGCCCGAACAGCGCGGCAAGGCGTACCGCCTGCATCCGGTGCACCGCACCGAAGCCGCCGCCGATACGCGCCCGCGCCAGTCGGCGCGCTACGACGCGCGCCGCGGCCGCTTCACCGTGCCGCCGCGCACCGCGGTGGTGTTCGTGGTCGAGCCATGACCCCGCCCCCGAACGCCTGCCTGCCGCCATCCCACCGCCTTCCGCCCGGAGCTGCCTGATGCGCCCGTTGTCCGCCCTGTTGCTGCTGCTTGCCCTCCACGCCGGGACCGAGGCCCGTGCCGCCACCGTCGCCGAGGTCTCCTCCCCATCCGGCGTGCTCACCGCCACGCTGGACCTGCACGAAGGCCGGCTGAGCTACCACGTGCAGCGCCTGGGCGAGCCCGTGATCGCGCCGTCGGCGCTGGGCTTCCAGATCCGGGGGGCGGGCAAGCTCGAGCGCAGCCTGGCGCTGACCCGCCAGGCTACGTCCAGCACAGACGAAACCTGGGAACAGCCATGGGGTGAGTCGCGCCACGTGCGCAACCACTACAACGAGCTGCGCGCGCGCTTCACCGAGACCATCAAGCCCGGCCGTATCGTCGACGTCGTGTTCCGCGTGTACGACGACGGCGTCGGCTTCCGCTACGAGTTTCCGCGGCAGGCGGCAATGGACGAGGTCATCATCGACGACGAACTGACCGAGTTCGCGATCGCCGCGCCCGCCACCGCATGGTGGATCCCCGCAGGCGAGTGGAACCGCTACGAGTACCTGTACCAACGCACGCCGCTGGCCGAGGTCACCCAAGCGCACACTCCGATCACCGTGCGTACCGACGATGGTTTGCACCTCGCGTTCCACGAGGCCGCGCTGGTGGACTACAGCGCGATGTGGCTGCGCCGCACCGAGGGCCAGCGCCTGCGTGCGCAGCTCTCGCCCGCCTCGCAGGGCTGGAAGGTCCGCCGCGCCCTGCCCTTCCACACGCCATGGCGCACGGTGCAGATCACCGACAGCGCCGCCGCGCTGTACGAATCGTCCAAGCTGATCCTCAACCTCAACGAGCCCAATGCAGTCGGTGATGTCAGCTGGTTCCAGCCGGCCAAGTACATCGGCATCTGGTGGTCGCTGCACCTGGAAACGGAGAGCTGGGCCACCGGGAAGGAGCACGGCGCCACCACCGCCAACACCCGGCGCTACATCGACTTCGCCGCCAAGCACGGCTTCCGCGGCGTGCTGGTCGAAGGCTGGAACCCGGGCTGGGACGGCCAGTGGTTCGGCAACGGCTACGACTTCAACTTCACCCAGGCCACACGGGATTTCGACATCGAGGCTCTGGCCGCATACGCCATGTCGAAGGGCGTGCACCTGATCGGCCACCACGAGACCGGTTGCGCGGTCAGCCATTACGAGGACCAGATGGATGCGGCGTTCGCGATGAACGAGCGTCTTGGCATCGACGTGGTCAAGACCGGCTACGTATGCGACGCCGGACAGATCGAACGCCGTGGCGACGACGGCAAGATCGTGCGCGAATGGCACGACGGCCAGTGGAATGCCAACCACCACCTGCGCGTGGTGCAGGCGGCGGCGAAGCACCATGTGGCGATCAACGCGCACGAGCCGATCAAGGACACCGGCCTGCGCCGCACCTACCCCAACTGGGTTTCGCGCGAGGGCGCGCGCGGCATGGAATACGGCGCCTGGGGCAATCCGACCAACCCACCGGAACACGAGGTCAACCTGGTGTTCACCCGCATGCTGTCCGGGCCGATGGACTACACCCCGGGCATCCTCAGCCTGCAAGGCCGCGGCCAGGCGATCCAGACCACGCTGGCGAAGCAGCTGGCGCTGTACGTGACGCTGTACAGCCCGGTGCAGATGGCGGCTGACCTGCCGGAAAACTACGCCAGGCACATGGACGCGTTCCAGTTCATCAAGGACGTGCCGGCGGACTGGGCGCAGACCCGCGTGCTCAACGGCGAGGTGGGCGACTACGTGACGATGGCGCGGCAGGACCGCAACAGCACCGACTGGTACCTGGGCGCGATCACCGACGAGCAGGGACGCGTGCTGCAGGTGCCGCTGTCGTTCCTCGAACCCGGACTGAGCTATGAGGCGCAGGTGTACCGTGATGGCGACGGCGCGCACTGGAAGAGCGCGCCGTTCAAGCTCACCCGCGAAACGCGCACGGTGACCAGCGCCGACACGCTGACCCTGCGTCTTGCGGCCGGTGGCGGGCAGGCGATCCGCTTCACGCCCAAGCGCTGAGGCACGAACCGGCCGCCAGGCTTCGCGACCGCCGCGCGCCGGATGCGCGCGGGGCCCGCTGTGGTGCGACTCAGGGGCTTTCGGCCGCGGGCCACGCCAGATCCGCCACGACCGGGAAGTGGTCGGACGGAAAGCTCCCGGCTTCCTGTGTATCCAGCGTTGCGACACGCACGACGTCCAGCCCACGTAGCAGGATCCAGTCGATTCGCCGGTCGGCACGCCCGCTGAATCCGTGGAAGGTCGCGGCCGGCCCCTCCCGCTGCGCCGCCTCCTGCCACGCGTCGTGCAACAGCGGCACCAGCGTGGCGTGCACCGGATTGGCCGGGGCGATGTTGAAGTCGCCGGTCACCACCACCGGCACACCGGCCGGCAACGCCGCGATGCGCGCGCGCAGCAGCGCCGCGCCGCGCACCCGCGCCGGCTGGTCCTCGTCCCGGTACGGCAGGTGGGTATTGAACAGATAGAAGCGGCGGCCGTCGGCCTTGCGCTGGAACAGCGCCCAGGTCGCCAGCCGCGGATACAGGTGATTCCAGGTGATGCTGCCCGGCACATCCGGCGTGTCCGAGAGCCAGAAATCCCCTGAGGCGAGCACGCGCAGGCGGTCGTGGCGATACAGCACGCCGACATGCTCGTCACCCGGACCACCCCGCCGCCCTTCGCCAAACCACGCATAGCCCCGCAGGTGCTCGGCCAGGTAATCGCCCTGTTCGGCGTACAGCTCCTGGGTGCCGATCACGTCCGGTTGCTGCGCGGCCAGCAGTCGCACCATCTGTTCGCGACGCAGCACCCAGCGATTGTCGCCATCCGCATCGGTGGGCAGCCGTACGTTGAAGGTCATCACCCGCAGTGCCGGCGCGACAGGCGGCGTGGCCATGGCGGGCAGCCACGCCATCGCCATCGCCATCGCCATCAGCGTGGCGTGCACGACCACGTGCGGCCACCACGGTTCACGCTTCCAACTGCAACTCAGCATCGGCTTGGCCCCCGGACATCCACCGCGAGTGTAGCCGGCGCGGCAGGGTCAACAGGACGGCGCCCGCAGGCTGCGTCGCGTACGCCTAATGCGTGCTCACGATGACTGCATCCATCACCCGTGGCGCGATCGCGCCATCGCCGCCGCCGAACACCATCGCTCCGCCCGCCGGGGTCAACGCGCGGTAGCCACCGTCGTAGTCCCAGGTGGTCACGTACACCTTGACGCCGGCCAGCGTGGCCGGGTGGCCGAGCGCGCTCGCAGGCAGGGTCAGGCGCAGCGTCGCGTTGGCGCGGTCCACGGCAAGCGATGCCGCCGGTGTCACCGGGGCGCCCTCGTCGGTAGCGGTAGCGCCATCCGCGGCGAACAGCGTATTCGACCAACCGTGCACGCGCAGCCGGTAGTGCCAGCGCATGCCGTCGGGCAGGTGGGCATTCTGTTGCGGCATCACCGTCGCGCCATCGGCCCGGCCCGGCAGTTGCACGTACACGGTGTAGGCGGCGTGGTCGAAGCCATTGGCGGGGTTCCACGCGGCGGCCATGGCCGCGGTCTGCAGCTCCAGCTGCAGCGCACCGCCGCTGGCCACCACGCGCACGCCGCGCAGGTCGAGCACGCGCCCGGCCGCGTGCCAGCCGGCATCGTCGGGGTAACGGTACTGGCCGGTCGGGCCGTGGTCGTCGTCCGCAGGGTCCTCCACCACGGCCAGCGTGGTCCACACCGGGTCCACGCGGAACGTCTGCGCCGCCGACGCGTTGCCGCCGACCGGGTCCCACGCCACGAGGCGATGCTCCACCGCGGCGTCGACCAGCCCGGCGGTAGCCACGCGGGCCTGCCAGCGGCCGTCGCGGCCGACCCGCACGCGCTGCCCGCTGGCGACGTCGCCATCCACCACCAACCGAATCTCGCGCCGGCCGGGGGCAGTGCCCCGCACGGAGAGCGGGCCGCGCACCACGCCTGACGGCATGCCATCCAAGGCCAGGGGCGCCCAATCACGCGCCTGGGCCACGGATGCGCGGCTCGTCGTATCGGTGGTTGGGATGGGGGCCGCGGCACCGACCATGCTCGGGGATGCGCCCGTCGCCGCAGTCTGCGCCTCGTGCAGCCACACCTGGCCGCTGCGCGCGACCAACGGCAGCGTGACCCGCCCGCCCTCACCCACCACCAGCTCCCGCGCCGACGCATCGATCGCGAAGGCGCCGCGCAGCACGGTGCCTGCGGGAAGGCCGGTGTCGAGGTTGTCGAGCAGCGTGGCGCGATCGGCGGTATTGAACACCACCAGCGCGGCCTCGCCTTCGCCGCGCATGCGGTACGCCAGCGCGCCCGGCGCCGCGGCATTGGCGTGCAGCACTTCGGGCACGCCGCGGGAGAACACCCGGTGCCCGCGACGCAGCGCGATGACCTGCTGCAGATAGCGATACAGCGGCGCCTGCGCATCGAAGTGGTCGCGTCCGCCCGCGCCGTAGCCGGCCGCGAACATCGCCGCGCGCGGCTGGGTGAACCCCTGCTCGGTGCCGTAGTAAACGGTGGGAATGCCAGGCAGGGTCATCAACATCAACAGCGCCTGCTTCAGCCCCTGCGCGGTGCCGCCGGCCAGGAACCGGTCGACGTCGTGGTTGTCGATGAAGCTGGGCATCAGGTGCGGCTGCGCGTGCACCTGCATGACGTTGGCGATGCGGTGCGCCAGCGCGGCCGGGGCCTGCCCGCGCGCAAACACATCCAGCGTGGTGCCATACAGCGGAAAGTTGATCATGCCCGGCAGCAGCGACGTGCCGTCCGCGCCGCGCATGTAGCCATCGATGCGGCGGGCCTGCATGTCCTCGAACGGTCGGTCGATGCCAAAGCCCTCGCCGAACACGTGGAACTGCTCACGCCCCGTCGCGCGCGCGGCCTGCAAGATGCCCGGATGGCCCGGGCCACGTCCGTGGAGGAAGTCGGCGAAGAATTCCGGCGGCACGTAGAAGGCGGTGTCCACCCGATACGCATCCACCCCCGCCTCGCGGATCCAATACGCATACGAGTCGCGCAACGCGTCGCGCACGCGCGGGTTCTCGGTGTTGAGGTCGTCCAGCCCGGCCATCTGCCAGTCGCGCTCCTGCACCGGGTCGGCGTAGTCGCGGATGTCGGGGGTCCAGTGGTAGATCGCTGCCGCGCGGTGCGCGCGCCGGCGCGGATCATTCAGGTCGAACGGAGCCTGCGTCGGGGCCGTGCGCCCGCCCGCGGCCGGGTGCAGCACGAAATGCGCGGCGGGTTCGCCGGCCGACCAGCCGCCCTTGTAGCCGCCGTAGTTGGCCACGTGGTTGACCACGATGTCCTGCACCAGGTACATGCCTCGCGCGTGCAGCCCGCGCGACAGCGCGCGGTAGTCGTCCAGGGTGCCGAAGTGCGCGTCGATGCGTTTGAAATGCTCGGCCCAGTAACCGTGGTAGCCCCCGTAGCTGACGTCGCGGTTCCACCACTGGTGCGCGACCGGTGGCGTGACCCACACCGCCGTAGCGCCCAGGCCGCGGATGTAGTCGAGCCGCCTGGCCAAGCCGCGCAGGTCGCCCCCGCTGTAACGCGCGCCGTCGCGCGGGTCGAACTCGCCTTTACCCTGGTCGTTGTTGCGCGGGTCGCCGTCGTCAAAACGGTCGATCATGGCAAAGTAGATGACCTGGTCGCGCCAATCCGGCGAGGGCACATGTAAGGCCCCCGACGACGCCGACGCGCCGACTGCCGGCATCGGCGCACATGCCATGCCTAGCCAGCAAGCCAGCCCCCAACCCCACGGCGCGATGCGCATTCAGAAAACCTCCCGCGGCGGGCCGGCGCCGCCCTTGGCGCAACCACTATTCCACGCACCCCGTTCAAACGTGACGGCGCGTGCGTCCATTCGCCATGAATACGTATGCAGCCCGATTTGTGCATGACCGCCCACGACTACCATCGGTTCACGCTGGAGTTGGGCGTTCCGTCCAGCCAAACCGGGGCCAGCCAGGCGCATTCGACGCAAGCGGTCCGAAACAGATAACGATTGAGTTCAAGTGGAGGGGGAGATGTTGAAGCTGAAGCGCAACCTGCTCAGCGTGGCACTGGCGTCGGCAACGATGCTGGTAGCTGCGAGCGTACAGGCGCAGACCGTCACCGACGGCGCCCAGGAGAACCCGAGCGACACGACCCAGGATGAAGCCTCGACCTTGGACAAGGTCACCGTGACCGGCATCCGCGTCGGCATCGAGCGGGCTATCGAGACCAAGCAGTCGGCCGACGTGATCGTCGAGGCGATCTCCGCCGAAGACATCGGCAAGCTTCCCGACCAGAGCATCGCCGAGTCGATCGCCCGCCTGCCCGGCCTGACCGCGCAGCGCGTGGCCGGCCGCGCCTCCACCATCAGCATCCGCGGCTTGGCCGAGGACTTCGGCACCACCTTGCTGAACGGACGTGAGCAGGTCAGCGTGGGCCACAACCGTGGCGCGGAGTTCGACCAGTACCCCTCCGAGCTGCTCAGTGCCGTGGTGGTGCACAAGACCGTGGACGCCGGCCTGATCGGCCAGGGCCTCTCCGGCACCGTGAACCTCAAGACCGTGCGTCCGCTGGACTTCGCCGAGCGCGTGGCCGCGTTCAACGTGCGCGGCGAGAAGAACTCGCTGGGCGAACTCAACCCCGGCTACGACGACATGGGCTTCCGCGCCAGTGCGTCGTACATCGACCAGTTCCTCGACGACAAGCTGGGCGTGGCCATCGGCTACGCGCACATGGATTCGCCGGGACAGGCCAACCGCTGGGAAGCGTGGGGCTATCCGACCGACTTCCCCGGCGCAGGCGGCAACGCCGTGATCGGCGGCAGCAAGTCGATCGCGTCGTCCACCGAGAGCGAGCGCGATGGCCTGATGGGCGTGCTGGAGTTCAAGCCCAGCGATCGCTACTCGACCGTGCTCGACCTGTTCTACTCCGAATTCGACAAGTCCGAGACCAGCCGTTTCATCGAGGCGCCGCTGGGCTGGGGCAACCGCAATGAGATCACGCTCACCAACCCGGTGATCCGCGACGGCATGGTCGTCGGCGGCACCTTCAACAACGTGCGCCCGGTGCTGCGCAACGACCTCAACACCCAGGACGACAAGATCTTCGCTGCGGGCTGGAACCACAAGTTCCGCTTCAACGACCAGTGGACCGCCACCGCCGACCTGAGCTGGTCCAAGGCCGAACGCGAGGAGATGCTACTGGAGACGTACGCCGGCCTCGGCCACGTCACCCAAGGCAACACCGCCAACGTCGACTTCACCATCGACACCGCCACCGGCCTGCCCCACTTCACCTACGACGTGGACCTGGCCGATCCGGCCAACGTGGTGCTCACCGACCCGGCGGGCTGGGGCCAGGCAGGCTTCGTCAAGTTCCCAAGCGTCGAGGATGAGCTCACCTCGCTGCGCGTGGGCGCCGAGCGCAGCTTCGACGACGGCATCTTCAGCAGCGTGGAGTTCGGCGCGAACAGGGCCGAGCGCGAGAAGACCCGCCGCAGCGGCCTCGAGGCGTTCCTTCGCGTGCCCAATGGCGGGCTGTCGATGCCGATTCCAGGCAGCGCGATCAACGACCCCGCCGACCTCGGTTTCACCGGCATTCCCGGCAGCATCAGCTACGACATCATGCAGGTCTATGGCCTGTACGAGATCGACCCGCACAGCCATCCCGACATCCGCAACAAGAACTGGACGGTCAACGAGGACACGACCACCGGTTACGTGAAGTGGAACATCAACACCGACGTCGGCTCCACCTCGCTGCGCGGCAACGTCGGCCTGCAGGTGGTCCGCGTCGACCAGAGCTCCGATGGCCTGATCGTGCCCTTCTCCGACGCCGACGCGCCGGTTCCGCTCACCGGCGGCGCGGTCCATACCGACGTACTGCCGAGCCTGAACCTGGCGTTCGGCTTGGCCCATGACCAGACGCTGCGCATTGGCCTGGGCGAGCAAATGGCCCGTCCGCGCATGGACCAGATGCGCGCCAACCAGAACGTCGAGGTCAAGACCGATCGCGGTCCTATCCCGGTGTGGTACGCCAGCGGCGGCAACCCGGAACTGGAGCCGTGGCGTGCGACGGCGCTCGACGTGTCCTACGAAAAGTACTTCGCCGACCGCGGCTACGTCTCCCTCGCGGCTTTCCACAAGGACCTGCACTCCTGGGTCATGGAAGTCGAGGAATTCGGCTACGACTTCACCGGCTACGAGCCGCGCGGGCTCATGCCGCCGTCCAACATCGGCTACTTCAAGGCGCCGCGTAACGTGAACGGCGGCATCATCTACGGCTTCGAGGCCGCGGTGTCGATGCCGTTCGACCTGCTTTGGGCCCCGCTCGACGGCTTTGGCGTGCAGGCCAGCTACTCCAACACCCACAGCCGTGTCACTCCGTTCGAGAACGAACCGGCGATCCAGCTGCCGGGTCTGTCGCGCGAGGTGTCCAACATCACCCTGTACTACGAAAAGTACGGCTTCTCGGCCCGCGTGAGCCAGCGCAAGCGCTCCTCGTTCCTGGGCGAGGTGCAGGGCTTTGGTGGTGACCGTTCGCCGCGCTACATCCAGGGCGAGGAGATCATCGACGCGCAGCTGGGCTACACCTTCGGCGAGGGCACCAGCTTGGCAGGCCTGTCGCTGCTGCTGCAGGTCAACAACCTGGACAACGAGCCGTACCGCGAGACGTTCGACGCCGACGGCAACCAGCCGCGGATGTACAACGAGTACGGCCGCCAGGTGCTGCTGGGCGCAAGCTACCGCTTCTGAGATTTACCCGCTTGGGAAACCCAGAACCCGCCAGCGCTCGCTGGCGGGTTTTTTCTTGGCTGACGACGGGGTGTACGGACCGGCCGGAGCCGCCGCGCAACTCCCCGTATCAGGCCGGGCCTTGGCGCAACGCCACAGCCGCACCGAGCAAGCCCGGATGCGGGTGGGTCACCACGTTCACCGACACCGATTCCAGATACGCTGCGAACCGCCCCTTGGCCAGGAAGCGTTCGCGAAACGCGCTGCTGCGCAGGAACGGCACGAAACGCGGCACGATCCCGCCGGCGATCACCAGCGTGCGCGCGCCGTGGATCAGCGCGGCATCGCCGGCCACGCTGCCGAGGATCGCGCAGAACCGCGCCAGCGCGCGGCGCGAGGCCACGTCGTGGCCCTCCAGCGCGGCGGCCACGATGTCGGCCGGATCGCGCACGCCGGGCGGCGTCGCGCCCGGGGAGGGGACCACGCCGCGCAACGCGGCATCCAACTGGGCCAGGCCAGCACCGGACAGCACCCGCTCGTGCGACGTGCGCCCGTGCTGCGCGTCCATCCAGCGCACGATGGCGTGCTCCTCCTCGCCGATCGGGGCCAGCGTCACGTGGCCGCCCTCGGTTTCGACCGGTTGCCAGCCGCGTTGCGCGTCGCCGACCAGCAGGCCCACGCCGAAGCCGGTGCCCGGGCCCAGCACGCTGACCGGCCCACGCAGCGGGGCCATCGGCGGCCCGTACAGCGCGACGCAGTCTTCCGACGACAGCGCCGGGACCGCCCAGGCGACCGCGCCGAAGTCATTGAGCACGCGCAGTTCGTCCAGGCCGAGCGTGCGTTGCAACTCGCTGCGGCTGAACAACCAGGCGCGATTGGTCAGCCGGATCTCGTCCGCCGCGACCGGCGAGGCGACGGCGATCGCCGCACGCCGCGGGCGCACGCCGACGCCCTCCAGGTAGTGCTCCGCCGCGTGCTGCAGGCTGGCGAACTCGGCGTTGCACAACGCCCGCGATTGCAGCAACGTCGGTTGCGGCGCGGCCAGATCGGTGAGCGCGAAACGCGCATTGGTACCGCCGATGTCGGCGATCAACGCCAGCTCGTTTGAATCCGCCGTCATGCCACTCCCCCGCCTTGCCCGCTGCGATGTCGCCAACCCGCGGTTCGCGCGGGGCCAGGGGCAAGCGTACCTGCCAGCAGCAGGATGGGTGGGTGCATACGTTTGCAGGGACCGCAGGCGCGCACTACTTCGTCGAAGGGCGCAGATGCTTCGTTCGAATGCGCATCGTCGGGCGCCAAGCGACGCGCAATCGACGCATCACGTCCTTGGCGGAAAGCCGCGCTAACCCGCCCCCTGCACCCGCCGGCTCATCCCGAGGATGCCGCGGAACAGCGCCTGCACGTCGTCCGGCGCGAGTCCGGCGGCTTCGGCCCATCGCGCGCGTTCGTGCATCAGGTCGGCCTCACGCGTCGGGTCCAGCACCGGCGCACCGAGTTCTCGCTTGGCGGCAGCCGCCCGCGTGCTCAGCTCGCGGCGACGACGCAGCAGGTCGACCAGCTCGCGGTCCAATTCGTCGATGTGTTCACGCACCTCGCGCAACGCCGGCGAATGCTGCCCAAGGTCCGGGATCGCCAGGGCCACGGTGGCGGCCATCGGCTCGCCTGCGGCACTGTCGCCGATGCGCTGGTCAATCTCGCGCAGCGCGTCCATGAACTGGCGCCGGGTGTGCGCCGCGTACGGATTGTCGTTCTGGATCGCGCGGAACAGGTGGCCGGCGTCCGCGCGCACCGCGCCGATCGACGCCGCAAGGGCGCTGAAGCTGGGCGGCGCCCAGCGCAAGTCGTCGCCTACGCCGAGGTCGAGCAAGCCCTTGGCGATGAAGAACGCCATCGCATGGGTCAATGCCATGAAGCGATCGTGCGCCTCCGGCGTTTGCCGCGCCACTTCGCTGCCGAGTGCGGTGAACAGCGCCTCGGCGCGATCCGCCGCGCGCGGGTGCAGCGGACTGGGGCAGATCACGGTGCGCAGCGGCTCGGCGCGCGCGATGCTGAGCGGGCCGAACAGCGGATGCGCGCCGACATGCGCGATATCGCGGCCCAGCACCGCATCCATCACTTCACACGGCCCCTGCTTCACGCTCGCCACATCGATGACGACGTGGTCCGGCTGCAGGTATGGACGCAATGCCTGCAGCGCGGATTCGAACTGCGGCACCGGCACCGCGACGATCAGCACTTCGGCGTGCACCGCCAGCGCCCCGGGCGAGGCGACCGCGTGGGCCGCGGGCACCGGCGCCACCGGGTCATGCGCGTACCAACGATAGCCTTGCGCCTGCAGCAGACCGGCCAGTGCCTGGCCGAAGCGGCCGTAACCGAGGATGCCGAGGGTACCGGCCACTGCCATGGGACTGCCTTGCGATGCGGGGCCTCCATTTTTCCACGCCGCAGGTGCTATTTTTCAGCGGTTTCCGGCGAAACGGTCACCGCTGCAACAATGCGCGCTCAGCCCAGCGCCGCGCGCGGCGGCAACGACCAGTCGATGGGCGCCAATCCTTGCCGCGCGAGGTAGGCGTTGGCGGCGGAGAAGTGCCCGCAGCCACTGAAGCCGCGATGCGCCGACAAAGGCGACGGGTGCGGTGCTTTCAGCACTTTGTGCCTGCGTGGATCGATCACCTTGCCCTTGGCCTGCGCGTAGCTGCCCCACAGCAGGAACACCAGGCCTTCGCGTTCGCGGTTGAGCGTATCCACCACGTGGTCGGTGAACCCTTCCCAACCCTTGCCCTGGTGGCTGCCCGCCTTGCCGGCCTCGACCGTGAGCACGGCATTGAGCAACAGCACGCCCTGTCGCGCCCAAGGCAACAGGCAACCGTGGTCCGGCCGCCGCACGCCGAGGTCGCGCTCGATTTCCTTGTAGATGTTGAGCAGCGACGGCGGCACGTCCACGCCCGGCTGCACCGAAAAACACAACCCATGCGCCTGGCCCGCGCCGTGGTACGGGTCCTGGCCCAGGACCACCACCTTCACCTGGTCGAAGGGCGTGGCCTCGAACGCGGCAAAGATCTGCGGTCCCGGCGGATACACCTCCGCGCCCCGCGCCTTGCGCTCGCGCAGGAAGTCCGACAACGCGCGCATGTCCTCGCGCTGCAGCCAGTCACCCACGTGCACTTTCCACGAAGGCTCGAGTTTGATGCGGTCTTCAGTCACGTCTGGAGGCGTCCGGAAGGGCCAAGCCCTCTCAACCAAGCGAATAACGTGGGTGAGGAAAGTCGCCTGCAGGCCACTGGCCTGCGACTTGACGAACGCCCGGCGGCCATGGCGCCGGGCCGGGCGCGACTTGAGAGGGCTTGGCCCTTCCGGACGCTCGCGACATGGCGTCAGCCATCGAGCGACCCTTGTTCCGGCAGCCGCGCCAACCGCAGCTGGAACAGCGTTTTGGTGATCAGCAACCGCTCCTCGATCGGCTTCAGCACCAGGTCGTTGGCGCCATCGCGCAACAGCGCGGTCTGGTTGGCCGGGTTGGCGTCGCCGGTCATCACCAGCACCGGCAGGCGCCGCTTGCCGTAGCCGTAAACCTGGCGCACGCGCTGCAGCAGGTCGCCGCCTTCCAGCGCGCCCTTCAGGTAGACGTCGGTGAGGATCACGTCGGCACCGACGTCGTCCTGGCCCAGGTGCGCCTCCAGGTGCGCCAGCGCCTCTTCCACGCCGACGAAGTGCAGCACGTTGAGCCCGTGGCGCTCGAGCATGCGCTTGGTCGCCAGCGCCACCACCTTGCTGTCCTCCACGTACAGCACGCGCGCGCCGGGGATCGCCTCGGGCTGCACGTAGCCGCGGATGAAGGTGGCCAGCGCCTGGTGGCCGAGCGCCTTGTCGAAATAGTCGGTGACGTCCTCGGTGAAGCGCCGCGCCTCCAGGTGCGCCTGCGCCTCGCCGGAGACCACGATCACCGGCACGTAGGCCTGCCCCGCCGCCTCGCGCACGGTGCGCGCCAGCGCGATGCCGTCGCCGTCGGGCAGCACCAGCGAGGTGGTGACCAGGTTGACCGGGCCTTCGGCCAGCGCGGCGCGGGCCTCGGCGATGCTGCCGCAAGGCACCAGCTGCAGGCCCGGCAGTTCACGCGCCAGCACGTCGCCGATCAGCTTGCGTACCAGCTTGGAGCCGTCGACGACCATCACCCGCGTGGCCGCGTCGTCCAGATGACGGAGTTCGGTGCTGTCCATGCTCAGGTGTCGGTGGGGCGGGTCTGCCGCAGGTAATGGCCGGTGACAAGGCCGGCACCCAGCCAGCCGAGCACGCCGGCGCCGACCACGATGCCCGCGGCCTGGACGACGGTGAAGCCCTGCAGGGCGAAGCGGCTGCCGTAGCTGGTGGCCAGTTCGGCCAGCGGCGCGCGCAACGCGATGTCGGCGGCGGTCAGCATCGCCAGCGCGATCGCCCCGGCGGCGATGCCGTAGCAGGCCCCCAGGTACAGGAATGGGCGACGGATGAAGCCATCGGTGGCACCCAGCAGTTGCAGCACGCCGATTTCCTCGCGGCGCGCCTGGATGTCCAGGCGCACGGTGTTGCCGACCACCAGCAGGGCGCCGAGACCGAGCAACGCCGCCAGCACCAGCGCGAAGCGGCCGCCGAAGCGCAGCCAGCCATCCAGGCGCTGACGCCACGACGCGTCGTGTTGCACCACGTCGGCCTCCGGCAACGCCTGCAGCGTGTCCGCCAGCAAGGCCTCGTCGCCCTTGGGCGTGACCAGCAACAGGTGCGGCAGCGGGTTGCCATCGACCCCGGCCAGCACGTCGGCCAGTCCGCTGCGCTCGCGCAGTTCGGCCAAGCCCTGCTCCGGCGTGCGATGCTCGACCGCGACGACGTCGCCGCGCGCGCGCAGTTGCGCCGCGAGTTCGGTGGCGCGCGCGCCCGCGACCTCGGGCTTGAGGAATACACTGAGCTGCCGCGCCTGCTGCACGTCGCCGGTGAAGCGCTGCACGTTGTGCAGTGCCGCCCACAGCCCCAACGGCAGAGCCAGCGCGACCGCCATCACGCCCACGGTGAGCAGGGTCGCCCACGGCTTGCCCAGCATGCGGCCCACGCTGGCCACCAGGCTGTAGACGTGGTGGTCGAACCACGCGCCCAGCCTCGATTGCCCGCGCCCGGCCGGCAGCGGTCGATTGCCGGTATCGGCATTCATTCGGCCAGTTCCTCCGGACGGATGTCGTCGACCAGGCGCCCCTGGTTGAGCACCAGCACGCGCTTCCTCATGCGCTTGACCAGGCCCAGGTCGTGGCTGGCCACCAGCACGCTGGTGCCGCGTTCGGGCAGGCTTTCGAACAGGGCCAGGATCTCGGCCGACAGCGTTGGGTCGAGGTTGCCGGTGGGCTCGTCGGCCACCAGCAGCGCCGGCTCCGTCACCACCGCGCGGGCGATGCCCACGCGCTGCTGCTCGCCCGCGGACAGCTGGGTGGGCAGCGCATTGGCGCGCGCGCCCAGGCCCACCCGCTCCAGCACCACGCGCACGCGCTTGGCGATGTCGCCACGGCGCAGCCCGCGCAGCAGCAGCGGCAGCGCCACGTTGTCGGCCACGCTGCGGTCGGCCAGCAGGCGGTGGTCCTGGTAGACCACGCCGACATTGCGGCGGTGCAGGGCAACCTTGCCGCCACGCACCTTGAGCAGGTTCTTCTCGCGGAACAGCACCGTGCCGCGGCTCGGCCGCTCGCTGAGGTGGATGAGCTTGAGCAGTGTGCTCTTGCCGGCGCCGGAGTGGCCGGTGACGAACAGCATCTCGCCGGCTGCCACGTCAAAGCTGACCTCGCTCAGCGCGGTGTGTCCCCCGCCGTACTGCTTGCTGACGTTGTCGAAGCGAAGGACGCTCATCGCTCACCGGTCGTTATCAATGGCACCAGTATCGGGGGCGACGGCGACGAAGGCCAGCACCGCCCGACGTGGCAAAGGTGGCCCGCGTCGCAACCCCGCGCGCGGCCCGGAAACAGCGACGCCGGCACGAGGCCGGCGTCGGGGCACGGCATGCCGCGCGGATCAGTGCTGGGAACGCGGGGCGCGGGTGACCAGTGCCTTCAGCCCGCGACCGATCCGCTCCAGCAGGCCGGGCTTGGCTTCAGCCGCGGCCGGACGCGCCGGCTTGGTGGCCGGCACGTGGTTGGGCTTGCCG
>NZ_AVPU01000029.1 GCF_000768355.1 Lysobacter daejeonensis GH1-9
CGGCCTGGTGCACGGCGGCCACTGCGGCGCACCCGCGCCGCGCGAGCTGGCCAGCGGCCTGGCCGCGCAGCTCGATGCCGACCTGCGCGAGGTGATCGCCGACAAGCGCGGCGGCCGCTTCGCCTACGCCATCCGCAACACCGACCGCAGCATCGGTGCGCGCCTGTCCGGACGCGTGGCGCGGTTGCACGGCAACCACGGCATGGCCAACGCGCCGCTGCACCTGCGCTTCACCGGCACCGCCGGGCAGAGCTTCGGCGCGTTCAACGCCGACGGCCTCAACTTCGAACTGGAAGGCGAAGCCAACGACTACGTCGGCAAGGGCATGGCCGGCGGCCGCATCGTGCTGCGCCCGCCGACCGGCGCGCGCTGGATCGCGCACGAGTCGCCGATCCTCGGCAACACCTGTTTGTACGGCGCCACCGGCGGCGAACTGTATGCCGCCGGCCGCGCCGGCGAGCGCTTCGCGGTGCGCAACTCCGGCGCCACCGCGGTGGTGGAAGGCGCGGGCGACCACTGCTGCGAATACATGACCGGCGGCGTGGTGGTCGTGCTCGGCCGCACTGGCCTGAACTTCGGTGCCGGCTTCACCGGCGGCATGGCCTACGTGCTGGACACCGACCGCGACTTCGTCGACCGCTACAACCATGAGCTGGTCGACATCCTGCGCATCGCCGGCGACGGCTTCGAACACCACCGTGCGCACCTGCGCGGCCTGCTCGAGGCGCACCTGGCGCACACCGGCAGTGCGCACGCGCTGCGCATCCTCACCGACATGCGCGACTTCATGGGCAAGTTCTGGCTGGTCAAGCCCAAGGCCGCCAGCCTCGCCTCGCTGGTCGAGAACCTGCGGAGGGCCGCATGAGCCGTGCCCTTTGCCACGCGTGCGCACCGCGTCGCGCCACGCCCCGCCATCACCCGATGCCGCATCGACAACGTGGCGTCACCCACCAACGCGTGGGAGGAATCGCATGAGCAAGTCCCCTGCTTCCAACAAGGACGCCCCGAAGAAGGACGTCTTCCAGTTCCGCAACGTGCAGCGCGAGATGCCCGCGCGCATCCCGCTGCAGCTGCGCCGCGACGGTGACTGGGGCGAGTTGTACGGCCGCTTCGGCGAAGCCGAGGCCAAGCACCAAGCCGGCCGCTGCCTCGACTGCGGCAACCCGTACTGCTCGTGGAAGTGCCCGCTGCACAACATCATTCCGCGCTGGCTGGAACTCGCACGCGAAGGCCGCGTGTTCGAGGCCGCCGACCTGTGCCACGAAACCAACCCACTGCCGGAGATCTGCGGCCGCGTGTGCCCGCAGGACCGCCTCTGCGAAGGCAGCTGCACGCTCAACGACGGCTTCGGCGCGGTGACCATCGGCGCGGTGGAGAAGTACATCGTCGATCGCGCCTTGGCCGAAGGCTGGCGCCCGGGCATGGACAAGGTGCAGCGCACCGGTCGCCGCGTGGCGGTGGTCGGCGCCGGTCCCGCCGGCCTGGCCTGTGCCGATCGCCTCGCCCGCGCCGGCATCGACGCGGTGGTGTTCGACCGCTACGAAGCCGTCGGCGGCCTGCTGCAGTTCGGCATCCCCAGCTTCAAGCTCGACAAGTCCATCGTCGCCCTGCGCCGCGAGGTGCTGGAAGGCATGGGCGTGCAGTTCCGCCTCGGCGTCGAGGTCGGCCGCGACATCAGTCTCGACGCATTGCTGGCGGAATTCGACGCGGTGTTCCTCGGCCTCGGCAGCTACCGCTACACCGACGGCGGCCTGCCCGGCCAGGACCTGAAGGGCGTGCTGCCCGCGCTGCCGTTCCTGGTGCAGAACGGCCGCGTCGTGCACACCGTCACCCACCACGACGAGGGCGTCGACCCCAAGGTAACCAGCCGCCCCATCGCCGGCTGGGAAGACCGCATCGAGCTGCCGGACCTGGCCGGCAAGCGCGTGGTCGTGCTCGGCGGCGGCGACACCGGCATGGACTGCGTGCGCAGCGCCATCCGCCTCGGCGCCGCGCAGGTCACCTGCGCCTACCGCCGCGACGAAGCCAACATGCCCGGCTCCGCGCGCGAGGTGGCCAACGCCCGCGAGGAAGGCGTGACCTTTTTGTTCAATCGCCAGCCGCTGGCCCTGCTCGGCGACGGCCACGTCAGCGGCGTGCGCGTAGCCGAGACCACGCTGGGTGAACCCGACGCCCATGGCCGCCGCAACGCGGTGCTGGTCGACGGCAGCGAGACCGTGCTGGAGGCCGACGTGGTGATCATCGCCTTCGGCTTCCAGGCCGAAGCGCCGGAGTGGCTGGCGCGCCATGGTGTGGCCCTGGCCGGCAACGGCCGCATCCTCACCAGCGGCGAGCACGGCGCATTCGCCTACCAGACCGGTCATCCGCGGCTGTTCGCCGGCGGCGACTGCGTCCGTGGTGCCGACCTGGTGGTGACCGCGACGTTCGAAGGCCGCGAGGCGGCGGCGGGCATCGCGCGTTACCTGGCCAGCCAGCCGGTGGTCGAGTCAGCATCAACATCGAAGGTGGATGCGGCGGCCTGAGCCGCTTCCCCCGTCTGCCGCCCCCTGGTCGGTCGGAAAGCAACCGCTCGGCTTCGGATGGGCGGCGGCCCGACTCCGCGCAGGACTGCGCGGACGGAGGGTCGCAGCGATGCCCCGCGCAGCGCGGGGCCGTCCCACCACCCATGCTTCTATATCGAACCGCCCGAAGCGGAACGAGCGAGCTTCAGCGCCCCGGCCCCACGTCAATAAAGCGCAAGAACTCCGCCCGCGTCCGCGCATCCTCGCGGAACGTGCCCAGCATCTTCGACGTGATCATGCTCACCCCGCGCTTGTGCACCCCGCGCGTGGTCATGCACTCGTGCGCGCCTTCGACCACCACGCCCACCCCGCGCGGTTGCAGCACGTCCTGGATCACCTGCGCGATCTGCGCGGTCATCTTCTCCTGCACCTGCAGGCGCCGCGCATAGGTCTCCACCACGCGCGCCAGCTTGCTGATGCCCACCACCTTGCCGTTGGGCAGGTAGCCCACGTGCGCCTTGCCGATGATCGGCGCCATGTGGTGTTCGCAATGGCTCTCGAACTCGATGTCACGCAGCACGATCATCTCGTCGTAGCCCTCGACTTCCTCGAAGGTGCGCTTGAGGTACTCAGCCGGGTCCTCGCCATAGCCGCTGAACCAGTCGCCGTAGGCCTCGACCACGCGCTTGGGCGTGTCGATCAGGCCCTCGCGCGCCGGGTCGTCACCGGCCCAGCTGAGCAGCGTGCGGATGGCGGCTTCGGCCTCTTCGCGGCTGGGCTTGCGGGGGGTGTCGGCCATGACGGGCTCCTGCGTCGGGGGGACGGGCATCCTACTCCATGGCCGGCGCCGGAGCCCGCACCGGCTCGTGGCCCACCGCGCCATGGCCGGCGATGCGCGCGCTCAACAGGGCGCGCTCGGCCCGGGCCAGCAGCATCGCCACCGAGTCGCCGGGGTGCGACATCGCCACGCCGATGCTGACCGTGGCCGTGATCGCCTGGCCGTCGATGCGCAGTGGGCGCTTGCCGACCACGTCCGACAGCCGGTAGGCCAGCTGCTCGCAGTCCTTGCGGTCGCACTCGGTGACCACGACGAAGCTGTCGGCTTCCAGCCGGGCGACCACGTCGTCCGGGCGCAGGACCCCGCGGATCCGCGCCAGCACCTGTTGCAACACCGCGTCGCCGACCGCGCGGCCGTAACGGCCATTGAGCTGGCGCAGGTCGTCGTGGTCGATCAGCAGCAGGCCGTAGCGCTTGCTGCCCAGCACGCCCAGGTGCTGCCAGCTTTCCAGCAACTGGTGGAAGGCCTTGGCGTTCATCGCGCCGGTCAGCGGGTCGCGTTCCACCGTCTCCCGCGCCAGCACCGCCAGCCGGTGGCGGTTGGCCGCGTGCTGGCTCAGTGCCATCACCAGCACGCCCGATTCCAGCACCGCCATCACCGGCAACAGTTGTTCGGCCCAAGGCGCGTTGACGACGCCCAGCAGGTGCGCGGCCACCAGTACCACCATCGCCAGCAGCGGTCCCCAGCCCAGCAGGTAGTAGCCGGCGTAGGTGGCGCCCTTGGCCCAGGCCCATACCGCCAGCGCCAGCACCAGCGGCACGCTCAGCACCAGCAGCGTGTTGCCCACCAGGTAGTACCAGCCCATCACGTGGCGGCCGCCCACCAGCAGGGTGGCCAACAACGCGATGTGCAGCCATTGCAGGCCCCGCAGTGCCCGCGCCCCGTGGCGCAGGCGCTGCGGCAGTTCCAGGAACAGACGGGTGAACTCCAACTGGATGATCACTGCCAGCGTCGCCAGGCCCCATTGGCCGATGCGGCCTGCACGGTTGAGCCAGGCCAGACCGCGCATCTCTCCGGCATCGCCCGACAGCAGCATGATGTACAGCGCCAGGCACACCAGATAGCTGCCGTAGCTCAAATACAGGCGCTCGCGGAAATTCACGCCGATCACCAGCATGCCCAGCGCCATCAGCATCAGCCCGGTGAAGGCCGCGGTGAAGAACCGGGTCTGCGCGCGCTGCTCGCGGGCCAGGCTCGATACGTCGGAGAAGCGCAGGCGCACCCCCTCGGTGGCCGCCCCGCCCACCCGCAGGTACGCGACCGCACCCGGCGGCCAGCCGTTGGGCAACGCCAGCACCCAGCCCCGGCGCAGCAAGCCCGAGCCGCCCTGCCCTGATTCATGCACCACCCGCACCGCACCCGCCGGCGGGTAATAGATCACCGGCCCCATGGCGTGGGCGCCATCCAGCACCAGCACCCGGCCCTCGGCCGGCTGGACGGGCCGCTCGGTGGTCAGCCGCAGCCAATAGGCGCCCTCGCGGTAGGGTGGATGGAGCACCGCTGCGTCAGCGGGGGCTTCGGCCCGGGCCACGGCCAACACCGACGCGGACACGGGCGGTGACGCCGCCTCGCCTCCGCTCAGCAGCAGCTCCACCCGCAATGCCTGCGCCAGCGCCGGCGCGGCACACAGCCATGCGCACAGCACCAGCAGCGCTGCCCACCCCTTACGCCACATCGTCCTTCCCCTGCTTGCCTGGGCAGTCTAGCGCGAAGTGGCCAGCGCACCCCTTCGGATGCACCGCCGGGGTCGGGGTGGTAGTCTGACCCACCCCCGACCGGTCGTGCTGCGCGATGCCGCTAGCCTCGCGCCGACCTTCTTTTGCCTTACCGGATTGACCACGCCTTACCTATGGACGCTTGGCCCCGCTGCCTCGAACGCCTTGAAGCCGAATACCCGGTCGAAGACGTCCACACCTGGCTGAAGCCGTTGCAGGCCACCCGCCGCGACGACCTCACCGTGCTGTACGCTCCCAACGCCTTCGTGGTCGAACACGTGCGCGACCGCTTCCTGCCGCGCATCCGCGAGCTGCTGGCCTACTTCGCCGGCAGCGACCAGGTCGCGCTGGAAGTGGGTTCGCTGCCGCGCGCCCCGGCCGCGCCCTCGCCGACCGCCGTGCTGACCGCAGCTCGCGCCGCCGCGCCATCCCCGGCCGCCGAGCCGTTCCAGGGCCACCTGGACAACCACTACACCTTCGACAACTTCGTCGAGGGGCGCAGCAACCAGATGGGCCGCGCCGCCGCCTTCCAGGCCTCGATCAAGCCCGGCGACCGCGCGCACAACCCGCTGCTGCTGTACGGGGGCACCGGCTTGGGCAAGACCCACCTGATGTTCGCCGCCGGCAACGCCATGCGCGCCAACAACCCCGGCATGCGGGTGATGTACCTGCGCAGCGAGCAGTTCTTCAGCGCGATGATGAAGGCGCTGCAGGACAAGACCATGGACGCGTTCAAGCGCCAGTTCCAGCAGGTCGACGCGCTGCTGATCGACGACATCCAGTTCTTCGCCGGCAAGGACCGCACGCAGGAGGAGTTCTTCCACACCTTCAACGCGCTGTTCGACGGCAAGCAGCAGATCATCCTGACCTGCGACCGCTACCCGCGCGAAGTCGAGGGCCTGGAGCCGCGGCTGAAGTCGCGCCTGGCCTGGGGCCTGAGCGTGGCGATCGAGCCGCCGGACTTCGAGACCCGCGCGCAGATCGTGCTGAGCAAGGCGCGCGAGCGCGGCCTGGCGATTCCCGAGGACGTCGCGTTCCTGATGGCGAAGAAGATGCGCAGCAACGTGCGCGACCTTGAGGGCGCGCTCAACACGCTCGCCGCCCGCGCCAACTTCACCGGCCGCGCCATCACCACCGAGTTCGCCCAGGAAACCCTGCGTGACCTGTTGCGCGCCCAGCAGCATTCGGTCGGCATCCCCAACATCCAGAAGGTGGTGGCCGACTACTACGGGCTGCAGATCAAGGACCTGCTGTCCAAGCGCCGCACCCGCTCGCTGGCCCGTCCGCGACAGATGGCGATGGCGCTGACCAAGGAACTCACCGAGCACAGCCTGCCCGAGATCGGCGACGCCTTCGCCGGCCGCGACCACACCACCGTGCTGCACGCCTGCCGGCAGATCCGCACGCTGATGGAGACCGACGGCAAGCTGCGCGAAGACTGGGACAAGCTGATCCGCAAGCTCAGCGAGTAGACACTCGCATGGCCCACGACGGGCAATTCCCCGAGGACACTGCCACGACCCGCGGCGCCGCCAGGCCCGCGGGTCGTTCTGTATCGGCCGACTGAGCCGTCCACCGCGCGCCAGCGCACCCGGCCGGCCAAGCGGCCACAAGCGCTTCGGGCGGCGCGGAGTCGGCGGCACCACCCTCCTGATGTCCAACGCCGCAAGGACGCCCTCAGGAGCCCGCCTGGGCGGCGCGCAAGCAAGCTGGCAGGGCGCGTGCGCCCCGCGCGTTCGCGCCCGCTCCACGCACGCATGACGGCCTCGCAAACACATGCACCTACCGCTAGTGGTCGGAAAGCAAGCAAACTGCTTCAGATTGTGGAAAATGGCAGCAGTGCACCGGTTCTGGGAATCCTGTGGCCTCAGCGCGGACAATCTGTGGATAACCAGGCGTCGCGGCCAGGCCCGAAAATTTGTCCACAGCTTGTGCGCATGCAACCAGGGCCGTTATACCGCTGTTGGCACTACCGATATTTTTATGTAAATCAAAGGCTTGAAGTGGTTTTCCCGGCTTTTCGGCAACACCACCACCACTAAGCTTTTGATTTATTCAACAACTTGATCTTGGAAAGGGGAGCGGGTCCGCATGCGTTTCAGCCTGCAACGCGAAGTGTTTCTCAAGCCGTTGGCCCAGGTGGTCAACGTCGTCGAGCGCCGGCAGACGCTCCCCGTCCTCGCCAATCTGCTGGTGCAGGTCCGGAGCGGCCAGCTGTCGTTGACCGGTACCGACCTTGAGGTCGAGATGGTCTCGCGCATCGCCGTGGATGACGCCCAGGACGGCGAAACCACCATCCCGGCGCGCAAGCTGTTCGAGATCGTTCGCGCCCTGCCCGACGGCAGCAAGGTCACCATCAGCCAGAGCGCGGAGAAGATCACCGTGCAGGCCGGGCGCTCGCGCTTCACCCTGTCCAGCCTGCCGGCCAACGACTTCCCCTCGATCGAGGAGATCGAAACCACCGAGCGCGTCCGCGTGCCGGAGGCGGCACTGAAGGAGCTGATCGAGCGCACCGCGTTCGCCATGGCCCAGCAGGACGTGCGCTACTACCTCAATGGCCTGCTGTTCGACCTGCGCGAGAGTTCACTGCGTTGCGTGGCCACCGATGGCCACCGCCTGGCGCTGTGCGAGGCGCAACTGGAAGACACGGTGCAAACCAAGCGCCAGATCATCGTGCCGCGCAAGGGCGTGACCGAGCTGCAGCGCCTGCTCGAGGGCGGCGACCGCCAGCTGGAGCTGGAGATGGGCCGCGGCCACCTGCGGGTGAAGCGCGACGATGTCACCTTTACCAGCAAGCTGATCGACGGCCGCTTCCCCGACTACGAGGCGGTGATCCCGATCGGCGCGGACAAGGAAGTGCGGATGGACCGCGAGGTGCTGCGTGCCTCGTTGCAGCGTGCGGCGATCCTGTCCAACGAGAAGTACCGCGGCGTGCGCATCGAAGTCTCGCCGGGCCAGCTCAGGATCAGTGCGCACAACCCCGAGCAGGAAGAGGCGCAGGAAGAAGTCGAGGCCGAAACCCGGGTCGATGACCTGGCGGTGGGCTTCAACGTCAACTACCTGCTCGATGCGCTGAGTTCGCTGCGCGATGAGCACGTGGTGTTGGCCCTGCGCGATGCCAACTCCTCGGCGCTGGTGCGTGAGGCGTCCAACGAACGTTGCCGCCACGTGGTGATGCCGCTGCGCCTCTGAACCGCAGGTCCCGGCAAGCACGTTGTTCCACGTGGAACAGTGCGCCCGGAGCGCAACATGCTCACCTTCGGACGCCCGGCTTCCCCGGGCGTCCGTTTTTCTGATTCCCTAGCCTGCCATGCACGTCACCCGCCTCGACATCCGCCGCCTGCGTCGTTTCGACGAGGTGCAGCTGTTGCCGAGCCCCGGGCTGAACCTGATCACCGGCGACAACGGCGCCGGCAAGACCAGCGTGCTGGAGGCCCTGCACCTGATGGCCTATGGGCGCAGTTTCCGCGCCCGCGTCCGTGATGGCCTGATCCGCCACGGCGACGAGGCAACCGAGGTGTTCGTGGAGTGGCGCGAGCGCCGGGCGGGGACGGTGCAGACAATGCCGGGAACGAACCCGGGCGCGAACGCGGAAGCCACTTCGCTGGCCTCGACGCCGCCGGGACGCCCCGACACCACGGGAGGCCCAAGCGGCGAAGACCGGGAGGGGCTTCCCGCGGGTTCCGGCCTGATCAGCGACGGCGCCGAGCGCACCCGCCGTGCCGGGCTGCGTCATAGCGGTCGCGATTGGGAGGGGCGGCTGGACGGGCGTCCGGTGTCCCAGCTTGGCGATCTCTGCGCGGCGCTGGCCGTGGTCAGCTTTGAGCCTGGCAGCCATGCGCTTATTACCGGGGCAGCCGAGAACCGGCGACGCTATCTGGACTGGGGCTTGTTCCACGTGGAACAACATTTCCTCCCGTTGTGGCGCCGCTACGCGCGGGCGCTGCGCCAGCGCAACGCCCTGCTCAAGTCCCGGGCGGGAGACGAACACCTTGACGCGTGGGACCGGGAGCTGGCCGAAGCCGGGGAGCCGCTCAGCCAGTACCGCCAGCGCTACCTGGACGCCATCGAGCCAGGGTTGGCTCGGCTGGCGGCCGATCTTGCGCCGAGCTTGGGAACGCTGCGTTTGGAATACCAACCCGGTTGGCGGCGCGAGGACTTCCCGCTGGTGGATGCCCTGCTGTTCTGTCGCGAGCGGGATCGGCTGGCCGGATTCACCTCAGTTGGGCCACACCGGGCCGATTGGCGCATCGGGTTCGGCGCCCTGCCGGGCCGGGAGGCCCTGTCCCGTGGCCAGGCCAAGCTCACCGCGTTGGCTGCGCTGTTGGCTCAGGCGGAGCACCACGCGGCGATATGCCTGGATTGGCCGGTGATCGGGCTTGACGATCTGGCGTCTGAGCTGGACCGGCAGCACCAGGCGCGGGTGCTGGACTGGGTACGCGCTTCGGGTGCCCAGGCGTTCATCACCGGCACGGAGGTTCCACCGGGACTGGCCGCCAGCAAGGGGGCGATCACTTTGTTTCACGTGGAACACGGGATGCTCCAACGGTTGGAGTGACCAGATAGTCGGACCCACCACGTTCCACGTGGAACATGGGGCCGTCAGCCGGGCGAAAGCCCCCGCCTGCTATACTCGATCCACATCCCATTGATGTGTCCCGACGCATCCGGGCCACCCCCGGACCCCGCGTCACCGGAGCCTTTTCCCGCATGACCCAGACCCAGCACGACCCCGCGCAAGACCCGGCCCAGGCCGACGCCCCAACCGCAGCATCCCAGACCTACGACTCCAGCAAGATCACCGTCCTGCGTGGTCTGGAAGCCGTGCGCAAGCGTCCGGGCATGTACATCGGCGACGTGCACGACGGCACCGGTCTGCACCACATGGTCTTCGAGGTCGTGGACAACTCCATCGACGAGGCCCTCGCCGGCCACGCCGACGAGGTCACCGTGACCCTGCACGATGACGGCTCCTGCTCGGTCTCCGACAACGGCCGCGGCATCCCGGTCGACATCCACAAGGAAGAAGGCGTTTCCGCGGCCGAGGTGATCCTCACCGTGCTGCACGCCGGCGGCAAGTTCGACGACAACAGCTACAAGGTTTCCGGCGGCCTGCACGGCGTGGGCGTGTCGGTGGTCAACGCGCTGTCCTCCAGCCTGTGGCTGGACATCTGGCGCGACGGCCATCACCACCAGCAGGAGTACGCGCTCGGCGAGCCGGTCTACCCGCTGAAGCAGCTGGAAGCCTCCACCCGGCGCGGCACCACCCTGCGCTTCCTGCCGGCGAAGGAAATCTTCACCGACATCGAGTTCCACTACGACATCCTCGCCCGCCGCCTGCGCGAGCTGTCGTTCCTCAACTCGGGCGTCAAGATCACCCTGATCGACGAGCGTGGCGAAGGCAAGCGCGACACCTTCCAGTACGCCGGCGGCATCCGCTCCTTCGTCGAGCACCTGGCCCAGCTGAAGAACCCGCTGCATCCGAACGTGATCTCGGTGTCGGGCGAGATGAACGGCATCACCGTGGACGTCGCCATCCAGTGGACCGACGCCTACCAGGAAACGATGTTCTGCTTCACCAACAACATCCCGCAGAAGGACGGCGGCACCCACCTCGCCGGCTTCCGCGCCGCGCTGACCCGCACGCTCAGCAACTACATCGAGCAGAGCGGTATCGCCAAGCAGGCCAAGATCAACCTGTCCGGCGACGACATGCGCGAAGGCATGATCGCGGTGCTGTCGGTGAAGGTGCCGGACCCCTCGTTCTCGTCGCAGACCAAGGAAAAGCTGGTCAGTTCCGATGTGAAGCCGGTCGTTGAAAGCACGTTCGGCGCACGTTTGGAGGAGTTCCTGCAGGAACACCCCCACGAGGCCCGTGCCATCTGCGAAAAGGTGGTGGACGCCGCCCGCGCCCGCGAGGCCGCGCGCAAGGCCCGCGACCTGACCCGCCGCAAGGGCGCGCTGGACATCGCCGGCCTGCCCGGCAAGCTGGCCGACTGCCAGGAGAAGGACCCGGCGCTGTCCGAGCTGTTCATCGTCGAGGGTGACTCGGCCGGTGGCTCGGCCAAGCAGGGCCGCAACCGCAAGACCCAGGCGATCCTCCCGCTCAAGGGCAAGATCCTCAACGTCGAGCGGGCGCGCTTCGACCGCATGCTGGGCAGCGCCGAGGTCGGCACGCTGATCACCGCGCTCGGCACCGGCATCGGCAAGGACGAGTACAACCCGGACAAGCTGCGTTACCACCGCATCATCCTGATGACCGACGCCGACGTCGACGGCAGCCACATCCGCACCCTGCTGCTGACGTTCTTCTACCGGCAGATGCCGGAGCTGATCGAGCGCGGCCACATCTACATCGGCCTGCCGCCGCTGTACAAGATCAAGCAGGGCAAGAACGAGCTGTACCTGAAGGATGATGCGGCGCTGGACGCCTACCTGGCCAACAACGCGGTCGATGGCGCCAGCCTGATCCCCGCCACCGGCGAACCGGCCGTCGAAGGCGCGGCGCTGGAGAAGCTGCTGATTGCCTATGCCGCCGCGCGCGAGACCATTGCCCGCAACGCGCACCGCTACGACAGCCACGTGCTGGAAGTGCTGGTAGACCACACCGCGCTCGACCCGGAACGCCTGTACGCCAGCGTCGACCAGCGCGCCGAACTCGATGCGCTGGAGGCCCGCCTCAACCGCGGCGGCCTCGGTCGCCCACGCTACCGCTTGGAACTGCAGCCGGCCACCGAACAGCGCCCCGCCGCCCTGCTCGTCCACCGCCTGCACATGGGCGAGGAGCTGGTCCAGGTGCTGCCGATGTCCGCCTTCGAAGGCGGCGAGCTGCGCCCGCTGCGCGAGGCCGCCTCGCAGCTGCACGGCCTGATCCGCGACGGCGCGCAGATCGTGCGTGGCAATCGCGCGCAATCCATCGCCAGCTTCGCCGAAGCACAGGCGTGGCTGTTGGAAGAGGCCAAGAAGGGCCGCCAGATCCAGCGCTTCAAGGGCCTGGGCGAGATGAACCCCGAGCAGCTGTGGGACACCACGGTCAACCCGGAAACCCGCCGCCTGCTGCAGGTGCGCATCGAGGATGCGGTCGCCGCCGACCAGATCTTCAGCACCCTGATGGGCGACGTGGTCGAGCCGCGCCGCGAGTTCATTGAGGACAACGCGCTGAAGGTGTCCAACCTCGACGTGTGAGCCACGCGGGGCCACTTCTTGGTCCCGCGCGATCGCTGGTCCCACGGCCCTATGGCCCCACGGTGGTAGACCGTCCCGGTGTCCACGCGCCGAGTCCCATGGCCGCCCCCCGGCCGTGCCTGCGTTGGCTCGGGCACGCACCGCCGCGGTCCCCATGCCAGCGGCGTGCCTGAACCGTTCGCAGCGCGCCGCGCCGTCATTGACAGCGTGTTCATGGCCTCGGGACTACATAGTTCACCAACATGAATCCCCCAAAGGCCCGACCCATGAAGCGTGTCCTGCTTGCCCTCGCCATCACCACCACCGTGGCCGCCTGCGCCACCGCCACTTCGCCCACCGGCCGCACCCAGCGCGTGGGCGCGGTCTCGCAGGAGCAGCTCAACCAGATGGGCGTGCAGGCCTTCGAGCAGGCCAAGGCCAAGACCCCGCAGAGCACCAATACCAGCCAGACCGCCTACGTGCGCTGTGTCGCCAACGCGGTGACCCGCCAGCTGCCGTCGGAATGGCAGGCCAACTGGGAAGTGGCCCTGTTCGCCGACAACTCGGCCAATGCCTTCGCCCTGCCCGGCGGCAAGATCGGCGTCAATACCGGCATCTTCACCGTCGCCAAGAACCAGGACCAGCTGGCTGCGGTGATCGCGCACGAAGTGGGCCACGTGATCTCGCGCCACCACGACGAGCGCGTCACCGCTCAGGCGGGCACGCAGGCTGGCGTCAACCTGCTTGGTGCGTTGATCGGTTCGCGCTACGGCACCACTGCCGGGCAGACCACCGGCCAAATCGCCGGCATCGGCGCCCAGACCCTGATCCTGCTGCCCAACAACCGCACCCAGGAAACCGAGGCCGACGTCGTCGGCCAGCAGCTGATGGCCAAGGCCGGTTTCAACCCAGAGCAGGCGGTGTCGCTGTGGCAGAACATGATCGAAGCCAACACCGCGCGTGCGCCGGAGTGGATGTCCACCCACCCCAATCCCGAGAACCGCATCAGCGAACTGCGTAGCCGTGCCGCGTCGCTGATGCCGGCTTACCAGCAGGCGCGCGCGTCCGGCCATACGCCAAAGTGTGGCTGAACGACGCGTTCAGACTTCCGGACGACCAGTATCGAATGACCTGTCATTAGTGATAGTTTTGCGTCCCCCTCACCCCACCGATAGTCGGTGGGGTGATGCCTGATGCAGTGATCGAGGTAGCCCCATGAAGTCTTCCGTGTCCCTCAATCGTTCCCTCGTCGCGATCGCGATGGGTGCCGTTCTGGCACTGGGAGCCGTCTCGCAGGCCAGCGCGCAGTCGGCCGCCGAACGCCGTGCACAGCGCGACGCGGAGCGTGCCAGCAAGGGTGGCCAGAAGAAGGCCGAGCCGACATACCCGCAGGCGACGCGCCAGGAGCCGGAAGCAAAGGCCAGCGCGAAGGCGTCCGGCAAGCTGCAGAAGCTGCTGAAGCTGTACGAGGATGACAAGGGCGCCGAAGCGCGCGCGATCGCCGATGAGCTGATCGCCGACGAAAAGAGCAACGCCTACGACAAGTCGTTTGCCGCGCAGATGGGCGCGCAGATCGCCTACGAGGCTGACGACAATGCGGCGGCCCTGGCGTACCTCAAGCAGGTGCAGGCATTCAACGGCCTGGACAACAACGCCCACTTCGGCGCGATGCTGATGCAGGCGCAGTTGCTGCTGCAGGATGAGAAGTACGCCGAATCGCTGGCGGTGATGGACCGTTTCCTGGCCGAGAGCAAGAGCCAGAAGCCGGAACACCTGGTGATCAAGGGCAATGCCCTGTATCGCATGGAGCGCTACCCGGAGGCGGCCACGGTCCTCAAGCAGGCCATCGATGCCTCGCCCGAGCCGAAGAACGACTGGCTGCAGGTGCTGATGGCCACCTACTTCGAAAGCGAGCGTTACGCCGAGGCGACCGCGCTGGCCGAGAAGATCGCGGCCAAGAGCCCGAACGACAAGCGCGCCCAGCTCAACCTGGCCGCGGCCTACCAGAACGCCGACCAGATGGAGAAGGCCATCGGCGTGCTGGAGAAGCTGCGCGCCGCCGGTCAGCTGAGCGACGAGCGCGAATACCGCCAGCTGTACGCCGCGTACCTCAACACCGATGGCAAGGAAAAGCAGGCCATCGCGGTGATCAACGAGGGGCTGCAGAAGGGCGTGCTGAAGGGCGACTTCCAGACCTATCTGGCCCTGGCCCAGTCGTACTACTTCACCGACCAGCCGGGACCGGCCATCGATGCGTACCGCAAGGCCGCACCGCTGGCCCCCAACGGCGAGGCCTACCTCAACCTCGCCCGCCTGCTGTGGCAGGAAGACCGTGTCCCGGAGGCCAAGGAGGCCGCGCGCCAGGCACAGGCGAAGGGGGTCAAGAATCCGGCTGACATCAAGAAGATTCTGGCCCTGCCGTCGAAGTAACCGGTGTCACGTTTTTGCCAAACCGGGCTTGGAATGCAGGTCCGGGTTTGGTATATCCTAGTAGGTTCCCGGGCGAGAAATTGTCTCGGGAACCGTTCCAAGCCCCGCGGCGCCCGTGCGTCCGGTCTCCCCTCCCGAGTTGACGGCGCATGACGCAAGACCTCGCACACCACCACACCGACGACCGCGACGAAGGCCTGAACTGGGCGCGCATCGCCGGTATCACCATGGCGATCGCGGTCCATGCCGCGGCGCTGCTCTTCATGTTGGCGCCGATGGCCCCTCCCGCGCAGGACAAGGCGGAAGAGGAAGTCACCTTCGTCAACCTGATCAAGCCGCCGCCGCCGCCACCGCCGCCGCCGCCGCCGCCGCCGCAGGAGATCAAGCCGATCACCCCGCCGAAGGACCTGACGCCGCCGAAGCCCTCGCCGCTTCCGCCGCCGCCAGAAGAGCCGCCGGTGGTGGTCGACGATCCGTCGCCGGTTGACGTCCAGGCCCCGCCGCCGGCCCCGCCGGCGCCGCCGGCGCCGCAGACCTCGATCGACGTCGAAGGCGCGATCGACCCGACCTCGCGCCGGATGAACCAGCCCAAGTACCCGCCGGCCGAGCTGCGCGCGGGCGTGGGTGGCACGGTGATCGTCATCGTGACCATCGACGGTCAGGGCAATGTCACCGACGTGTCCATCGAGAAGTCGAGCCGTAACCGCAACCTTGACCGCGCTGCCATGGATGCGGCCCGCCGCTCGAAGTTCAACCCCGCCAAGAAGGGCGGTGTGGGCGTCCCGAGCCGCGTGCGTGTGCCGTACGAGTTCAACCTGGATTGATCGGAATCCTCCAGGCGCAACACGCTGTAATCCGTAATACCCAAACCTCTTTCCACGACATCGAAAGGTAAGCGTCATGCTGCAGGAAACCACCACCGCTGCTGCTGCCGGGGGCAACAACGCCGAAGCCCTCCAGCAGATGAGCTTTGCCCATCTGCTCCAGAACTTCGATACGGTCGGCTGGATCGTCTTCATCACGCTCGCGCTGATGTCGGTGATGTCGGTCTACTGGATCGTCATGAACTTCATCAAGAACATGCGTCTGCGCTCCACCTCGGACCGCGTGATCAGCACGTTCTGGGAAACCCCGAACGCGCAGGACGCCATCCGCTACATGGAAGAGCAGTCCAAGAGCGAGCCGTTCTCGAAGATCGCCCTGGACGCCGCCCAGGCCGCCGCCCACCACCAGCGCCACGAAGGTTCGCGCCTGGTCGAGTCGCTGAACCGTTCGGAGTTCGTGGACCGCGCCCTGCGCCAGGCCGTGACCCGCGAGTCGTCGCGCCTCGAGGACGGCCTGACCGTGCTGGCCACCACCGGTTCGACCGCGCCGTTCGTCGGCCTGCTCGGCACCGTGTGGGGCATCTACCACGCCCTGATCAAGATCGGTGCGACCGGCCAGGCCTCGATCGACGCCGTTGCCGGTCCGGTCGGTGAAGCGCTGATCATGACCGCGATCGGTCTGTTCGTCGCGATCCCGGCGGTGCTGGCGTACAACTTCTTCACCCGCCTGAACCGCGTGACGAACAACAAGTTCGACACCTTCGCGCACGACCTGCACGACTTCTTCGCCACGGGTTCGCGCGTGGGCGAGATCGGCAGCAAGCGCTGATCCACACGCACCAAGCGCCTTCTCCCTTCTTAGCGCAGTAGTTGGAGTTTCGACATGGCTTTCAGTACAGGCAACGGCGGCGGCGGCCCGATGGCCGAAATCAACGTTACGCCCCTCGTGGACGTGATGCTGGTGCTGCTGATCATCTTCATGATCACCGCGCCCCTGATGTCGCATAAGATCCAGGTCGAACTGCCCGAGGTCCAAATCGGGTCGAAGAAGGACGAGAATGCGCCGCCGGTGCCGCCGATCACGCTGGCGGTCAAGGAGAACGGCTCGTTGTTCTGGAACGACGAGCCGATCACCAAGGACCAGCTCGAGAGCCGTCTCTCGGTCGAAGCCCAGAAGACCCCGCAGCCGCAGATCAACGTCCGCGGCGACAAGACCACCAAGTACCGGATCGTCCAGGATGTCGTGAAGATTGCGCAGGCCCAGGGCATGCGCAAGGTCGGCTTCGTCGCGATCAAAGAGCGCTAAGGAGACCTGACCATGGCTTTCGCATCCAACTCCGGTGGCGGTGCAATGTCGGACATGAACGTCACGCCCCTCGTGGACGTGATGCTCGTGCTGCTGATCATCTTCATGGTGACCGCCCCGATCGCCTCGTACCCGATCGAGGTGAACCTGCCGCAGAAGTCGCTTAACCCGCCGCCGCAACTCAAGGAACCGCCGCCGCCGATCCGGCTGCGGATCGATGCGAGCGGCCAGGTGTTCTGGAATGACCAGACGCAACCGGTATCGGCCCTGCCGAACCTGATGCGCCAGGAGGTCGAGCGTGACCCGACCAACCAGCCGCTGCTCGAAATCGAAACCAGCAGCGACGCCGATTACGGCGTGCTGGCCAAGGTTCTCGCGCACGCGAAGAACGCCGACATGCAGAAGATCGGCTTCGTGCAGAACGACTGATCGCAAGACCCTTACCGTCGTGAAAACGCCGCCTCCGGGCGGCGTTTTTTTTTCCGCTTGCCGGTGGCGCGGCTGCGGGCGTACCGTCAAGGCGGACACTCCGTCCGGCAGCAATGGAGGTGCACCATGGCCGTCTCCTTGTTCTCGTCCGCCCGCGGTCCGCGTGAAATGGCCGAGATGAACATCACCCCCCTGGTCGACGTCATGCTGGTGTTGCTGGTGATCTTCATGATTGCCGCCCCGACGATCACCAGCACCCTTGATACGCGCCTGCCGCAGGCTGGGCCGGTGCCGCCGGGCTCGGTGCCGGAGCGCTTGCGATTGCAGGTGACTGCGGGTGGAGAGTACCTGCTGCGCGACCAGCGGCTCGACGCCCGTGCGCTGCCGGCGGCGTTGGCACAGGAAGCGGCGCGCCGGCCACAACCGGTGCTGGAGATAGCGGCCAATGCCGATGCGGACTACCAGGCGATGGCGTCCGCCTTGGCCGAAGCCAACCGCCAGCAGCTCGGCAACGTGACCCTGGCCGAGTGAAAGGTCCGGCGGCCCGCCGGTAGAAGAGTTCAGGCCGCCGGCGCGGCGCCTTGCAGGATGGCAAGGTAGCCGCGCACGGTGGCCTCCAATCCGGTGTACAGCGCCTCGCCGATCAGCGCGTGGCCGATCGACACTTCCAGCACGCCCGGCACCGCCCCCAGGAACGCGCCGAGATTGGCCTGGCTGAGATCGTGGCCGGCGTTCACCCCGAGGCCGGCGGCTTGCGCGCGCCGGGCGATGCCGGCAAAGCGCTGCAGCATCGGGTCGGCCTGGCCGGCGGCGAAGGCCTCGGCGTACGGGCCGGTATACAGCTCGATGCGGTCGGCGCCGGTTTCGGCCGCGCGCTCGACGGCGCCAGCGGCGGTGTCCAGCCCTGGGTCCCCATGCGCATCGGCGAACAGGCTGACCCGGCAGCCGCAGCCCTTGAGCGCGGCCACCAGCGGCTTCAGCGGTTCCACGTCGCGGCTGAAGTCGAAGCCGTGGTCCGAGGTGAGCTGTGCGTCGCTGTCGGGCACCAGGGTGGCCTGGGCCGGCCGCACCTGCTCGCACAGCGCGAGGAAACCGGGGTAGCCCGGCCGCGGCGGCGCGAACGGATTGCCTTCGAGGTTGAACTCGACGCCGTACTCGCGGGTCAGCTCGGCCAGCGCATGGACGTCATCGGCGCGGATGTGGCGCGCATCGGGACGCGGGTGCACGGTAATGCCATGCGCGCCCGCGTCGAGGCAGGCACGCGCGGCACGGACCACGTTGGGTTCGTCGCCGCCGCGCGAATTGCGCAGTACGGCGATCTTGTTGACGTTGACGCTGAGGACGGTCATCCGCGCAGTTTACCCCTGCACGGGGCGCAGGCTCAGCGCGGGGTCTCGCCGGCAGTGGCGGCGGCCTTGCGAGCCTCGGCCTGCTCGCGCAGGCGGCGCAGCTCCTCGGGATCGATCATCGCGTGGTCCGAGCGGCTGCGGCTGTCGATACGCTGCGCCAGCAACGCCATCACCCAGGCCAGGATCAGGCCGAGGGCGACCAGCAGGCACACGGCCATCAGCCCGACCGAGGCGGTCTTGAAGGCGACGGCCAGCGCGCCGATCGCAAGCAGGAGGTAGACCCAGGCCATCATGGTGCGGCTTCCTTCGTGATGTCGCCGGAGTGTAACCGCCGCCCCGCGGCTTGGCAGCCCGATCGTGGTCACGAAACGGCCGTCGGTCGCCCTTGGGACTCCACCCCGACGGCCATCGTGTCCACTCGGCTCCGATCGAATCAAAGCAGCGGCGATACCAGCCGCGCCATCGCCTCGGGCAGGCGCACGGTCCACAACCCGCGGGGCCGGTCGCGGCGTACGGCCGCGGCGCGGGCGCACTCGCCGCGGATCAGTTTCGCCAGCCGCTCGGCGAGTGCGGTATCGCGGAACAGCACCGACAACTCGAAATTGAGGCGGAAACTGCGGTGGTCGAAGTTGGCGCTGCCGATGATGGCCAGGTCGTCGTCGCACAGCAGCGCCTTGGTGTGCAGCATGCGCGGACCGTACTCGTAGATCCGCACGCCGGCATCGAGCAACTCGTCGAAGTAGGAGCGGGCGGCGTAGGTCACCAGCCGGCTGTCGCTCTGGCGCGGCACCAGCAGGCGCACGTCCAGTCCGCCCAGGGCGGCGGAGGTCAGCGCCATGCGCGCGGCTTCACCGGGCACGAAGTACGGCGTGACCAGCCAGACCCGCTGGCGTGCCTCGTGGATGGCGCTGACGTGCAGGCGATGGATCGGCTCCCAGGCGGAGTCCGGGCCGGATACCAGCACCTGGGCCACGGTGCTGCCACGCTGGTCGGATGCAGGCTCGGGCATGCGCGGCGCCCTGCCGGTGGCGTAGGCCCAGTCCTCGGCGAACACCAGCTGCAGCTGGTGCACCACGGCGCCCTCCAGGCGCAGGTGCAGGTCGCGGTAGGCATCGTCGCGGCGGCGCTCGTCCTCCTCGTCGGTGATGTTGATGCCACCGGTGAAGGCGATGCGGTCGTCGATGACGATGATCTTGCGGTGGGTGCGCAGGTTGAGCCACGGCCGCCGCCAGAACCAGCGCAGGCGCATCGGGTGGAACCACGCCACTTCACCGCCAACGTCGACCAGCGGTTGCAGGAAGCGCGCCGTGGTCTTGCCCGAGCCGACCGCGTCCAGCAACAGGCGCACGCGCACCCCGGCGCGGGCGCGTTCGACCAGTGCATCGCGCAGCGCGGTGCCGATGTGGTCGGGCAGGTAGATGTAGTACTCGAGGTGGATGTGTTCGCGCGCCTGCGCCACCGCCGCGAGCACCGCGTCAAATTTGGCGGCGCCATCGACCAGCAGTTCGGCCGCGGTCGCCGTGGTCGGTGGCAGGCCGGTGGTGGACTGGGCGATGCGCGCCAGTTCGATCGCATCGCGGCTGGGATGCAGGTCCGGCGGCACTGGCGGCAGCGCCGCGCGGGCGCGGATGCGGCGCAGGCGCTGGCGCTGGATGCGCTGCGGGCCGAGGAAGTAATAGATGACGAAGCCGATGTAGGGCAGGGCCGCCAGGCTGACCAGCCAGCTCAACGTGGCCGCCGGCTCGCGCTTCTGCAGGATGATCCAGCTGCCCAGCCCGAGCAGGTAGCAGGCCCAGCCGATCCACAGGTACACCCCGAGGTTGGGCAGGGCCAGGATCGTGGACCACAGGTCGAGCAGGGGATGCGGCATCAGGGGCTCGGTTGGCAAAGGAGCGGTCGTCGCATCCGTTGCGACCCCGTCGGCGTAGGCTAGCCGCATGGACGATGCGCGCAAACCCCAGGCCCCGCTGAAGGGGCGCGGCGCCGCTTCGCATGTCGCGGGCCGCTACCAGAAGGCGGTGACCACCGGTGCCGACGATGGCTGGGGTTCGGTCTACGCCGACGAGGCCGGGCTGCCGCCGTTGCGCACGCAGGTCCGTGAGGAACGGGCGCGCACCGTGATCAGTCGCAACGACTCGCCGGACGTGGGTTTCAGCCAATCGGTGAACCCGTACCGCGGCTGCGAGCACGGTTGCGTGTACTGCTTCGCGCGGCCATCGCATGCCTACCTGGACCTGTCGCCGGGGCTGGACTTCGAGACCAAGCTGTTCGCCAAGACCAATGCGGTCGAGCGCCTGCAGGCCGAACTGGCCAAGCCGGGCTACCGCTGCGCGCCGATCGCGCTGGGCATCAACACCGACGCGTACCAGCCCATCGAGCGGCGCTACCGCATCACCCGCGGCCTGCTGGAACTGCTGGCCGCGTGCCACCACCCGGTGAGCTTTGTCACCAAGGGCGTGTTGATCGAGCGCGACCTTGACCTGCTCGCGGCGATGGCACGCGATCGGTTGGTGTCGGTGTACGTCTCGGTGACCTCGCTCGACAACCACCTGTCGGCACGGATGGAGCCACGCGCCGCCGCGCCGCACACCCGCCTTCGGCTTATCCGCGCGTTGCATCAGGCCGGCGTGCCGGTCGGCGCCCTGGTGGCACCGGTGATCCCGGCAATCACTGACCACGAACTGGAACACATCCTCGAGGCGGCGCGCGGCGCCGGCGCGCAATCCGCGGGCTACGTCATGCTGCGCCTGCCGCACGAGTTGAAGACGGTGTGGCGCGAATGGCTGGAGCTGCACTACCCCGACCGCGCCGCGCACGTGATGAGCCTGCTCCAGCAGATGCGCGGTGGCAAAGACTACGACAGCGCGTTCGGCACGCGCATGCGCGGGCAGGGGCCCGTCGCGGACCTGATCGCCAAGCGCTTCGAAGTGGCGTACCGGCGCCTGGGCTTCAGCCGCCTGCCGGCGCTGGACACCAGCCGCTTCACGCCGCCGCGCCCACCCTCACCGCAAGGCGAGTTGTTCTGACGCTGTGGGACGGCTGTGTGTGCCGGGGGTATTGGGAAAAGCGCGCCATGGATGGCGTGCGGCCCGACTCGCGGCAGGATGCCGCGACGGAGGGTTGGAGCAATACTCCCGGCACGCACAGCCTGACCAGCCCGTGCAACAACGAGCAAAGCGTCGCACGACGCCCTGAAGCCGAGCTTCAGAACGGCAACAGCGCGCCACCCAACCACAACCATTGCGCCATCCACGCACTCACCAGCGCGATCAGCACCGTCAGCGGCAGGCCGATGCGCAGGAAATCGTTGAAGCGGTACTGCCCCGGACCCAGGATCAACAGGTTGCCGTGGTGACCGATCGGGGTGAGGAACGCCACCACCGCGCCGAGCGCCGTGCACACCACGAACGGCGTGACCGGCAGCCGCAGCGACTCGGCCAGCGACACGGCGATCGGCCCCAGCAGCACCGTCGTCGCCGCATCCGAGAGGATCTGGGTGAGCAGCGCGGCCACGGTGAACATCACCAGCAGCACCGCCAGCGGCGGCCAGCCGGCGACCACGTGCAGCAGGCCGTTGGCCAGCAACTCCGCGGTGCCGGTCTGCTCCATCGCGATGCCCAGGGGGATGACGCCGGCGATCATCACGAAGATGCGCACGTCGATCTCGCGGTAGGCCTGCTCCACGTCCACGCAGCGCGTGGCGACCATCGCCACCGCGCCCAGCAGGAACGCGAGGGGAGCCGCCAGCAATTCGGTGGCTGCCGCGAACACCGTGGCTGCGAGCACCGCGACCGCCAACGGTGCGCGGATGCGCCGCTTGGCCTCGCCGGCAAACGGCACCAGCATGAGGAAGCCGTGGTGGGCGGCCAGCTCGGCGAACTGCGAGGGGCGGCCCCACAGCACCAGCAGGTCGCCTTCGCGCAGGCGCGCATTGGCCAGGCGCAGGGCGATCTCACCGTCACGCCGCCACAGGCCGGCGATGACCGTGTGGAAACGCCGGGCGAAGTTGAGCTCGCGGACCGTGCGGCCAATGAACTCCGAGCCCGGCGCGACCACCGCCTGCACCAGCTGGCGCGGGCCGTCGCCGCTGACCAGGCCGCCGAAGCGGGCGAGGGCGTTGAGGTCAAGACCCGGGTCGTCGTGCAACGAGGCCAGCGCGTCGGCGGAGGCTTCGACCAGCAGGATGTCACCGCTGATCAGCGGGCTGCTGGCAGTGAGGTCGTCACGCGGCATGCCGTCGCGCAGCCAGCCCACCAGGCGGAACTTGTCGCCCAGCGCCTTCTGCAGCTCGGCCAGCGGCCGCGTGCTCCAGCGCGAGCCTTCCACCACCAGCAGCTCGGTGCGGTAGCGGTCCAGGCGCAGGTAGCCGTCGTCGCCGGCCTCGCCTTCGCGCTTGGGCAGCAGCCAGCGTGCCAGCAGCATGTAGACCACACCGACCAGCACCAGTGCCAAGCCGATGGGGGTGATGGAGAAGATGCCCAGGCCCTCGGCGCCGGAGCGCTCGATCAGGTTGTCTGCCAGCAGGAAGGCGGGCGCGCTGACCAGGGTCAGGGTGGTGCCCAGCGAGGCCGCGAACGACATCGGCATCAACAGCCGCGATGGCGACAGGCCCTTGGCCCGCGCCAGGCGGGTCAGGATCGGCAGCATCATCGCGGTGACCATCACGTGGTGGGTGAACGACGACAGCGCCGCCACTACCGGCATGGTCACGGCGATTGCGCGCGATTCCGTGGCGCCGGCGGCCCGCTCAACCCACTGGCCGATCTTCTCGGTCAGGCCGGTGGCGGCGAGGCCACCGGAGATCACGAACACCGCCGCGACGATGATCGCCGGCTCGCTGGCGAAGCCCGACAGGGCGGCCTTCGAGTCCAGCACGCCGGTTACGACCAGTGCCAGCAGGGTGAGCATGGCGGTGACGTCCACCCGCAGCCGCTCGCTGACGAACAGGTAGAGCGACCCCGTGAGGATCAGCAGGAAGAGGATCTGATGGAGGTCCATCCGTTCATTGTGCGTGATGTGCGCGTGATGGGGCGTGCACCGTGCCCTCACATCCGCTCCGGGTACACTCCGGACAAACACTTCCCGTGCCCATGTCGAGCTTCGTCAACCCACCCGGTCTTCCGGACGCAGCGCCCCGGCCCCCTGACACCGGTGCCTCCACGCCTGCGGCCCCTGCTGCCCTGCGTGAGCGGGCGTTTGCCGATGCGCTGGCGCACGACCTGCGCGCTCCGCTGCGTTCCATCGAGAACTTCGCTGCGTTGCTGGAGCGCCGCAGCGGCGAGGTGCTGGACGAGGCCTCGCGCGATTACCTGGCCCGCATCCGGGCCGCTGCGACGCGGATGGGCACCCTGCTCGCCTCGCTGTCGGAGCTGTCGGCGGCGCAGCGCGCCGAGCCGCAGGTGGCACCGGTCGACATCAGCCTGCTGGCCGAATGGGCGCTGGCCGAACTGGCGGACACCCACCCGCAACGCCAGGTGCAGGCCGTGGTGCAGCCGGGGTTGGTGATGCACGGCGACGAACGGCTGTTGCGCCAACTGCTGCAGCAGTTGTTGCGCAACGCGTGGGCGTTCACCGCGGGCGTGGCGGACGCGCGCATCGAGGTGAGCGGTGCGGCGGAAGCCGCGGGCCAGCGGCTGGCCGTGCGCGACAACGGCGTCGGCTTCGACCCGCGTTACGCGCACAAGCTGTTCGAGCCGTTCCAGCGCCTGCACGTGGCGGAGCAGGGCGCCGGCCACGGGCTGGGCCTGGCCATCGCGCAGGCCGTCGCCACGCGCCACGGCGGACGGGTCCGCGGCGAATCCGCACCCGGCACGGGCACGGTTTTCACCTTCGAATGGCCGGTCCCGCCGGCCGGGGACGCATGAGCCGCGCGCGGGGCACCGTGGCATGGGGGGAAGACGCATGATGCACAAGGAAATCCTGCTGGTCGAAGACAATCCCGACGACGTCGAGCTGACCCGGATCGCCTTCAACGAGGCGAAGATCGCCAACGCGCTGACCGTGGTCACCGATGGTGCGGAGGCGCTGGACTACCTGTTCGCCCGCGGCGCGCATGCCGACCGCAACCCCGCCGACCTGCCGTCGATCGTGCTGCTGGACCTCAACCTGCCCAAGGTTGATGGCCGCGAGGTGCTGCAGGCGATCCGCGCCAACGAGGCGACCAGGACCCTGCCGGTGGTGGTGCTGACCACCAGTGCCGAGCCGTTTGACGTGGAAACCAGCTACGCGCTGGGCGTGAACAGCTACATCCAGAAGCCGGTGGATTTCGAGCAGTTCGTGTGGGCCGTCAAGCAGGTGGGCCTGTATTGGCTGGTGCTCAACCACCCGCGCACGGGCGGCTGAGCCTCACTGCCCACCGAACAGCTGTTCGGCGCGCTGGAACAGGATCCAGCTGGTGGCGATGATCTTGTCGCCGCCCAACGGGCGGTTACCGCGGTGGGTGTGGGTGAACCCCGCCGGCGCAATCAGCAATGAGCCGGTGCGCGGGCCGATCTTGCGCTGCTGGTAGAGGAACTCGGTCTCGCCTTCTTCGAACCCGTCATTGAGGTACAGCGTCCACAGCAAGTGGCGGTGCAGGGTGTCGGCTCGCGGGTCGCGCGGGTACAGCTCGCAGTGCCAGTAGGGGTAGCCGCCGCGGCCGCCGGTGTAGCGCTGCAGGTTGATCGCGCCCGGGCGCAGTACGGTCTGCACGATCGGAGTGAGGGTGGCGTCGTCCATTGCCACCAGCCGCTCGGCGGTGAGCCGGTGACGCTTGCCGCCTTCACCGGGCACTTCCAGCATCAGCGGCGCGATCAGGGTGTAGGGGTAGCGGCGCAAGTAGGCCAGCAGGGCCTTGAATACCGCCTGGTTGAGCAGGCCTTCGGCGTCGCGCCAGGCCGGCTTGCCCGCCAGCGTGAGGTCGAGGCTGTCCTTGAGCTCGGGCAGTACGCCGCCGCCGACGCGGCCGGGGCCGGTCTCGTTGCTGGCGTTGAAACGCGCGACCAGCGCTGCGCACTGCTCGCGGCTGAGCGCGTCGGGATAGACCTCGATGAAATCGACGGGCGGGGTCTGGCTCATGGCGGTCGTGCTGGAGGGGCAATCCCGAGGTTCGCACGCCGGCGCCGGGAGGTGAACCCCGGCGCCGCGCGGCTGAGCGCGATCAGTGCGCTGCGTCGTGCTCGGCGTGGTAGCGCACCGCGGCCTCGACCTCGGCCTTGGAGCCCAGGAACACAGGCACGCGCTGGTGCAGGCCGGTGGGCTGCACGTCCATCATGCGCTGGCGGCCGGTGCTGGCGGCGCCGCCGGCCTGCTCGACCAGGAAGCTCATCGGGTTGGCTTCGTACATCAGGCGCAGCTTGCCGCCCTTGGGTGCGCACTTGCTGTCCAGCGGATAGCTGAAAATGCCGCCGCGGGTCATGATGCGGTGCACGTCGGCCACCATCGAGGCGATCCAGCGCATATTGAAGTCCTTGCCGCGCGGACCTTCCTTGCCCAGCAGCATGTCGCCGACGTAGCGCTGCATCGGCGGTTCCCAGAAGCGCTGGTTGGAGGCGTTGACCGCGAACTCCTTGGTCTCCTCCGGCACCCGCATGCCGCGGGTGGTGAGCACGAAGCTGCCGACTTCGCGGTCGAGGGTGAAGGCGTGGGTGCCGTGGCCGACGGTCAGCACCAGCGTGGTCTGCGGGCCGTACACGCAGTAGCCGGCGGCGACCTGGGCGGTGCCCGGCTGCAGGAAGTGCTCGTCGGCCGGCGTGACCACGCCCTCCGGGCAACGCAGCACGGAGAAGATGGTGCCGACCGAGACGTTGACGTCGATGTTGGACGAGCCGTCCAGCGGGTCGAACAGCAGCAGGAAGTTGCCGCGCGGGTACACGTCCGGGATGGGCATGCTGTGGTCCATTTCCTCGGAGGCGAGGCCGGCGAGGTGGCCGCCCCAGGCATTGGCCTCGAGCAGCACGTCGTTGGCGATCACGTCGAGCTTCTTCTGCGCCTCGCCCTGGATGTTGCCGGTGCCGGCATCGCCCAGCACGCCGCCCAGTGCGCCCTTGCCCACGGCGATGGATATCGTCTTGCAGGCGCGGGCGACCACTTCGATCAGCAGGCGCAGGTCGGCGCTGACGCGGCCGGCGCGCTGTTCCTCGATCAGGAAGCGGGTCAGGGAGACGGGGGTGGTGCTGGGCTGGGTCATGGCGGGCACGGGTGGACGCGAAGCCGCCATTTTCGCCCATGTGGGGCGCGATTGCTTGGTCAGGCCGCGGCGGGGCGGCGTCGACTGCGGGCGCGGCGCTGGACTACGCGGGTGAGTTGGTCGCGGGCCATCGCAAGCATCAGCAGCGGCGCTTCGGGCTCGGCCGAATCGGCCACGCGCTTGGCGGCCTCGATGGTGGCCTCGGCGGCGCAGGTGTCGGCATCGGGCAGCACGGCGCGCAGGCCGCGCAGGTGGGCGTCGAGCTGGCGTTCCAACTCGGGCTCCAGGCCACGGCCGGCACGACGCACCACCTCGCTCAGGGTGGCGTCGGTGCGTGCGAGGGCGTCGTGCAGGTGGTCGTCGGTGTGCGGCATGGCGTGGCGCGTGGGCAAGGCCATCGTCTGATTCGGAAAGCGCTGCATGGTGCCTGCTCCGCTGTGAGCGACGGGTGCAGAGGGTGGCCGATGCATGTGACAGCATCGCGATGCGCGCATGACGCGCTCAGCTGGCGTGCAGCAACGTCAATGCCGTGTCGAGGATGTACCGCGCGAGCGGCTCAGATCACCCGCAACGTGATCGCCTTGAGCACCGCGCGCGTGCGGTCGCGGGTGTCGAGCTTGTCGAGGATGGTGGAGACGTAGTTCTTGACCGTGCCTTCGGCGAGGAACAGTGCGCGCGCGATCTCACGGTTGGAGTAACCACCGGCCAGCAGGCGCAGGATGGCGACCTCGCGTTCGCTGAAGCGCTCTTGTGGCGCGTCCGCGGTGTGGTACTGGTAGCGCGCGCGCACCGGGTCAGTGCTGACCGGCTGCAGCAGGGTGTCGCCGGCGGCGATGCGGACGATGGCGTCGCGCAGGTCTTCCGGCGCGGCGTCCTTGAGCAGGAAGCCCTGCGCACCGGCTTCGGTGGCGCGCAGCAGCAACTCGCTGTCGTCGAACGTGGTGAGCAGCAGCAACGGAGTGGCATCGCCGCGCGCCCGCAGCTGCAGCAGGGCGTCGATCCCGTCGATCCCGGGCATGCGGATGTCGCTGAGCACCACGTCCACGGGCGTGCGGGCCAGGCCGTCGAGCAGCGCCTGGCCGTCCTCGGCCTCGAACGCGATGGTGATGCCCTGCCGTTCCAGCAACGCGCGCAGGCCGGCACGGACCAATGCCTGGTCGTCGGCCAGCGCGATGCGCAGCACGCTCACGCCGGCATGCTCGCATCGATGCGCAGCGCGCCGCGCGGCGAGGTCGACAGCGCCAGGGTGCCGCCCACCGCGGCGAGGCGCTCGCGCATGCCGGCCAAGCCGTTGCCCTCGCGCAGCGGCGTCTGCAGG
>NZ_AVPU01000030.1 GCF_000768355.1 Lysobacter daejeonensis GH1-9
CGGCCAACGCCGCAGCAAAGTCCGCCGGACGCCGCACCGTGCCCACGCCGACCACCGCATCCGGCACCTCGGCGGCGATGGCGCGCACCGCCTCCAGCGCCGCGTCGGTGCGCAGGGTGACTTCGATCGCGGGGATGCCGCCGGCAACCAGCGCGCGCGCCAATGGCACCGCGTGGCGCACGTCGTCGACGACCACCACCGGCATCACCGGCGCAAGTTGCAACACGTGTTCGAGTGAAATCACGCCTTCTCTCCGCTGGGGCCATGGGCAAACACGCTGGCACCCGCATCGGCCGGGCCCACGGCGCGACGGAACACCTCGAACAGTTCGCGCCCCAGGCCGACGTGGCTGGCGCTGCGGTCCAGCGTTTCGGGTGCGCGTGCGGCCCATTCGGCCTCGGGCACCTGCACGGACAACGTGCCGTCGCGCGCATCCACCCGCACCACGTCGCCGTCGCGCAGGCGCGCAATCGGCCCGCCACACGCCGCCTCGGGCGTGAGGTGGATCGCCGCGGGCACCTGCCCCGACGCACCGGACATGCGGCCGTCGGTGACCAATGCCACTCGGTGGCCGCGCTTCTGAAGCACGCTCAACGCTGGTGTCAGCTGGTGCAGTTCGGGCATGCCGTTGGCCTGCGGGCCCTGGAAACGCACCACCACCACCACGTCACGGTCCAGGTCGCCGCGCTCGAAGGCCTCGCGCACCTCACGTTGTTCGGTGAACACGCGGCACGGTGCCTCGATCACCCAGCGGTCTTCCGGCACCGCCGATACCTTGATCGCCGCGATGCCGAGCGGACCGCGCAGCACGCGCAGGCCGCCGTCGGCGCGGAACGGCGCATCGGCCGGACGCAGCACCTCGGTGTCGCCGCTGTGCGCGGTGGACGGCGCATAGGTCAACTGGCGCTCCTCGTCGAGACGCGCCTCCACCCGGTAGCGGGCCAAGCCGGGGCCTGCCACGGTTTCCACGTCGCCGTGCAACAGGCCGTGGTCGAGCAGTTCGCCGATCAGGAACGCGAGGCCGCCGGCCGCGTGGAAGTGGTTCACGTCCGCCGAGCCATTGGGGTACACGCGCGCCAGCAGTGGCACCACCGCCGACAGGTCGTCGAAGTCTTCCAGGCGCAGGTCAATGCCCGCCGCCGCCGCGATCGCGATCAGGTGCAGCAGGTGGTTGGTCGAACCTCCCGTGGCGTGCAGGCCGATCACACCGTTCACGATGGAACGCTCGTCGACGATGCGGCCGATGGGCCGGAAGTCCTCGCCCAGCGCGGTGATCTGTGCCGCGCGCTTGGTCGCCGCCGTGGTCAAGGCATTGCGCAGCGACGTGTTGGGATTGACGAAGCTGGCGCCCGGCAGGTGCAGGCCCATCAGTTCCATCAGCATCTGGTTGGAGTTGGCGGTGCCGTAGAACGTGCAGGTGCCCGGCGCGTGATAGCTCTGCGCCTCGGCCTCCAATAGTTCCTCGCGCGTGGCCTTGCCCTCGGCGTAGCGCTGGCGTACGCGCGACTTCTCGTCGTTGGGCAAACCCGAGGTCATCGGCCCGGCCGGAACGAACACCGCGGGCAGGTGGCCAAAGCTCAACGCGCCGATCAACAGCCCCGGCACGATCTTGTCGCACACGCCCAGGTACAGCGCGGCATCGAACATGTCGTGCGACAGCGCCACCGCGGTGGACATGGCGATCACGTCGCGCGAGAACAGCGACAGCTCCATGCCCGCCTGCCCCTGGGTCACGCCGTCGCACATCGCCGGCACGCCACCGGCCACCTGCGCGGTGGCGCCCGCCTCGCGCGCGGCGTTGCGGATCAGGAACGGAAACTGCTCGAACGGCTGGTGCGCCGAGAGCATGTCGTTGTACGCGGTGACGATGCCGAGGTTGGGCGCCACGCCACCACGCAGCAGCGCCTTGTCACTCGGGCTGCAGGCGGCGAAGCCGTGTGCCAGGTTGCCGCACGACAACTGCGCGCGGTGCGTACGCGGGCCAGAGGCGGCATCGATGCGCTCAAGGTACGCGGCGCGGCGGTCGCGGCTGCGCTCGACGATGCGACGCGTGACCTCGGCGATGACAGGGTTCAGCGGGACGGACATGCGGGTTTACTCCAGAAGGCTCATCGCCATGGCACGGCCAGGCCGGCTCAAGGGCACCAGTACAGCGCAGGCGCCGTCGGCGCGCCGGTGACGAAAGCATGCACCGGCAGCGCGGTGCCGGGATTCACGCCGTCGGCCAACGCGTCGGCCAGCACGCGGCGCTTGGCGGCGCCTTCGATGTGCAGGTACAGCGCAGGCGCGGTGAAGATCGCGCTGAGCGTCAAGGTGATGCGCGGTTCCGGCGCGGCCGCGGTGCGGATCGCCAGCACCGGCGCGCGGCCCGCGGGCGACAGTCCGACGTCGCGGCGCACCAGGTCGGGGAACAGCGACGCGATGTGGCCGTCTTCGCCCATGCCCAGCACCGCCACGTCGAGCGGCAGTGCGCGGTGGGCGACGTCGACCATCACCGACTGCAGCGCCGCTTCCGGCGTCTCCACCGGGCGGTACAGCGGCACCAGCTGCGCGGCCGCGGCCACGCCCTGCAGCAGGTGCTCGCGCAGCAGGCGCTCGTTGGAACGCGGGTCGGTGTTGGGCACCCAGCGCTCGTCCACCGGCAGCACGCGCACTTTCGCCCAGTCCAGCGGTTGCCGCGACAGCGCCTGCAGGAAGCGGCGCGGGGTGTTGCCGCCGGCCAGCGCGAGGGTGGCGACGCCGCGCTCGGCAATCGCCCGGCGCAGGTCGGTTGCGACGGTGGTGGCGAGGCCGTCGGCCAGGCCCACGGCGTCGGCGAAGTCACGTGCGCGCACGTGGGGGATGTCGATGACGGGCATGGCGGTGGCTTTCGACAGGGGCATGCGGGTTCGGATGTGGGTGACGTTCGCAGCAGTCCCCGTGGTGGTGGCGCTGCATGCAGTAGCGATGGCGACGTTCATGCAGGAATCTCGTCCGTACTCAACCGGCATCCTCGTGCCACGTGCGTCCATCGCGCTCGATCAGCGCGACGGCGGCGCTCGGGCCCCAGGTGCCAGCGGTGTACGGCTTGGGTGCTTCGTGCGCGGCCTGCCACGCGGCGCGGATCGGGTCGATCCACTGCCACGCCGCCTCGACCTCGTCGCGGCGCATGAACAGCATCTGGTTGCCGCGCACCACGTCGCCCAGCAGGCGCTCGTAGGCATCGGCCTGGCGCCCGCCGAAGGCCTCGGCGAAGCTGAGGTCCATCGGCACGTGGCGCAGGCGCAACCCGCCCGGGCCGGGCACCTTGTTCATCAGCCACAGGGTCACGCCTTCGTCGGGTTGCAGGCGCAGGACCAGTTTGTTCGGCGCCAGGCGCGAACCACCCTCGCCTTCGTCGAAGATCGAATGCGGCACCTTGCGGAAGGTCACCACGATCTCCGACGAGCGCTCGGGCAGGCGCTTGCCGGTGCGCAAGTAGAACGGCACGCCGGCCCAGCGCCAGTTGCGAACCTCCGCCTTGAGCGCGACGAAGGTCTCGGTGTCCGACGCGGCGCCCAGCTCCTCGGCGTACCCCGGCACCGCGCGGCCCTCGGCGGCGCCGGCGCGGTACTGGCCACGCACGGTCAGCTGCGCGGCGTTGTCGGCGGTGATCGGTCGCAGCGCACGCAGCACCTTGAGCTTGGCGTCGCGGATGTCGTCGGCCGACAGCGACGCCGGCGGCTCCATCGCCACCAGGCACAGCAGCTGCAGCAGGTGGTTCTGCACCATGTCGCGCAGTGCGCCGGAGCGGTCGTAGTACGCCGCGCGCCCCTCCACGCCCACCGTCTCGGCGGCGCTGATCTGCACGTGGTCGATGTGCTCGGCCTTCCACAGCGGCTCGAACAGCGCGTTGCCGAAGCGCAGCGCGGTCAGGTTCTGCACCGTTTCCTTACCGAGGTAGTGGTCGATGCGGTAGATCTGGGTCTCGTCGAACACGCGGCCCAGTGCGTCATTGATGGCGTTGGCGCTCTGTCCGTCGTGGCCCAGCGGCTTCTCCACCACCACGCGGGTGCGCGGGTCGATCAGGCCGTGCACATGCAGCCGGTCAGCCACCACCGCGAACAGGTCCGGGCCCACCGCGAGGTAGAACACGCGCACGCGCTCCGCGCCAGCCAGCTCCTCGGCGAACGCCGGCCAGCCGGCGTCGTCGCCCAGGTCGAGGCGGCGGTAGCTGAGCAGGGCGAGGAAGCGGTCCAGCACGTCGGTGCCACGCGGGTCTTCGGCCGCCGCCTTGGCCAGCGCTTCACGCACGCGGGTGCGGTACTCGTCGTCGGTGCGCGCATCGCGGGCGATCGCGACGATGCGGCTGCCGTCGACGATCTGGCCGTCGAGGTAACGGTGGAACAGCGCCGGCAGCAGCTTGCGCAGGGCCAGGTCGCCAGTGCCGCCGAAGATCACCAGGTCGAACGGCGGGAGGGGGGCGACGTGGCCGGCAGGGGTCGGACGCGATACCGGGGAGGAGGCGCTCATGGACGGACTCGGACGGGCATGGACCGACCATACCAGATCGGATACCAGTTAGATACCACTCCGAAAGCCGCATGACGAAACCACGGATGATCAATGACTTGTCGCTCTGTGGCTTGCCGCTACTGGTAAGCCACTGGTATGGTCTTGGCATGGAGCACTACCTCGCCAGCGAGTTCCACCGCCAACAGGCCGCCCGCCGGGCGCCGGCCTACCAGCACCTGCGACGGTCGCTGCGACACGCCATCGAGAATGGCGAACTGCCCGCCGGCCAGGCCCTGCCGGGCGAGCGCGACCTGGGCAAGCAGCTGGGCCTGTCGCGGGTGACGGTGCGCAAGGCCATCGCCGGACTGGTGGCCGACGGGTTGGTGGTGCAGCGCCAAGGCGCCGGCAATTTCGTCGCCGAGCGCATCGTCAAGTCGTTCTCCAAGCTGACCAGCTTCACCGACGATCTGCGCGCGCGTGGGCTGGACCCGCGCTCGCGCTTCCTGGAGCGCGGCGTGGGCGAGGTCACGCCTGAAGAGGCCATGGCGCTCAACCTGTCACCCGGGGCACAAGTGCTGCGCTACTACCGGGTGCGCACCGCCGGCGACCAGGCCTTGGCGCTGGAGCGCACCGTGGTGCCGCAGGCGGTGCTGGCCGATCCCGCGCTGATCGAGAATTCGCTCTACGAGGCCTTCGCCGCGCAGGGCATCCGGCCGGCGCGGGCGCTGCAGCGCCTGCGCGCGATCGCCTTCGATGCCGAACAGGCGCGACTGCTGCAGTTGCCGGAGGGCAGCCCGGGCTTGTTCATCGAGCGCCGCACGTTCCTGGAGGATGGGCGCGTGGTGGAGTTCACCCGCTCGTTCTATCGCGGTGATGCTTACGACTTCGTCGCCGAACTGCACAGCGAGCCGGGCACCTAGGGAGACGGACTCCCGAACGTTGCGTGCAAAAAAGAAAACCCCGCCGAAGCGGGGTTTCCTTGAGGCGTGGACCGCCTTGCGGCGGTCCGGTGCGCGGCAATTAAGCCGGCTGCACCTGGTCGGCCTGCAGGCCCTTCTGGCCCTGGGTCACGACGAAGGTCACCTTCTGGCCTTCCTGCAGGCTCTTGAAGCCCTGGGTCTGGATGGCGCGGAAGTGCACGAACACGTCTTCGCCATTCTCGCGGCTGATGAAGCCGAAGCCCTTGGCGTCGTTGAACCACTTGACGGTGCCGGTTTCACGGTTGGACATCTTTACTTTTCCTTGGAACGTAGTTGAAAGCCGCTTGCGCGGTGTTGGAGCTGGTTGCAAGGAGAAGCGAGTGCAACGATGTAGCGGATCGGTGGATCAACCGCATCGGGCCACGTTTCGGGTGACCCTTGGCGAACACAGCAAGCGCACAGTAGGGCGGCCGCGCCGGAAATGCAACGTTCCGGCCGAGAAGTGGCACTCCCCATTCAGCCAACTGCCCCTCGCCGGGCTCAGTCGCCATCCACCTCCACCCGATTGCGGCCGCCGCGTTTGGCCCGGTACAGCGCGCCGTCCGCGCGGCGCAACAGGCCATCCCGCTCGGCATTCCGGGTGGGAACGAACCCCGCCACGCCCACGCTGACGGTCACTCCCAGCGGCGAGGCGGCCACCGTGGCGCGCAGGGCCTCGGCACGCTGGCGGGCCTGTTCGACGTCGACGCCCGGCAGCAGCAGGGAGAACTCCTCGCCGCCGTAGCGGGCCAGCAGTTCCCGCTCCTCGTCGTGGTGAGCGTGGAGCAACTCGGCCACCTGGCGCAGGGTGTGGTCCCCCTCGAGGTGGCCGTGGTCGTCGTTGAACTTCTTGAAATGGTCCACGTCGATCATCAGCGCCGACAGCGGCTGGCCGTTGGCCACGCAGCGGTTCCACTCGCGGCGCAGGCCGGTTTCCAGCACGCGGCGGTTGGCGATGCCGGTCAACGGGTCCTCGGTGGCCAGTTCGGTCAGCTGGCGGTTGGCGTCTTCCAGCGCAAAAGTGCGCTCGGCGATGCGCTGCTCCAACTCGCGGTTGGTGGCCAGGTATTGCCGGGTGCGCAGGCGGATCAGCGCGAACACCAGGGCGGTGCCGGCCAGCGCCACCGCGAGCAGCCCCAGCAGGCGGGCCCACCAGGTCTCGTACCAGAACGGCAGCACGCGGAAGGCAAGGGTCAGCGGTTCCGCTTCGCGACCGGCGCGGGTGCGGCCCTCCACTTCCACCCGGTACAGCCCGGCGGGCAACGGCCGCACCACCAGCACCGCGTTGTTCCAGCTGCTCCAGTCGGACGAAACGCCGTGCACGCGGTAGCGGAATTGCGCGCCCGACTCCATGCTGACCATTGAGAAGCGCAGGTTGAGGCTGTTACCCGCGGCCACGTCGAGCACCTGGCCGGACCTGGGCACCGGCAACGAGGCACTGGGCAGCGGCTCGGCGGCGACTGCCACGCCCGATGCCGGCGCGGTGCGCGCCCGCCGGGCGCTGATGCTCTCGATGCCCACGCGCAGCGGCTGCCGCACCGAGGTGTGCTCGGTGGGGTCGTACTGCACCAGCCCCTTCCACGTGGAGATGCGCAGTGCGCCGTCGGCGTTGACGCGCAGCATGCCGTAGCCGCCGGCGGTGTCCGGGCTGAGGTGGATCTGGGTCCACGGCCCGTTGCGGCGAGCGCGGTGCCAGAGCTGGCGCGCGGTGTAGGCGTAGGCGCCCATCGGCGTCTCGCGCACGGTCAGCTCCTTGGGGCGATCGACCAGCGAGAACGGCGCCCCGGCGTCGGGCACGAAGCGACGGCCGTCGAAACGGTAGCCCTGCCCGCCCACCACCGTGTGAACACGGCCATCAAGCAGGTAGATGTTGCTGCCTTCCGCAACGTCGGCCGCCAGGCCTTCCGCGCGCCCGAACACCGCCTTGTCCAGCAGGGTGCCGGCGTCCAGGTCCAGACGCCAGCGCTGTGGGTAGCCGCGGGTGTCGCCGAACCACAGTTCGCCACGGGCAGATTCCTCCACGCCCCAGGTGCTGATGCCGTCAGTGGGGAACTGCCGCCACACCACCCAGTGACCGTCGATCTCGCGCAGCAGGTACAAGGCGGGCTCCGAGAATGCGAACACCAGCCCCGGATCGTGCTGCGATTGCAGCAGCGCATACACGCCGCCGTCGATCGTCAGCAGCGGGATGGGCCGCGCGGCTCCACGCCGATACACCAGCAGCCCATCGCGATGGCCGACCAGCAGGTCGCGCGTGGTGGCTACCAGGCTGTTGGCCTCGTAGGTCACCCAGTCCTTGGCTTCGTAGCGATCATTGCCGGCCGCATCGTGCTGCAGTCGCGCGACGCCGCGCGAGGTGGCCAGCCACAATGCACCGTCAAACCATTCGAAATCGAAGATGCGCCCCTTCACGCCCTGGGCACTGCCGATCACCGACCAGGGCGATGGCACGGACAGCCGATGCAGCCCCACCTCGGTGGCGACCCAGAGCCCGTCTTCGCCATCCGTGCCCAGGGCCTGCACGCCATAGCTGCCCAGACGCATGCGCAGGCGCAGCTTCAGGTCGCTGTCGTAGCGGAACAGCTCGCCGCTGTGGGTGCCGACCACCAGGCTGCCGTCGTCGAGCTCCACGGCGGTGTAAGCGCCGGTACCGGCAAACGCCGCTCCACCGTCGCCCATGATCAGGGTGATGCCGTTGCGATCGGCGCGATAAAAGCCATCCACGCCCAGCAGCAGGCGCCAGTCGCGGCGCGGAAACACCTCAGGCAGCCCGCGGTGCGCGAATACGTCCGCGCCGGGCTCGGGCACGAAGCGACCCTCGACAAACCGCGAGAAGCCCTGCCCTTCGACCCGGGCGAAGAGCACGTCGCCATCGACGAAGAAGCCGCGCACCTCGGCCGGCAGCGGCCAGGTGCGTGCACGTTCGCCGCGGTAGGGCAGGAAATGCAGCGCGTGGTCGCTGCGGAAGTACACGCCAGAAGGCGCAGGCAGCACGTCCCACACCACGCCCACCCGGCGCGCCTCGCCCCGCAGCCCTGCGGCATCCAGCAGGTCCCGGTATACCAGGCCGCCGTCACCGTCGGGCTCCATCCAGCCGAAGGTGTCGTAGCTGCCGATGTAGAGACGGCGATCGGCGCCGACCGCAATGGAGCGGACCGCCGAGCGGGTGGGCAGTTCGAACAGGCGCCACGTCTCACCGTCAAAGCGCAGCAGGCCATCGACGTTGCCGACCAGCAGACGGCCATCCGCATCGGTGGAAAGTGCCAGGTGTTGTGGCGATGCGCCGAAATCCTCGGCGGAGAACTGCCGGGTCATGGGCACGCCCGCCAGACCGCCCGGCAGGCCGGACACCAGCGGCGCAGCCGGCGACGCGCAGGCGCCGCCGAACCAGCCCAGCCAGATCAACAGGCACAGCAGCGTGTGCACCAACCGAGTCGACAACGGATGCCCCCTATCACCCCGGGCACCATGGGCCGGGCCAGACCAACGAACAGGGGGAGGCCTCCATGTCCCCATACCCGCCCCCAACGGGAAAGCCCACCCTGACCAAAACGCCGGTTTCGTGCAACTACTGGCTGCACCAGTAGCCGTGGGCAGACGCCCATAAGGTGACAGGCATCACGCTTGGCGCCGGGCCAGCGCGGTCAGGCGACGCCGGCCACTTGGCGCAACGCGCGCGCGAACAACTCGGGCGGCTGCCCGCCCTGGATCAGGTGGCGGTCATTGAGGATCACCGAGGGCACCGCGCGGATGCCGCGCGCCTGGTACACCTGTTCCTGCTCGCGCACCTGCGCCACGAAGGCGTCCGAGGCGAGGATGGCCGCGGCCCCTGCCGCATCCAGTCCCACCGAGGTCGCCACGTCGACCAGCACCGCGCTGTCGGACACATCGCGGCCGTCGGTGAAGTACGCACGCAACAGCGCATGCTTGAGGGCTCGCTGCAGCGCGGGCGACTGCTCGCCCGCCCAGTGCAGCAACCGGTGCGCGTCGAACGTGTTGACCACCCTCCCGCGTCGACCAAAGGTGAAGCCCACGTCGGCACCGCGCTGGCGCAGCACTTCGCGGTTCTGCGCCAACTGCGCCGCATCCAGGCCGTACTTGCGCGCCAGGTGCTCGTCCGCATCCTCGCCTTCGGCCGCCATCTGCGGGTTCAACTCGAAGGGCTGGAAATGCAGGTCCACCTGCACCGCGCCGCTGAGGTCCGCGATGGCCTGTTCCAGGGCGTTGAGCCCCACCGCGCACCACGGACAGGCCACGTCGGAGACAAAGTCGATGCGGACGCTCGGGGGGTCGATCGGGGTAACGGTCATGGCGTGGTCTCGGGTTGCGGCTCGGAGGGGGTTTCGGCGGCCTGCTCCTGCTGCAGCCGCCACATCTGGGCGTAATGGGCGCCGCGCGCCAGCAGTTGCGCGTGGGTGCCGCGTTCGATGATGCGGCCGGCATCCATCACCAGGATTTCGTCCGCGTCCATCACCGTCGACAGGCGGTGCGCGATCACCAGCGTGGTACGGCCCAGCGCGATCCGGTCCAACTCGGCCTGGATCGCCTTCTCCGACTTCGAGTCCAGCGCGGACGTCGCCTCGTCGAAGATCAGCACCGCGGGGTTCTTCAGCAGCGCGCGCGCGATGGCCACGCGTTGCTTCTCGCCACCGGACAGTTTGAGGCCGCGCTCGCCGACCTCGGTGTCGTAGCCATCGGGCAGCGACACGATCAGGTCGTGGATGTGCGCGGCGCGCGCCACCTGCTCGACGTCCTCGCGGGTCGCGTCCGGGCGGCCGTACAGGATGTTGTAGTAGATGGTGTCGTTGAACAGCACCGTGTCCTGCGGAACGATGGCGATCGCGCCGCGCACGCTGCCTTGCGTGTAGTCGCGGATGTCGCGCGCGGTACCCGCATCATCGGTGATGGTGATGCCGCCACTGTCCACGTCGTAGAAGCGATACAGCAGCCGCGCCAGCGTCGATTTGCCGGACCCGGAGTGGCCGACCACCGCCACCGTACCGCCAGGCGGGATCTGGAAGCTGACATCGCGCAGGATCTGCCGGCGCGGATCGTAGCCAAAACCAACATGTTCGAAGGCGACACGCGGGCGGCGGGTGTGCAACGGCAGCGCGCCGTCGCGGTCCTGTACGTCCTGTCGTTCGTCCAGCAGGCCGAACAGGCGCTCCAGATTGGTGAAGGCCTGCTTGATCTCGCGGTACATCATGCCCAGCAGGTTCAGCGGCGCCGACAACTGCAGCAGGAAGGCATTGACCGCGACCAAGTCGCCCACGGTCATGGTGCCGGCCACCACGCCGGCCGCCGCCCGCCACATCATCGCGGTCACGCCCACGGCGACGATGGCGGTCTGGCCGAGGTTGAGCACGGCCAGCGTCTTGCGTGCCATCACCTGCGCCTCTTCCAGGTGCACCAGGTTGGCGTCGTAGCGGCGGGCCTCGTGCTCTTCGTTGCCGAAGTACTTGACCGTCTCGTAATTGAGCAACGAATCCACCGCGCGCTCATTGGCGCGGGTGTCGGCCTCCACCGAAGCCCGGTAGTAGCGCGTGCGCCAGTCGGTGACGGCAAAGGTGAAGGTCGCATACGCCGCCAGCGTCAACAGCACGATCACCGCGAAGCCGGCGTCGTAGGCCACGGTCAGCAGGGTGGTGACCAGCACGACCTCCAGCAGCGTGGGCAGGATGGTGTAGACGGTCCAGTCGAGCAGGTCGGTGATACCGGTTCCACCGCGCTCCACGTCGCGAGCCACGCCGCCGGTGCGGCGCGACAGGTGGAAGCGCAGCGACAGCGCGTGCAGGTGGCGGAACACCTGCAGGGTGACCCGGCGTGACACTCGGGCCATCACCCGTGCGAACACGACCTGGCGCAACTCGGTGAACAGGGTGACCGACACGCGCGAGGCGCCGTAGGCCACCAGCAGTGCCACGGGCAGCACCAGCAGCGATGGCTCCACCCCCAGGCGGTCCACCAGTTGCTTGAGCACCAGCGGCACGGCCAGGTTGGATAGCTTGGCCACCACCACCAGCGCCAGCGCCAGCGCGATGCGTCCGGTGAACGGTTTCAGGAACGGCAGCAATGCGCGCAGTACCTGCCATTCACTGCGGGCGCTGGCCGCCTTGGCGACGGGGACGACATCGGCTGCTGCCGGCGAGGTCTCGTCGGCGGCAGGGGGGGTGGACGGGGTGGTCATGCGCACGATGTTGCGCCCTTTGGCGCCATTTCCAAGGGCCGGCTGCCAAGGAGCAGGCCGGAGACGGGCCTACGGCCGGTGCAACAGCGGATACGGGTTGATCGCAGTGCCCTGCCACCAACGCCTCTCGGGGCCCAACACGAACACCGCGAAGTGCAGGTGCGGCGCCTCCGGGCTGGCATTGCCAGTGCTGCCGACATAACCGATCACGTCACCACTGCGCAGCGCCTGCTTCTCGGCCAGTCCTGGCGCGTATCCCTGCAGGTGCGCGTAGTAGTAGGCATAGCGGCCGGAGGGCTCGAACTGGTACACGGTCAGGCCGCCGGCGTCGCTGGTGAACAGTTTCTCGACCGTACCGTCGGCCACCGCCAGCACCGGAGTGCCGGCCGGAGCCATGATGTCGATGGCCTCGTGGCTGCGACCCTGCGAGCGCGCATCGTTGTAGGTGTCCTGCAACTGGCTGGCCACCACGCCCTGCACGGGGATGAGCAGCGGTTGCAGCGGCGGGCTCGGCGCCACGCTGGGCGACGCAGGGGGCACCGCGGCCGCGATCCGGGCCACGGCGGTCGCGGCACGATTGCCGGCGCTACCAGTTGGGGGCGGTGTCACGGGGCCCGGTGTCGAGGCGCGCGCGACCCGCTGCTCTGGCGACCCCGTGGCCGGCGCTTCGGCCGCGGCCGGAACGGACGTCGGTCCCGGCGCCGCAGGATCGGCCGGGAGGTACGACAGTGTGAAGTACAGCAGGTTCGCCCCGGCGAACAGGCCCGCCAGGAACAAAAGCGCGCCCTTGATCAGCCCAGACTGGAGCCTGTACCCGATCGGCGTCGACAGCCCCGCACGTCGCTCGCCGGTCATTCCTGCAACCTCGCCGGTGTGCCCGCGGCCACGGCGGTGGCCACCTCGCGCGCGCTCCAGTTGGTCAGGCGGATGCAGCCATGCGATTGGGTCTTGCCGATGCGAGACGGCTCCGGCGTGCCATGGATGCCGTAATGCTCCTTCGACAGGTCGATCCAGACCACACCCACCGGGTTGTTGGGGCCGGCCGGAATCTTCGCCTTTGCATGCCCCGGGTCCGCGTCCCAGAAGAGCTCGGGGTTGTAGTGGAAAGTCGGCTCATGCGCGACCCCGTTGATCTTCCATTCGCCCACGGGCAACGGGTCGTGATCGCTGCCGGTGGAAGCAGGAAACTGGGCATAGACCTTGCCGGCAGCGTCGACCAGTGCAACGGTGGACTCGGAACGGTCCACGACCACCGACGCGGCCTTGGGCAGTGGTCCCAGGTCCAGCACGTTGGGCACCACGATCGCCTGCCCCGCCGCGAAGTCAGCGGCCGGATTCAAGCGTCGCAGCAACGCGGGTGCCACGCGGAAGCGCTCGGCCAACGCCTCGGTGACGCTGACATAGCCGAGGCTCTGCAGCTTGGCCTTCTCCATCATGTCCGAAGGCACAGGTGCGAACGGGCCGGCCACGTCGTCCGCCGAAAGCGCGTACATCACGGTGGCCGGCGCGGCGTCGGCTTCGAGCGCGGCCCACGTCGCGGCATTCAGCACGCCATCGTCGGGAAGTCCGCGCGCCCGCTGGAACGCCGCGACCGCGCGACGCGTGTTGGGGCCACTGACGCCGTCGATCTCGCCGGTGGAAAAATGCGCGCGCTCCAGCAACACCTGTGCCCGCAACAGGCTGTCGGCGGCGACGCCCGCTCTGGCATCTGCGGATTCGCGCGTCGGGCTGGGAGTGGGCGGCGCAGGCAGAGTGTCGGCCGTGGTGGTCGATGCCGGCAGCGCGCCGGTCGTCGTGGAAGGCGGGCTCTGCGCATTGGCGTCGTCCTGCTTACCGCCCGCGAATGTGGACGCCGAGGGTGCTGCGGTCCGTGGCGGCGGGGGTGCATCCTCGGAGCGTGCCGTGGGATCGGATTGCGCGGCCACGTACACCGCAACCGGCAGCAGGCCAACGCCCAGCGCCGTTGCCACCACTCGACCCAACACCTTGCCCGATCCACGCATGTGCTTCATGTCCATTGCCATCGTGGCTTGGATGCTGCCGAGAGCGGCGCGGCCAGCACGTGAAAGTCCGGGATGGGCGCGTCACGCATTCATACTTGGTTGGGAAAGCCCCGTTCGAGTCCAGCAAGACGACTGCGGTCACATTCGCCATCGCCTTCCCCAACGCCGGCTGAAGTTCTCGACAACGAAGGGCGACCACCGTCAACAAATGCCGATTCGGCGACGGCCGGGCACTGGTGCGGACGCACGGACCCCGTACCATCGGCTCGAACGGACGACCGCACCCAAGGGGGAACCATGAAACGCCTGTTGCTCGCAGCATCGATCGCCTTCCTGACCGCGGCCTCGACCGCGGCCTTCGCCGGTGGCCCCAAGGGCCATGGCCATGACGGCCACCCGCCGGGCAAGCACAAGGGTTGGCACAAGGAATACCGCCGTGGCGAACACATCGAGCGTGATTACCTCGACAGCCGCTACTACGTGGATTACCACGAGCACCATCTCGCCCCGCCGCCGCGCGGCCACCGTTGGGTGCGCCATCCGGACGGCCGCTACATCCTGGTGGCCGTTGCCACCGGCATCATCGCGGACATCCTGCTGCACCACTGAGTGCGGCGTGGCGCGTGGAAAATGCGGAAGGGCGGCCCTGGGGCCGCCCTTCTCGTTTTTCACCACTCAGTGAGCGATCAGTCGCCCACCCAACGCACCGACAGCGAAACGCTGGCGTTGGCGACGTGCTGGCTCACCACATCCACACCCAATTGCAGGGTGGTCGGGTTCGCGAAGAACCGGTCGGCCTGCCGTTCGCTCAGGCCATAGCCCTCGATCAGCACCCGCCTGGTGACGAAGCCCCCGATGCAGGTGCGCGTGCTGGTGTTTCGCTGCAGCAGCGTTTCGCCGCTATCCAGCAGGGCACTGGTCCATATGCTGGACATGGCAACTTCAATTTTCCCGGCGATGGGCTCCCCGCTGACCGGGTCCACCAGGCCCGGGTCGTTGAAGACGTCATTCACCAACGTCAGCCGGGGGTAGAGCGTCATGCGACCGGTACGGTTGTCCAAGCCGCTGTAGTTGGCAAAACTGACGTTCGCCGTTGGGGTCAACCAGTGGCACAACAGGCTGTTCATGCTGCGGCCCGGCAGCGTCATCGTTGCCACATTGTCAAACTGGGCCAGACGCGAGCCGAATTCCGCCGGATTGACCTCCGCGCAGCGCAGCTCAGCTGGCTCACCGGGCAACGGGTCGCACGAGGTGCGCAACACCAGCGGGGTCGACGACACCAGGCCCAGCCAACGCAGATTGCGTCCAAACGAATCCACGTCCCCCACCTCGAGCGCGCTGCTCTCACGGCGCGACTGGGCAGCAACCTTGGCCTCAAGCGTCGCCTCGGCATGGCCGCTGTCCATCAGCTCGCCAAAGCGCTCGGCCACCGGCACCTGCCCTTCCAGACCTGCATTCTTCTGCGCCATCGCCCAGGCACCCGCTCCCATCGCGACAGTCACGGCTACCGCCAACATCACCTTCCGCATGTGCATCTCCTTGGTTCAGAGGTCCATTTCTACTGCACGGCTTGTGCAGCGGAAGGAGTCTAGCGTCCCCCGGTCTCGGGTAATGAGACGGCCTGACGTGACACTGGTCGCCTCCTCGTCAGGGAGGCCCCGGGGCGGCGCGCGGATTGGGCCCGTCGCGTCGCCCCGGATTTTCGCGGCCCAATCCCTTGCGCGGGCGGCCGGTCGCCCAGTCGGACTCGTCGCGTGGAGCGGGTATCCTGTGCGCCCCCGGGCTGCGGCCCGCGAAGCCCCACGGAGCCCCCGATGAGCGACACCCCTCCCGACCGCCTGTCCAACGACCCGCGCAGCAAGTTCTATGACGCCACCACCCTGGAGCGCGGCATCGGCATCCGCTTCAACGGCGAGGAGCGCACCAACGTCGAGGAGTACTGCGTCAGCGAGGGTTGGATCCGCAGCGCGGTGGGCCGCGCGCTGGACCGCCGTGGCCAGCCGATGACGATCAAGGTCAAGGGCAAGGTCGAGCCGTACTTCCGCGATACCGCCGGCTGATACCGGCACCCGCCACGGGCCGCGGCCTTCGCCCGCGGCTCAGTGCGAAGGCGCGGCGCAGTCCGCGGCGCGGGCGCGCATGATGTCGCGTTCGCGGTCGTTGCGGGTCAGGGCGGCAGCACGTTCGAACTGCGCACGCGCCTCATCCAGGCGACCGAGCTTTGACAGCAGATCGCCGCGTACCGCTGGCAACGCCGCGTATTGCGCCAACACCGGCTCGTCGCGCAATGCATCGGCCAGTGCCAACCCCGCGGCAGGCCCGGCGGCCATGCCCACCGCCACCGCTTGGTTGAGCGCCACGACCGGCGAGGGCATCACCACCAGCAGGCGCGCATAGAGGCCGGCAATGCGCGGCCAATCGGTGGCGTCGGCGTGCAGCGCACGCGCGTGGCATGCCGCAATCGCAGCCTGCAGGGCATAGGGTCCGTCGCCGCCGCCCAGTCCTTCCGCCCGCGCCAGTGCGCGCAGGCCGCGCTGGATCAGCCAGCGATCCCAGCGCGCCCGATCCTGTTCCAGCAACAGCACGGGGGTACCGTCGGCACGGGTACGGGCGCGCATGCGGGAGGCCTGCAGTTCCATGAGGGCCAGCAGACCGTGGGCCTCCGGCTCGGCGGGTGCCAGGCCCACCAGCACGCGCCCCAGGCGCAGTGCCTCCTCACATAGCGCGGGCCGCATCCAGTCGTCGCCGGCGGTGGCCGCGTAGCCTTCGTTGAAGACCAGGTAGACCACCTCCAGCACCGACGACAGCCGCTCGGGCAGGTCGGCCCGGCGCGGCACTTCGAACGGCACCTGCCGCTCGGCCAGCGTGCGCTTGGCGCGCACGATGCGTTGCGCGACGGTGGGCTCGGGCACCAGGAACGCCCGCGCGATTTCTTCGGTGGTCAGGCCGCCCAGCAGCCGCAGCGTCAGCGCGACGCGCGCCTCTCGCGACAGCACCGGATGGCAGGCGGTGAACACCAGCCGCAACAGGTCGTCGCCGATGTCGTCCTGCAGGCGCTCGCTGTCATCCGGCCCGGGCATGTCAGTGCCCTCCAGTTCGTAGGCGATATCGACGTGCTTGTCCTGTTGCAGGCGCAGGTGGCGCAGGCGGTCGATGGCGCGGTTGCGGGCGGTGGTGGTCAGCCACGCACCGGGGTTGTCGGGCACGCCATCGCGCGGCCAGCGCTCCAGTGCCGCCACCAGCGCATCCTGCGCAAGCTCCTCGGCCAGGCCGACGTCCCGCAGCATCCGCGCAAGCGTGGCAACGATGCGCGGCGCCTCCATGCGCCACACGGCTTCGACGGTGCGACGCACCGGATCGGCAGGGTGGGTGTCCATTGCCTGCGATCACACCATTGGGCGCGTTGCGTCGCAAGCGATGCCGATCACGCCACCGGCTTCCCGCCGTTTACATCGGCTTCATGCAGTTGACCATCCACGGCTTGCCAAAGCGGTCGACCAGCATGCCCCAGCGGTGCGCCCAGAACGTTTCCTGGATCGGCATGGTGGCGCTGCCGCCTTCCAGCAGCGCGGCGAACACGCGCTCGGCCTCCTCGGGGGTGTCGACCGCGATGTTGATGACCGTGCCGCCGCCGGCCGGCACGTCGATCTGCGGGCCGTCGGCGCCCATCAGCACCACGCCGCCGCCTTCGATCTGGGTGTGCATGATCCAGTCCTTCTGCCCGGCCTCGCACTGCTCGGCCATCGGCGACTCGCCGTAGGTCATGGCGAAGGCCACCGGCACGCCCAGCGCCTTGGCGTAGAAGTCGAAGGCCTCGCGGCACTGGCCGGTGAACATCATGTAGGGATTGATCTGCATGGTCGTGGTTCCTGGTGGATGGATCAGTTGGACTGGGCGATCTGCATGCGCAGCCGCTCTTCCTGTTCACGCAATTCGGGGGTGAATTCGGCACCGAAATCGTCGGCTTCAAACACGGGACGGATTTCGATCTCGCTGTCGCTGAGCTGAGGGTTGGGGCAGCGCCGCACCCATTCGATGGCCTCCTCCATCGAGCGCACCTGCCATAGCCAGAACCCGGCGATCAGCTCCTTGGTTTCGCTGAACGGGCCGTCGACCACGGTGCGGCGCTCGCCGCTGAACTGGACGCGCACGCCCTTGGACGAGGGGTGCAGGCCCTCGCCGGCCAGCATCACCCCGGCCTTGACCAGTTCCTCGTTGTAACGGCCCATGTCGGCCAGCAACTGTTCACTGGGCATCTGGCCGGCTTCGGACTCGGGGCTGGCCTTCACGATCACCATCACGCGCATCTTCGGTCTCCTGTTCAATCCCCGGCGTGTCCGGGGTTTTCAGGAGTACGACGGACGGGCGCGGGCGGAATCGACATCGACCTGGAAGATTTTTTCGCGGCCGGAGGGCTGCTACCCTGCCCCTTCGCAGGCCACGCAACGGCCCGGCCAAGGACATGCCCATGCAATACCTGCTGCTGGTCTACACCGACCCCGCCCTGATGGACGCGCTGCCGGCCGAGGAGTACGACCGGCGCATGCGCGATTGCTTCGACCACGCCGACGCGCTGTGCGCCGACGGCACCCTGCTCGACTACCGCCAACTGGAGCCGCCGGCCACGGCGCGCGCGGTGCGGATCCGTGGCGGCCGCACCCAGGTGCTGGATGGCCCGTTCGCCGAGACCAAGGAAATCCTGGCCGGCTTCAACCTCATCGAGGCCGACAGCCTGGCGCAGGCGGTGGAGATCGCCTCGCACATCCCGTGGGCGCAGACCGGCTGCATCGAAGTGCGCCCGGTGCGCGACGCGCAGGCCGTGCGGGTACGCGTGGGTGCGTCTACAGCTGCGACTTCAGCGGCAGGATGAAGCGTTCGGCAAACTTCTCCTTGAACGGACGCTGCTGCCAGCGCTCGTAGGTGTAGCGCACCGACGGCTTGAGATCCTGCTCGAACACCTCGGTCATGCGCGTGGCGAAAGTGGCGTCATAGACGTTGAGGCTGGCCTCGTCGTTCAGCCGGAACGAGCGCACGTCGAAGTTGGTCGAGCCCACCGACACCATCAACCCGTCCACGATCAGCAGCTTGTTGTGCATCATCGTCGGCTGGTATTCGTAGATCTCCACATCGGCCAGCAGCAGCTCGCCCCAATGCGCCTTCGATGCCAGGCGCACGGTTTCCGAGTCGATGTGCTTGCCCGGCAGCAGCACGCGGATGCGCACGCCACGATGCCGCGCGGCGATCAGCGCCTTCATGATCAGTTCGTCGGGCACGAAGTAGGCGGCCTGCAGGTCGATGCTGCGCTCGGCGGCGGCAATCGCCATCAGGTACATCAGGTGCATGCTCTCGCTGCCGCCCGCCGGCGAGGCGATGAACAGGTGCGCGTCCATCCCGCCGGCCTGCCCTAGCGGGGGGAAATAGCCGTCGCCATTGAGCACATCGCCGGTCGTCTTGATCCAGTTGTCGTTGAATGCGGCCTGGAACTGCGCCACGGCGGGGCCTTCCAAGCGGAAGTGCATGTCGCGCCAGTGGTCCGGATCCTGTGCGTGCCCGCTCCACTGGTCGGCGATGCCGACGCCGCCGGTAAAACCGACCTTGCCGTCCACCACCAGCAGCTTGCGGTGGGTGCGATTGTTGAGCCTGCCAAGGTTGTACCACTTGAGCGGACGGTAGTGCTTGACCTCCACGCCGGCACGCTCCATCTGCGTGAGCAGGTCGCCCTCCATCTTGATGCTGCCCACCCAGTCCACCACCACATGCACTTTCACCCCGGCACGGGCACGCTCGGACAGCGCGTCGGCAAATTGCTGGCCGATATCACCCGACCAGTAGATGTACGTCTCGAAGGTGATCGTGCGCCGCGCCGACCGGATCGCGTCCAGCATGGCGGGGAAGATCTGCTCGCCGTTCTCCAGGTCGACGATCTGGTTGCCCGGCAGTATCGACGGCCCCAGCAACACCGACATCTCGCGTCGGAACTGCGGATCGGCGACGTTGTAGCGGTGCAGGATGCGGCGTTCGAGCTTCTTTTCCGGCGTGGCGAAGTTCATTGCCAGCACGACGGCGAGCACGGTGACCGCCACGGTGATGAGGATCGTCCACATGCGGCGTCGACTCCAGCGGGGCATGGCGGTGGGTTGTGAGGGTGGAGGCCCGGAGCTTAACGGGGACACTCGCCCCGACCCTTCACGGATCCTCAACGCACGCCCCGCTCCTCGCGCGGTGTCGCACGGCGGTCGCGGAGCAGGGCGCTGCCGACGATGCCCACGCCCAGCGCCGCGGCGAGCAGGAACATCACCAGCGCCAACGCCGGGTAGCCGAACAAGCGGCTTTCGGTTTCCACCCGCATCAACATCACGCTACCCAGGATCAGCGCCGCGGTGATGATGCCGGCACTGATGCGGTTGGCGATCTTCTGCAGGTTCTCCATCAAGCGCGATTCCTCCAGTCCGGTGACGTGTACCTGCAAGCGGTTCTCGGCGAGCAAGCCCAGGATGTTGGAGACCTTGCGCGGCGCGCCGCGTACCAGCGATTGCAGGTCCATCGCCTCCGAGGCCAGGTGGGCCAAGGACAATGACTTGCGCATACGCTCGCGCATGACGTGGTCCAGGTGTTCCTCAACCACGCGCTTGACGTCCAAGTGCGGATCCAGCGCCTGGCTGACCGACTCCAGGTTCAGCAGGGTCTTGCCCAACAGACTCAGCTCCGGCGGCACACGCAGGCCGCTGGCGGTGGCCAACACGGTGACGTCCAGCACCAGCCGCCCTTCGGACTGGCTACTGCGCCCGCTGGCGGCGGCGTAGCGGGCGACGCGCTGGCCCACTTCGCGGATGAAGCGGTCCTCGTCGAAATCCTCCAGGCGTGTGCCCATGGCCACCACTTCCTGCGCCACGTCCTCGCCACGGCCGTCGACGGCGGCGAACAGGAGCTTGAGCAGCTGGTCGCGCCGCCGCGGTGGCACATGCGCCACCATGCCCAGGTCCAGCAGCGCCAGCCGTCCGTCAGTGGTCAGCAGCAGGTTGCCCGGGTGCGGGTCGGCATGGATCTCGCCGTGGATGAACATCTGGTCCAGGTAACCGCGCATCAGCGTACCGGCCAGTTCGCCCAGTGGCTCCTCGGTGCGCCGCAAGCCGCTGACGTCGGTGACCTTGATCCCGTCAACAAGTTCCATGGTCAGCACTTCGCTGCGGGTGAGGTCCCACAACGGGCGAGGCACGAACAGTGTCGGGTAGGACTCCAGGTGTTCGTGGAATCGCTGCAGGTTCTCCGCCTCGGTGCGGTAGTCCAGCTCGCGCAGCAGGGTCTTGCCGAACTCGGAGACCCAGTCGGCAAAGCGCACGCGCCGGCCGAGGTCAGTGAAACGGTCGGCCTTGTCCGCCAGTCCGGCCAACGCCTGCAGGTCGGCATGGATGCCGGCGCTGATGTCTGGACGCTGCACCTTGACCGCAACGCGGCGCCCGTCGCGCAGGGTGGCCGCATGCACCTGTCCGATCGACGCCGCGCCCAGCGGCACTTCATCGAACGCCGTGAAGATCTTGCCCAGGCGCGAGCCCAGCGCGGACTCCACCGTGTCGCGCACCACCCCGAACGGCAACGGCTGCACGTTGTCCTGGATGCGTTGGAGGGCAAGCAGGTAGTCGGCCGGCACCATGTCGGGGCGCGTGGAGAGCGCTTGGCCGATCTTGATGAAGGTGGGACCAAGCGCCTCCAGGTCCGCGACGAAGGCTTCGGGCCCGGTGTCGATGGCGTCGGTGACCGCCGTTTCCGAAGGAAGGTCAAGGCCGCTGAACACGCCCGCGGCGCGGTACTTGAACAGGAAACTGACGATCTGCGCGGTGCGGGCCAAGCCCTCGGGCTGCGAGTCCATGGTGGATCCTCGGGGTTTTGGGGTTTCAGGAGGGCCGAACGGTCCGGGCGGCAGAAACAACGCTGGCCCTCGCAGGGGCCAGCGTCACTTGCAGCAAGGGGCGTCCTGCCCCGCCAGCGATGGCTTAGCGGCCGTCGCGGTCGGCGTCGCCCGGCAGGGCGCGCTCGATGTAGTGCCAGCCGTCACGCACGGCACCCTTGGCTTCGTTCCAGGCCAGACGCGATTCGGCGCGGGACGCATCCCAATCGGTCGCAAGCTTCGCCTCGACGTCCTCGAAGCGCTGGCCGCGATACTTGTCGTAGTTCTGGTAGCCGTACTGGTAGGCCGGCTCGTAGTCGTTCCAGTTACGGTCGGCGTTGTAGTAGGACGCCGTGGTGTAGGTGTTCTGGAAGTGGTCGCGATATTCGGTCGGGTTCACCGCCTCGGCAATCGCACCGCCGGTCTTCGCGCCGGCAATCGCGCCGACCACGGCGCCAACCGCCGTGCCCACCGGGCCGCCGATGGCCGTGCCCGCAACGGCACCCGCAATGGCGCCTGCGCCTGCGCCGGTACCTTCACCGATGCTGTGATCCTTCTTGATGTCAGACATGTCGTTTGCTCCGTGGGATGTGGGGAATACGGCGCGGTGGCCGTGAACCCACCATGGCCGGAGTGCGGTCGATGCCCGGTGAAACAAACGCTATCTCGGCGTGATCGTTCAACTAGCCGCAGGCTAGGTGAGCGGCTCCTTCACCCGGAATGGAGTCGGTGACGGCGTAGTTGCGGTCGGCCATGCACACCCCCCGCCCGGACACTCGCCCTCATCTACATGGCAGGATCTTTGGCTGAAGCAGCTGCAGCCGAGCGGCTCTTTCATCAGCAGCCGCAGGGTTAACCCGACGTCCTGCACACCGATGGCAAACCACGGGGGCATCATGTCCACGGCCGCCTGCCCGTCGGCACTCCCCATCGCCGCGGACGCGGGCTGGCCTTGGTACAGGGGCCCGCCTGACGCAGGACAACGCCATGAACCGCTCGCTATTCCTCGATGCCGTCATCACCAGTGCACTGTTGCTGGCGATCGCCCCGCCCGCACTCGCTGGCGCATCCGACACCAAACCCGACGATGCCGCACTGACGCAGAGCGCCATGCGCGCTGCTCCCGCCAAGGTGGCCGCTGGCGCCACCATCGTGGCCATGGAGGCCGACGGCAGCATGCGCACGCTGCGCACCGGCACCAACGGCTTCACCTGCATGCCCGACAACCCAGCCACGCCTGGCCCGGACTCAATGTGCATGGATGCCAACGCGCTTGCGTGGGCGCATGCATGGATCGGTCATACGGCCCCGCCAGCTGGCAAGGTTGGCTTCATGTACATGCTTGAGGGCGGCACCGACGCGAGCAACACCGATCCTTACGCCACCAAGCCCACCCCGGGCAACCACTGGGTCAAAACGGGCCCCCACGTCATGATCGTAGGTGCCGATCCTGCGTTCTACGCGCTCTATCCGCGCGACGCCGATCCCGATACCGCCGTGCCGTACGTGATGTGGCCCGACACGCCGTACGAGCACCTCATGATCCCGGTGAAATGACGCAGCGGCGTGGGGCTGGCACTCCAGCCTCGTGCCCGTCCGGCGTTCGGCTTGGACGAGACATCGCCTTTGCCATTCCCACGCATTCACCGACGCGACGGAAAGGTCATCGCGACGTGAGCGAGATCGGCTGTTTTTCGCAGGTTTTCCGGCGAATGTTCAGGTGTCGGTTGGAAACTTCAAACGGTGCATCATGCATGCGTCGTTAGCGTCGCGGCATGGACACTTCTTCCGCCCTCCCCAACGCTCGATCCCCGCTGCAGCAAGTGTTGGCCACCGCGTTTCTCGCGATGGCCCTGGCTGCCAGCTTCGCCGCCCGCGCCACGACGCTCGATGCCGATCTTCAGCCGGGCGAGTACCAATGGCGCGCCGATATTCCCGCCGACGGCCCCACCGTGATCGTCGTCAGCCTCCCGGAACAGCGACTGCATGTGTACCGCAACGGCAAGCGCGTCGGCGTGTCCACGGTCAGCAGTGGCAAGCCGGGGAAGGAAACCCCAACCGGCGTGTTTCCTATCCTGCAGAAGCGGCGCGTGCACCGGTCCAACCTCTACAACGATGCCCCGATGCCCTACATGCAGCGCCTGACCTGGGACGGCGTGGCGCTGCACGCTGGCCGCATCCCGGGCTACCCGGCCTCTCACGGGTGCATCCGCCTTCCGAAAGCCTTCGCCCAGCAGCTGTTCGAGCTGACCGAGCGCGACAGCACGCTGGTGGTGGTGGCCGATGATGCAAGCCACGACAGCAGCGTCACGCGACCCGGTGACCACGTGCCGGTCGACGCGTGGACCGGGCAATCGCTGGCGGTGCGCGAACCGCGATCACACGAAGCGGGCGTCGCCTCCATGGGCGCTCATGACTGAACGGGCGCAGACAGACGAACACAGGGTTTCACCCGGTTTTTCCGCGGCCGGCGGCATGCTGGTCGCCCCGCAACGGAGATCAGCCATGCCCACCTGCGATGTGTGCCACAACGACTATGACAAGGCCTTCCAGGTGACCATGGCCGATGGCCGCACGGGCACCTTCGATGCCTTCGAGTGCGCCGTCCATGCGATGGCACCCCGCTGCGCACACTGTCAGTGCATGGTGATCGGCCATGGCGCAGAGCACGATGGCACCGTCTATTGCTGTGCCCATTGCGCCCGGGCGCATGGCGTCACTGGGCTGGACGATCGCGTTTGAGCCACCTGCCGTTCCAGAGGTTTCCAATGCCTGGCCAGATCCAACAGAACCGTCATCGCAGTCGCACCCAGAACGACCCGGAGCTGCATCGCGACACGCAGAAGCTGGGACCCGACCCGGAGAAGGAGCAGGAGGCGCTTGAGCCGCTGTTGCCGGGTCATGCGCCCGAGCCCGATCGTCAGGTCCCCGAAGACTGAGTCGCCCTCAGGGGCTGCCTTCGCGTTCGATCACCAACACCCGCGCCTCGCCGCGCGGACGCGCGCTGTGCTCCACGCCTTCCTCGCCGAAGAACAGGTCGCCGGCCTGCAGGGTGAGCACGGAGTCCACGCGTGACGGCATCGCAATCGGCGCCGCTGACGCGTTGCAGCGGCCGACTACCACTCCGCCAGCCGGCTTTCGTCGCCGCATGCGCGGTTTCGTCGCATCCGCCACCTGACGGGCCGCCGCCGGGGCTATGCTCCGCGGCAATCCCAACGTGGCAGCCAATCCCGTGTTCAAGAGCTTCGCCTTCGTCCTGCGCATCGCCATCGCCTGGTTCGTGGCCGTCATGTTGGCGGTGGTGATCTGGGAGTCACTGCCCGTGCTGGGCGGGCTGGACTGGCTGATCAGTACCGCCGCCACCGTGACCATGGCGCTCGTGGTTGCCGGCGCGCTGTCGCACCTGGGCCGGGTCAGGCTGATCGCCGGGCACATCGACGACGGCGTGCTCGACAACCGCCAGCGCCGCCAGGTCGAAATCCCGCTGGAAGCCGGCGAAGCCTTCGACCTGCTGGAAGCCGCCATCCGCGAGCTGCCGCGCATCGAGCAGGTGGAAAGCGCGCGCGACAGCCTGCAGGTCACCGCCAAGGTCGGTCGTCCGCAGACCTACGGCCACCACCCGTTGGGCAAGTGGAACCCGCTGCTGTGGTTCGGCATTCCGCGCAACCAGATCCTCGCCACGGTCACGCCCAACCCGGCCACCGGCAGCGTCACCCTGATCTGCGAGCCGGAAACGCCGGCATGGACCGACTGGTTCCTGGTCGATGACGGCACCAATTACGAGAACGCCGAAGCCATCACCCGCGCCATCAGCCGCCGCGTCGCCGACTACCGCCGCGGCGAAAAGGCTGCCGTCGCGCAGACGCAGGTGGAAAAGGAACTGACCCAGGCCAAGCTCAGCCTGCTGCACGCACAGGTGGAGCCTCACTTCCTCTACAACACGCTGGCCAATGCGCAACTGCTGACCCGCAGCGACCCGGAGCGCGCCGAACAGATGCTCGGCCACCTGATCCAGTACCTGCGCCGTTCGCTGCCGCGCACCCAGGACACGCCGTCCACGCTGGGCGACGAGCTGGAACGCGCACTGGCCTACCTGGAAATCCTCAAGATCCGCATGGGCCACCGCCTCAACGTGCAGGTCGACGTGCCCGAAGCGCTGCGCGCCACGCCGCTGCCGTCGATGATGCTGCAGACGCTGGTGGAGAACGCCATCAAGCACGGGCTGGAACCGCGCACCGCCGGCGGCACGGTCTGGATCCGCGCGCGCGCCAGCGACGGCACCGTGGCCATCACCGTGGCCGACGACGGCAACGGCTTCAGCACCACCAGCAGCGGCACCGGCATTGGCTTGAAGAACGTCCGCGAGCGGTTGCGCCTGATGTTTGGCAGCGATGCGTCGCTGGCGGTGGTCGCCAACTTCCCGGCCGGCGTGGCCGCCACGCTCAGCGTGCCCGCTGCGCCGGGCGGCGCGCAGGCCGGCTACGGCGCACCG
>NZ_AVPU01000032.1 GCF_000768355.1 Lysobacter daejeonensis GH1-9
TGCACGGACCGTTGCCGGACATCCGCTTCTGCGCCACCGGCGGCATCACCCCGGGCAACGCCGCCGAGTACCTGGCCGTGCCCAACGTGGCCTGCGTGGGCGGCTCGTGGCTGACGCCGGCGAAGCTGCTGCAGGCCGGCGATTGGGCCGGGATCGAAGCCCTGGCCCGCGAAGCGGCAGCGCTGCGCGCCTGAGCCGCGACCAAAGTCATTACCCGGACGCTGGGGCCGTTGCTAGTATCGACGGCCTCTCCGTCCGGTGTTGCGACCATGAAGCTATTGGCAGCCTCGCTGCTCTCCCTTGCGGTGTCTTCGGCGTTGGCCGGTACCGCGCCCAGGTTCGATCCCCAGCAACTGTCCGAGATGGTCAAGACGCTGTCGTCCGATGAGTTCGAAGGCCGCGCGCCTGCCAGCGCCGGCGAGACGCGGACGGTCGAGTACCTCGCCGAGCAGATGCGCGCGGCCGGTCTCCAGCCCGGCGGCGACCTGGGCGCTGATGGCAAGCGCGGCTGGACCCAGGCGGTGCCGCTGCTGCGTGCCGAGATCGTGGGCGCGCCATCGCTGTCGGTCGCCGTCGGTGGCCAGCCTCAGCCGCTGGCGCAGGGCGGGCAGATCGCGGTGCGCGCCGCGCTGGATGGCTCGAAGGCGGTGTCGATCGCCAATGCCCCGCTGGTCTTCGCGGGTTACGGGGTCAAGGCGGCCGAACGCAACTGGGATGATTTCAAGGGCGTGGACCTGCGCGGCAAGATCGCGGTGGTGCTGATCAACGATCCCGACTTCGAGACCGGGCAGGGCGATTTCGGTGGGCCGGCGATGACCTATTACGGCCGCTGGACCTACAAGTACGAGGAAGCCGCGCGTCAGGGCGCACTCGGCCTGCTGATCGTGCACGAGACCGCGCCGGCGTCGTACGGCTGGGCCACGGTCAAGAACTCCAACACCAACACCATGTTCGACGTGGTCCGCGAACAGCCGGGCGCGGTGCACCCGCGGATGGAAGGCTGGCTCCAGCGCGACTTTGCCGTGGACCTGTTCCGCCGCGCGGGCCTGGACTTCGAGGCGCTCAAGCGGCAGGCGCAGACCCGCGCCTTCCAGCCGGTGGAGCTCAAGGGCGTGACGCTGTCGGCCGACTACGCGGTGGATTCGAAGGTCATCACCTCGCACAACGTCGTGGGTCGGATCGAAGGCCGCAAGCGCCCGGACGAAACGGTGATCTACACCGCGCACTGGGACCACCTCGGCGTGGGCCAGCCGGACGCCAAGGGCGATCGCATCTACAACGGCGCGGTGGACAACGCCACCGGCACCGCAGCGCTGCTTGCATTGGGACGCGCGTTCGCGCACGCCAAGCCGCGACCGGAGCGCTCACTGGTGTTCCTCGCCGTCACCGCCGAGGAGAAGGGCCTGCTGGGCTCGGAGTACTACGCCTCGCGCCCGCTGTATCCGCTGGCCACCACGGTGGGGGTGATCAACATGGACGCGCTCAACCCGCAGGGCCCGGCGCATGATTTCACCATCTCCGGCAGCGCCAAGCTGGAGCTGCTCGATAACTTGGTTGCGACCGCGAAGCGCTGGGACCTGCGGTATACGCCGGATTCCAAGCCCGAGGCCGGTTACTTCTTCCGGTCCGACCACTTCCCGTTTGCCAAGCGCGGCGTGCCGGCCATTTCATACGGTTCGGGCAACGACTGGGTGGACGGCGGCGTGGTCGCCGGCAAGGCGGCAGGCGAGGCCTACACCGCCGATCGCTACCACCAGCCGGCCGACCAGTGGGAGGCGAGCTGGACGTTCACCGGGATGAGCCGCGAACTGCAGGTGCTGTACACGCTGGGAAGCGAATTGGCCCATGGCAAGCGCTGGCCCAACTGGGACGCCGGCTCGGAGTTCCGTGCCGCGCGTGATGCGAGTGCCGAGCAGCGCAAGTAAGCCGCATGCAACCCGTCTGGGCGTCCATCGGTCGTTCGCGGCCGATGGTGCCCGGCGTACGGAGGGCGCATGAGCCTGCGTGCCATCGTCCATCTGCTGTTGCACGCCGCGGTGCCCGCGCTGGTGGCATGGCTGTTCTTCCGCGATCGCTTCGACAAGGCGTGGCTGCTGATGCTGCTGGGCTGGGTGATCGATCTCGACCACCTGCTGGCCGATCCGATCTATGCACCCAACCGCTGCAGCATCGGCTTCCACCCGCTGCACACCGCGCCGGCGATCATTGCCTACGGTGCGCTGACGCTGCCGCGGCGCACGCGGCTGTTCGCCATTGGCCTGCTGATCCACGTCGCGCTGGATGCGCTGGACTGCGTGCTGATGAAGTGACGTCGCCAGGAGGCGGCGTCATCCAATTGGGCCAAGTTCCTATCCGTCTTTCCTGAGCAACGATCTGACGATCGACGCACGGCGCGCCGACGAGGCGCGTGCGATGGGTGCACGCGCCTCCAACGACGATGGCGTCAGGTGAGCTGTCAGCCGCCCTGCTTCGCCTTGGCGAACGCGGCAGCGAGCGCGTTGTTGGCCGGCGGGGCCGACTGCATGCGCGGCGCATTGCTGCGCTGGTTGTCGCGCCCACCGCCGCGCGGGGCGGTATCACGAGCGCCTCGCACATCCCGGTCGGTGCCGCGGGCTTCACGCGGTGCCGGTGCGGCATCGTCCAGACGGCGGGTGAGGGCGATGCGCTTGCGCGGGATGTCGACCTCGATCACCTTGACCTTGACGATGTCGCCGGCCTTGACCACGTCGCGCGGATCCTTGACGTACTTGTCCGACAGCGCGGAGATGTGGATCAGTCCGTCCTGGTGCACGCCAATGTCGACGAAAGCGCCGAACGCCGCGACATTACTGACCACGCCTTCCAACACCATGCCCACCTGCAGGTCCTTGATGTCCTCGACGCCGTCGGCGAAGCGCGCGGCCTTGAACTCAGGGCGTGGGTCGCGGCCGGGCTTTTCCAGTTCCTTGAGGATGTCGCGCACGGTGGGCACGCCGAACTTGTCGTCGGTGAACTGTTCGGGCCTGAGGCCACGCAGCAGCGGTGCATCGCCGATGACCTGCTTTACCTCGCGCCCGCACTGCTTGAGGATGCGCTCCACCACCGGGTAGGCCTCCGGGTGCACCGACGAGGCATCCAGCGGCTGCTCGCCACCGGCAATGCGCAGGAAGCCGGCACATTGCTCGAAGGTCTTGTCACCCAGGCGAGGCACCTTGAGCAGTTCCTTGCGCGACTTGAACGCGCCGTTGGCATCGCGGTAGACCACGATGTTCTCGGCCACGGTGGACGACAGGCCCGACACACGGGTCAGCAGCGCGGCCGAGGCGGTATTCACGTCCACGCCGACCGCGTTCACGCAGTCCTCCACGCGCGCATCCAGCGCCCGCGCCAGGCGGAACTGGTCCACGTCGTGCTGGTACTGGCCCACGCCAATTGCCTTGGGCTCGATCTTCACCAGCTCCGCCAGCGGGTCCTGCAGGCGGCGCGCGATGGACACCGCGCCACGCAGCGACACGTCCAGCCCCGGGAATTCCTTCGCCGCAAACTCCGACGCCGAATACACCGACGCACCGGCCTCGCTGACCACGATCTTCTGCATCTTCAACTCGGGCGCGAGCTTGATCAGGTCGCCGGCCAGCTTGTCGGTCTCGCGGCTGGCGGTGCCGTTGCCGATGGCGATCAGCTCCACGCCGTGCTTGCTGCACAGCGCACGCAGCACGTGCAGCGACTGGTCCCACTGCCGCTTGGGCTCGTGCGGGTAGATGGTTGCGGTGTCGACCAGCTTGCCGGTGCTGTCGACCACAGCCACCTTCACGCCGGTGCGCAGGCCCGGGTCCAGGCCCAGCACGGCTTTCGGCCCGGCCGGCGCGGCCAGCAGCAGGTCCTTGAGGTTGTCGCCGAACACGTTGATCGCCTCGGCCTCGGCCTTCTCGCGCGCCTGGTTGAACAGGTCAAGCAGCAGGTGCAGGTGCAGCTTGGCCTTCCAGGTCAGGCGGCAGGTGTCGAGCAGCCACTTGTCGGCGGGACGGCCCTGGGCCTTGATGCCGGCGTGGAACGCGACGCGGCCTTCGGCCTGCAGGTGGCCGGCCTCGGCGTCGCTGCCCGGGTCCAGATCGAGGAACAGCACTTCCTCGCGGCGCGCGCGGAACAGCGCCAGCAGGCGGTGCGAAGGGATCTTCGCCAGCGACTCGGCGTGGTCGAAGTAGTCGCGGTACTTGGCGCCTTCGTTCTCCTTGCCTTCGGCGACGCGCGCTCGGATCACGCCCACCTCGTTGAGCCAGGTGCGCAGCTCGCCGACCAGTGCGGCGTCTTCGCCCCAGCGCTCCATCAGGATCGCGCGGGCGCCATCCAGCGCGGCCTTGGCGTCGGCCACGCCCTTGTCGGCGTCGACGTACTGCGTGGCGACGACCTGCGGATCCTGCGACGGATCGGCCAGCAGCGTGTCGGCCAGCGGCTCCAGCCCGGCCTCGCGCGCGATCTGCGCCTTGGTGCGGCGCTTGGGCTTGTACGGCAGGTACAGGTCTTCCAGGCGCGACTTGGTGTCGGCGCCTTCGATCTCGGCGCGCAGTTCGTCGGTCAGCTTGCCCTGTTCGTCGATGCTGGCCAGCACCGCGGCGCGTCGGTCTTCCAGTTCGCGCAGGTACACCAGGCGCGTTTCCAGGTTGCGCAATTGGGTGTCGTCCAGCCCGCCGGTGACTTCCTTGCGGTAGCGCGCGATGAACGGGACGGTGGCGCCTTCGTCGAGCAGGGCAATGGCGGCCAGGGCCTGGGCGGGTTGCGCACCGATCTCGGTGGCGATGGTGCGTGCGATCTGCTGGGCCAGCTTCGGGGAAATCTCGGGCATTGCGTCGTGGTGCCGATACTGCGGAAAGAGGCCGATTGTGGCCCCATGCGGCGCGCGGCGGAACCCGTTGACAGACCATGAAAAAGGCCCGCCGGAAGGGCGGGCCGTATTCAGTTTGGCGGCGTCCTCAGCGCAGCTTGCGCGACGTCAGGTAGAAGCCGAGGTTGCCCAGCCCGGTGACCGCCAGCAGCACGCCGACCACGCCCGGGGTGACTTCGGTCCAGCCGGCGGCCTCGATCACGAAGAAGCCGATGGCCAGTGCGGTCAGCACGATGCCCCAGCGCAGCGAGCCGTGGCGGCGGTTGTGTTCCTCGCCGACCAGCATCGCCTGCATCAGCTCCTCGGAGGCGTTGTTGGCGATCAGCTTGGCGCGGGTGCGGGCATCGACCACCACCTTGATCGCGTACACGATGCAGATGAACAGGGTGATCGGGATCAGGACTTCAAGGTTGTTCATGGCGATGGCCTCGGGTTGGCAACGGAAATGGGCGGGTTCGAGGCAGTAGATACGGCGAACCCGGCGGCGGTTGCACGACGCGGGTTACCGTTTCGCCAGTCACCAGTCACCAGTCACCCGGGATGCGCAGTCTGGACGTCCGCCGGGCCTCGCGGTGCCCGCGCACCGAGTCGCCGGGTGCACAATCGCCTGCAACCGTTCTGGCCCTGGCGGTATCCAAGGGGGGATGGACCTGATGCCGGACACCGTCGACCGCCATGCCGACCTGCCTGCCGCGGACGCGAGCGCGGCCGGGCAGGCTGCGGCGTCGAACGCCGACCGCGAGCTGGTGGAAGCGGTGCTGGCCAACACCCCCGGCGCCTTCGAGCGTCTGGTCCGCGAGTACCAGGGCCTGTGCTGGCACATCATCCAGCGCATGGTCCGCCACCCCGAGGACACCCGCGAGCTGTGCCAGGAGACCTTCCTGCGCGTGCACCGCTACCTGCACCAGTACCGCCAGGAGAGTGCGCTCAAGTCATGGATCGGCCAGGTCGCGTACTCGATGGCCAAACGCCACCTCGAGCGCAAGCGCATCCCGCTGGTGGAAGCCGAGGACGATGACGGCGGCAGCTTGCTCGATCGCGTGGCCGACCGCTTCGACCTGGAGGCAGCCAGTGCCGACGAACAGGTGGTGGGCCATCTGCATGCCGCCATCGAGGCGCTGCCGCCGCTGCAGCGGACGATCCTTACCCTGTATCACCTGGATGAAGTGCCGATCGGCGAGATCGCCTCGATCACCGGCCTGGCCGAAGGCACCATCAAGAGCCACCTGTTCCGCAGCCGCGCGAAACTGCGCGAACGGCTGCAGGACCCCTTGGGAGTCAGCCCATGAACACCGGACCGCGTGACACGACCCCGACCGATCCCACCCGTCGCGACGCCGAATGGCAGGCGCAGGAGCAGGCGGTGCGCGATGAGCGCGCCGGCATCCCGGTCGACGCGCACGATGCGCGGTTGGCCGAATACCGGTTGATCAGCCGTGCGCTGCGCCATCCGCCGCTGGATCCGGTGCCCTTCGACTTCGCCCGCGTGGTGGCTGCACGCGCAAACGCCATCGCCGACACCGATGACCGGGTGGAGCGGCTGCTGCTGCGTCTGTTGCTGGGCGGGATGGCCGTCGCTGGCGGCGTCGTGGCCGCGATGTACGGCGCGCAGTGGTGGCCGGCGGTGGCCGGCGTGCTGCCGTTGCCCGCGGGTGAGCTGCTGCGCTGGGGGCTGGTGCTGGCCGCGTGCGCCGGCACCACGTGGATGCTGGGTCAGGTATTGCGCAGCGAGGCACCTGCACACGCCTGACCGCGCATCAGCGCAGCAGGGGCGCCAAGGCCTTCCATACGTGGTCGCGCAGCCTGGGTTGCGCCGCGGCGGTGGGGTGCAGGTTGTCGGCCTGGTAGGCATTGCGGTCCAGGGCAATGGGCTCCAGCAGGAACGGCAGCAACGCCACGCCGTGGGCCTTCGCCAACGCCACGTAGTTGGCGCTGAAACCGTCGGTGTACGCCTTGCCCAGGTTCGGCGGCATGCGCATGCCCACCAGCAGGACGCGTGCCTTGGCCCCCTTGGCGGCGCGGATCATGCGATCGAGGTTGCCGCGGGTCTGCTCCAGCGGTAGCCCGCGCAGGCCGTCGTTGGCACCCAGTGCGATCACCACCACGGCCGGGCGCGTGCGCTTGAGCTCAGCGGCGATGCGCGTGGCTCCGCCGGCGCTGGTCTCGCCGCTGATGCTGGCGTTCACCACCCGCCAGCCCGGCTTCTGCCGCGCCATCCGATCGGCGGTCAGCGCCACCCAACCCTGCGAAGCGGCCATGCCGTAGCCGGCCGAAAGCGAATCACCCATCACCAGCACGGTATGCGTGGGAGCCGCCGCCGACGTCGCCGGGGCGGACTTCGCCGGTTGTGCCAGCACGGGCAGCGAGGTGGCCAGCAACAGCACCACCCAACCGATGGCACATTGAACCCATCCATGCCATCCCGCATATCGGGATGCATGGGCGGGTGACGGCGCGGATCCCAGGGTCGTCGCACGCATGGTTTCGCAATCTCCTCGTGATGGCGCCACGGCGCCGGGCGGGGCAGCAACAGGACACATCATGGCCGACAGCATCGCACCCCACGCTGAAGCAACCCCGACTGCGCTGGATGCCGCGCATGCCTTGCGCGTGGACGGGCTGGGCAAGCGGGTGACGCTGCCATCGGGCGAGCTCACGATCCTCGATGGGGTCGGTTTCTCCATCGCGCAAGGCGAGACCGTGGCCGTCGTGGGCGCGTCGGGCTCGGGCAAGAGCACGCTGCTGTCGTTGCTGGCGGGGCTGGACGTGCCCAGCACCGGCACGGTGACGCTCGACGGCGAGGTGCTGTCGGCCCTGGACGAGGACGGTCGCGCGCGGGTGCGTGGCGCGAAAGTGGGCTTCGTGTTCCAGAGCTTCCAGCTGTTGCCGTCGCTGACCGCGCTGGAAAACGTCATGCTGCCGCTGGAGCTGCGCGGCGATGCCGACGTCGAAGGCCCGGCCCGCGCCATCCTGGAGAAGGTGGGACTCGGTCCGCGCCTGCACCACTACCCGCGGCAGTTGTCCGGCGGCGAGCAGCAGCGCGTGGCGCTGGCCCGCGCCTTCGTCACCCGGCCCTCGCTGCTGTTCGCCGACGAACCGACGGGCAACCTCGACACCACCACCGGACAGGCGGTGATCGAACTGCTGTTCGCCCTCAACGCCGAGGCCGGCACCACGCTGGTGCTGGTCACCCATGACGACCACCTGGCCGCGCGCTGCCGCCGTCAATTGCGGCTGGACGCGGGCCGGCTGGTGCAGGGCTGATCGATATGAAGATCCTGACCCTGGCCTGGCGCCAGTTGCGTCGCGATGTCGCCGCCGGTGACGTGCGCATCCTGTTCGCGGCGCTGGTGCTGGCCGTGCTGGCGGTCACCTCGGTTGGTTTCATCACCGACCGTGCCGAGCGCGCGCTGGCCATCGAGGCCAACCGTCTGCTCGGGGGCGACGCCGTGGTGCGCGCCGACGAGCCCGTCGGTGGCGCGATCCAGCGGGCGTTGGCCGCACCCGGGCTGCGCCACACCGAGACGCGCGAGCTCAACACCATGATCCGGGTCGCGGGTGCCGGCGCCGAGCGTCTGCAACTTGGCGACCTGCGCGCGCTGGGCGAAGGCTATCCGCTGCGCGGCAGCTTCCGTATCACCACGGCCGCGAAACCCGCCGAGCACGACGCCACTGGCATTCCCGCGCCCGGCACCGCGTGGATGAGCCGCGCCGGCGCCGATCGCCTGGGCGCGCGCCTCGGCGACACGCTGCTGGTCGGCGAGTCTTCGTTGCGACTGGTGGCGCTGGTGACGCAGGAGCCGGATGCAGCGCTGAACTATTTCGATGTCGCGCCCAAGGTTTTCCTCAACCTGCAGGACCTGCCCGCCACCGGTCTGGTGCAGGAAGGCAGCCGCCTGCGCTACCGCGTGGTGGTGGCCGGCGAGGCCACCGCGGTCGAGAGCTTTGTCCGCCAGGTGCGGCCTGCGCTGGGTCGCGGCCAGCGTCTGGAAACCGTGCAGGACGCGCGCCCGGAGATCCGTTCCGCATTGGACCGCGCCGGCCGCTTCCTGGGCTTGGCCGCGCTGGTGTCGGTGATCCTCGCCGCCGTGGCCGTGGCCATGGCCGCGCGCCGCCACAGCGAGCGCCACCTGTCCGGCAGCGCGGTGATGCGCTGCCTGGGTGCCAGCCAGCGCACGCTGGTGGGCGTGCACGTGGGTGAACTGTTGCTGTTGGCACTGATGGCATGCACTGTCGGCGTGGTGCTGGCATTTGGCTTGCAGTGGGCGGTAGGCCAGTGGCTGGCGCAGGCACTCCGCTTGTCGATCCCCGCGGCCGGTTGGTTGCCGGCGGTGCAGGGCTATGGTGTGGGGCTCGTGGTGGTGCTGGCCTTCGGCGCGCCACCGGTGCTGGCGCTGCGCCGCGTGCCGGCTTTGCGCGTGCTGCGCCGCGACCTTGATGCGGTGGAGCCCAGTGCATGGGCGGTGGGCGTGCTTGCCTTCGCCGGGCTTGCCGGCCTGCTGTGGTGGAAGGCCGGATCGCCGACGCTGGCGTTGGCGATGCTGGGTGGCATCGCGGGTACCTTGGCCGTGCTCGCCCTGCTGGCGTGGGTGATGGTGGTCGCCGTGCGCCGGCTGCGCACCCGCCTGCGCGGCAGCCTGCGTTACGGACTGGCCAACGTCAGCCGTCGCGCCGGCGCCAGCGTGGCGCAGGTGTCCGCGCTGGGCCTCGGGCTGATGGCGTTGCTGCTGCTCACCTTCGTCCGCACCGACCTGCTCGACCGCTGGCAACTTTCGCTGCAGGCCAACGCGCCCAACCGCTTCATCGTCAACGTGCAGGATGACCAGATCGCGCCAGTGCGCGCTTTCGTCGCCCAGCAAGGGCTGGCGCCGCCGACGTTGTACCCGATGATCCGCGCGCGCCTGGTGGCGCACAACGGCCAGGCGGTGACCGGCGCCGACTACGCCGCGCAAGGCGACCGCGCGCAGCGCATGGCCGAGCGCGAATTCAACCTTTCCGTGGCCGATGGGTTGCGTGACGACAACACGGTCACCGCGGGCACCTTCTGGAACGCCCGCCGACCGGGCAACGCGGAGGCTTCGGTGGAAGAGAAGTTCGCGCAGACGCTGGGCTGGAAGCTCGGCGACCGCATCGCCTTCGACATCGCCGGTCAGCCGTTCGAGGCCACCATCACCAGCCTGCGCCGCGTCGACTGGGAAAGCTTCCGCCCCAACTTCTTCGTCATCGTCTCGCCTGGCGCGCTGGACGGTTACCCCGCCAGCCACATCACCGCGGTGCACGTGCCCGCGCAGGCGGACCGATTCACCGCCGACCTGGTGCGCGCGTTCCCCAACCTCACCGTCATCGATGTCGACGCGGTGCTCAACCAGGTGCGCAGCACGGCCGACCAGGTCTCCACCGTGGTCGAGGTGGTGTTCTATTTCTCGCTGGCCGCCGGCCTGCTGGTGCTGATGGCGGCGGTCAGCGCCAGCCAGGACGAGCGCCTGCTGGAAGGCGGCGTGATGCGCGTGCTGGGCGGCAGCCGCCGCCAGCTGCGCTTGGCGCAGGCCTCCGAGTTCGCAGCCATCGGCTTGCTCGCCGGACTCGTCGCCGCGATCGCGGCATCGGTGTTGTCTGGCGTGGTTGCCACGCGCGTGTTCGATTTGCCGTGGCAGGCGGACTGGGGCATGGCAGCGGTGGGTGGCGGCGTCGGTGTGGTCGCGGCCCTGCTGGCCGGCCTGTTCGCCACGCGGCGCGTGCTGGATGCCCCTCCATCGGTCACGTTGCGCGAACTGGACGGCTGAAAAAAGGGTGAGCCGAAGCTCACCCCTTGATGCAGACCACCTGGTGCAACGTGTGCACCACCTCCACCAGGTCGCTCTGCGCGGCCATGACCGCGTCGATCGACTTGTAGGCGGTCGGTGACTCGTCGATCACGCCAGCGTCCTTGCGGCACTCGACGTGGGCCGTGGCCTCGCGGTGCTGCGACAGCGTGATCTGCTGGCGCGCGGCAGTGCGGCTCATGACGCGGCCCGCTCCGTGGCTGCAGCTGTGGAAGCTGTCCGCGTTGCCCTTGCCGCGCACGATGAAGCTTTTCGCACCCATGCTGCCCGGGATGATCCCCAGCTCGCCGGCACGCGCGCTGACCGCGCCCTTGCGGGTGACCAGCAGCTCCACGCCACCGTGCGTTTCCTTCTGCACGTAGTTGTGGTGGCAGTTGACCGCCAGCTTCTCCAACTGGAACTTCGGCAGGCGGTGGCGCATCTCCGCAAGTACCCGCGACATCATCGCCTCGCGGTTCTCGCGGGCGTAGTCCTGCGCCCACGAGACGGCCTCCACGTAATCGTCGAACAACGGTTCGCCTTCCATGAAAAAGGCCAGGTCCTTGTCCGGCAGGTGGAAGCCGAGCACGCGGTGTGCCAACTGCTCGCGCGCCCGCTCGATGAAGTAGGTGCCGATCAGGTTGCCGGTGCCGCGCGAGCCGCTGTGCAGCATCACCCACACGGCATCACTTTCGTCGAGACAGATCTCGATGAAGTGGTTGCCGCCACCCAGCGTGCCGATCTGGCAGTCGAGCTTGTCGGTGCGGATCTTGCGGTGCTTGTGCTTGATCGCCTCCAGACGCTCGACCAGCCCCGACTGCGCGACGCGTGTGCGGATGCTGTCGGGCAGCTTCCAGTGCTCGCCGCCGCGGCCATTGCCGACCGGCACGCTGCGCTCGATGCTGCTGCGCAGTTGCGCCAGGTTGTCGGGCAGGTCGTTGGCGCGCAGCGTGGTGCGCACCGCGGCCATGCCGCAGCCGATGTCCACGCCCACCGCCGCCGGGATGACCGCCCCGCGGGTGGGGATGACCGAGCCGACCGTGGCGCCCTTGCCCAGGTGTACGTCGGGCATCACCGCCACCCAAGGCCCGACGAACGGGATGGCGGCGATGTTGCGCAACTGCTCATGTGCCTGCGTTTCCAGTGGCACGCCGCGGACCCAGCCCTTGATCGGCGTGGTGCTGCCCTCGGCATGCAGCAGTTCGAATTGTGATTGCATGTCCATGATCTTCATTCCATTGGAACCCGGCGCGGCGGCTCCGTCCACCGCGCCCGGGCTTACTGCTTTATCGTCACCAGCTGCTTCAGCACGCCATCCAGGCCGCCGAACACGGTGAGCTTGTCGATCTTCTCGGTGACCTTTTCCAGGGCCTCGAGCTCCTTCAGGCGCATCAGCACCGGGCTGTCCTCGATCAGCTTGGCGGTGTTGAGCAGCGAGCGCGTGGCGTTCGCCTCCTCGCGCCGGCGGATCACGTTGGCCTGCGCCGTCTTCTCCGCCTGCACCACGCCGTTCAGGATCTCCTTCATCTCGCCCGGCAGGATCACGTCCTTCACGCCGACCCCGAGCACCTCCACGCCCAAGCCGGTCAGCTGGCCGCGGACGTAGGCGAAGATGTCGGCGTCCAGCGACGCCTTGTCGCCGAGCAGTTCGTCCAGCGTCTTGGCCGAAATCGCCTTGCGCAGGCCGAACTGGAGCTCGCGGTACACCTGCTCGCCGATCTTGGCGATGCGGGTGCGCGCGGCCACCACGTCGGTGAGGCGGGTGCTGGCGGCCAGGTTCACGCGCAGGCTGACCTTGTCGCGGGTCAGCAGCTCCTGGCCCGAGACCTCGACGGCCTGCACGCGCAGGTCGACGATGTCCACCACGACGTTCTTCTGGAAGTTCCAGAACGCGTAGCTGCCCGGTGCCAGCGTGCGCGCCAGCTTGCCGTCGATGAACACCAGCGCGGCGAACTCCGCCGGCACGTCGGCCACCACGGCCAGCTTGGCCAACAGTCCCAACTGGCGCAGGCGCCGCGCGACCGCGGCCTCCACTTCCAGCGTGGCCAGCGACACCGCCCGCACCTCGACCTTGACGAGGCCGGTCCAGTACAGGCGCCGCGCGCCCGGCGGCAGCACGTCCTGCAGCTTGCCGTTCTTCAGTACCAGACCGACCTCGTCCACGCCGATGTCGGCCAGCACGAAGGTTTCGTCCAGTCGGGCGCCCAGCCGCATGGCCAGCGCGTCGACATCGTGTCCCGCGTACTCCGGCACGCTGATGTCGAAGCTGCGCACTTCGACCCGTCCCAGCGGGTCGAACCAGCGGTAGACGCCCGGTCCGAGCACCCGCTCGAACTGACGGTTGCGATACACCAGGCCGCGCTCGCCGTCACCGATCACGACCCTCTTGGTCCAGAACATGGCATTGATCTCCTTGTTGGCTCTGGTGGTCCGATCCATGAATGAATGGGCGGCGCGACGGATCGGATGCCGTCACCGCTCCTGTGGGCTGGCCGCACACCGCCGAAGGTGGAGCGCGACCCAGCAAAGAAGGCGGAAACGCCCCTTGACGGAGACGACGCGGGCGGCCGGTGCTTCAGGCGGAGATCGCGACGCGTTGCCAGCGCCGCCTGGCGTTGGCATGCGCGGCGGACGTCCGCATCAAGGGTGCGGTGCCGGCGGCGCCCCCGCTGCGTCAAGCCGGTGTCCTGCGTTCCTTCGCGGGGCACGGTGCAACGCACGGGGCGTTTCCTGGAGGGACCTGCGTCCCGATGTCATGACGTGACAGGTCATGTGGCGTGGAGCGGGAGTCGAACCCGCGACACTCGGATTAACCATCCGATGCTCTACCCAACTGAGCTATCCAGTGGTGGACGAACCGGATTCGAACCGGTGGCCAACGGCATGCGCCGCTGCTCTGCCTCTGAGCTATCGTCCGCTCGAAGCACCGTCCTCCACCTCCCGGCATACGCCACGGCAGCGCCGCGCGCACCGGATGGGACACAAGCCCATGCCGCTGGAATGGTTTCGATCGATGCTCCGCATTGCCGGCACGCCAATGCCGGCAATCGGTGTGAGCGCAATGCGCTCGTCTCGCTGTTCCTTCCATGCGCCGCCCGCGTCGAAGCATCACAACGCAGCGCAGATGCGCCGCTGGCAGCCGCGCCCCTGCCTCGGGGCGCTCGCGCGCTACCCGGATGCTTCAGGGCGGAAAAGGTTTTCCGTGCTGGAAGGGAACCAACCTGGTCGATGCATGCGCATCCTCCGCGAACGCCAGAAACAAAACGCCCCCGGGTGGTGCGACCCGAGGGCGTTCGCGTTCCTCGGGAGATCGGGGCGGCCGATCTCCCAGGGAGTCAGCCGGATGTCAGGTGTCGATGCGCCGTGCGCGTTCGTCATCACGCGCGCCAAACCCATGCGCGCGCGGTTGCGCATTGCAGCGCGAGGGCTGCAGCGCAAACAGTTTGGCGGTGGCGTAGGCGGGCTTCATGGCAGAACCGGATGAAAAGTCGTGATGGTGGAATAACGGCCATCGGCCGAAGGTCGCGCACGATACGCGCGTTGTTGCGCGCTTGCAATACATTCTTTTGAACTGCATGCATTGGCCGACGAGTGGCCGTGTCCGGAGTGCCGAGCGGCGCACCGTTACAATGACGGCATTCCTTCAGGACATGGACCACGTGGCCGCTTCTTCCAGTTCCGCACTTGATGCCTTGATGCTGCCGTTCGCGCAGGGCCTGCTGGAGTGGCCGCGGGGGCCTGTGCTGTTCCTGCGCGCCCGCGACGGTGCCGCATTGCGTCGGTTCCCGCTGGAACAGCTCGTATGCGAGCAGGGTTTCCGGCCCGAGGCCGATGCGCTGGAACGGGCCGGTCTGCACGTGGTCGCGGATGTCGCATCGCTGCAGGACACGAGCCAGTTCCCGCTCGTGCTGGTCCTGCCGTCTCGACAGCGCGACGAGGCGAGGGCGCTGCTGGCGCGCGCCGTGCAGTGGGCAGCGCCGGGTGGCCGGGTGGTTGCCGCGATGGACAACAATGAAGGCGCCCGCTCGGGCGAGGCCGACCTCAAGGCATTGGCGGGCAGTGTCAGCGCGCTGACGAAGTTCCATTGCCGGACGTTCTGGACGCCGTCACTGAAGGCGGCCGATGAGTATCCGTTGCTGCAAACGTGGGCAGCGCTGGACGCCCCGCGCGCGATTGAAGGGGGGCGCTACCTGAGCCGTCCCGGGGTTTTCGCCTGGAATCGCATCGATCCGGCGTCCGCGCTGCTGGCCGAGCACCTGCCCGCGGACCTGAGCGGAGCGGGGGCCGACCTGGGCGCGGGCTGGGGCTATCTGTCCGTGAGCGCGCTGTCGCGTTGCCCGGGCATCCACGCATTGGACCTTTACGAGGCCGAGTCCAGGGCCTTGGCGCTGGCGCGGGACAACCTGGCGGCCTGTGCGCCGTCCGCGCGCTGCGACTTCTTCTGGCATGACGTCACCCACGGTTTGCCCAAGCAGTACGACTTCATCATCAGTAACCCGCCGTTCCACGCACAGGGTCGTGCCGATCGCCCGGACATCGGCCAGCGCTTCATCGCCGCCGCCGCCGCTGCGCTGAAACCCCGCGGCCGCCTGTGGCTGGTCGCCAACCGTCACCTGCCTTACGAGAGCGAGTTGCGCACGCACTTCGCGTCGGTACGCACCGTCGCCGAGCGCGATGGGTTCAAGGTGATCGAAGCCGTGCGCGCGGCCTGAGGAATCTGCATGAAACTGGTCAAACTGATCGCCAACCTCGGCTACGGCAGCCGCAAGGACGTCACGCTGATGTTCCGCGAAGGCCGCATCACCGATGCGGACGGCGAGGTGCTCTACGCCGATGACAAGGTGGCCCACGAGGCGATCCACATCGACGGCAAGCCGCTGGACCCGCCGGCCGGACTGACGCTGATGCTCAACAAGCCGGTGGGCTACACCTGCTCCACCAAGGACGTGGGCCGGCTGATCTACGATCTGCTGCCGTCGCGTTTCCGCCACCGTTCGCCGCTGCTGTCCAGCGTTGGCCGGCTCGACCGTGACACCAGCGGGCTGTTGCTGATGACCGACGACGGCCAGTTGCTGCACCGCATCGTGTCGCCCAAGGCGCAACTGGCCAAGGTCTACGAGGCCACGTTGGCGCAGGACCTGCGCGGCGACGAGGGCGCCATCTTCGCCAGTGGCACGCTGATGCTGGAGTCGGAGACCACGCCGCTCGCGCCGGCGGTGCTGGAAGTACTGGGCGCGCGTCAGGCGCGGCTGACCCTCACCGAAGGCCGCTACCATCAGGTGCGGCGCATGTTCGCCGCCGTCGGCAACCACGTGGAAGCTTTGCATCGCAGCCGTATCGGTGGCTTGTCGCTGGGCGACCTGCCGGCGGGGCAATGGCGCGTGCTTGACGCCGTTGACGTGCAGCGCTTGTTCGGGAGCGCCGGGTGAGCCTGCCGGTGCTGCCGTTCGTTCCGGAGGCGGTGATCTTCGATATGGACGGCCTGCTGCTGGACAGCGAACGCGTGATCATCGCCTGCCTGGCGCAGGCGGCCGGCGAGCAAGGCCACGAGCTGCCGCATGCGCTGTGGTTGGACATGGTCGGCAACAGTGAAGCCAACCGCGATGCCGCGCTGGACGATGCGATCGGCGCCGAGCAACGCAAGCGGGTGCTGGCGCGTGCACGTGGCCTGTATGCGGCGGCCATCGACAACGGCATTCCGCACCGGCCCGGCGTGATCAACCTCATCGATCTGCTGCGCGCGCATGACATCCCGCGTGCGGTGGCCACCTCGACCCAACGCGCGATGGCGCTGCGCAAGCTGCAGACCGCGGGGCTGTTGCGGCACTTTGACGCGGTTTGCAGCAGTAGTGACGTGGCCCATGCCAAGCCTGCGCCGGACGTCTACCTGCTCGCCGCCGCGTCGCTGGGCGTGGCGCCCGCGCGGTGCCTGGCGCTGGAGGACTCGCCGACCGGCGTGCGCGCCGCACTCGCGGCCGGCATGCACGTGCTGCAGGTGCCGGACCTGATCGCGGCGGGGGGCGCGATGCGTGCATCGCGCCATGTCATCATCGGCTCGCTAGACGACGCGCGGCGGATGCTCGAACTGCGCCTGCTCGCGTGAGGCGGCACGTGCCGACGTGATCACTATCGCTGCTGTCGCGGTTCAGTCCGCCATCAGCTTGCGCCAGCCCGCGTGCCCCAGCGAGTCCAGGGTCTGCAAGTTGCGCTCCACGATCACATCCGGGTCCGGGAACGCCGCCACCGCGCGATCGATGCTGGCCTCGCGCAGCAGGTGCAGGGTGGGGTGGGGCGAACGGTTGGTGTGGTTGCCGATGTCGTCGTCGGCGGTGCCGGCAAAGCGGTAGTCGGGGTGGAAGCTGGCCACCTGGATCACGCCTTGCAGGTCCAGCGCCTCCAGCGCCGCGTCGGCGGCGTCGAGGAAGTCGTTGTAGTCGAGGAAGTCGTTCAACACGTGCGGGTGCACCAACAGCGTGGTGTCCACCTGTTCCGGATCGCTGTCGCGCAGCGACACCAGTTCCTCGGCCAGTTGTGCAAGCAACGCCTCGCGGGTGTTGGCGGTGCTCAGCACAAAGCGCACCTGCTGCTTGGCGTACACCGCCTTGGCGAACGGGCACAGGTTCAGCCCGATCACCGCGCGCTCCAACCAGCGCCGTGTCTCGGCGATGGGATCGGGGCCTGGTGCTGGGTCAGTGGGCACTCGTTGCATCGGCGTGCTGCGCGCATCGGGCGGCACCACGGGAGCGCCGTCGTGCTGCTCAGTCACGAAAATTTTCGAACTGCAGCGGCTGCTCGAACTCCTTGCCGCGCAGCAATGCCATGGTTGCCTGCAGGTCGTCGCGCTTCTTGCCGGTGACGCGCAGCTTGTCGCCGTTGATCTGGCTTTCCACCTTCAGCTTGGCATCCTTGATCGTCGCCTGGATCTTCTTCGCCAGTTCGCGCTCGATGCCCTGTTTGACGGTGATCTTCTGCCGCGCGCCGGCCAGGTTGGTCTCGACGTCGCCAAACTCCAGGCAGCGCGCATCGATGCCACGAGCAATCAGGCGCGCGCGCAGGATGTCGTCCATCTGCTTGAGCTGGAAATCGCTGGGCGCCGACTGGGTGATCAGCTTCTCTTCCAGTACGAACTTTGCATCGACGCCCTTGAAGTCGAACCGGTTGCCCAACTCACGGTTGGCCTGGTCCACGGCGTTGGTCAGTTCGTGGGAATCCACTTCGGAAACAATGTCGAACGAAGGCATGGCGGTCGCAAAACGTGACGGGGTGGGCAGCGTAACCGAACACGCTTCCGACGTCGCGTGCACCGTTCGTCGGGCTGAATTGTGCCCGGTGTCACGGCCTGTGGCCTGCCAGCGAAACCTTTGCTGAATGCGAGACTGAATGTGGATTTTCCTTCACGCACCCGGGCATAGGATCGGCCCCAGTCGTGAACCCGCACGGCACCGATCCATCACCGCCAGACAACAGGAATGCCGCAATGAATGCGAATCCGAAGATGTTGATGCTGTCCACCGCGTTGCTCGCCGCCATGTTCACCGCCGTCCCGGTGTTCGCGCAGGATGCCGACAGCGACGCCGAAGTCGTGGCCACCGCCACCGTGCCGGCCGGCAAGATCGCCGACCGTTACGTCGCCAGCGGCCTGTTCGCCGATGAGGCCACTGCCGATGCCACCATCAACGCCCTGCGCACCGGCGGTGATTTCACCTACACCGAGCAGGTGACCACCACCACCACCAACCCGGACGGCACCACCACGACCACCACCTCCACCGTGGAGCGCACCGTGGTCAACCCGAACGGGCCGATGGGTTACGGTGAGGTCAACATCACCCTCGCCATCGCCGAGAAGCTGGTCGCCTCCGGTGAGTACACCGACCTGCAGTCGGCGCTGACCGGCGCCACCACCACCGTGACCAATGCCGACGGCACCACCACCACGACCACCACCGGTGGCGTGCTGGCCATGCGCGCCGACGGCATGGGCTGGGGCAAAATCGCCAAGGAGCTGGGTTTCAACCTTGGATCGGTGATGAGCGCGGGCAACCGCAGCGACAAGGCTGTTGCCGGCGGCGATCGCGCTGCACAGGCCAAGGCCGAGCGCGTGGCCAAGGTCGAGCGCCCGACCCGTCCGGAGCGCATCCAGCGTCCGGAACGCCCGGAGCGTCCGCAGAAGCCGGAGCGCGGCGGCCGTCCGTAAGCGCTGACGCGATGCACACAAGGCGGGCGCCAGATTTGGCGCCCGCTTTTCTTGAATACGACCTGGAGTTCCAATGAAGCGTTCCGCGTTCCTGCTGGCCCTGTGCCTGGCCGCCGGCGCCGTCCATGCCGAAGATGGTTTCAATCTCGGCATTGGCGCCGATTACAGCAGCGGTGACTACGGCACCGACACCACCACCACCATTTTCTCCGTGCCGGTCACCGCCAAGTACGCCAGCGGCAGCTGGACGTGGAAGGCCAGCCTGCCGTGGATGCGCGTGGACGGTGACCCGAACGTCGTGCCGGGCCTGGGCAGCGTGGTCAACACCAATCCCAACGGTCGCGGCCGCGGCGGCGGAATCATCGACCCCGTGCAGCCCGCGTCGGGCACCGCCAGCGGCATCGGCGACCTGCGCCTGAGCGGCACCTATGCCGTGGACACTGGCGGCCCGCTGGGCGTGGACCTGACCGCCAACCTCAAGGTCGCGACCGCCGATGAGGACAAGGGGCTGGGCACCGGCGCCAACGACTACGGCGTGGCCGTGGACCTTTACCGTGACGTCAATGGCACACTGCTGTTCGGCGGTGCGGGCTACACCCTTCTGGGCGATTCGGATTACATCGACGCCAGCAGCGTGATCAACGCCAATTTCGGCGCTGCGTGGAAGGCTGGGTCCGCCAGCGTCGGTGCCATGTACGACTTCCGCCAGGCCGCCACCGAAGACTCGGACGATCGCAGCGAAGTGACCGGCTTCGTCGCCTTCCCGGCCGGCGACAGCAGCAAGATGCAGTTCTACGCCGTGAAGGGCCTCAGCGATGGCAGCCCGGACTGGGGCGTGGGCCTGAACCTGAGCACGGGCTTTTGAACTTGGCCGTGAACCCGGTGTAATCCAGCGGCGGCCCCAGGGCCGCCGTTTTCATTCCCGCCGGCAACCACAGTGGCGCTAAGCCGCGCTCACCCTAGCGACCGGCCGTACGCGCGTTCCCTTGGCCATCATTGGCGTTCCCCGTGGCGGGCGGTTTGCCGCCGTGAGGGGGTTCCGGTTTGGCCGGCACCTTGTCCGGCGCTGCTGTGAAGGGCAGGCCATCGTCCGGCCCCAGCGTGGCAACGGGCGCACTCCGCGCCTCACGCGCGTCGGCATGCCCGCCCGCTGGATTGCGACCCTGCGCGCATCCGGCCAGCCACACGGCCAGCCACGCGGCCGCCAGCACCTTGTAGAGAGCCATGGGGGAAACTCCTGCGGCGCGGCGTGGGCGCCCGGCTACTGGAGGCAAACGCAAAACCGGGTGTCAGCAGGCAGCGTGCAGACCACCGATAATGCCGGGTCCCCCCCCCTGCAGGAAACGCCCATGCCCCGTCCGGGTTACGCCTCGATCCATGTATGGCGCGCCACCCCATGAGCGTACGGGCGCGGCAGTCGCGTGCGGTGGTCGCCATGTTGTTGGCGGTCGCCCTGTTCGCGCTGATGGACGCCGGCCTGAAGGGCCTGGCCGGCCATTACCCACCGTTCCAGGTGGCGGCATTGCGCGGCGCCGCCTCGCTGCCGTTCGTGCTGGCCTGGTCGCTGTTCACCGCGGGGCCACGCACCCTGTTGCGCGTGCGCTGGTCCCTGCATCTGCTGCGCGGCGTGCTTGGGGTGGTGATGATGGCCGCGTTCGCCTACGCGCTTCGGCGCATGCCGCTGTCCACCGCGTATTCCATCTTCTTTGTCGCGCCGTTGTTGATCACCGCGTTGTCGGTGCCGTTCCTGGGCGAGCATGTCGGGCCGCGGCGCTGGGTCGCCATCGGCATCGGTCTGGTCGGCGTGCTCGTCGTCCTGCGGCCCACCGGCGAAGGTGTGCTCAGCCTGGCCGGCATCGCGGTGCTGGTGGCCGCGCTGGGGTACGCGGTGAGCGCCATCACCGTGCGCGTGCTCGCGCGCACCGACAGCACCCAGGCGATGATGGTGTGGCTGCTGGCAATGATGGCCATCGGCGCAGGCGCGATCGCCTGGCCGGATTGGGTGCCGCTGCGTAGCGCGGATGTCTGGTTGATCCTCGGCGTGGGGGTGGCCGGCGCGCTGGGCCAGTACGCCATCACCGAAGCGTTCCGTCTCGGTGAAGCCTCGCTGATCGCTCCGCTGGAATACACCGCGTTGCTGTGGGGCGTCATCCTCGACGCCACCTTGTGGGGCGTGCTGCCCGATCGCGTGACCTGGCTGGGCGCCGCGATCATCATCGCCAGCGGTCTGTACCTCCTGCACCGCGAGCGGCTGCGCATGTCCAACGCACCCTGACCGCCGCCATGCGAGAACGGGCTCCTCCGGGAGCCCGTTCTCGCGCGCGTCAGCGCGTCCAGCGCATCAGAAGCGCGCGCCCAGGCCCACGCCCACCACCACCGGGTTGAGCTTGGCCTCGCCGGCATCGACGCCATCGATCTTCACGTCCGAGTTGCCGTGCAGGTAACGCACGTCGGCTCGCGCGAACCAGTTGGGGTGGAAGTTCGCGTCCACGCCCACCGTCGCGATGGCGCCCTTCGCGGTTTCCAGGCCGATGCGCTGGCCGGCCAGCGGGCCCGTCGGGGTCGCGGTCTCCTCGCTGAAGTTGCTCTCGAAGTAGCCCAGGCCCACGAACGGGCGCACGGTCTGCGACGAGCTGCCAAAGTGGTACTGGCCACTCAGGGCATACGGCTGCGCGGCCACGCTCGCGGTCTTGCCCGTGGCGGTGCTGACGCGGTGGCCGAACTTGTCGGCCGCGCCCCACGCCTCCACGGCGATGTTGTCGGTGATGTAGTAGCTGGCGCTCAGCGTGGCGGCGCCATCACCGTCCACCTTGGCGGGCGTGCCGCCGATGGTCGGATCCTTGGTCGGCTCTGACAAGGCGTAGCCGCCAACGATGGCAAAGCGCTTGCCGCTGGTGTCGGTGCCGTCCTGGGCGAAGGCCGTCGGCGCAACGGCCAGAGTGCCCAGCAGGGCCAACGTCAGGGTACGAAAACGGTTCATGGCGTGTCTCCTTGTTGTAGTTCTAGGTGATGCCTTGGGGGAGGCGGCGCCAACGTAGCCACGCCGGGATGAACCGTTCTTGCCCGGCGCGCGGTCACGTTCACACCGCCTGCACCCGCACAGCCCCCGGATTCGTGCTCACCCGCGGTTCACGCCGGGTGCGCAGCACGCGCCGCCGCGCTACGCTGCACCCACCCAATCGCCGGAGAGTCCCGATGCGCCGCGTTCCCGTCTTCGCCGCACTCGCGCTGGCGTGCGTGAACGTCGCGGCAAAAGACATCGGTTGCCGGGTGGAAAGCGATTACGAACTCACGCTGAACCCGCGCAGCCTGATCCTGGTGCGCGATGCGGGCGTGCCCAAGGCCATCGTCATGCGACAGGGGCGGCTGTTCGTGGACACCGCGTGGGTGACCCTCGGTAGCGAAGACGCGCGTCGCCTGGCCGCCTTCGAGCAGGGCACCCGCGACGCCATGCCCGAGGCGCAGGCGATCGGGCGGGCCGCGGCGGATATCGCGTTCACGGCGCTGGGCGAAGTCGCCGCCGGGTTCAGCAGCGATCCGGTGGCGGTGCGGGCCAAACTGGATGCCGCTCGGGTCAAGCTGGACGCACGCTTGGCCAACTCGGTCAGCGCGCACCGCTTCGACGGGCGCGACGTGGGTCGCGGCATTGCCGAGGCCGTGGGCGAGGCGATCCCCAACCTGATCGGCGACATCGTCGGCGGCGCCATCAGTGCCGCCTTCACCGGCGACAAGAGCCGGCTGGAGCGCATGGAACACCTGGACGCGGAGATCGAGGCCGCGGTCGCGCCGCGCGCGGCGGCTATCGAGCAGCGCTCCCTTGCCCTGTGCCAACGCCTGGAGGCGCTGGACGCGCTGGACAACGCGCTGGAGTACCGCCTGCCCAACGGCCAGCCCCTGCAGCTGCTGCGGGTCACCGCTGCGCCCGAAGGCGTCCCGGCCAGCTAGTTTCTCCAGAAACATACCCGGGCGTACCCACGCCGCTCCCGGCGTACCCATTCGTCGCGGTTGGCGCTGCTCCCCGCAGAGCCCACAATAGGCCTTTGCCCGAATTTCGGAGCCCCCCATGGCTGAGCTGAAGGAAGCACGCGTCCCCGACATCGGCGGATACGACGACGTGCCCGTGATCGAACTGCTGGTCGCCGTTGGCGACACCGTTGCCGCCGACCAGGGCCTGGTCACGCTGGAGTCCGACAAGGCGACGATGGAAGTGCCGGCACCGTTTGCCGGCGTGATCCGCGAGCTCAAGGTCAAGCTGGGTGACGCCGTGTCCGAAGGCAGCGTCGTGGCGATCATCGAAGCCGCAGAGGGCGCCGCGGCACCGGCGGCCGAAGCAGCGAAGACCGCACCTGCGCCGGCGCCT
>NZ_AVPU01000033.1 GCF_000768355.1 Lysobacter daejeonensis GH1-9
ATGATCTGTCCTCGGCGGCCTAACGCTTGAATTAAGCCGACCCGCGAAGCGGGTTCGGCTTGAATGAACTGTTAGAGGTGGTCACTTGATGCTGCAACTACTGGCTTGAGGGCTGTCCGACCTGGCGTAGGTAGCAGTATTGCCAGTCTTGTCGCTGTGCAGAAGCAGCTTGTCAAAACTAGAGGAGGACGACAGCTCAATGGGGATAGCGTAGCCATTCGCGTTGGCAAGCAGAGACACGGACTGTCCCGAGTGCTTGTGCAGGAACTCAACGTTGCCCTTGGCGCTAATGACTAGCCCTGTCCCATCGGCGTTGAACTGCAAGGTGTCCTTGGGGCTGTTGTCCGGATCCTCACAGAGCACCCAGTTGCCAATAAGCCAGTCTAGTTTTGGCGCTGGACCTCCCGAAGCTAGAGCCGCCAAAGAGGCCAGAAGCAACACCAATCCGACCGCCAACTTGCGAGAATCCATAGCCACCTCTAACGCCTGAATTAAGCCGAGCCGCGAAGCGGCTTCGGCTTGAATGAATTGTTAGGGCGCACCCGCATCAGTCACAAGCCTCGCCCATACGAACGAGCAGCCATTGGGCTGCCACGAGCCTGAGTGTAAAGCCGCCAACGCAGACGCCCGCGGTGTTGTAGTTGTAGCTCAGGTCATCTCCGGAAGCCTCCACCGAAACCCCATACGCGACGCCCCGCAGTGGCTCGATCTGTTTCTGATCGACTAGCGCGAAAGTAGGGCCGGGATCCTCATTGACCCCATATTGCTCCAGGGAAACAAGGAGTGGCATGTATGCGGTGGGCGCTCTGCTACCGCAAAGCATGGCTTTGGCAACGATCCACGCCCCTTGCGGATTCTTGGCTTGGGCAAGGTGGTCCGAGGCCGCCTTGAGTTTTGCCAGTTCACTTGAACCGCAGGCGGGCTCCAAAACCTCGTCGGTGTGAAAATTCCGGATTGACTCTGAAGGCGGGGCCGCCAACACGGCGGAGCCGCTCAGAAGTAGAAATAGAACAACGGGGAACTTCATGTGCGCCCTAACGCTAATTAGATCCCGTTTCGGGACGATAACACCGTATGGTCGCGGCACCTCCGCTGCCCGTCAACTGACGTTTTCCCCAAGAAGATTAAACCCTTACAAACGACAGCGAGTCCGATCCAACATCGCTCGCCAACTGGATATCAGGCAAAAATACGGTGATATCGGTTATTACCCGCAAATCGCAGTGATAACACAGGCCACTTTCCGCCTTCGCCGCCACGACTTTTGACTGCCGTTCGGAACCTGATCGACGACAGATCCTGGCAGTTGCGTCGCCTAGTTCGGTATATCGCAGCGGCACGCGCGCACTCGGAATACGCGCAGTGCACGCCGACCCCGCGGACCTCAGCCAATCGGGAAAGCCACCATGACCACCCATCTGATCATCGACCGCAGCCCCATCTGGCGCCGCATACACTGGGTGGTGTGGGGCGGCGGCGCCACCCTGCTGTTGATGCCGCTGGTGGCCATGCAGTTCATCACCGAGGTGGACTGGACCAGCTCCGACTTCGCGGCGATGGGGCGGGAGCAGGTCAACTCGGGTTGATCCGCGGGTGCCAACGAGGCGGGCACGGCCGGAGGCAAATGGCTACGACGCGCGTTGCGCCAACCAGCGGTCGAGGTAGTTGGCAAATGCCTGCCGGTCGCGCGCATGGAAGGCGGCCGGGCCGCCGGTCTGCACGCCGGCGCCGCGCAGCTCTTCCATGAAATTGCGCATCGACAGGCGCTCGGCCATGTTGTCCGGGGTGAAGGGCTCGCCGCGCGGACCGACCGCCACGGCTCCCTTCTGAAGCACGCGCGCGGCCAGCGGAATGTCCTGGGTGACGACCAGGTCGCCGGGGTTCAACCGCTCGACGATGGCGGTGTCCGCCTCGTCATAGCCGCCCTGCACCTGCAGGGCGCGGATGTGGCGCGAGGGTGGGCAGCGCAGGTATTGGTTGGCCACCAGGGTCACCTGCACCTGCGCACGCTCCGCGGCGCGGAACAGGATCTCCTTGACCACACCGGGACAGGCGTCGGCATCCACCCAGATCTGCGGGCGGGCCGACGCGGGGCTGGTCACGGTCGGTCGCGGGGGGGCTGCGGCGCGGGTTCTGCCAGGTCGTCAGGCTTGGCGCCTTCGCGCGCGGCGCGCTTCTTGGCCGCCTTTTCGTCCTGCTGCTTCTTCTTGGCGATCTCGCGCTGACGCTTTTCAAATGAGTAGTTGGGCTTGGCCACGTGCTCTCCGGAGGCGGCGGTGTAAGGGGCGGGTTGGTTGGGTCAGCGCGGCTTGGACCGGGCCGATCGCAGGCGCGCTGCCGGCGCGGGCGCCAGCACCGGCGTCACCGGCGTTTCGCCCTTGCGCCGCAAGGGGGTGACGCCCAGGACTTCCACGCGCCCGCCCGCCTTACGGAACTCCGCCACGTCCTCGGCAATGCGTTCGTGCGTCAGCGCCTTGTCATTGACCGGCTTGGTGAACACGGAAGCATTGTTGCTGGGGCCACTTTTGCCGCGTGGGCTGGGCATGGGGCGTTCCTCGTAGGGGTGGCGCGCACGGGCGGCGGCAGGTGTCGCGGCGAAGCCGGCGGTCGAAACGACGTCAGGCGTTGGAACGCGGGGGGCATGACGGTATTGAAGGCCGCCCGCGGGATGCCCCCATCCTACACGATGGCCCCCAACGGGGCCCCAACGGCGGCCTTGCAGGGCTCCAGCCGAGGCCCTGTGAGGCTCCAGCCGAGGCCCTGTGAGGCCCAGCGGACGGGTTACATCCGGCTGACGCGGAACTTGCGGCCCTTGATCTTGCCCTCGCGCAGGCGCGTCACGGCCTTCTCGGCCTGGCCGCGGGCAATGGCCACGTACGAGCGGGTGGCAAACACGTCGATCTTGCCCACCGCCGCCACGGCCAGCCCGGCGTCGCCGGTCAGGGCGCCGACGATGTCGCCGGGGCGCAGCTTGTCGGTCTTGCCGGCGTCGATGCGCAGGGTGACCATCGCCGCCACCGGGGCGCTCTTGGTCTTGCCGGCCAGGGGGGTGGCCTTGACCCAGCGCAGCGGCTTGCCCTGCCGCGCCTGGATCGGTTCGGTGCGGTTGACCTCGCGCGGGGCCACCAGGCTCAGCGCCAGCCCTGCCTTGCCGGCACGGCCGGTACGGCCGATGCGATGCACGTACACGTCCGGGTCGGTGGGCAGTTCGTAATTCACCACCGCGGCCAGGTCGTGCACGTCCAGCCCGCGCGCGGCCACGTCGCTGGCCACCAGCACGTTGCAACTGCGGTTGGCGAAGCGCACCAGCACCTCGTCGCGGTCGCGCTGCTCCATGTCACCGTGCAGCGCCAGCGCGGTGAAGCCGTAGTGGCTCAGCGAGCCCACCACTTCCTCGGTGTCGCGGCGCATGTTGCAGAACACCACGCAGGACTCCGGGCGGTATTCCAGCAGCAGCGCGGCCAGCAGCGGGGTCTTCTTCTCCGGGTCCACTTCGAAAAAACGCTGTTCGATGGCGGCGTGGGTGTCGCCGCCTTCCACGGTGACTTCCACCGGGTCGCGCAGCATGGCGGTGGCCATGGCGCGGATCGCATCGGGGAACGTGGCGGAAAACAGCAGGCCCTGGCGCTCCTTGGGCAGCTTGCCGACGATCTCCTTGATCGGCTCCTCGAAGCCCATGTCGAGCATGCGGTCGGCTTCGTCCAGCACCAGCGTGCGCACGCCGCGCAGGTGCAGCGCCTTCTTGCGCAGCAGCTCCTGCAGGCGTCCGGGGGTGCCGACCACTACCTGCGGGTCATGGGTCTCCAGCGAGGCCAGCTGCGGCCCCAGCGGCATGCCGCCGCACAGCACCGACACCTTCAGGTTGGGGATGCCCACCGCCAGCTTGCGCAACTGCTTGCCGACCTGGTCGGCCAGCTCGCGCGTGGGGCACAGCACCAGCGCCTGGGTCTGGATCTTCGCGGCGTCGATGGTGTGCAGCAGGCCCAGGCCGAAGGCGGCAGTCTTGCCGCTGCCGGTGGGGGCCTGTGCCAGCACGTCGCGGCCGTCGAGGATGGCCGGCAGGCTGTGGGCCTGCACCGGAGTCATGGCGCTGTAGCCCAAGGCGTCCACGCCCTGCAGCAGGGCGGGGCTGAGCGTGAGCGAGGCGAAGGCGGTCGCCGTGGCGGCCGGGCTGGACGGCGCGACGGGCGCGGAGGGGGTATCGGTCATGCGGCATTTTCGCAGCTATTGGCCGCGGCTGCGCTGCTCCCGCGTTCGCTCTGGGAAACCCGCGGCGTCCCGACCGCCCACGCAAGCGCCCTTTCCATGCCCCCCCGCAACGGCTCCCTGTCCCCCGCGACCAGCCTGCTGGTTGGCGTCACTGGCCACCGCAAGTTGCGCGAGGACGAGCTGCCGGCCTTGCAGGCGCAGGTGAGGACGTTCCTGCAGGACCTGCAGAAACGCTACCCGGAGTTGCCGGTGGTACTGCTGTCATCGTTGGCCGAAGGCAGCGACCAACTCGCTGCGCAGGTTGCGCTTGACCTGGGCCTGCAGGTGATCGCGCCGCTGCCGCTGCCGGTGGAGCTGTATCGCGACGACTTCGAAGCCGAGGCCCTCGCCACGTTCGAACGCCAGTTGCGCCAGGTGCACGTGCTCACTCTGCCGCTGCGGCGCGGCAGCAGCCTGGAGGCCGTCGCCCAACCGGGCCTGGCCCGCGACCAGCAATACGCCCAGGCCGGCATCTTCGTCTCCAGCCATTGCCACATCCTGCTGGCGCTGTGGGACGGGCGCGATTCGGACCGGCTCGGCGGCACCGCACAGGTGGTCCGTTTCCACCTGCATGGCGAAATGCCCGGGCAGATCGAGCGTCGGCGTGCCGCGGCCACCGCGCTCGGGCTGGACGAAGAAACCGTGGCCTTCCACATCCAGGCCGGCCGCGCGGGCGCCGCGCCGGAAACCGCGTCGCGTGGTCGCTGGTTGACCGCCGGGCAGGCGCTTGAGCCGGGCGCCGACCTGCCTGCGACCTTCGACCTGATGTTCCGTCGCCACGCCCAGTTCAATGCCGACGCCCGCCGGTATTCCGCGGCGATTGCCGCCCAGTCCGCCGCACTGCCAGATTCCGCCCCCTGCCCGATCCAGCGGGTGTTCCACGTCGCGGATTGGCTGGCCAGCACCTACCAGCGGCGCGTGAACCATGCGCTGCGCATCACCTATGTCCTGGCGGCGCTGATGGGCTTCACGTTTTTCACCTACACCCACATCAGCGCGCAGGACGTGGTGATCTACGGTTTCCTGGTGCTGTTCCTGGTCGGCGCTGGCGTGGTCCTGCTCGCCAAGCGCGGTGAATGGCAACGCAAATACCTCGACTACCGCGCGCTGGCCGAGGGCCTGCGGGTGCAGTCCTACTGGCGGCGCGCGGGGATCGTCGACCTCAGTACGCCCACTTTCGCCCACGACAATTTCCTGCAGAAGCAGGACGTGGAACTGGGCTGGATCCGCAACGTCATGCGCGGCGCCAGCCTGGACGGCATGCGGGTGCCGGCGCGGACCGGACCGGTGCAGGTCGATGCAGTGATCGGCGACTGGATCGGCAATGCGCAAACCGGTGGTCAACGCCACTACTACACCTACACCGCGGTTCGTCGCGCAAGGATCCATGGCCGCGCGGAGTTGCTGGGGCTTTGCTGCCTGGGGCTCGGCGTGGGCATCAGCGTGCTGCTGGCGATCTTTGCCCGCCAGCTCGACCCGCATCTCAAGCACATGGCGGTGGCGGCCATGGGCATCGTCTCGGTGGCCGCCGCGGTGCACGAGGCCTACACCTACAAGAAGGCCGACAAGGAACTGATCAAGCAGTACCGCTTCATGCAGCGCATCTTCGACGCCGCGCAACGCCGGCTCAACGGCTGCACCGAGTTGGACGAACAACGCCAGGTCCTGCGCGCGCTGGGCGAGGCGGCACTCGCCGAGCACGCCGAGTGGACGTTGATGCACCGCGAGCGACCGCTGCAGCACACGCGGATCTAGACGACGCCCCCAGATGCGATACCGCGCCTTCCTCAGCTACAGCCACGCCGACGCCGCCTGGGCGCGCTGGCTGCTGCGTCGCCTTGAAACCTACCGGGTACCGTCACGGCTGGTCGGCACCCACGGTGCGAACGGTGTCATCGAGCGGCGGTTGGGCACCTTCTTCCGCGACCGGGAAGAGCTGCCGACCGCGGGCGACCTGGGCGAAACGATCCGTGCGGCCCTGGCCGACTCCGAAACCCTGGTGGTCATCTGCTCGCCGACCGCGGCGCAATCACGCTGGGTCAACGCCGAAGTCGCGGCCTTCCAGACCAGTGGCCGAGGGGATCGCGTGCTGTGCTTCGTCGTCGGCGGCGTGCCCGGCAGTGCCGACCCCACGCAGCACTGCTTTCCGCCGGCATTGTTGCAGCCCGACGCCGGGGGCGCACCACGCGAGCCGCTGGCCGCCGACGCGCGCCGCGAGGGCGATGGCCGCGAACGCGCCTTCCTCAAACTGGTCGCGGGGCTGCTCGGTGTTGGCTACGATGCCCTCGCCCAGCGCGAGGCGCAGCGCCGGCAGCGCAAATGGACCGCCATCGCCGGCGCATCACTCGCCGGCATGGCCATTGCACTGGCACTGGCCGCCACCGCCTATGTGGCCCGCAACGACGCGCAGCGCCGGCAGGCGCAGGCCGAGGACATCCTCGGCTTCATGCTGGGCGACCTGCGCAAGAAATTGACCACGGTCGGGCGGCTCGACCTGATGCGCGTGGTCGACGACAAAGCCACGACCTACTTCGCCACGCTCGACCCGCGCGACCTCAGCGATCGCGCGCTGGAAGAGCAGGCACGTTCGCTGACCGGTATCGGCGAGGTGCGTCTCAATGAAGGCAAGCACGACGCCGCGATGGCGGCATTCCGCGAGGCGCATGCACGCAGCACCGCGTTGTACCAGCGCGACCCGGAGAACGGCCAACGCCTGTTCGACCTGGCGCAGGCCGAATACTGGATCGGATTCGTCGCGCTGGAGCAGGGGCGCCACGATGAAACCGGCACCTGGTTCCGCAGGTACCGCGACAGTGCGATCAAGCTGGCGGCGATGGACCGCAACAACTTCGACTGGCAGAAGGAAGTGGCCTACGGCCATCACAACCTCGCCGTCCTTGACGAGCGATTGGGCCGCTACGCGGAGGCCGAGCGCGCGATGCAGGCGAAACGCGCCCTGTATGTGGACTGGTTGCAGCGCCGGCCGAAGGATCTGGAGTTGCGTTTCGAGGATGCCGACGACGTCTCCTGGCTGGGGAGTCTCGCAGTCCGACAGGGAAAGCTCGATACCGCCTCCGGCCTGTTCCAGCAGGAAGTCGACGCGATGCACGGACTGGTCCAGGCCGAGCCGCGCAATCCACGTTGGAAGCAGGAGGAGATCGAAGCACGGCTGTTACTCGCCGAATCGCTGGCATATCGGGGACGGCTGACCGAGGCGAGCGCCCACCTGGGCGTGACGACGCCGCTTTCGGATGCGTTGGTTCGGCAGGATCCCGCCAACAACGGCTGGCGGGTCTCGTCCGGGGTCAGTCACTTCTGGCAAGCGCAAGTTGCCGCCGCGACGGCGCAGGCCGGGGCCGAGGCGCAGGCCGTGCGGGCCGCCGCCATCCTGTCCAAGGCGCGCGCCACGGAGCCCAAGAACGAACGCGTGCTGCGCTGGCTGGCCAAGACGCGCGGCCTGCAGGCGCTACTGGCGCAGGAACACGGCGATGCGGCCGCCGCGCAGGCATACCTGTCCGAGGCGCTTGCGCTGCTCGATCCTGCATGGCAAGCAAACCCGAACGAAGCCCTGCGCCTGGTATTGGCGAACAACCGGATGCTGGCCGGGGAAGCGGCACAGGCGGTCGGCGAACGCGATGTCGCACGGGCGAATTGGCGGCAAGCGGAACAGCTGCTGACCGCGGAATCCGGTGGTGACCTGCCGTTCGAGCGGCTGGACCCCTTGGTGCGCACGCTGTACCACCTCGATCGCGCCCCCGAGGCATACCCCCACCGGCAACGGCTGGCTGCCGCCGGCTACGTCCCGTTGCGACCGTTTCCCGCAACCCAGCAGGTCGCCAACCAATGAGCCCACCTGCGCCCGCCGGACACACTTACCCCGGCCTGACGGCCACCCCCGAGAGGAGTCACGACCATGCCAAACACCCCCACCATCCAACTCGACCTGCGCAACAGCGCGTCCAACGAAAGCGGTTGGCACAACCTCGAGGTCAACAACCACGTCTATAGCTACTGCTACAGCGGTGGTGACGACGGCGCCGGCGGTCTAGTCCAGACTGTCGGGCAGGGGCGCGACACGGCGCCGATCCAGTTTGCCAGCACCACCGACACGCGCTACCAGATCAACAGTTGCGTCTTCACCAACGATGGTCAGCAGCAACTCACCTGGAACGGGGGCAACCGTGCCGGCAGCATCGTCGACGCCAACACCCAGGTCGAGAACGCGGAGTACTGCATCATCGTCACCGACACCACCACCGGCTGCGCGATCCCGTGCGATCCGCAGGTCACCAACAAACCGAGCTGACGGAAGGGCGTCAGCAACACGCCGCAATGACGATTCGCCAGCCGGATCAGTAGTCCGTCCCGCTCCAGGCATATCTGGTAGCGGGACGGCCCTGGGTGGCCTCACGGCAAGCGCAAGACCACTACCGCACGCTCCGCACGACGTTCGGCTACGCTGGCGCCATGCCCGCCTGGTACCTCTACATCCTCGAATGCCGCGACGGCAGCCTGTACACGGGCATCACCGTGGACGTGGAGCGGCGTTTCGCCCAACACCTCGCCGGCAAGGGCGCACGCTACACCCGGGCGCGGCCGCCGGTGCAGGTGGTGGCACGCTTTGCCTACCCGGACCGCGCCACTGCCAGCCGCGCCGAGCATGCGGTCAAGCGCCTGCCGCTGACGCGGAAGCGGGCACTGTGTGTCGCTGGCGCAGCCTCACCCGACCTGCCCCGCTACGGCGGCCCACCCGACTGACGCATGCCACCCGGAGACGCAAGCCTTGCGCCCCCGACGCCGCACTGCGAACCTGAGCGCCAATCCCCACGTCCGATGCCCATGCAGCAGATCGAATTCCACCTGGACCGCGAGTTCGTCGAACTCAACCAGTTGCTCAAGCTGGTGGGCCTGTGCGACAGCGGTGGCGCCGGCAAGGCCATCGTGGCCAGCGGTGCGGTGCAGGTGGACGGCACCACCGAGCTGCGTAAGACCTGCAAGATCCACGCCGGCCAGGTGGTGACGCTGGGCGACGTGGAGATCCACGTAGTGGCGAGCTGACTTACGGCTCGCGCACCGGCATGCGCGGCAGCTTCTGCTCGCGCATGGCCGCGTGCCACGCAAAGGTAGCCACCACCGCCGCCGACTGCTTCAGGTCTTCAGGCACAATGTGGTCCAGCGTGTCCAAGTGGCTGTGGTGCACGTTGCTGAAGTAGTCCAGCCGGTCCTGCACGAACTGGAAGCCCGGCAGGCCAATGCGGTCGAACGGGATGTGATCGGTGCTGCCGGTATTGCGATGGGTCACGGTGGTGGCGCCCACGTCGTTGAGCGGCGCCAGCCAGTCGGCGAAGATCGGTGCGACCGCGGTGTTCTCCTGGGTGTAGATGCCGCGTATCCGGCCACCGCCGTTGTCGTAGTTGAAGTATGCGGCCACCGTGTCATAACCGCGCTTGCGCTGCATCGGGCCGGTCGGCTCGCGCAGTGACATTGGCAGTTTCTTCTGCTGCGGATCGGTGGGCTCGGGCCAGCCGCCGTAGTGGCGGCTGACGTAGTCGGTGGAACCGAGCAGACCTTGCTCCTCCCCACCCCACAGCGCGATGCGGATCGTGCGACGCGGCTTGGCGCCGGTGGCCTTGAGGATGCGCATGGCCTCCATCATCACCGCCACGCCCGCACCGTTGTCCGCAGCGCCGGTGCCGGCGTGCCACGAGTCCAGGTGCGCGCCGATGATCACGACCTCGTCCTTCAACGAACCGTGCCCGGGGATCTCGGCGATCGTGTTGTAGCCCATCTCGTCGGTGTCACCGGTGAAGCGCGCATCCACGTTCACGCGCAGGCGCATGGCCTGCTTGCGCTCCAGCGCGCGCATCACGGTGTTGTAGTGCTCGGCCATCATGGTCAGCGCGGGCACGCCCACCGACTCGCCGGCCTTGCGTGAGCCACCGCCGCCCAGGCGGATGATGCCGTTGTCCCAACTGCTGATCGACACCGTGGCCAGCACGCCCTCCTCGGCGAGGAACGCGTTGGTGGCCGCGGTCAGCGCGATCTCGTCCAGCCGCTCCTTCGCGTCCTTGGCGCGCTTGGCCGGGTCGCGGTCCTTGGGGATGGTGAAGTCGCGCAGCTCGTCCAGCTCATGATCGTTGTAGCGGTTGCTGTCGGGCTTCTCGCCGGGCTTGTACTCGCGCGCGGCATCGAGGAACAGGATCTTGCCGCGCAGCTTGCCGCGGTGCTTGTCCAGGTCGGCTTGGGTCTTCAGCGTGATGGCCATCGCTTCGCCTTCCACCGGGCCGGCGGTGCCCGGCGTCCACGCTTTGGGCAGCGCGTGCAGCGGGAACGGCCGCGGCGCGAGCACCTCCACGCTGGCCGTGCGGAATTCCCAGCCGCGCCCGAACGGGCCGAACGCCTCGTCGTGCACGTTGGCCAGGCCCCAGCCGGTCATGCGCTCGCGGGCCCACGCATTGGCCTTGGCCATGCCCGGCGAGTTGGTCAGGCGCGGGCCGACGTCCTCGGTCAACTGCGACAACGTCTGCATGACCTGGGAGCGGTGGAAGGCTTCCTGCCGGATCTTGCCGACCATGGCATGGTCGACGGGTTCGTTGGCGCGCGCGGCGCCGATCAGGCCCAGGCACGCGGCCAGGGCGATGAGGCAATACTTCACGGAGGTCCCCTGTGGATCGAGCAGCAATCCGATTCTAGGCGCGGTTCGACTGCGGCCACGTGTGTCGATGGTTGGGGGCACGCCACCCGGCGCGGGAGCTGCGGACTGTGCCGGATCAGGCAACCCGCAACTGCCGCACCCGCTCGTACAGGCACACCGCCGTGGCCGCACCCACGTTGAGCGACTCCACGCCCGGATGCATGGGGATGCGCAGGCGGACATCGGCGCGCTGGAACACCGCGTCGGACACGCCGCCGCCCTCGCTGCCCATGGCCAGCACCAGGTCGCCGCGCAGGTCGGTCTCGTACAGGTCGGTGGCCTGCGCAAGCGTGGTGATGGCCACGCGCCCATTGAAGGCTTCCAACGCCTGCACTGGGTCCACGCGTTCGATCACCGGCACCACGAAGTGCGCGCCCATCGCTGCGCGCAGCACCTTCGGCGACCACGCGTCGGCCGCGCCCAGCGCCAGCCACACCTGATCCACGCGCGCGGCCGCGGCAGTGCGCAGGATCGAGCCGACGTTGCCCGGGTCCTGCACGCCATCCAGCAGCAGGCAGCAGCCATCGGGGCGCGGCGCCGGCGGCTCGGGAATCGTGGTCAGGGCCAGCAGGCCGGTAGTGCTGGGCAACTGCTCGATCGCGTCGAACAGCTCGGGCGCCAGCAGCGTCACCGGCGCGAACTGTGCCGCCAGCAACTGTGCGACCTCGGCACGGTGTTCGCTGCCTTCGCGCACGAACAGGCGTTGCAGCGCCCACCCTGCATCGCGCGCCGCCGCGACCAGGTGCGTGCCCACCAGCAACGTCTGTTGCGATGCGTGGCGCTCACGGCGCTGTTCCGCGAGTTTTACCAGGTGCTTGACCACCGGATTCTGTCGGGAGCGGATGATGTCCACTAGCGCTGTGCCTTGGCGAACGGCAGTCCGCGCAGTAGAAATGCGCGCGCCTGGTCACAGGCATCGGGCGTCCCATCGCATACCAGGGCCAGCTTGACCAACGGATCGTCCTCGCCGCCGGCCAGGCGATAGCGTGCCGCCACGGTAGGTGCACCCGCCTTGTAGATGAACATCCAGTACTCGTGCTGCGGACTTGCGGCGCGGTTGCGGAAGAACGTGCTCTGCAGCGGGTATGGCGGCTTGATGGTGTCGGCGACATCCACCTTCATGGCATCGCTCGCGTCACGCGCGGTGGCAAACGCCTCCAGCGGTTCCAGTTCGTAGCGCGGCCGCCGGTGGGTGCGTGGCCAGTCCAACGGAGCATAGGAGACGCTTCTTACCGTCTTATCCATCGCAAAGGACACTTCGCGCTCCACCCGGCCATCGACCTGCTTAGCGCGCTGTTCTGGCGTCAGCACCCACAGGCGGGCCGCCGTGATGGCCGCCTCGTCAAGCATGGCTACGCCGCTGCTGCGCTTCACCTGGGCGTCGACAACGCGGCCGCAGGCATCGGTGGCCACGTTGACAAGAACCGTTCCGCCCTTGCCACTTCGCATCATCGCCACCGGATAGATCGGCGGCCGGTTCATGGGCGGCGGACACGTCCCGGTGGCCGTGTGCGTCGCCGGCGCGAGCGCGGGTTCGACTTCGGCCCACGTGGTCGCGGACACCCCTAGCAATGCCAACAACGCAATCGTTCCCACCCGTTGCTTTCCCTGCATGTCCAGCCCCCTACCAGGCCAAGTTGTGCGCATTCATGCAGCGTAACGTGGCGGCTGATCCAGCGCACGTGGGCTTGAGCAAAAGCTGAACATCCTGGCGTTGGACTGTCCTATTTCACGTTCGACAAACCCGCATCGCGCAACGCTCTAGGCTCCCCCCGCCCAAGGAGCCCACGATGAACGTGCAATCGGTCATGACCGCCAACCCCGCCTGCTGCACCCCCAAGACCCCGCTGCGCGACGTGGCGAAGATGATGGTGCAGCACGACTGCGGCCAGATTCCGGTGGTGGACGAAGCGGGCGCGCCGTTGGGCGTGATCACCGACCGCGACATCACCGTGCGCATGGTGGCCACGGGTCGCGATACGTTGCACGGCTGTGCAGCGGACGCGATGAGCAGCCCGGCGCAGACGATACGCTCGGACAGCCCGTTGAAGGATGCGGTGTGCCTGATGGAAGCGTCGAAGATCCGTCGGGTGCCGGTGGTCGATACCCACGGCCGCCTGTCGGGCATGTTGTCGATCGCCGACCTGGCCTTGAACGGCAAGACCGAAGCCACCGCGGAAGTGGTCCGGGAAGTGTCCGAACCCAAGCACTGAACTGGCAATGCGGGCCGGGGGCGTGCCGCCCGGCCAGCGTTTGCGGCGTCAGGGACGACGCAGCGCGAAGAACGGCACCTCGGCACGCAGCCGATAACCCAGATGCTCGTACAACGCCTTCGCCCGTGTATTGGCCGGGCTGACGTGCAGGAACGGCGTCGCACCGCGCGCCAGCGTGTCGTTGGTGAGGAAGGCGGTGAGCCGGCTCGCCAGCCCGCGCCCCACATAGTCGGGATGGGTGCAGATCGCGCTCATCTCGACATGCTGGTCGGTGCCCAGCCGCTCGCCGATGATCGCGGCCAGCCGCTGGCCGTCGTAAATGCCAAAGTAGCGCCCCATTTCCATGGTGCGCGCGCGGAAATAGTGCGGGTACACCAATCCGGTCAGCGCCAGCACGTCCGCGCGATGCGCCTCATCGAGCGGAACGATCTCCGGCCCATCGACAACCTCCAACGGAGCGTCGCACGCCATCTGCGCCAGCAGGCCCAACGGCACCAGCGTCCACCCCGCCGGCACCTGCGGGGTGACGCCGAGCAGATAGACGCTTTCGCCCGGGGCCACCAACGTGCTCAACGGCTCGTCGGCGGCGAGTCCGCCTTCGGCCACGCCCAGGAACGGCGCGTACTCAGCCGGGTAACGCGCGACACCTTCGGCGCGAAGCGCAAGGTGCGCGTGCCGGGTCTGCAGCGAAGACCAGAACGGGTTGTCGAGGGGGTTATCGCTCATGGGCGCGGCCTTTTGCACAAGGTTAGCCCAAGCAGCAACTCGCGTTGCCTACGCAAGTGGCTCGACGGCATCGCCCACCCGGACCACCCCCGGCGAGCGCGGGATCAGGTGTTGGCCGAAAGTGACGCCTTCCTCGGTGCGGCGGTATCGGGTCAGCGTGCGCAGCGGCTCGCCGCCGGGGTCGCGCTCGCCGCGCGTGGGATCGACGGTGGTGAACACGCACCGGGTGCACGCCTTGGCCACGTCGAACACCACCTCGCCGATGCGCACACGGGTCCAGTCGTCCTCGGCATGCGCGGGCGCGCCGTCGACAACCAGGTTGGGCCTGAACTGCAGCATCGACACTGGCTTGGCCAGCCGTGCGTTCAATGCGTCCAGGGCCGACTGCGTGATCAGCATCAGCGGGTGGCCGTCGGCGAAGCTGACCTCGTCGCCCGGGAGGGCGCGGGCGGACTGCACCGGCCGGTGCACGTCGGCGTCCATGTACACCAGCCGCACCGGACGCTGCAGGTAGCTGCTGAGCCAGGCATCGGCGGCGGCGCCGGACACATGCGCTTCCACCGCGCTCTTCCACACCGTGACCGGCAGCGTGCCGCTGGCCTCGCCCAGGGCCACGTGCAACGGCGGCATGCCGGGCGCCTCCAGCATCAGGCCAGTGGCGTCGGGCGTGGCGCGCACCAGGGTCAGCTGCGGCAACTGCCGACCGGTCAGGAACTTGCCGACCTCGTCCACCACCATCCAGCGGCGGTCGTACTGCAGGCCACGCGGCTCGACCACGGCCTGTCCAACGGCCATCGGCGCGGCGGATTTGACCGGATAGAGGTAAAGGCCCGACAGCTGCATCGACATTCCATCTGGGAGTGCAGGGGTAGCGCGCATGCTATCAAGCCAGCGGCAAGCGCTCGTTGGCCCGGCACAGCGCGTCATGCAGCTCGACGACGGGCGCTACCTGGGGATGGATGGTCGGGTTGCCCACTGCCTCGACGAACCGGCAGGCCGCATGGCCGCGCGCAGCGTAGAGGTAATCATCAATCCACTTGCGACGCTCGTTCAATTCGGCGTGGCTGGCATCCCACACGGCATAACGCGGCTTGATGTGCCGCCCCATGCCCACCCGCCACGGCTTTGGCGTGAGCCTCGCGCGGAAGCAATGCTGCAGCCGGCACATCCGGGCGTAGATGGCATCGACCCCCAACGCGTCGAAACACTCGCCGACGCGGGGGTCGGCCGGAGAGAAGGCCGCATGCGTCGCCAACAGTCGCATGCCAGCGGGCGTGCGATAGGTGCGCACGCCCCAGGTGGGATTGCGGGCAATGAACTCGGCGATGCCGCGGCGAGTGCGCGCCTCGTGCCCGCCGGCCAGGCCCACGCGCGCGCGGTGGACGGCCTTGGCCAGGGAATAGCCGAAGATCAGCGCCGCGATGGTGGCGACAAGACCCGCCGCAAAGGACTGCCGCCAGATCCCCAGGGCCACGGCCGTTGCCACCAGCACCAGCAGCGCGCCCTTGACCAACGTCGCCGGTGGCGCATCGCTGAAATCAATGTCGGCGAACAGGACATCCGGCGAATTGAGGCACAGCGCGCCATAACCGTTGCGGGTGATGACGGACTCGCCGTGGCGCTCGACGATCTCCTCGCGGATCGGCAGGCCCTCGGCGCCGTTGTACGCCATCCGATGCTCGCGCCGGATCAGCGGCTCACCCGCCAGGATGCGATCCATCGCCTCGCGTACGCGCGCATCGGCATGCGCCTGCGCGGCCTGCAGGCTGTCGTCGGACCAGCCGAAGCGACGCACCGTGACGGACTTGCCGCGTGCACGATGCTGCAACCGGGCCTCGGCCCAGTACTGCGGAACGATCATTCCCTGACCCCACGAAAAGAATCGGCGATTGTTTGCAGGGCATTCAACGCCGGTCAAGGGCATCAGGCACGTACACAACGCGAAACGGACCGGGGGTACCGGGCCGTTTCGGTTGAACGGATGCTGTCTCTGTGAGACCCCGTCGCGGCGGGGTCGAGACGTCAAGGGCTCAGAGCATCGGCAACTTCAGCCCCTGCTCCTTCGCGCACTGCTTGGCAATCTCGTAACCGGCGTCGGCATGGCGCATCACGCCGGTGCCCGGGTCGTTCCACAGCACGCGGGCGAGGCGCTGGTCGGCGGCCTCGCTGCCGTCGCACACGATCACCACGCCGCTGTGCTGGCTGTAACCCATGCCCACGCCACCGCCATGGTGCAGCGACACCCACGTCGCGCCGCCGGCCACGTTGAGCATGGCGTTGAGCAGCGGCCAGTCGGACACGGCATCGGAGCCGTCCATCATCGATTCGGTTTCGCGGTTGGGCGACGACACCGAGCCGCTGTCCAGGTGGTCGCGGCCGATCACCACCGGCGCCTTAAGCTCGCCGTTGCGCACCATCTCGTTGAACGCCAGGCCGAGGCGGTGGCGATCACCCAGGCCGACCCAGCAGATGCGCGCCGGCAGGCCCTGGAAGCTGATTCGCTCGTGGGCCATGTCCAGCCACTTGTGCAGGTGCGGATCGTTGGGAATCAACTCCTTCACCTTGGCATCGGTCTTGGCGATGTCCTCCGGGTCGCCACTGAGCGCCACCCAGCGGAACGGCCCCACGCCGCGGCAGAACAGCGGACGCACGTACGCCGGCACGAAGCCCGGGAAGTCGAACGCGTCCTTGCAGCCCATGTCGAAGGCCATCTGGCGGATGTTGTTGCCGTAGTCGAAGGTGGGCACGCCCATGTCCTCGAAGTGCAGCATCGCCTCCACGTGCACGCGCATGGAGTGCTTGGCGGCCTCGACCACTTCCTGCGGCTCGGTCTTCTGCTTGTCCAGCCATTGCTCCAGCGTCCAGCCGGCCGGCAGGTAGCCGTGCAGCGGGTCGTGCGCGCTGGTCTGGTCGGTGACCGCATCCGGACGCACGCCACGGCGCACCAGTTCCGGCAGTATCTCCGCGGCGTTGCCCAGCAGAGCGATCGACTTGGCCTCGCCGGCGGCGGTGTACTTCTCGATGCGCGCCAGCGCGTCGTCCAGGTCGGTGGCCTGCTCGTCCACGTAGCGGGTGCGCAGGCGCATGTCGATGCTGCTCTGGCGGCATTCGATGGCCAGCATGCAGGCACCGGCCATGGTCGCGGCCAGCGGCTGCGCGCCGCCCATGCCACCCAGGCCCGCGGTCAGGATCCACTTGCCGGTGAGGTCGCCACCGTAATGTTGGCGACCCATCTCCACGAACGTCTCGTAGGTGCCCTGCACGATGCCCTGGCTGCCGATGTAGATCCACGAGCCGGCCGTCATCTGGCCGTACATCATCAGGCCCTTCTTATCGAGCTCGTTGAAGTGCTCCCAGGTGGCCCAGTGCGGAACCAGGTTGGAATTGGCGATCAGCACGCGCGGCGCGTCGGGATGGGTCGGGAACACGCCCACCGGCTTGCCCGACTGCACCAGCAGGGTTTCGTTGTCCTCCAGCTCGCGCAGCGACTTGAGGATGGCGTCGTAGCTTTCCCAGTCGCGCGCGGCACGGCCAATGCCGCCGTACACCACCAGCTCGGTGGGGTTCTCGGCCACGTCCGGGTCGAGGTTGTTCTGGATCATGCGGTACGCGGCTTCGCTCAGCCACGACTTGCAGGACTTCTCGGCGCCGCGCGGGGCGCGGATGGTGCGGGACGGATCGCGACGGGTGGACATTGGGGGCCATTCCTGCGGCTGCGGTGATGGGCAAATTATTGCCCCCTGCCCGCCAATGCGACAGCGCATGGCGACCGTGCAAACGCGCTTATGGCACGCAGATGGCTGTCTTTCCGCCGGACGGCGTGCAATTGTCTACGCTGTATACAATCAGTGTCGTCATGCCCGCCCCACTGACCACCGCAGACCGCCTGTTGCGTGCCGCCCGCACCCTGTTCGAACGCGAGGGCGCGGAGGCCGTGAGCATGCGTCGGGTGGCGGCCAAGGCTGGCGTGACGCCGATGGCGATCTATCGCCACTTCGAAAGCCGCGATGCACTGCTCTGGCGGATCTGCGACGACAGCTTCGAGGAGATCGCGCGGCACTGGCAGGCACGCGCGCAGGGCGGGGATGCGCTGCAACGCGTGCTGGCCACGCAGCGCATCTACCTCGATTTCGCGCTGGCGCACCCGCACCTGTTCGACTACGCCTTCGGCATCCAGCGCGGGCAGGCGCGCCGCTTCCCGGAGGACTTCCGCGAGCGCCGCTCGCCCACGCTCACCGTGGTCGCCGACGCCGTGGAGGACGCGATGCAGGCCGGGGTGCTGCGCCGCGACGACGCATGGGACGTGGCGATGACCCTGTGGGCACACACCCACGGGCTGGTGGCGCTCTACCGCGCGGGCCGCTTCAGCCTGGACGAACGCGATTTCCGCGCCTTCTACGACGCGTCGCTGCAGCGGCTCTTGCGTGGCCTCCAGCCCTGAGCGGGCTCAGTGCACCGCGGGGTCCAGCATGCGCAACGCGTCAGCGATATTGACCTGACCAGTGCGGTCGAGGTCCTCGCGGGTGTAGGCACGGCCCGCCATGGCGTTGCAGCGCTTCTGACCCTTGGCGTTCTGCCGGGCGACGATGCGCGAACCGGTTTCACGCAGGCAGTAGCGGTCGGACAAGGGCTCCTGCGTCGCATCGGCCACCTGGGTTGCGGGTGCCGCGGCGGGCTCCGCGGGTGCCGCCTGGGCAAAAACAGCCGGAACCACGCCGGCCAGCAGGGCAGTCAACAACAGGCGTTTCATGGCGCACCTCCACTGTGGGGTCGGCGGTCCGCGCCGCCCCTTCCGACCTAGGTATACGCCTGTCGGCGGGCGCCGGCACGTGCCGGCGGCGTGGGCATTCAAGCAACCGTCAGCCATCCGGGCAGCGGCGACAGGCCGAACGGTGGCGGAAGACCCGCGGTCTTGGACCAAAGTCCAAGGGGACGTGGCGGCCGGGTGCAATAAAGGGCTGGCTTACTATCGCCCCATGTCCTGTCGCACCCGTTTTGCCGCCCTCGCGGCCGTCCTCGTCCTGTGCGTCAGCGCCTGTGCCACCCCGGTCCTGGCGCCGTCAGCTTCCCGCGTTGACGGCGGCACCATGGCCGCGCGCCGTGGGCCCGCCACGTTGCTGCTGGTCTCGATCGACGGCTTCCGCGCGGATTACCTCGACCGCGGCTACGCCCCGCACCTGGCCCGCTGGGCCGCCGAAGGCGTGCGCGCGCAGTGGATGACCCCGTCCTACCCCTCGTTGACCTTTCCCAACCACTACACGCTGGTCACCGGGCTGCGGCCGGACAGGCACGGCATCATCCACAACACCATGTGGGACGACGAACTGGGCGGTTTCGCCCTGTCGCGGCGCGAAGCGGTCGGCAACGGCGCGTGGTGGCAGGGCGAGCCGATCTGGGTAGGCGCGGAGAAGGCCGGGCTGCGTACCGCCACCATGTTCTGGCCGGGCAGCGAGGCGCCGATCCAGGGCGTCCGCCCGGGCCGCTGGCAGCCTTACGACGCGGCCGTGACCAACGAGGCCCGCGTGGACACGGTGCTGGGGTGGTTGTCCGAATCCGAGGCAACGCGCCCGCACCTGGCCACGCTGTACTTCGACCGGTTGGACAAGGCCGGCCACGACCACGGCCCCGACTCACCGGAAGCGCGACAGGCGCTGGGCGACATCGACGCGGCGCTGGGTCGCCTGCATGAGGGGCTCGCCACCCGCGGGCTGCTCGATCGGGTCAACGTGGTGGTGGTTTCGGACCACGGCATGGCGCCGCTGCCCCCCAGCCAGCTCCTTGATGCCGAATCCATGGTCGCGCCCGAAGACGCACGCCTCGTGGCCTCCGGCGAGTCCGTGGGCTTCGCGCCGCTGCCCGGGCGACGCGAAGCCGCCGAGGCCCAACTGCTGGGCCGACACCCGCACTACGAATGCTGGCGCAAGCAGGCGCTGCCAGCGCACTGGCATTACGGCCAGCACCCGCGCGTGCCATCGATCGTCTGCCAGATGGACGAGGGTTGGGCGGCGCAGCCGCGTGCAGTGGCCGAGAAGCGCCGGCAGATGGGCATGCGTGGCGCCCACGGTTTCGACCCCGCCCTGCCCTCGATGCGTGCCGTGTTCGTGGCGCGCGGGCCGGCATTCGCCCGCGGCCGCGTGCTGCGGCCGGTGGACAACGTGGATGTGTACCCGCTGCTGACGCGATTGCTGGGCATTCCGTCCGCGCACACCGATGGCCGCGCGGACACCTTCAACGCGGTGCTGGTAACGGAATAACCCGTGGCTCAGTCGGCCAGCAGTTCCGCCATCGTGGCCCGGTAGCGCGCTTCGATGGCGTCGCGCTGCACGTGGCGCCCCTCGGCCACCACGCGGCGGCCCCCCACCCAGGTTTCGCGCACCAGGTTGCGATTGCCGCTGAACAGCCAGCGGTCGATGGCATCGTCGTCGGTGGCCCCCGCGAATGCCGGTGCATCGGTGTCCAGCACCAGCAGGTCGGCATGGCGGTCGTCGTCCAGCAGGCCCACGGCGTGTCCGGTGGCGGCGACGGCGCTGGCCATCGCGCCGTGCATCAGCGTCTCGCCCACGCTGGTCGAAGCGGTGCCCACGGCGATGTTGCGGCGGCGCGTGACCAGGCGCTGGCCGTACTCCAGCCAGCGCAACTCCTCCACCGGCGATACCGAGATGTGCGAATCCGAACCCACGCCCCAGCGACCGCCGGCATCCAGGTAATCGCGAAGCGGGAACAGGCCGTCGCCGAGGTTGCCCTCGGTGGTGGTGCAGATCGCCACGGTGGCGCCGCTGCGGGCGATGCCCTGCACTTCACCGGCATCCAGGTGGGTGGCGTGCACCAGCGTCCAGCGTGAGTCGACGGCCGCGTTGTCCAGCAGCCAACGCACCGGGCGGGCGCCGCGTACGGCCACGCATTCGTCCACCTCGGCGGTCTGCTCGGCGATGTGGATGTGGATGCGGCTGTCGCGCGGCAACGCGGCCAGCACCTCGCGCATGGCATCCGGCTGCACCGCGCGCAGGCTGTGCAGCGCGCAGCCCACGCGCAGCGCGTCGCCTTCGTCCACGCGCAGGATGTCCAGCAGGCCCAGGTAGGCGTCCACGTCGTGGCCGAAGCGGCGCTGCCGCTCCGACAACGGACGGGCATCGAAGCCACCCGTCATGTACAGCACCGGCAGCAACGTCAGCCGGATGCCGGTCTCGCGCGCGGCGGCGACCAGCGCGCGCGACATGGCGGCGGGATCGGCATACGGCCGGCCGTCCGGCGCGTGGTGCAGGTAGTGGAATTCGCAGACCGTGGTATAGCCGGCTTCCAGCATCTCGGCGTACAGCTGCGCGGCCACGGCGTGCAGGCGCTCGGGCGTGAAGCGCGCGGCGAAGCGGTACATCGTCTCGCGCCAGGTCCAGAACGAATCGGCCGGATCGGTCTGGCGCTCGGCCATCCCCGCCATCGCGCGCTGGAAGGCGTGCGAGTGCAGGTTGGCGATGCCGGGGACGATGCGGGCCGTGGCCGCACCTGAGCCAGTGGTCCCGGGCTGGATCGCCCCCTGGACTGGGCCGTCATTCGCGCCCCGTTCGCCAGCAATGCCGCCCGATACGCCAACTGCCGGCGACGGACACAAGCGACCGCTCACGTCCTGCACCAATACCCGCGGCGCGCTCCAACCTGCCGCCGTCCATATCTTTGCCTGGGGAATCGTCTGCATGGCGCGGATTGTCGCCGTTGTGGCCGCGGTTGGCGATGTCCGCGGTCTTTTCGCCACCCGCCTGCGACCCGGTGGCCGGCGAGCATTGATGTCCGAATCCGGCGAGTCGATGCGCTTGCCCGGTGCTAGCCTGCGTGCATGTCCAGCGCCCCGACGTTTACCGCACCCGGCTCCGCCCTCCCCTCGCCGCAGGTCTGCGAGCAGGCGCGACTGAGCCGCGATGCGCGCTTTGACGGCTTGTTCTTCACCGCCGTGTCCAGCACCGGCATCTACTGCCGGCCGGTGTGTCCGGCACCGGCGCCCAAGCGGGAGAACGTCAGCTACTACCCCAGCGCCGCCGCGGCCGAGTCCGCCGGCTACCGCCCCTGCCTGCGGTGCCGGCCGGAGCTGTCGCCGGGTGACGGTACCTGGCGTCGCGGTGATGCGGTGGTCGCACGCGCGCTCAAACTGATCGACGAAGGCGCGCTGGTGGAACAGCCCCTGGCGGTGCTGGCCGAACGGGTCAACCTGGGCGAACGGCAACTGCGGCGGCTGTTCGTCGAACGCCTGGGTGCGGCACCCATTGGCGTGCACGGCACGCGCCGGCTGCTGTTCGCCAAGCAACTGCTGACCGAGACTGACCTGCCCGTCACCGACGTGGCCATGGCCGCAGGATTCGGCAGCCTGCGCCGCTTCAACAGCACGTTCCGCGAGGCCTACCGCATGGCCCCGCGCGACCTGCGCAAGCGCCCCGCCGCGCGCGGCGAGGACGCGCTGACACTGCGACTGGGCTACCGCCCGCCGTATGACTTCGCCGCGATGCTCGACTTCCTGCGGGGGCGTGCGCTGCCGGGCGTGGAGCGGGTCGACGCGCATGCGTATTCGCGCGTGGTCGCCACCGGCGCCGCGCCGGGCTGGCTGCGGGTCAGCGCATGGCCGGGCGACGAGCACGCACTCCAACTGAAACTCCACGGGGTGCCGGCGGCCGCGCTGCTGGACACGGTCAACCGCATCCGGCGCATGTTCGACGTGGACGCCGATCCGCGCGCCATCGCCGACGCGCTCGGCACCAGCCCGCGCCTGCGCCCGCTGCTG
>NZ_AVPU01000034.1 GCF_000768355.1 Lysobacter daejeonensis GH1-9
CACTGTTGGTCAGCGCTTCCTGCACCACCCGCAGCACGGTATCGGCCACGGCGGCGTCGCCGATGCGCACGTCGTCGTCGATCGCCAGCTGCAGCGCGGGGCGCGGCAGCGGGGCGGCGAGCGCGCGCAGCGCCGTGGCCAGATCCAGGCCGCGGCTGTCACGCAGTTGCTGCACGACGTTGCGCAGGTCACCCATCAGCTCGCCCGCCATCTGCTGGGCGACCGCCAGTTCGCGCCGGTCGGCGAAGGCGGGGTTGGCGGCGAGTGCGCGCAGGTTGAGGGTCAATGCGGTGAGCTTGTGCCCGGCCACGTCGTGCAGTTCGCGTGCCACGCGCAGGCGTTCGCTGTCGCGGGCGCTGTCGGCCAGCAGCGCGCGGGTGGCAAGCAAGTCAGCGTTGACCCGGGCGAGGGCGTCGCGCGCACGCTCGGCGGTGGTGGCGTAGTGCGAGGTCAGTGCCGCGAAGGCCTGGAAGCCCAGGTACAGCAGGGTCATGACCAGCGGTGCCTCGTGGCCGCCCTGGCGCACGATGAAGTACGCGATCGCGTTGGCCGCCAGCGTCGCCAGCAACGCGGTGCGCATCGGCAAGATATAGGCGGCCACCCCCACCCACACCACCAGCAGGACCTGCGGCGTGCCCAGGCGCGGTGCCAGGGCCAGCAGCGCCAAGGCCAACGGCGGCATCGTCCACAGCAAGGCAAGGGCCAGCCGCGGCCGCCGATGCTCGACCAGATCGCGCACCACCAGTGCGAGCGCGAACGCCACCAGCAGCGCGAATGCCGGCGCCTGCCGCTCCGGCGCCACCCAGCGCAGGGTCAGCCCAAGCGCGGCCAGTGTGGACAGGCCCGCCAGGTTCAGCGGCTGCAGGAGGTGGCGCAGGGCAGGAGGCATGCACGCATGCTGCGGTGGCCGTGGCGCCACGGCAATGGCTGACGCGAAGAAAGTGACTTCCGGCAGGGCGAGGTGGTGACTTCGGGAACTGGGGTGCGTGTGGCCGTGCGAGCAGCCTGTGCATGTCCCAATCCGGAGCCGTGCCATGTCCCCGACCGCCGCCCTGCTGGCCGCGTATCCCGCCCTCGCCGTCGCCCACGCCGGCGTCGGCACCGTCGCACTCGCGGCGTTCTGGACCGCTGCATTCGCCCGCAAGGGCAGTACCCTGCATCGCCGCGTCGGCCAGGTCTACCTGCTGGCGATGGCGGGGATCGTGGCCAGCGGCGGGGCGCTCGCGGTGGGCAAGTGGCTTGAGGGTCGCGTGGTGGCGGCCGCGTTCCTCGGCTATCTGCTGGTGATCACCGCGGCGGCGGTGTGGAGCGCGTGGCGCGCGGTGCGCGACCGCGCGGACGTCGTCCGTTACACCGGCCCGGTGTTCGTGACGCTGGGCGTGGCCAGCTTCCTCGCCGGCGCCGGGGTGCTGGCCTTGGGCCTGGCCAAGGGCGTGCCGCTGCTGGTCGGCTTCTCCGCCGTGGGCTTGGTGGTGGGCGCGGACATGGTGCGCAAGCGCCTGCGCCGCGAGACGCTGGCCGCGCGCCCGCTGTGGTGGCGCACCGAGCACTACACCGCGATGCTCGGCAATGCCGTGGCGACCCACATCGCGTTCTTGAGCATCGGCCTGCCGAAGCTGTTGCCGGCGGTGAGCGGCAGCGCGCTGTACTACGCCGCCTGGTTCGGTCCGTTGGTGCTGGCGCTGGTGGCCAAAGCCTGGCTGGACCGCAAGTACCGCCCCGCGCCTCGTCGCGGACCGCAGCCGCTCGCGGCACGCGCGTGAGCGACGCGGGCGACGGCGGCGGGTTCTGGTGGTGCGGAGGCGGGACCTTGGCGCCGGGTGGACTGCCTCAGCGCGCCGGCGGCGACAGCGCGGCCAGCACCAGATCGACCGAGCCGGCCGGACGCTCCGCTTCGTGCATGATCTCGGCCTGCACTCCGTGCGTGCCCAGCCACTGGGCCACGGCCTGCGCGCGGGTCGTGGCCAGGGCCGCGTCACGACCACCGGTGGCGATCTGCACGTTGCTTACCCGCCAGCGCTGCAAGGCCCAACGTGCCAGCCCCAACTCGCGCTGAGCCGCGTCCGACAGCGCCGTGTTGTCGCCGTCGAAGGCAATGCCGGGCAGCGCCTGCAGCGAGGGGACCACCTCAATGCCGTTGGCCGCCGCCGGTTCGCCGGCGCCTCCTCGCAGGTACGCCTCCAGGGCCCGCGCGCGCCCCAGGTCGAGCCCGGCGCGCGCATCAAGCTGCCAGCGCACCTGCTGCCCGTCGTCGAGCGCTTCCAGCGCGCCCAGCCAAGCCACGCCACGCTCCCGCACCTGGGCCTGCAATGCCTGTCGTGCATCGCGCGCCTGTCGATCCTGATCGGCCGCGCCCTGCAGCCGCTTGACGCTCTCGCGCAGCTCCGCGATCGACGCCTGCTCGCGCGCCAGTCGCGCATCGTCGGCGGTCAGCACTTCCCGCAGTTCCACCCGCACCGGTCGGCCGAGCTGCCGCTCCAGGTCATCCTCCAGTGCGGACGCCAGTTGCGGTTTGTGCACCGGGGTCACCAGCAGCGCATCGACCGCGAGCAGTGCGCCGTCGCGGTCCACCCGCAGCGTGCTGATGCGCCCGCCAGCCTTGCGCGCGGCTTCGTCCAGCGTGGTGCGAATCGTGCGCTCGGCCAAGCCGCGTGCGGCGATATCGCGCAACGCGAGTCCCAGCGGCACCGACAGCACCAGGAACGTGCCGATGATCAGCCCGGCCTGCCAGGCGGTCTGCTCCGGCGAGTCCTCGCGGCCGAAGCCGTACCAGCGCGCCATGATGGTGACCGACAGCGCGATCGCCAGCAGGTTGGTCATGAACAGGAAGAAAGCGCCACCGGCCACGTGCATGTTGCCCGTGGCCACGCCGAAGCCGACCACCGCCAGTGGCGGCATCAACGCGGTGGCGATTGCCACGCCGACGATGGTCTCGCCCTTCCGGGTCACGGTCGCGTAAGCACCGGCCAAGCCGGAAAAGACCGCCACCAGCAGGTCGAACAGGGTCGGTTCGGTGCGCGCCAGGATCTCGCCGGTGGCCTCCTGCAATGGAGACACCGCGACCAGCACCATCGATGTCACCAGCGCGATGGCCACGCCCACCGCCAGCGTGCGCAGTGCCGCGCGCAGGCTGCGGAAGTCGAACGTGGCCAGCGACATGCCCAGCTCGATGATCGGCCCCATCAGCGGCGAGATCAGCATCGCGCCAATGATCACCGCCGCGGAGTTCTGCAGCAGGCCCAAGGTGGCGATGCCGCAGGACATCACCGTCATGAAGGCATAGCGCGGGGCCAGTGCCCCGCCTTCGTCCACGTGCTGCAAGACCTCGAAGCGGTCGAGCTTCAGATGCTCGCGCCGCCATTGGCGCAACCAGCGCCACCAAACCTTTGCGTCGGGCATGCCGGGTCCATGCTGGTCAACAGGAGCCCAGTCTAGCGGTCGCCGCCGCGGCGGCGGAACCGGTCAGACGTCGCCGTCGCTCAGCCAGCCCTCGCCGCTGCCGCGCTGGAACACCGTGTCGGTGTCGAGCACGCTGCCAGCCGGGATCGACTCCTGCTGTGCCAGCTTCGCGTAGATCGGGGTGAAGTCCGGCCGGGTCGCTTCCATCAACTGCTCGTAGCTGTCGATGACGAAGTAGGTCTTCTGGTAGGTGTCGATGCGGTAGCGGGTGCGCATGATCCGCTCCAGGTCGAAACCGATGCGGTTGGGCGCGGCGCTTTCCAGGCAGTGGATGGACTCGCCCTTCGACGACACGATGCCGCTGCCGTAGATGCGCAGGCCGTCGTCCTGCCTGATCAGGCCGAACTCCACCGTGTACCAGTACAGGCGGGTCAGGTTGACCAGCGCCTCCGGGCCGATGGCGTGCGCCTTGACCCCGCCGCGGCCGTAGGCGGCCATGTAGTCGGCGAACACCGGGTTCATCAGCAGCGGCACGTGGCCGAACAGGTCGTGGAACAGGTCCGGCTCGCTCAGGTAGTCCAGCTGCTCGGGCTTGCGGATCCACCACGTCACCGGGAAGCGGCGGTTGGCGAGGTGGTCGAAGAAGGTGAGCTCGGGCAGCAGGCCTTCCACGCCAACCAGCTCCCAGCCGGTGGTCGTACGCAGCACGCGGTTGAGCTCGTCGAACTTCGGGATGCGGTCCGGGGTCATGCCCATCGCCCGCTGCTGGCGCAGGAACTCGTCGCTGGCGCGGCCAACCAGGATCTCCTGCTGGCGCGCGAACAGCGTCTTCCACACGTCGTGGTCCACCTGCGAATAGCTCGACCACGGCTGCTCGACCACGGCGGTGGTGTACACCGGCACGTATCCCTTGTCGGTGAGCTGGTGTTCGACGCGGTTGGGGGTGGACGGGGTCATGGAGGGTTCCTTGCGGACAGGGGCGGCCGGCGGATCAGCGGGCATCGGCGCGACGTCCCGGAGGCGAGCGTCGACTTGGTCACTCAGGCTAACGTGGTCGGCGCGCAATCGGGTTGCAATATCAAGCGCGCCTTCGCGCAAGAACGCGGAAAACTTGTCAGAAAGGTCTTCTGTGCACAATATTATTGCGTCACCCGCACTGAACGCGCACCAACATGCCGGCCCTCGACCTTGACCGCATCGATCTCACCCTGCTCGCCGAACTGCAGCGCAACGGCCGCTTGGGCAATGCCGAGCTGGCCGAGCGGGTCCACCTCTCGCCGTCGGCGACGCTGCGCCGGGTGCAACGGCTGGAGCGCGAGGGGGTGATCAGCGGCTACCGCGCCGAGGTCAGCGCGGAGAGGCTCGGCCTGGGGTTGCAGGCCTTCGTGCGGGTGCAGCTGGGTCGGCATGACCGCGCCGCGGTGGGCGACTTCGCCGCCTTTGTCGACCAATGGGAGGAAGTCGTCGCCTGCCATGCACTGACCGGCGACATGGACTACCTGCTGCACGTGGTGGTGCAGGATCTGGACCACTTCTCCCGCTTCCTGCTGGACCGGCTGCTCAACCAGGCCGGCGTGGCCGACGTGAATTCCAGCTTCGTGCTGCGCACGGTGAAGGCGTTCCGGGGTTTGCCGCTGCCGGGACGCTGAAGCGCGAAACGGGTCGACGGAGTGCCCGGGACGGCAAATGCCGGCAGGGGCGGTGATACCGTCGATGTCGAGCACTCCGGACGGCGCGGTGCGCCTTACTGCGCACTGGCCTCGCACGCCTCGCGCCGCAGCAGCTTGTCCATCGTGCCCTGTCGGGCTTCGCAGTCAGCCTGGGCCTTGGCGGCATCCTGCGTCGCCTTCACCTGCGCCCTGCGCTGCGCCTCGGCCACGCGCGCCTGCTGCAGCTGGGCCAGCTTGGCCTTGATCTGCGGCATCGCCGCCATCGCCGCGCGTTCGCCTTCCAGGATCGCGGTGTTCTTCTGCTCGAAGTCCGCCGCGCCGATGGCCAGCACCTTGGGCTGCAGCACGATGTCGGCGCGGGCCAGCTCCAGCGCGCCCAGCTTCTGGCCCATGATCGTGATCGACTGGTTGATGTTGCCCAGCAGGCTGCCCGGCGCCTTGCCGTCGGCCTTGCTGGAGATGTCCACCGCGATGACGAAGTCCGCGCCCAGCTCGCGCGCCGCATCCACGGGCACCGGGCTGACCACGCCGCCGTCGACGTAGGTGCTGCCGGCGATCTTCACCGCCTCGAACACGCCCGGGATCGAGCTGGACGCCCGCACCGCCTGGCCGGTGTTGCCGCGCACGAACACGGTGCGCTTGCCGTCCTCCAGCCGGGTGGCGACCACGGCCAGCGGCCGCTTCATCGCCTCCAGCTTGCGCTGGGCGACCAGTTCGTTGACGTAGTCCTGCAGCTTCTGGCCCTTGATCACGCCGCCGGAGAACAGGCTGACGTCGCGGATGCGGTCCTCGTCCAGCGCGAAGGCGACCTTCTGCATCTGGAACGCGTCCATGCCGCTGGCGTACAGCGCGCCGACCACGCTGCCGGCGCTGGTGCCGGACACCACCACCGGCTGGATGCCGTTGGCTTCCAGCATCTTGATCACGCCGATGTGGGCGAAGCCCTTGGCCGCGCCGCCGCCCAGGGCGATGCCAACCTTCAGCGGCGGCACACGCACCGGGGTCACCGGCGTGGCGACCGGCGGGGTCGGCTTGACGTTGTCGCCGCCGCAGGCGCCCAGCAGCAGGACGAGGGGCAGGAGCAGCAGCGGTCGCAGGCGGAGGGCGCGGGTCATGGACAAGCCAGGGCAATGGAAAGACGGGGCGACAGCTTAGCCGCCCCAACCCCAACCGAGTGCAACCGCCGCCGCGGAATCGAAACGCGAGGAGAACCCGAGGTCCAGGCCGCTTCGCGCCTCAGAAGCTGTTGTCGCCGTCGAGGATCCGCCCCAGCCCACCGAGCACGGAACCCTCGCCGCGGTTCTGCCCGCCACCCTGCGGCGCGGCCGCGAGCATCCGCCCGGCCATGCGCGAGAACGGCAGCGACTGCAGCCACACCTTGCCCGGCCCGGTCAGCGTGGCCAGGAACACGCCTTCGCCGCCGAACAGCATGCTCTTGATGCCGCCGACCGCGCGCACGTCCATCTGCACCGTGTCGTGGAACCCGACCACGCAGCCGGTGTCCACGTCCAGGCGCTCGCCGGCCTTGAGCTCGCGCTCGACCAGCGTGCCGCCGGCGTGCACGAACACCCAGCCGTCGCCTTCCAGCTTCTGCATGATGAAGCCCTCGCCACCGAACAGGCCGGTGAGGATCTTGCGCTGCAGGTGGATGCCGACCGACACGCCGCGCGCGCCGGCCAGGAAGCTGTCCTTCTGGCAGATCAGGCGACCGCCGTGCTCATCCAGCTTCATCGCCACCACCGTGCCGGGGTAGGGCGCGGCGAACGCCACGTGCGCCTTGCCGGTGCCGGTGTGGGTGAACATCGTGGTGAACAGGCTCTCGCCGGTGAGCACGCGCTTGCCGGCGGAGAGCAGCTTGTCCATGAAACCGCCGCCCTGGCCGCTGTGCGAGCCGTCGCCGAACACCGTGTCCATCTGCACGCTGGCGTCCTTGTACATCAGCGCGCCGGCTTCGGCGATGGCGCTTTCGCCCGGATCCAGCTCAACCTCGACGAAGGGCATGTCGTTGCCGACGATGCGGTAGTCGATGTCGTCGCTGCGCCTGCTGGAGCCCGCGCTGCGCGCAGCCGGCGGCGGCAGGTGCTCGGGCAGGTCCGGCGCGGTGTCGCGCAACTCGGCCACGTCGCGCACCGGGCGCCATTCGCTGAAGCCTTCGCGCCAGCAGAACGCCGACGGGTTGCGCTGCGCGTGCTCGCGCGCGGCGGCCTCGTCCAGCGGGCCGATGCGGGTGCTGTCGCTGCCGGTGTGGAAGTACCAACGGGTCATGGAGAACGTCCTGTTTGGTGGGGGATGAAGAGGGAATCACGGTAACCGCGGGAAAGCACCGTCGCCTGTGCCTAACGTGGGGTAGCGATGGCCTCGCCCGGCCGACTGACCGGCTGCCCGAAGCGCTCGCCGAAGAAGTCGCCCGCGTTCCAGCGGGGCCGCTCCGGCGCGGCGGCGATACGCAGCGCGATGCGTGCGTTGAGCCGTGCCAACCGCACCGCATCCGCGTATTGGATGGGTTGCGTGGCATCGTCGCCGGGGCGGTGGTAACGCTCGCGCAGGAACGCGTCGGCGGCCCCTTCCGGATCATCGCCCCAGCCCGCGCCTTCCACGCCCCCGGCCAAGTACACGGCGGGGATGCCGGCACGAATGAAGGGGTACTGGTCACTGCGCACGAACATGCTCTGCTCTGGTGCCGGGTCGGCTGACAGGCCCACCCCGACGTCACGCGCCGCCGCCTCGACCGTCGCCTGCAGCGTGGAGTGGCTGCTGCCGATCGGCACGACGTCATCGGCAGGGGCCAGCAGCAGCGGCATGTCGAGGTTGAGGTTGGCGACCAGCGCTGCGGGCAGCACCGGTGGGTGGCGCACGAACCAGTCCGCCCCCAGCAGCCCCGCCTCCTCGGCGGTGGTGGCCACGAACAGCAGCGAACGCTGCGGCGGAGTGGGCGCGCGGGCCAGCTCGCGTGCGCTTTCCAGCATCACCGCCACGCCGAGCGCGTTGTCCAGGGCGCCGTTGTAGACCGCGTCGCCGTGCACGGGCACACCGATGCCCACGTGGTCGAGGTGGGCCGTGAAGACGATGTGGTCTGCGGCGCGAAGGCCGCGGCCAGGCAGCCGCGCCACCACGTTGGGCGATGCCAGCGGGCGGATGTCGGTGGGGGTGCCCAAGGTCATTGTCCCCGGCAGGGAGAATCCGCGCAGCGTGCCGGCATCCGCGGCCGCCAGCAGCGCGTCATAGTCGTGCCCGCTGCCGGCAAAAAGGCGCGGTGCCGCCTGTGCGCTGACGGCTGCGACGGCGCGCAATTCCGCAAACCCGTCGATCGCACCGCCGACGCGTCCGCACTCGGCCGTCGTGCAGCGCAGCCGCAAGGCCGGGCGCGCCCATGCCGCGGCGATCTGGCGCCAGGGCCGCTGGGCTTCGTCACCGCGCGTACTGACCAGGACCGCGCCCACTGCGCCCCGTGCGACCAGCAGCTCCAGCTTGCGACGCAGCGACCCGTGGAAGGCGCGTGCATCTGGCCCGAGCCGTGCCGGTGCGCCACCGAGCACCACTGCGATCCGGCCACGCAAGTCCAGGCCATCGAAATCGTCATGCCCGGTCTCTGGCGCCTGCACCCCTTGGCCGACGAACACTGCCGGTGCGGTGACCGTGCTGGATGCACGATTGAAGTCCGGCGCCGGCAGGAACTCGTCGGCGAAGGCGAAGGCGTGGTCACTGCCGTCGCGATGCAGGACCAGCGCGGCCCCGTCGCGCCTGCGAACGGCCCGCAACAGCGGCACGTGCTGCAGGTAGCCACCCTTATCGCCTGCTGGAATCAGCCCCAGTTGCCGGAAGCGCGCAGCCACGTAGGCTGCCGCGCGTGCATGGCCACGCGTGCCGGCCTCGCGTCCTTCCATCACATCGTCGGCCAAGCGGCGGACGTCGGCTTCGATCCGGGCCTGGGCCGCGCGGGTCGCGGCGTTGTCGTGGTCCCGCCGGCATCCTGCGGACAGCACCAACAAAGCCACTACCGCGCCGAGGCGGGCCTGCGCACAAAGTCGACGGGACCAGCCAACGCACGGCCTTGGCATGGAGGGCTCCACCGGAGGACAGCGCGCACGCTAGCACGTGTGCCTGTTCCGCCAAACGTTTCATCCCTTCGAACGAAAACGGCCACCCGGAGGTGGCCGTCGTCGTCATCGCGGCAGCGACGATCAGAAGCGGAACTCACCACCGAAGGTGAAGGTTTCCAGCTTCATGTCGGTGTCGAATGCATTCGGCTTGGTGTAGTCGTAGTTCAAGCTCAGGCCGAACGCCGGGGTGAAGTCGTAACCGGCGCCCACGCCGATGTACGGCTTGGTCTTCTTCTCCGAAGCGCGGCCCAGGCCGGAGACGGCAAAGTCGGTGTTGACGCGGACCGCGCCGGCGCGGCCCTGCAGGAAGAAGCCGGTGTCGGCGTCGGTGCCGAAGTGGGTCTTGCCGACCACGCCCAGGCCGATGCCATCGACGTCGACCGAAACGCCGTTCTCGGCGTCGCTGCCGTACGACGTGTAGAAGCCTTCCACGCCGATGTTCTTGTTGAAGAAGTAACCGCCTCGCAGGCTGTAGCTGTTGTCGTCGCCTTCTTCGCCCTCGAGGGTGAGGTAGGTGGTGCCGAGTTCGGCGCGGACGAAGCCGTGGGCGTCGTCAGCAGCGAAGGCGGGGGCCGAGAGGGCGGCGAAGGCGAGCACGGCGGAGGAAGCGAGCATCTTGTTCATGGCAGGGTCTCCAAACCCGAAAGATCACCCCTGGAATGGGGCGCGCAATCGTGAATGGGCACATTCAGCAAAGTCAACAAGGATTTAACAACCCGAGGGTGATTCAGGAGTCCGGCCGACGGAACGGGAGCACTTCGCCGCCGTTGGAAGCGCCGCCGGGGCGGTTCCAAAGCACGGGCACCTCGCTGGGCCGGGGGGGCTCCAGCGGATCCGTCTCGGCGATGGCCAACGCATCTTCTTCTTCCCAGCTGTAGCGCTTTCGCGGCGGCAGCGGATCGCGGTGGCGCAGCAGCAGCGCGGCGATCACGCCAGCCACCGCGCCGCCCAGGTGCGATTGCCACGACACGCCGGCCTCGCGCGGCAGCACCGTCAGCAGCATGCCGCCGTACAGCAGGAAGGCGATCATGGCCGCCGCGATCGAGGGCCGGTCGCGGCGCAGCACGCCCAGTACGAAGACCAGAAACATCAGCCCGTGGGTCAGCCCGCTGGCCCCGAGGTGATGCGTACCCGGGGCCCCCAGCAGCCACGCGCCCAGCCCCGACCCCAGCCACAGCAGCGGCAGCGCCGGCAGCGTGGCCCGCGGATACACCGCACCCGCCAGCGTCCCCAGCAGCAGCAGGGAGATCGCATTGGCGGCCAGGTGCTCCAGCGAGCCATGCAACACCGGCGCCGTCGCCAGCCCGGCCAGGCCCGCCAGCGACCCCGGGGTGACCGACCAGCGCGCCACATCGAACTGGCCCTGCGCGGCGAACACGGCGACCAGCAGCAGCACGAACGCGAGGCTGGCATTGAGCGCCCGCACCAGCCGCCGCCGGTCGGCGGCGCGTTGGGCGGGGGTGTCGAGCGGGTGGTCGGGCGTAGGCAGGTGCATGTTCAATCACGTGGCGGCGCGTTCGCCATTTGCAAGGCGGGCGTGGGCCGACGTCACGCAATCACCCCGCCGGCGGCAGGCGCGGCGGGAAGCGCAGGCTGAACGCCACCGTCGCACCGATCACCGCGACCACCACGCCCAACGACACCGGCAGCGGGATCTTCACCACGTCGACCAGCAGCATCTTGCTGCCGATGAACATCAGCACCAGCGCCAGGCCGTACGGCAGCAGGTGGAAGCGGTTGGCCATGCCGGCGAGCAGGAAGAACATCGCGCGCAGGCCCAGCACCGCGAACACGTTGGAGGTCAGCACGATGAACGGGTCGGTGGTGATGGCGAAGATCGCCGGGATGCTGTCCACCGCGAAGATCACGTCGGTGATGCCGATCAGCACCACCACCAGGAACAGCGGGGTGAAGCGCAGCACGCCCGCCTCGCGCACCGCCAGGCGGTTGCCGCGGTAGTCGGCGGTGAGCGGCAGGTGCCCGCGCATCCAGCGCAGCAGCGGGTTGCGCTCCAGGTCCGGCTCCTTGCCGGCGAACCACAGCATCTTCACGCCGGTTACCAGCAGGAACACGCCGAACACGTAGAGGATCCAGTGGAACTTCGCCAGCAGCATCGCGCCGGCGAAGATCATCAGCGCGCGCAGCACGATCGCGCCCAGCACGCCGATCACCAGCACCTTCTGCCGCTGCTCCTCCGGCACCGCGAAGTAGGTGAACAGCATCAGGAACACGAAGATGTTGTCGACCGCCAGCGACTTCTCCACCAGGTAGCCGGTGAGGAACTCCAGGGCCACGCGCTGGCCTTCCGCCGCGCCGGCCTGGTCGCTGACGTACCACCACAGGCCGAGGTTGAACAGCAGCGCCAGCGCGACCCAGCCGATGCTCCACAGCAGGGCCTCGCGGAAGGTGACGCGGTGCGGGCCGCCGTGGCGCATCAGCACCAGGTCGACGAGCAGGGCGATGGCGATGATGGCGGCGAATCCGCCCCACAGCAGGGGGGTACCGATGGTGGTCATGCTAAGTCCTCGCAAGCAGGCTTCGGGGCTGCGGCGGAGGACGGATGGACGCACCTTCGCCGCGATCGGCGAAGGTCTTGCTCGCAACCCGGGCGGGTTGCCGACGGACCGGAGCGGGAGGCTCGTAATGACGGTCGCGGCGTGAGGGAGCTACTCCCCTTCGATCCACCAGCCTAAACCAGTGCCCGCCGCGCGGCAAATCCCGCCGCCGCGGCCCGGTACAATGGGCGGATGAACCGCGATCCCCACGCCGAAGTCCCCACCGTTCGCCTCAAGAACGCGTGGAAGTCCACCCATCCCTGGATCTTCCAGCGCCTGGTCGACAAGCCCGCGCAGCGCCCCAAGCCCGGGGCCATCGTCGACGTGCTGGGCGTGGACGGCGACTGGATCGGACGTGGCTTCTACAACGGCCATTCGCGCATCGCCGTGCGCATCCTCGAGGCCGACCGCAACATCCCGGTGGACGCGGCCTGGTTTGCGCGCAAGATCGCCGAAGCGGTGTCGCTGCGCCGCGACGTGCTGAAGCTGGACGAAGTCAGCGATGCCTGGCGTGTGGTGCACAGCGAAGGCGACGGCCTGTCCGGGCTGGTGGTGGACCGCTACGGCGACCTGCTGGTGGTTGAGTTCTTCAGCGCCGGCATGTTCCGCCACCGCGAGTGGATCTTCGACGCCCTGCGCGCGCAGTTCCCTAGCTGCCGCTTCTACAGCTTCGCCGAGGAACACGTGCAGAAGCAGGAGTCGTTCGACTACCGCGGCAGCGATCCGGTGCCGCCGGCGGTCATCACCGAATACGGCGTGAAGTTCCGCGCTGACCCGGCCGGCGCGCACAAGACCGGCTTCTTCGCCGACCAGCGCGAGAACCGCGAGTGGCTGTCGCGCCAGGTGGCGGGCAAGCGGGTGCTCGACCTGTGCTGCAACACCGGCGGTTTCGGCGTGTACGCCAAGGCCAAGGGCGGGGCCGAGGAAGTGGTCGGCATCGACATCGACCAGGACGTGATCGACATCGCCCGCGGCAACGCCAAGCTCAACGGAGCGCAGGTGAAGTTCGTGCAGGCCGACATCTTCCCGTGGCTGCGCGACGCCGGTAACCGTGGCGATTTCTTCGACGTGGTGATCCTCGACCCGGCCAAGATGACCCGCGACCGCGAACAGGTCATCCCGGCATTGAAGAAGTACCTGGACATGAACAAGCTGGCGCTGAGCGTGGTCAAGCCCGGCGGCCTGTTCGCCACGTTCTCGTGCACCGGGCTAGTCAGCGAGGACCAGTTCCTCGACATGCTGCGCCGCGCGGCGTTCTACTCCGGCCGCACCGTGCAGGTGCTCAAGGTCGCCGGCGCCGGCGCCGACCACCCGTGGCTCGCCCAAGTGCCGGAATCGCGCTACCTCAAGGCGGTGTTCTGCCGCGTGCTGGACTGATCGCTCAGGCGGACGGCGTGAAGCGTGCCTTTGCGTCGCGGTAGCGCTGCAGCGCCTCCGCCGACCACTCCACCCGCAGGTCGTAGAATTCGGCGAAGGCGCGCGCGTTGGCCGGCAGCACCAGCCACGGCAATTTCGAGGCGGTGTAGATGTGGACGTCCGGCGGCAGTGCGTCGGGCGTGTCGAGCGTGCCGACGCGAACGAAGGCGATCGCCTCGCCACCACCGGGGTAGTGGCTCCACAGCGCCACTCGGCACTGCGGGCAGCGCATGATGCGCTGGCCTTTGCCGCTTGCCGACGGCACCGGCACCGCTTCCGGCGCACCCTGCAGCACGGCCACGCGATCGGTTTCCACCATGGCATTGAGCGCGAATGCACTGCCGGTCTCACGCTGGCACCAACGGCAGTGGCAGGCGTGCACCACCAGCGGCATGGCGTCGAGGCGATAGCGCACCACGCCGCACGTGCAATGGCCTTCGAGCGGAAGCTGCGCCAGATCGACCATGGCCATCCCGCCTACTTCGACCGGCCGTCGTAGTGCTGCACCGGCACCGCGTCGAGGTCGATGTCCTCCAGGCAGCGGATGTTGATCGCCGCCACCGCGTTGCCCTTGGGGTCGGTGCCCTCGCCGAACGGGTGCATGCCGCAGGTCGGGCAGAAGCGGTGTTTGATCACATGCCGGTTGAAGGTGTACGTCGCCAGTACGTCGTCGCCCGCGGTGACGCGCAGCTGCTCGCGCGGCACGAACCACAGCAGCGAGCCCTTGCGCTGGCAGATCGAGCAGTTGCAGGCGAGCGCGCCGGTGATCTCGCCGTCGACCTCGAACTTTACCTGCCCGCAGTGGCAGGAACCGGTGTGCGTCATGCCGCGTCTCCCTCAAGCCTGGGTAGGTGGTGCCGACGATACTCCTCGACCTTCCTTGCAGCATCCCCGGCGCACCAGGCCGGACCGCCTGTCGCCCGCATCGCACCCGCTGCCAGTCTCAACCGCCGCGACGCGGGCGGCTACACTGGCGCCATGCCCGATATCTCCCTGTTGCTGGTCCTGTTGCTGGTCGCCGTTGCGGTGGCGATCGTCCTGCTGGTGGTGCTGCTGCTGCGCCGGCCCGACGCCGCGCTGGCGACCCTGCGCGAACGTCTGGAGCAGGCACTGCGCGAGGAACAACGTGGCGGCCGCGGGGAGCTGCGCCAGCAATTGGACAGCCTGTCGGCTCAGCAGGAGCAGCGCATCGAAGGGTTCGGCGCGCGCCTGACCGATTTCACCACCCGCACCGACGCCCGCCTCACCGAGCTGAGCACGCGCACCGATGCGCGCCTGGACGTGCTGCGTGAGGCGCTGGCCGACGATGCGCTGAAGGCACGCACCGCCGCCATCGAGGACGCACACCGTTTCCGCACCGAAGTGGCCGAGCAGCAACAGCGCCACGCCGAAGGCCTGTCGCAACGCCTGCAGGAACTGACCGCGCGCAACGAACTGCGCATCGGTGAAATGCGCGCCACGCTGGAACAGAAGTTGCGCGAGCTGCAAACCGACAACGCGGCCAAGCTGGAACAGATGCGCGCCACCGTCGACGAGAAGCTGCATGCGACGCTGGAGACGCGCCTGACCGAGAGCTTCGGCAACGTCACCCAGATGCTGGCGCAGGTGCACCAGGGCCTGGGCGACATGAACAAACTGGCCGCCGACGTCGGCGGCCTGCAACGCGTGTTGACCAACGTGAAATCGCGCGGCGTGTTTGGTGAGGTGCAACTGGCGGGCCTGTTGGAGCAGGTGTTCGCCCCCGACCAGTACGCCGCCAACGTGGCCACCGTGCCGGGCAGCAGCGAGCGCGTGGAATTCGCGGTGCGTTTCCCGGGCTCCAGCACGGATGCGCCGGTGTGGTTGCCGATCGACGCGAAGTTCCCGCGCGAGGACTACGAGCGGCTGCTGGACGCGCAGGAGCGCGGCGACATCGAGGCGGCACGTGTCGCCGGCGACGCGATGGAGCGCCGGGTCCGGCTCGAAGCCACGCGCATCCGCGAGAAGTACATCGCCGCCCCGCACACCACCGAATTCGCGATCCTGTTCCTGCCCACCGAGGGCCTGTACGCCGAAGTGCTGCGCCGGCCGGGCGTGGTCGAGGCGCTACAACGCGACCAGCGCATCGCGGTGGCGGGCCCGACCACGCTGCTGGCGTTGATGACCAGTTTCCAGATGGGCTTCCGCACGCTGGCCATCCAGGAGCGCTCCAGCGAGGTGTGGCGCACGCTGGGCGCGGTCAAGACCGAGTTCGGCAAGTTCGGCGTCGTGCTCGACGGGGTCAAGAAGAAGCTCGACGAGGCGAGCAACAAGATCGACGAAACCGGGCGCCGGACGCGGGTGCTTACCCGCAAACTGCGTGAGGTCGAGGCGTTGCCGCAGGAGGACAGCCAGCGCCTGCTCGGCGTGGGCGCCGAAGAGGTCGACGAGGACTGACCGCTCGAACCCGATGCCGCGGCGGCGCCGCGCTCAGTTACTGCCGTCGGTCGGCATCACCGGCATCGCATCCACCGGCACGATCGGGTTGTTGTCGTCCTTGAGGTAGTCCGGCAGCGTGTCGTCGCTGTCGAGCTGGCGGTCGCCGAAGATCTGGTAGTCGCGGCGCTGCATCCACGCGTCGCGCACCAGGGCGTAATCGTCCTCGGCGCCTTCGCGCAGGCTGTCCACCGACAGCAGCTGCGCGCGCACGTCCACCAGCTGCAGGCCCTGCAGGCCCACGCGCACCTTGTCTTCCTCGATGCCGCGCACCGGGCTGAGCGGCGCGTCGGCCACCATGCCGAAGGTATCGCGCAGTGTGCGCGGCCCGAACAGGGGAAGCTCCACGTAGCGCGAGCGCTTCCAGCCCCACACGCCCAGGGTCTGGCCGAAGTCCTCGCGGCGGTTGTCCAGCTTGGCGTCGCTGGCCGGGTCGAAGATGCCGGCGATGCCCAGCGTGGAATTGACCACGAACCGGCCCAGCGAGTGCGCGGCCTGCGCCGGCTTGCCCTGCAGCAACGCGTTGACCGCCGATACCGGTTGGCCGAGGTTGTTGAAGAAGTTGCTCACGCCCAGGCGCACCGGCCGCGGCACTGCGCGCACGTAGGCGCGCGCCAGCGGCCTCGCCACGCTGCGGTCCACCGCGTTGTTGAAGCGGTGCATGGAGCGGTTGTAGCGCTCCCACGGGTCGTAGGCGGTGCCCACGTTGGCCGGCGGCGGCAGGGTCGGGTCGGCGACCGGGTTGTAGGGCTGGCCGTTGCCGTACAGCGAGTCGAAGTCGCGTTCGGCGTCGGTGCGCGCATCGGCCGGCGGCACCGCGCCGGCGTCGTCCGCGCTGGCCGGCACCGGTTCCGCCGGCACAGGCTCGCTGGGCGCCGGCTCCACGGCCACGGGCTCGGCAGGAGCAGGTTCGGTCGGTACCGGTTCGGCGGGCGTGGGTTCGGCCGGGATCGGCTTTTCCGGCAGCGGCTCGGCGGGCGCATCGCCCTCGGCACGGCGCAGGCACTCCAGTGCCGCCTCCGCGCGTTCGCCGGCCGCGGCCATGCAGTCGCGGTAGGCCTTGGCCTGGCGGGCACTGAGCGGGGTCAGCACCTGCTGTGCCGACACCGGCGCCAACGTGGCGACCAGCAGGGCCAGGGAGGCAACGAGGAGGGGGGCAGGTCCGTATGCGCGCATGGGCTCAGTGTAGTGGCAGGCGTCGGTGCAGGGCAGCGCTCACTGCTGCCACCGGCGGAATGCTGTGTGCGGCGTCAGCGCGCAAACGCCAGCGCATCATCCAGGCGGTACGCGGTGCGCAGGTCGCCGAGGCCATCGGGCAAGCCGACGACGGTGGCGCCTTCGATGCGCGCGGCCAGCTCCGCCAGCAGCGCCAGTCCGGCACTGTCCACGCGTTCCACCGCGGCCAGGTCCAGGTGGCGGGCGCCGGTCAGCAGCGGCAACGCCTGCCGCCACAGCGCGGCGACCGCGTCCCGGGTCAGCACGCCGGCAAACACCAGCGCCCCGTCGTCGCGGCGCAGGGTGGCCGCGCCGTGGTCGTCCTGGGCGGTCATGATCAGTCGGCCGTGGCCTGCAGCTTGCCGGCCTTGATGTCGGCGGCCACCTGCGGGATCGGCTTGCGCTTGAGCGGCGCGTCGAACTGGTTGCGGAAGGTCTGCACGAAGCTCACGCCTTCGACCATTACGTCGAACGCCTTCCACTCCGAGCCCACCTTGCGCATCAGGTAGTCCACCGGCACCGGCTCGGCGCCCTGGCGCAGGTACTCGCTGGAGACCTTGACGATGGCGCCGCCGCGCAGCGGGGTCTCGGATTTCACCCGCACCTTCAGCTTGGCGTTGAGGTCCAGCAGCGACGAGCCGTAGCGCTGCATCAGGCTGTCGGCCAGCGCGTCGGCGAACACGTTGATGTCGGCCTCCGAGGCGCCGCGGCCGTGCACGCCCAGCACCAGGCGGGCGGCGTAGTCGCGGTCGAACAGCGCGTCGAACTCGCTGGCCACGAACGCGCGCAGCGCGCCGCGGTTCTTGGTGAACTCGCCGCGGCGGGCTTCCAGCGTGGTCAGGATGCGGGTGCTGTTGGTGAGCACCAGCTGGCTGGGGGTGCCGGCCTTGGCCGCGGTGGCGGCCGGAGCGGCCTTGGCCTGCGCGAACACCGAGGCCGGGGCCGCGGTCAGCAGCGCCGAGGCGATGACGATCGTGAGGAAGGAGCGCTTCATGGCTTGGGGTTATTCCTTGGGGGTCGGGGTTTCGTCCTGCAGGTAGTCCGGCGTGGCGCCGGCACCTTCGGTCGATTGCGCCGCATTGTCGCCGGCCTTGGCTCCACCGCCGCTGAACATGTACTTGCCCACCAGCTGGATCAGGTCCACCGCGGCCTGGGTCATGTAGATCTCGTCGCCGGGCTTGAGCGTTTCCGGATCGCCGCCCGGGGCGAGGTTGATGTAGCTCTCGCCCAGCAGGCCGCTGGTCAGGATGCTGGCCGCGGTGTCGGACGGCAGGTCCTTGTAGCGGCTGTTGATCGACAGGGTCACCACCGAGTCGAACTTGACCGGGTCCAGCTCGATCTTCGCGACCTGGCCGATGGCCACGCCGCCGACCTTGACCGGGGCGTTGGGACGCAGCGCGCCGATGGTGGTGAAGCGGGCGGTCAGCGGGTAGCTGTCGCTGCCGAAGCCCCACTTGCCGTTGGTGGAGGCCACCGCGAGCACCATCAGCGAGGCCAGGGCCAGCAGCAGGAAGGCGCCGACGGCGAATTCGATACGGGGACTGCGTGAGCTCATGGGTGGATCACCTTGCGAACGCGCGCAACGGTGCGCGCACGGATAACGGAACGGGGGGCGAAGGCGCGGCTCATTTGAACAGCAGCGCCGACATGACGAAGTTCAGCATCAGCACCAGCAGCGAGGCGTTGACCACCGCGCGCGTGGTCGCCACCGAGGTGCCCTCGATGGTCGGTTCGGCGTGGAAGCCGACGAAGGCCGCGGTCAGCGCCGCGGTAGCGCCGAATACCGCCGACTTCAGCAGCGAGACGAGGAAATCGTCGACGAAATCGACGTTGTCCTTCAGCGCCGGCCAGAAGTAGCCGGCGTCCAGGCCGATCACGTGCACCGCTTCCAGGTAGCTGGCGGCGATGGCGAAGCTGCAGAAGAAACCGGTCAGCAGCGGCACGCTCAGCACCGCCGCCCAGAAGCGCGGCGCCACGGCCTTGCCCACCGGGTCGATGGCCATCAGCTCCAGCGCGGTGATCTGGTCGGTGGCGCGCATCAGGCCCAGCTCGGCGGCGATGGAGCTGCCGGCGCGGCCGATGAACAGCAGTGCGGTCAGCACCGGGCCCAGTTCGCGGTACAGCGACAGGCCCAGCAGGGTGGACAGCGAGTTGCTGGCACCGAAGGTGGCGAGCGTCCGGTAGCCCTGCAGTGTCAGGACAAGACCGACGAACGCGCCACCAACGGCAATGATCGGCAGCGAACGCGCACCGATCTTGTAGATCTCGCGGGTCAGTTCGCGCCAGAAGTCGAGGGTCGGCTTGGAGGCGCGGAATACGGACAGGGTGAACAGCCCGGCCTGGCCCAGGGCGCGGGTCGCGGCGGCGAACGGCATCAGCGGCGCTCCATGGCGTGGGGGGCGTGGACGGTCATCATGCGGCCTCCGGGGTGCGCGGCGCGGCGTCGAAGGCGATCGGGCCGTCGGGTTCGCCCTTCAGGAACTGGCGCACGAACGGGTCGTCGCTGGCTTCCAGTTCGGCCGGGGTGCCGGCGAACACGATCCCGCCGTTGGCGATGACGATGGCCTGGTCGGCCACCGGCAGGGTCTCGTGCACGTGGTGGGTGACCACGATGCTGGTCAGGCCGAGGGTGTCGTTGAGCCGGCGCACCAGGTCCATGACCACGCCGCTGGCGATCGGATCCAGGCCGGTCAGGGGCTCGTCATAGATCATCAGCGGCGGGTCCAGCGCCAGCGCGCGGGCGAGCGCCACGCGCCGGGCCATGCCGCCGGAGAGTTCGCGCGGGTAGGCGTCGGCGGCGGCCTGCAGGCCCACGGCGTGCAGCTTCATCAGCACCAGCCGGCGGATCACCGGTTCCGGCAACTCGGTGTGGGTGCGCAGCGGCAGGCCCACGTTCTCGGCAGCGGTCAGGTCGGTGAGCAGGCCATTGCCCTGCAACAGCACGCCGATGCCGCGACGCAGGGCCAGCAGTTCGCGCTCGCCACGCGGCACGGCGCGGCCCAGCACCTCGACCGTGCCGGCCGCCGGCACCAGTTGCCCGGTCAGCGCCGACAGCAGGGTCGATTTGCCGCTGCCCGACGGGCCCAGCACCGCCACCACCTGCCCGCGCGGGACGTCGAGGTTGATGTCGCGCAGGATCGCGCGCCCGCCGCGTTCAAGGCGGATGTCGCGCAGGCGGACGATGGGCGAAGTGTCGGTCATGCGGGTCCCGTGGGAGGGGCGGCGCCGGGGGCGCCAAGCGGTGTCGGACGAACAAAACCCGTGCAGCTTGGCCGTGGCCGGCTGAACGGGACACTAAAGAGAGGTATCATTGTCGCAGGCCACCGGCCGGCGTGCGCAGCGCCGTGGCTGATCCGGGACGACGGTCGGTTTGGGTTGACCAGAGTGCGGCTGCGCGTTATCCTCCCAAGTCTTTTCCCGCATAAACGCAGAGCCGATCAATGGCCACCAAGCGCACTTACCAGCCCAGCAACCTCAAGCGCAAGCGCGACCACGGCTTCCGTGCCCGCATGGCGACCGCCGATGGCCGCAAGGTCCTCGCCCGCCGCCGCGCCAAGGGCCGCAAGCGTCTCTGCGCCTGAGCGCAGACTGACTCCGGCCGCCTCGCGTGGCCGTAGACGCCCGATGGCGCTGAACCGCTACCCGCGTACCGCGCGGGTCCGCGCGCGTTCCGACTTCGACCGCATCTTCAAGCACGGCCGGCGTGTGGCGCTGCCCGTGCTTGCGCTGCATTGGCAGTCCGTGCCACCGGACAGTGCTGGCGCAGGCGAAGAGGGCGTGCGGCCCCCGTCCGTGGAGGCGTCACGCCTGGGGCTGGCGGTTTCACGCAAGGTCGATCCGCGTGCGGTCGGCCGCAACCGCATCAAGCGCGTGCTGCGCGACACCTTCCGCCTGCAGCGGGCCAGACTGGCCGCGGGCGACTATGTCGTGGTCGCCCGTCCCGGCGCATCGCAGTGCGACGCCAACGCCCTGCGCGCCGCCTTCCTCGGCCTGCTCAAGCGCGCCGGTGCCTTGCGCCCACCCGAACTGCCCGCATCTCAGGGCGGTGTTGAATTGCCCGCGACTCCCGCGCCCGGCACAATGCCGGCCGCTTCCCCATCCACCGATTCCGCGTCCTGACCCGACGCCGGCCGAGCCTGCCTGCCCATGAACCAGACCCGCACGTTCCTGATCTTCGCCTGGCTGATGGTGGCCGCGCTGCTGTGGATGGAGTGGGGCAAGGAGAAGGCCGCACCGGCCACTCCGGCGGCCGTGGCACAGGCGGTCGGCGCGCCGGCCGTGCCGGCCAGTACCGCGGCGGGCAGCGTGCCCAGCGCCAGCCAGGG
>NZ_AVPU01000001.1 GCF_000768355.1 Lysobacter daejeonensis GH1-9
GCGACGAACGTATCGAATGCATCGGGCATGGTGGCATGGCCGCTTCTGCTCCTGCCCATGGTGGGCAAGGCCAGGGCTGCGAGCCCGGCACCCATCAGTCTGCGTCGTTGCATCAGGAAAGCATCGAGGGTATCGGGATCGGTCACGTACTTGGCCCTTTGTGCGGTGGGCAATGGCATTGCGCAAGAGAAGGAAGAAGTCGGATTAGCCTGAATACGAGGTAGTGACCCCGTCATCTAGTTGCGCGATAGGTCCTTCCTGCTTAATATGTAGGCGCCTACCTATATTGTCAAGCCAATGGTCGATGCCAAAACGGATCTGAGCAACTACACATCGCGCGCCGGTGGTGCCGCTTTAGGCGCGAGGCTTCGGCGTCTCTCGGAGCGGATCGATCGAGAGGCCGCGCAGTTCTATGCGGAGCTGGGTGTGGAGTTCGAACAACGTTGGTTCGGCACACTGAACCTGCTGGATCAATTCGATTCGCTCACGGTCGGGGAGCTATCCGAGGCGTTGGGCATCAGTCACGTTTCGGTGAGCCAGGCACGTGACTCATTGCATAAAGCAGGATTGGTCGAAACAACGGCGGATCCAGAAGACGGCCGTCGCAGAATGCTCCGTCTTTCAAGGAAAGGGCGTACCCTCGTGAACCGCTTGAGGCCCACATGGGCGGCTTTATCGGCGGCTGCCGAAGCTCTGGATCGCGAAGCGGGAGGGGTTGTGAAAATGCTTGATCGATTGGAGCGAGCGCTCGAAAAGAGATCAGTCTGTGACCGGGCGAGATTGTTCAAGAAGCCAGACTAGCGCAAGCCTCCGAGCGAACGCCTCAGGCCGATCGTGAGGGGCTGCTTCTGGCCGGACGTCGACATTGGATGGCGACCAAGCTGAGATGCAACGCTGGCTGAAATTGATGGTCGACTTGGCCGGAATCCGCATCGAGTTCGGGCAACGGCTGTCATGGCATCGACGTCGCCCGCACTGACTTCAAGCTGTTCAGTTTGCCGAAGCCGGCCGCACTGGGGTCCAGCTTGGTAGTCGAGTGCCAGCCCATGCGGTAGGAACGAACAGCCTCGCTCCGGGGTGAGCCCTGTGTTGACATGGTCGAGCTCGGCCGAAAGCCTGGCGTTCATCCGTCTTCTGCGGCTTTCGTTGGACGGATGTGCTTATTGCTGCAAACGGCGCACGAGACGATTTTATGCCGACCCATTGCGAATCCTGCCTAGTGACTGCCTAGTGATTAGGGACAAAACTAACCCCAGCTTGGTGGGCGTCGGCGTGGCCATCAGGGCGCTGCTCTACCATGCTGGGCCTGGCTTGGCATGCTCCAAAATCACCTCTCTTGGCGTACTTTGCGAGCATTTCGTTGACCTCATCAATCGCTCGCTTCGCCTTGATCGGGTCGCACGGCCTTTGGGGTATCGCACGAAGTGTCTCTAGCCGCGGCAAAGAGTCGAGAAAGTCAGCCGGAACCGGCCAGGTTCGCCGGGTCCTTGCCAACGTCCGGAATGCGGCCCTGACACGCTCCGTGTCATGCATTTCATTCCAGCTATGGCGCTCGGCCACCGCCTCCAGCCAAGCCTGTGCGGTGAGGTCAATCACGTCCATTGGTGGCGAACGTTCGAGAGAGAGTAGGCAGAGCTTCTGCAGTCCTGCTGCGATCTCGATCAGAAGCCAGTTCGGATTGGGCTGCATGTTTGAGTTTCTCCAGGCGCGCTAGGCCCGTCAGCGTCTTGGACAGCTGTCCATTGCCTCGGGCAGATGTGATGTTCCGAGAAATCGATTCTGCGCGCTCGGCGTTTTCGCGACGAGCAGTGGCGATGACGTAACCTGCCGGCTTGCCAGGGAAAAGGCCTGCGACCTCCAACAAATGCTCGGTCGTAACCCCCTCCACGCAGGCCGCGATGAGGTCCGGGTTCTGCGACGTGACACGGACGCCAGCCTTAGTCAGTGTTGCGGCTGATATGCTGGCGGAGGTTCTTCCTGCAGGCGGAGCGAGCGCTTCTATGTGTGGTTCATGGGCTTCTGGCAATTGGCGACTGGTTTCTGGTGTCTGGAGAGCATTGCCTTTGCTGTGCATTCGCATCGTTGGCGCATGTGCGTTCGCATTGCCTTCGGATTGCCAACGAAGTTCTGCGCTGCGCTTGGCCTTCGCCCGCTTCTCCTGATAGCGGCTGATCTCCTCTTCGCAGCGCTTATGACGCCACCCGTCGGCGGCCTGGATGAAGAACTCGTTCAGCACCGTCTCGAGGGCAATCTTTTCTTCGCGTGAGCGTGCGCGGGCTAGCCGTTGCACCACCTTCATGTCGAGCGGAAGCAATACTTCGGTGCTGTAGTAGCGTCGCAACAGGCGGCCGTACATGCCGTCTTCGCAGGCCGTCAAGTGGGCGGTCGCGGTTTCGTAGTCGCCTATGTGAAGCTCAAAATAGTTCACCTTGGACCAGTCCTCTTCGCTTCGATCAGAGAGCCCTTGGGCCAGGTCACTCCGGCCAATCGGCCATTCGGGTTGCGCCGAACACTGAGTTCATTGAAACGGGATCTTTCGGCAGGATTGGGCCGGGCGACAACGACAACCGTCAACTCACTGACCATTGGTTGTCTGCTCAATGAGCATTCTTATGTCTTCAACCCGCCACGCAGTCGTTCGAGGCCCGAGGCGCACAGGGGCCGGGTATCTTTTCGAACGGACCCCCTCCCACCAAGCGGACCGAGAGACGGGCCAGATCGCGGGAATCGGAGGGGTGGCTTTGGCGTCTCCGAGGATCTGACGGAGGCGAAGGAAACCAGTATCGGGAAGTGTCTGCATTTGGACCTCATTTGATGTGGAGAACCAGCACCAAGACTCCCATGAGGTTCATTTCCCTTGCGTACATATACTCCGACGACACAAGCTATTGATTTACATGGAATTAATGCCGATGTCGCTCCTCGGGCGTCGCAGGATGTTGGCGTATCCCATTGGTCTATATAGGCCGATCTGCCGGCGCAGAACTGTATGTCGTCGACCAGTTCCGGCGGCGAGGCAGTGGCCGCCGCGCTTGAAACTGCCCCCGCGAAGGGGCGATGCGTCGAGCTTGGCCGCAAATGGATTTCAACAGGCCAACCCACTTCATCGATACTTCGTCGATTACACGATTGCAGGGGTGAAGACAGCGGTCCGCACCTGCTGCATGCTCAAAAGTCGAGCACTAGAATTCCGCCTTCTATTGAGCCTTGCGCACTATCGACTCGGCGTTGTCATTGAGCCTCAAACCGTCCAAGTAGTCCGCCCACGCCTGCATCATCTTCTTGCGCTCTGGGAGGTATGCTGTTCGATTGTAGGCCCGTCCATTGGGATCGCGGACGGCATGCGCAAGCTGGTGCTCGATGTAGTCGGGGCGGAAGTGCAGCGTCTCGTCCAGCACGGTGCGGGCCATCGCGCGGAAGCCATGGCCGGTCATGGCTTCCTTGTCGAAACCCATGCGGCGCAGCGCTGCATTGATCGCGTTGTTGCTCATGGGCTGCTTGGGGCTGCGGCCACCGGGGAAGACATAGCGCCCGTGTCCGGTTAGCGGATGCAGCTCCCGCAGGATTGTCAACGCCTGATCTGACAGCGGGACCAAATGAGGTTCGCCCATCTTCATTTTCTCGCCGGGGATGTTCCACTCGGCGGCGTTGAGGTCGATTTCTTCCCACTCGGCGTGGCGCAGTTCGCCGGGGCGCACGAACACCAGCGGGGCGAGGCGCAGGGCGCACCTGGTCACGAAGCCACCCATGTAGCCATCCATGGCGCGCAGCAGGCCGCCAATCGCTTTGGTGTCGGTGATGGCCGCGTGGTGGCGCTCAGGGGCTGCGGGAAGGGCGCCTTTCAGGTCGGCTACGGGATTGCGATCAGCTCGCCCGGTGGCGATCGCATAGCGCATCACCTGTCCGCAGTTCTGCATGATGCGGTGCGCCGACTCGATGGCGCCTCGCTCTTCGATGCGGCGTGCCACCCTGAGGAAGTCGGGAGCGGCCAACTCTGCAACCGGGCGCTTCCCGATCCAAGGGAACACGTCGTTCTCTAGCCACGCTGTCACTTTGACGGAGTAGGCGGTGACCCAATCACGCTTGGCCAGCCACTCGCGGGCCACCACTTCAAAGCTGTTGGCCGCGCGCTCCTCGCCGGCTGCTTTCGTTGCCTTGCGGTGTTCGCCTGGATCGACGCCAGCGGCCAGCAGCTTACGTGCATCGTCACGCTTGGCGCGCGCGTCGGCCAGACCGGTGTCGGGGTAGGTGCCCATGCTGAGCGTCTTGCGCTTGCCCAGGTAACGGTAATCGAATCGCCACCAGCGGGAACCGTTCGGGTTGAGCAGCAGGTACAGCCCACTTCCATCAGTGAGCTTGATGGGCTTGTCAGTCGGCTTGGCTTTGCGGATAGCGGTGTCGGTGAGCGCCATGTCGGTAGCTCCGTGACGGTAGGTGGGCAGGGGGTGGAGGTCTCTACCGTCAAACCTACCGCCGCTTACCGTCGGATTGCAACGCTCGACATCGCACCCAATTGGACACAAAAAAGGCCGAAACCCTTGATATTTCTGGGGATTCCGGCCTGATTTGCACGTCGTTGGACGTTGAGATGGTGGAGGTGGGCGGAATCGAACCGCCGTCCGAAGGCACTCCATCCCCGGCACTACATGCTTAGCTCACCGTTAGATCTCGTCCCGGGGCAGCACGGTGTGCAAAGCGCACCCAAGGACCAGCCTGCTTTGGGTTAACTAGGGGCTGACAGGCGGCCACCCCCGGCGATTCCGTGATAATGACCCTACGCTGCGAGCACGGACACAAGCAGTTTCGGGGCTTACGCCTTAAGCGGCGAGAGCGTAGTTGTCGTCGTTGGCAACTAGAGTTTTGCAGCTGGATTTACGAGGAAAGCTACCCCCTCGGCATGCGCCAGGCGACTTTGCAACCCCCGTCGAAGCCAGTGCACCCCCGGGGACAGCCAACATCGCTGACCACCCCAGTATAGGGCCGGGCCGGCAGTACTCAAGAGGCGGGCAGGTGGCATGCGGCATCCGTTCACGTGACATGGTCTCCACGGCTACGCGGTATGCTCCCGCGCATGACTTCACTCGATGCTGCGTCCGGGAAGGACCGTGGACTCCGCTGGCAAACCGGCCCCCGTGCGTACCTGTTGGCCTTGGCGGTACTGTTGGGCTCGCTGGGCATCGTGATCGCATTGTGGCGCGTGGCTTACCAGCGCGAGTTGGACGTGTCGCGGCAGGCCTTCGTCCAGGACGCCGAAGTGGTTGCCGAGCGGGTCCGGCAGCGGATGGTCAAGTATGAACTGGTGCTGCGTGGCGGCTCGTCCTTGTTTGCTTCGCTTGCCCGCCCCACGCCGCAGCAGTGGCGGGCCTATGTGGACCAACTGGATATCGACCAGCGCTTTCCCGGCATGGTGGGGTTGGGGTTCGCCGGTTATGTAAGCCAGGCGCAGATGCTGGTCCTGCAGCGGGAGTGGATGGACTCAGGGTATGGACGCCTTGAGATCCGGCCGCGTGGCGTCCGGTCGCACTACGGGCCGATTCTCTATCTGGAGCCGCGGACCCAGGTGAATGCCGACGCGGTCGGGTTCGACATGTACGCCGAGGCGCTGCGACACCGCGCCATGGCGGATGCGGCCGACACGGGGCTTCCCCGGCTGACCGGGCCCCTCCGGCTGGTGCAGGATGGCAACCAGCCGCGGACGGGCATGCTGATCTATGCCCCCGTGTACTTCGGCGGCCTTGAGCCGAAAACGCTGGCCGCCCGGCGCGAAGCCTTGCTGGGCTGGGCTTACGTACCGTTGCGGGCGGAGACGTTTGTCCGTGCGGCACTCGGTGAGTCGGGCAAAGCTGCCCAGTTGGTCTTCCGCATCACCGACGTCACCGATGTCGCCGATCAGCTGCTGTTTTCGACATCTCCACGGTCAGGGCAGGCCAAGCCCGCTTTTGAACACGCCCTCGAATTGGATATGTATGGGCGTCGATGGCGGTTCGACTTCCAGTCCGGGCCCATGGCGCAGGCAGCCCCCCAGTTGAGAGGTCTCTATTGGACGGGAGCGTTGGGGGTGCTCGTATCGCTGTTGATGTACGCCGTCGCCATGATCCTGGTGAGAACACAGTCGCGCGCGCAGGCGCTGGCCGAGCGGATGACCGAAGACTTCCGTCGCAGCGAGGAACGGTTCCGCATCGCGGTGGAGCATTCGGCTATCGGCAAGGCGTTGTTGGACCGGGAGGAGAAGATCGTGGGTGTGAACGCAGCGCTTGCCAGCATCGTCAAGCGCGATCGCACTTCCCTGCCTGGCACCATGCTCTCGTCGTTGTTTGCAGCAAGCGAAGCCCCGGAAACCGTGGACGAACACGGGATCCGCCGCTCCAACCGGCAGATCATTCGGCAGGACGGGGACGTGCGCGAGGTGCAACTGACCTTCTCGCCAATTCCCGGCAACATTGGCCAGGACGTGGCAGGACTGGTGCAGGTTGAAGACGTCACCGAGCGGGTGCGCGCCGAAGCGCGCGTGCACGCGCTGAATCGCACGTTGGAGGCGCGAGTCGCGTTGCGCACCCGGGAGCTGAGCCAGGCCAACCAGGAGCTGGAGGCCTTCGCTTACAGCGTGTCCCACGACCTGCGGGCGCCGCTACGGGCCATCGATGGCTTCAGCCGGATCCTGGCCGAACGCTACGCCAAGGTGCTGGACGAGGAGGGCGTCGATTACCTCAACCGCGTGCGCAAGGCGGCCTCGCGGATGGGTGAGCTGATCGACGCGCTACTGAAGATGTCACGCGTGAGCCGCGGCGAGATGCGGCTGGAACGACTGGACATGACCCGCATTGCCGGCGAGGTGGTGGAGGAACTGCGCCTGGCGTCGCCCGGGCGCAAGGTGGACGTGGCGATCGCTCCGGACATGGCCGTGGAAGGCGACGCCACGTTGGTGCGCAATTTGTTGGGCAACGTGCTGGGCAATGCGTGGAAGTTCACCAGGGACCGCGAGAATGCCCATATCGAGATCGGCACCGCGGGCGTGGACGAAGGCATGGTGGAGTTCTACGTCAGGGACAACGGTGCCGGCTTCAGGCAGGAATACGCGGACAAGCTGTTCCGGCCGTTCCAGCGACTGCACCGCCAGGAGGAGTTCGCCGGCCACGGCATCGGCCTGGCCTCGGTGAAACGCATCGTCGAGCGACATGGCGGCGAGGTCCGCGCCGAAGGCCGCGAAGGCGAGGGTGCGACGTTCTACTTCACCTTGCCGGCGATCGTTCCACACCCCTGATGCAGGGGTGGGTTGGCGCGGGCGCCTTGTGCGCCCGTCACGCGTCCTTGTTGTGGCGCCGCATCACCCGTTGCTTCTCGCGCTGCCAGTCTCGCTCCTTGCTGGCGTCGCGCTTGTCGTGCGCCTGCTTGCCCTTGGCCAGGCAGATCTCGATCTTGACCTTGTTGCCTTTCCAGTACAGCGACGTGGGCACCACGGTATAACCTTCGCGCTGGATGCGGCCGATCAGGTTGTCGATCTCGTTCCGATGCAGCAGCAGCTTGCGTGTGCGGCGCTCATCGGCCACCACGTGCGTGGAGGCGGAGATCAGCGGGGTGATCTGCGCGTTGTGCAGGAACATCTCGCCGTCGCGGATGTGGGCGTAGCTCTCGCCGATGTTGGCGCGACCCGCGCGGATGGACTTCAGTTCCCAGCCCTGCAGGGCCAAGCCGGCCTCGAACTTCTGCTCGAGGTAGTAGTCGTGTCGGGCACGCCTGTTGGTCGCGATGGTGCCGCCACCCGCGCCCTTTGCCTTATCCTTGCCGGTCTTGCCATTGTTCTTTGCCATTGCGCCTATTGTCCCCGAAAGTGGGGTCGACAGGCGACCACCCCATGACTTCCATCCGCCGATCCGCCCTTGTAGAGCATTCCGCCGCGCGCATGTTCGCGCTGGTCAACGATGTCGCTGCCTATCCGCGACGATTTGACTGGTGCGAAGGCGCGCAGGTGCTGGAAGAGGGCGAGGGCCGCAAGGTGGCCCGGCTGGACCTTCGGATGGGTGGGCTGCGGACCTGGTTCATGACCGAGAACACCCTGGCGCCGCCGCATCACATCGACATGCGGCTGATCGATGGCCCGTTCCGCAAGCTGGGCGGGCGCTGGGAGTTCCACTCCCTGGACGAATCGGCGTGCAAGGTCACCCTCACCCTCGACTTCGAGCCGGCGGTGAAACTGCTGGGGGCGGCGATGGCGGTCGGCTTCCAGAGCCTGGCCGACCGGATGGTGGACGATTTCGTACGCGTTGCCGACCGGGGCGACGTGGCGTGAAGGTGCAGGTGGTCCGGGCGTGGCCGCGACGCCATGAGGCGGCCGAGGTGTCATTGGCCCCGGGCAGTTGCGTGCGCGACGCGGTGTCGGCAGCCGGTTGGGCTGCGGATGCGGAGGTCACCGGCTATGCGGTGTTCGGGGCAAAAGTGTCCCTGGATGCGATTTTGGTCGACGGAGACCGCGTGGAACTGCTGCGCGCACTCACGGTGGACCCCAAGGTGGCCCGGCGCAAGCGGGCCGAAGCACGGCCGATCAAGAAGCGCTGAATGCGGAAGGGGCCGCGACAAGCGGCCCCTTCTGGCGCGTTCCACTGGAAGCGGGAGCGGATCAGCGACCCTTCTTCTTGTCCTTGGCCAGGTTGGGCCCGAACTGCTTGCGCGCGGCCTTGGCCAGTTCCTCATCCTGCTCCGGGAAATAGTCGCCTTCCCAGCGGGTGACGGCATCGCCCTCGAAATGGATGGTCAGGTTCTTCTTTTCGGTACGCGCCAGTCGGCCTACGCGCTGGGTGGCGGTGTAGTCCCAGCGGTTCTGGCTGAAGGGGTCGGCAATCGACGGCGTGCCCAGCAGCAACTGGACCTGCTGCTTGCTCATGCCCACCTGCAACTGGTCGACCGCGCTCTTCTCCAGCAGGTTGCCCTGGTAGATAGGCTGGCGGTAGACAATGCCGCAGCCGGACGTGGCAAGGGCGACGGAGAGAACCAGGACGAGCTTTCGCATTTGGTTTCGGGCAGGCGGATATCGACCCGATGATACACTGAAGGCAAGTTTGCGCGCCCGCCGCGTGCCGTCCGTTCATGGAGACGACATGGAATCGCAAGACCTGCGCAATGCCGGTTTGAAGGTTACCCACCCCCGCCTGCGCATCCTGCAACTGCTGGAGCAGGCCAAGCCGCGGCACATGACTGCCGAAGACATCTATCGGCACCTGCTGGAACAGGGCGAGGACATCGGCCTGGCCACGGTGTACCGCGTGCTGACCCAGTTCGAGGCCGCGGGACTGGTGCTGAAGCACAATTTCGAGGCCGGCCAGTCGGTCTACGAACTGGACCGTGGCGACCACCACGACCATATGGTGGACGTGGACACGGGCAAGATCATCGAGTTCGAGAGCGACGAAATCGAAGCGTTGCAGCACAAGATCGCGGCCAAGTACGGCTACGAGATCGAGGCGCACTCGCTGGTGCTGTACGTGCGCAAGAAGCGCGGCTGACCCTGCGCCGCGCGCTAGTCCACGTCCGCGAGCAACCGCTTGGCCGCCGCACGCGCTTCCTTGGTCAGCTCCACGCCGCCGAGCATGCGGGCGAGTTCTTCCTCGCGAGCCTTGGCATCCAGGCGCTGCACTGCGCTTCGGGTGATGCCTTCGCTGGCCGCCTTGCTCACCCGGTAGTGGGCGTGGCCCTTGGCGGCCACCTGAGGCAAGTGCGTCACGCACAGCACCTGCCGGCTGGCGCCGAGGGCGCGTAGCTTCTGACCGACGATGTCGGCCACTGCGCCGCCGATGCCGGAATCCACTTCGTCGAACACCATGGTCTGGACCGCGTCCAGGCCGAGCGCGGCGACCTCGATGGCCAGCGAGATGCGGGACAGTTCGCCGCCAGACGCGACCTTGCGCAGCGCGCGGGCCGGCTGGCCGGGGTTGGCGGCCACGAGGAACTCCACGCGCTCGGCTCCGTTGGGGTCGGGGCGATTGGCGTCGACGGGCTCCAGCGCGACATCGAAGCGACCGCCGCCCATGCCGAGGTCGGCGATCAGGGCGGTGGTGGAATCGGAAAGGGACTTTGCAGCGGCCTGGCGTGCCTCGGTGAGTACGGCGGCAGCTTCCTGCCACGCCGTTTTCGCCGTCTCGATTTCGCCATCGAGCTGCTGGACGCGCACGCCAGCAGTGCGCAGTACTTCCAGTTCCTCAGCGAGGCCGTCTCGGTGCGCGGCCAATTGCTCGGGGGTGACGCGGTGCTTGCGGGCCAGTTCGTGCAGGCGGCCGAGGCGGCGCTCCAGCCCTTCGAATGCATCCGGGTCCAGCTCCAGGTCGCTGCGCACGCGGTCCAGCAGTACCAGCGCCTCGTCGATCTGGATCGCGGCGTTGTCGAGCATGGCATTGACCTCCAGCAGGCGTGGCTCATGCTCGGAAACGCGCTGCAGGTCGTGGCGGGCCTGCTGGAGCAGGCGGGTCAGCGACGGACCTTCGTCCCCACCGAGGCGGGCGAAGGTGCCTTCGCAGGCCGTGATTAGGTCGCTTGCATGGGCCAGGCGACGGTGGTCGGCCTGCAGCTTGGCAATCGTGCCCGCGTCGAGTGCCTCGCGGTCGAGTTCGGTGAATTGGTGCTCCAGCCAAGCGGTGCGTTCGGACACATCGCCGCGGGCGGACAGGGCGTCGCGCTCCTGCAACAGCGCGCTCCAGTGGCGGGCGGCGCTGGCCACCGCGGCGCGTGGAGTGTCGGTGCGGCCGTAGGCATCCAGCAACGCCAGCTGGCTCGGCTTCGACATCAGGGCCTGGTGCTCATGCTGGCCATGGATTTCCACTAGGCGGGTGGCCAGGTCGGTCAGTTGCGACAGCGTGACTGGCCGGCCGTTGATCCAGGCCTTGGAGCCGCCGTCGGCGCGGATGACGCGGCGGATCTGGCAGCCATCGTCCTCGTCCAGCTCATTCTCCCGCAGCCATGCCAGGGCGGTCGGGGTATCGGCCAGGGTGAAGTCGGCCACCAGTTCGGCCCGGTCGGCACCATGGCGGACCACGCCGCTGTCGGCGCGCAGGCCGGAGATCAGTCCCAGCGCGTCCACCAGCAGGGACTTGCCGGCGCCGGTCTCGCCGGAAATGACGGTCAACCCGGGGCCGAAGGCCAGTTCGGCTTCGGTGACCACGGCGAATTGCTTGATGGAGAGGTGGGTCAGCATGCGGGGCGATTGTGCCGGGTGCGGAGCGTTGGGCCAAGCGGGGGCGGGGGCACCTTGGCATGACGAATTCTCACGGGACGAGATTGCCCAAAGTCCCACGCCCGGGTGGAGTTCGCTTGCGCCCTGTCGGCCAGACGCTTATATCAAGTAGATGAGCCGCCGCCCCACCGACCCCATTCTTGACCCGCGAGCCCGGCAGTTGCTGCGCACGCTGATCGGTCGCTACATCCAGAGCGGTGAACCGGTGGGCTCGCAGACGCTGGCGCGCCATGCGGGGCTCGATGTCAGTCCGGCCACCATCCGCAACATCCTGTCCGACCTGGAGGACGTGGGCCTGCTGAGTGCCCCCCATACTTCGGCTGGGCGGATTCCCACTGCGCAGGGGTACCGGCTGTTCGTCGATACATTGCTTCAGGTCTCGCCCTTGCCCGAAGGCGAGGTGTCGCGCCTGCGCAGCGAGTTGCCTGCCGGCTCGGGGACACAGGCGCTGCTGGGCAGTGCTTCGGAATTGCTCTCGGCCATGACCCACTTCGTGGGGGTGGTCAGCGTGCCCAACCGGGCCCAGTTCGCGTTCCGCCGGATCGGTTTCGTGCCGATCGACGCACAGCGCGTATTGGCCATCGTGGTGCTGGCCGACAACGATGTGCAGAACCGCATCATCCAGACCAGGCGACCATATGACGCGGGCGAGCTGGAACGGGTGGCGAATTACCTCAATACCCACTTCGCCGGTCGGGCGGTTGCGGACATCCGGGCGACGCTGTTGCGGGATCTGCGCACCGCGCGGGCGGAAATGGAGACGCTGCTGGCGCAATCGGTCGAACTGGCCGAACAGGTGCTGGCGCCGGGCGGGGACGACATGGTGGTGGCGGGACAGACCCGCCTGATGGGCGTGCAGGAGCTTTCGGATGTGGACCGCCTTCGCGACCTGTTCGAGGCCTTCGCCCGCAAGCGCGAGATCCTGCAGTTGCTGGAGCGCACGGTGCAGGCGCCCGGCGTGCGCATCTTCATCGGCGAAGAGACCGGGCTCGCTCCGCTGGAGGGGGTGTCCCTGGTGACCGCACCCTACACCTCCGGGGGGCGGGTGTTGGGCGTGCTGGGGGTGATCGGCCCCACGCGCATGGCCTATGAGCGGGTGATTCCGGTGGTCCAGGCGGCCGCCGACGCGCTCGGGGCCGCGATCCAGCCCGATCTGGGCTAGGTGGCTTGAAAGCCCCCGGCGGGGGCCCCATAGCAGGGCTGTCGTGCACTCCCGGCCAAGGGAAGTGCGTCCGTTTCAAGCAGGAAACCGCCAGGCATGATGACCACCGAACACCAGACCGACCCCAACCAGGGTGAAACCGTCGAGGGCGCGACCGGCGCCGAACCCATCGACTCGTTTGAAACGCAGATCGACGCGCTCAAGGCCGAGCTGGCCAAGGTGGCCGAAGACGCGCTGCGCGAGCGCGCCGAGTTGGACAACCAGCGCAAGCGCCTGACGCGCGACGTGGACATGGCCCGCAAGTTCGCCAACGAGCGCCTGCTGTCCGAGCTGCTGCCGGTGATCGACAGCCTCGAGGCGGGTCTCGCCGCCGCCGGCACCGATGCCAATGCCCTGCGCGACGGCATGGAACTGACCCTGCGGCAGTTGCTCAAGGTGGTGTCCGACAACGGCCTGGTGGCGGTGGATCCCACCGGCCAGCCGTTCAACCCCGAGCACCACCAGGCCATGAGCATGGTCGACAGCGCGGATCACGCGCCGGGCCACGTGGTGCAGGTGTACCAGAAGGGCTGGCTGCTCAACGAGCGTCTGCTGCGCCCCGCGCTGGTCGTGGTGGCCAAGGACGCCTGAACCTTTGCATAGCCGGACGCTTGAAGTGGTTTCCGGCGACCCCAGATAACGACCATCGGCGGCCCGGCCGCCCCCAAGTCAAAGATTTCGAGAGGGAAACACCATGGGCAAGATCATCGGCATCGACCTCGGCACGACCAACTCGTGCGTGGCGATCATGGAGGGCGGCAACGTCAAGGTCATCGAGAACGCCGAGGGCGACCGCACCACGCCGTCCATCGTTGCGTTCACCAAGGACGGCGAAGTCCTCGTCGGCGCCTCGGCCAAGCGCCAGGCGGTGACCAACCCCAAGAACACCTTCTTCGCGGTGAAGCGCCTGATCGGCCGCAAGTTCACCGACGCCGAAGTGCAGAAGGACATCAGCCTTGTGCCATACGGCATCATCCAGCACGACAACGGCGACGCCTGGGTGCAGACCGCCGAAGGCAAGAAGATGGCACCGCAGCAGGTCTCGGCCGAAGTGCTGGCCAAGATGAAGAAGACCGCTGAGGCCTACCTGGGCGAGACTGTGACCGAGGCGGTCATCACCGTGCCGGCGTACTTCAACGACAGCCAGCGCCAGGCGACCAAGGATGCGGGCAAGATCGCGGGCCTGGACGTCAAGCGCATCATCAACGAGCCGACCGCGGCCGCGCTGGCCTACGGCATGGACAAGAAGGGCGGTGACCGCAAGGTGGCCGTGTACGACCTCGGCGGCGGCACCTTCGACGTGTCGATCATCGAGATCGCGTCGGTCGACGGCGAGATGCAGGTCGAGGTGCTGGCCACCAACGGCGACACCTTCCTGGGCGGCGAAGACTTCGATGCGCGCGTCATTGACTACCTGGTCGAGGAGTTCCTCAAGGACCAGGGCATCGACCTGCGCAAGGACCCGCTGGCCCTGCAGCGCCTGAAGGACGCGGCCGAACGCGCCAAGATCGAGCTGTCCAGCGCGCAGCAGACCGAGGTCAACCTGCCGTACGTGACCGCCGACGCGAGCGGCCCGAAGCACCTGAACATCAAGCTGACCCGCGCCAAGCTGGAGTCGCTGGTCGATGACCTGATCCGCAAGTCGATCGAGCCGTGCCGCACCGCGCTCAACGACGCCGGCCTGCGCGCCAGCGACGTGACCGAGGTGATCCTGGTCGGCGGCCAGACCCGCATGCCGAAGGTGCAGGCGGCGGTGGCCGAGTTCTTCGGCAAGGAGCCGCGCAAGGACGTCAACCCGGACGAAGCCGTGGCCGTGGGCGCCGCGATCCAGGGTGGCGTGCTGCAGGGCGACGTCAAGGACGTGCTGCTGCTGGACGTGACCCCGCTGAGCCTGGGCATCGAGACCCTGGGTGGCGTGTTCACCAAGATCATCGAGAAGAACACCACGATTCCGACCAAGGCCTCGCAGACCTTCTCGACCGCCGAGGACAACCAGTCCGCGGTGACCGTGCACGTGCTGCAGGGTGAGCGTGAGCAGGCCCGCTACAACAAGTCGCTGGCCCGCTTTGACCTGTCGGGCATCGAGCCGGCACCGCGCGGCATGCCGCAGGTGGAGGTGTCGTTCGACATCGACGCCAACGGCATCGTGCACGTGACGGCCAAGGACAAGAAGACCGGCAAGGAACAGAAGGTCGAGATCAAGGCCGGTTCGGGCCTGTCCGAGGACGAGATCAACAAGATGGTGCAGGACGCCGAGGCGCACCGCGAGGAGGACCAGAAGTTCCACGAGCTGGTCCAGGCCCGCAACCATGCCGACGGCCTGATCCACATGACGCGCACGACCATCAAGGAAAATGGCGACAAGGTGCCGGGCGACGTGATCGGCCGCGCCGAGGGCGCCATCGCCGAACTCGAGACCGCCATGAAGGGCGACGACAAGGGCCAGATCGAGGCCAAGTCGAAGGCACTGGAAGAGGCGGCACAGGGCCTGTTTGCCGCAGCGCAGGCCGCGCAGCCGGGTGAGGCCGGTGCTGCGGCTGGCGGCGCCAAGGGCGGCGATGACGTGGTCGACGCCGAGTTCACCGAGGTCAAGGAAGACGACAAGAAGTAACCGATTGCCCCATGCCCGCGCCACGCCTTGATGGCGGGAGCGGGCACGGGGATCGGACGAGGGTCCGGGTTCGCGACGCGGTCCCGGGCCCTCGTTGTTTGAGCCAGACGCACATCACCGATGCCAGTCCTGCCTGCCGTGGCGGGCAGGGGAACCGAAGCCGCACATGAGCAAGCGCGATTACTACGAAGTCCTGGGCGTGGCCCGCACCGCCAGCGAAGACGAGCTGAAAAAGGCCTATCGCCGCTGCGCGATGAAACACCACCCCGACCGCAATCCGGGCGACAAGGCCGCCGAGGAGTCGTTCAAGGAGTGCAAGGAGGCGTACGAGGTGCTGTCCGATGCCTCCAAGCGCCGCATGTACGACCAGCACGGCCACGCCGCGTTCGAGCACGGCATGGGCGGTGGCGGCGGTGGTCCGGGCTACGCCGACATGGGCGATATTTTCGGCGACATCTTCGGCAACATCTTTGGCGGCGGTGGAGGCTCGCGCGGACCGCGTCGCGGCGCCGATGTCGGCTATGTGATGGAGCTGTCGCTGGAAGAGGCCGTGGGTGGCGTCGACAAGCAGATCGAAGTCCCCACGCTGGACGAGTGCGATACCTGCCACGGCAGCGGTTCCACCGACGGCAAGGTGGATACCTGCAGCACCTGCCAGGGGCGTGGCCAGGTCCGGTTCCAGCGCGGCATCTTCTCGATGCAGCAGGCCTGTCCGCATTGCGGCGGGCGTGGCCAGACCATCGCCAACCCCTGCGGCGACTGCCACGGGCAGGGGCGCGTGGAGCGCACCAAGACCCTGCAGGTCAAGATTCCGGCGGGCGTCGACAATGGCGACCGCATCCGCCTCGCGGGCGAGGGCGAAGCCGGCCCGGCCGGAGCCCCTCCGGGCGACCTGTACGTGGAGGTGCGCGTGCGCGAGCACGACATCTTCCAGCGCGACGGCGACGACCTGCACTGCGAGGTGCCCATCCGCATTTCCCAGGCGGCGTTGGGCGATGTCATCCGCGTGCCGACGCTGGGGGGCGAGGTGGAGTTGCGCATCCCGGCTGAGACCCAGACAGGCAAGTTGTTCCGTCTACGCGACAAGGGCGTGAAGTCGGTGCGCAGTCGCAAGCCCGGTGATCTGTACTGCCGGGTCGCGGTGGAAACACCGGTCAATCTCACGGCGGAGCAGCGCGAATTGCTCGAGAAATTCGAGGCCACGTTCGCTGGCGACGACGCGCGACGTCATTCCCCACGGTCCTCCACATTCATCGACGGTGTCAAGGGGTTCTGGGATCGCATGACGTCCTGAACTGGTGGATTGTCGATTCCGTCAAGGAATCAGAAAAGGACGCTGTCCTGCAGGCCGATAAATTTCCGTGAAGCGGATATAAATGGCCCAATGGAATTGCGAGCCCGCATGATGTCGACCGCCACGTTCGAGCCGATCACACGGGGAGTGGGGACGGACCCTCACCAGTTGGTGTTCGCATTGCAGCACCTCTCCACGGAACCCCTCAACGAGGTCATCGAGGCGGCGCTGCGGCGCACCGACGATTTCCTGTTTGACCGGGCCCAAGTCGGTGCCGATGGGGTCGAGCTCACCGCGCTGCGGGACCTGCGTCGCGTCCGCGGCCAGATCGCCCAGGGCTTTGCCCAGTCCGCTGCAGCGGGCTTCCGCGCTTTCAGCGGCATGGCCGCGGTCGAGGGCCCGGCAGAAGTCGTGTTGCGCCTGGTCGAGGACGAAGACCTCCAACAGCAGTTGGCCGACGAACAACTCATCGACAACCTCAGCCGCCTGCATGCGCAGGGATTGGCCGCGCTGGATGCGCGCATGGCCGCCCTGGCCACGCGCGCCTCGCTCCCGGGGGGCGACAACCCGGTGGGCCCGAAGGCCTTGGCGAAGGCCATGCGTGACGGCATGCGGGGCAGTGAGCTTACAGCCAACGTCGCCATTGCCCTTCTCAAGTTCTTCGAGCGTGAACTGGGCGAAGCGCTGCATGATGTCTATGCGCGCATGAACGAGCAGCTGGCTTCGGCGGGCATCCTGCCCAGCCTGGAGGCCCCCGCGCCGAAACCGAAGTCCGAGGCCCGAACGGCTCCGGCAAACGCTTCGGAGAGGTCTGCCGATGCGTCCGACGACGCGGTTGGCATGGAGGGAGGCGATTCCGCGTTCTTCAACAGCCTGGTGGGCCTGCTGCAGGGCTGGCGCCAGCGCCTGGGAGGGCAGGAGAGCCCGCGTGCGATGGCCGGCGGCCTCGGCGGCATGCCCATGCCCACCAGCGACGTGATGAGCGTCCTGCATCGGATGCAGAAGCAGCCCTCGGCCGTTTTGGCGCAGGCACTTGATGATGACCGTGCCTCGCTGGCCGACCAGCTCCGCCGCGAGCTGCTCGCGACCGCGCAGCGCCTGGGAATGGCCGGGCACGACACCAGTCTTGGCGCCGCCGACGAGGATGCGGTCGATCTCGTCGGGATGCTGTTCGATGTGCTGATGGACGAGCGTGACTTCGAACCCGAGGCCCGTCGCAAGATCGGACGCCTGTTGGTGCCGTATGTCCGCGTGGCGGTGAAGGATCGCCGCATGTTCCTCTACAAGGGCCATCCGGCGCGCCGCCTGTTGAACGCCGTGGCCGAAGCTTGCGAAGGCAATCACGGCGAGGGGCCGCAGGAGCGCCAGTTGCTGGACCAGGTCGACGGCGTGGTCGAGCGCGTGGTCGCCGAGTACAACGAAGACCTGGCGATCTTCGAGACGCTGGAGCAGGAGCTCCGCAGCTACATGGACCAGCACCGCAAGCGCATGGAGCTTGCGGAAAAACGTGCCGCCGAGGCCCAGCGCGGCCGCGAGCGGCTGGAACAGGCCCGCGAGATCGCCGCCACCGACATCGTGGCGCAGCGCAATGGTCGTGAACTGCCGCCGGCGCTGGGCGAATTCCTGTCGCACTATGCGACGCACCATCTCACCCAGGTCATCCTGCGCGACGGCCAGGCTTCGCCGCGGTACGCCGATGCGTTACATGCGGTCATGGGCCTGCTGGTCAGCTTTGATCATGCGGAGTTGGGCGCGCCGCCGGAGCGGTTGCCCCCGTTGGAGCGGGCGGCACTGTCGGCGATCCTGGAAAGCTCGGGTTGCGTGGGCCATGCCGCGGAGGAAACGCTGGCCGCTCTGCATCACACCCTGGCTCGCATCGCCGAGGGTGATGCCAGTGCCGAGCAGCAAACCCTGCCAACGCCGCCGCCGATCCCCGCACCGCCGCCGCCGGTGGTGGAGCCCCTGCTTGTGCCCGTCACCCAGGGGCCGACCCTGGACTTCGACGCCGAGGTGGCCGACCAGATCCGCGCGCTGGAGATTGGCAGCTGGGTGCAGTTGACGTCCGAAAACGGCCGCAGCGAGCCGGCCAAGGTGTCGTGGGTCAGCCCGATTTCCGCGCGCCTGTTGTTCGTCAATCGGCGCGGCATTCGCGTGCTGGTCGCTTCAGCCGAAGAGTTGGCAGCCATGGTCAAGGCCGGGCGCATGGCATTGCGAGGCGTCGACAATGCGTTCGAGGATTCGATGCGTCAGGTAATGGGGCGTCTCCAGGCCGAAGCACCCGCGTCCGCTTGATCGTTTCCCCGGTGACGGTTGGCTTGGATGGCGTCAAGATAGACGCATGACCAAGCCTACCCGAGTTCTCATCCATGGCGCTTCCGGGCGCATGGGCCAGGCGTTGTTGCGGCTGGCTTCAGAGCAGTCCACCCTCCAGGTAGTGGGCGCGGTTGCGCGCGAGCCGGAGCGTCTGCCGACGTTGCCTGGCGTGCACCGGCTTGCCGCCTCGGAACTCTCGCAGGCGCCCGTCTTCGACGTGGCCATCGATTTCAGCCTGCCCGAGGGATTTGATCGCATCCTGGATCTCTGCGTGGCGCGTGGTGCTGCGCTGGTCTCCGGGACCACTGGCATCGAACTGCTCCAGCGCGAGGCACTGGCGGCCGCCTCAAGGCAGATTCCGGTGTTGTGGGCCTCCAACTTCAGCCTGGGCGTTGCGGTGCTGAACGATCTCGTCGAGCGTGCCGCCCAGGCGTTGCAGGGGTGGGATTGCGACATCGTGGAGTCGCACCACGTACACAAGCTGGATGCGCCCTCGGGAACCGCGCTGACTCTCGGTGAACATGCCCGGAAGGGCGGTGCGGAGCCGCGGTATGCCTCGCTGCGGGCGGGGGACATCGTGGGTGAGCACCTGGTGCAGTTCACCGCACTGGGCGAGCGGATCGAACTGGTGCACCGCGCCACCAACCGGGACATCTTCGCCCGGGGCGCCTTGCATTGTGCTGGGCGGCTGGTCAGCCGACCGGCGGGCAGTTATCGGGTGCGGGACCTGCTGGATTGAGCTGGCGAGTTGGCGTTCATTCAGTGCAGTTGTCGGCTGAATAGGGACATTGCGTCGAGTTCATGAGGGACGGCGTGCTTTGCGGAGTCTGACTGGAAGCTCGCATCTGGGGCACTGGATGCTGGCGCCGGGGTGCCGATCCGGATAGAATTCCCGCTCGCCTGAACTCCTCCCGCCGGACCGGTTAGAAACCGCGTCCGCGCTTTGCTGCAAGCCGCTTTCCGCGGCCGTGCGCAGGGCGGATGGTCAGCACCCCTCGGCACCCAAGGCGACCCCCGTGACCCATCCCGCAATCCTCGCACTCGAAGACGGCACCATCTTCGAGGGCGTTTCCGTAGGCGCGCCCGGACTTTCCGTCGGCGAAGTCGTGTTCAACACTGCACTCACCGGCTATCAGGAAGTCCTGACCGATCCGTCCTACGCGCGTCAGCTCGTGACGCTGACCTATCCCCACATCGGCAACACCGGCTGCACCGAGCAGGACGACGAGGCCACGAAGGTCTGGGCGTCCGGTCTGATCGTGCGCAACGTGCCGCGCCGGCCCAGCAACTGGCGCAGCCAGGTGTCCCTGCCGGAGTGGCTGAAGGCCCGCGGCATCGTCGCGATCGCCGACATCGACACCCGTAAGCTGACCCGCATCCTGCGCGACAAAGGCGCCCAGAATGGCGCGGTCATGGCCGGCGACGTGGACCCGGAGAAGGCCATCGAAGCCGCCCGCAAGTTCCCGGGCCTTAAGGGCATGGACCTGGCGAAGGTGGTGAGCGCGACCGAGCGCTATGAGTGGACCGATGGCCAGTTGGACCTGGACACCGGCGCCTTCGTGCAGGCCGAGCGCAAGTTCCACGTGGTGGCCTACGACTTCGGCGTGAAGATCAACATCCTGCGCATGATCGCCGAGCGCGGCTGCCGGGTGACCGTGGTGCCGGCGCAGACTCCGGCCGCCGAGGTGCTGGCCCTGAAGCCCGATGGCGTGTTCCTGTCGAATGGCCCGGGTGACCCGGAGCCGTGTGACTACGCCATCGCCGCCATCAAGGACTTCATTGCCGCCAAGGTTCCGACCTTCGGCATCTGCCTGGGCCATCAATTGCTGGCGCTTGCCAGCGGTGCGCGCACCATGAAGATGCCGCACGGCCACCATGGCGCCAACCACCCGGTACAGGACCTCGACAGCGGCCGGGTGATGATCACCTCGCAAAACCATGGTTTCGCGGTGGACGAGCCGACGTTGCCGGCCAACGTGCGCGTGACCCATCGCTCGCTGTTCGATGGCACCAACCAGGGCATCGCCTTGACCGACGCGCCGGCCTTCAGCTTCCAGGGGCACCCCGAGGCGAGCCCGGGCCCGCACGACGTTTCCCCGCTCTTCGACCGCTTCATTGCGCTGATGGAGAACAACTGACATGCCAAAGCGCACTGACATCAAAACCGTCCTGATCATCGGCGCCGGTCCGATCGTGATCGGCCAGGCCTGCGAGTTCGACTACTCCGGCGCGCAGGCCTGCAAGGCCCTGCGTGACGAGGGTTACCGCGTGGTGCTGGTCAACAGCAACCCGGCCACGATCATGACCGACCCGAACATGGCCGACGCCGTGTACATCGAGCCGATCAACTGGCAGACGGTCGAGAAGATCATCGCCAAGGAAAAGCCCGATGCGCTGCTGCCGACCATGGGTGGCCAGACCGCGCTGAACTGCGCGCTGGACCTGGCCGACAACGGCGTGCTGGAGAAGTACAACGTCGAGCTGATCGGCGCCTCGCGCGATGCTATCCGCATGGCCGAGGACCGCGAGCTGTTCCGCGTGGCCATGCAGGAAATTGGCCTGGAGTGCCCGAAGGCCGAGGTCGCCAAGACGTTCGAGCAGGCAGTGGAGATCCAGGCCAAGGTCGGTTACCCGACCATCATCCGCCCGTCGTTCACCCTCGGTGGCACCGGTGGCGGCATCGCCTACAACAAGGAGGAGTTCGAGGAGATCGCCAAGCGCGGCCTCGAGCTCTCGCCGGTCAGCGAGATCCTGGTCGAGGAGTCGGTGCTGGGCTGGAAGGAATTCGAAATGGAAGTGGTCCGCGACAAGGCGGACAACTGCATCATCGTCTGCTCGATCGAGAACTTCGACGCCATGGGCGTGCACACCGGAGACTCGATCACCGTCGCGCCGGCACAGACTTTGACCGACAAGGAATACCAGCGCCTGCGCGATGCCTCCATCGCGGTGCTGCGCAAGATCGGCGTGGATACCGGCGGCTCCAACGTGCAGTTCGGCATCAACGCGCAGAACGGCCGCGTCGTGGTGATCGAGATGAACCCGCGCGTGTCGCGTTCGTCGGCGCTGGCGTCGAAGGCCACCGGCTTCCCGATCGCCAAGATCGCGGCCAAGCTGGCGGTGGGCTACACGCTGGACGAGCTGCGCAACGAGATCACCGGCGGCAAGACCCCGGCTTCGTTCGAACCGTCGATCGACTACGTGGTCACCAAGATCCCGCGCTTCGCCTTCGAGAAGTTCCCGCAGGCCGACGCACGCCTCACCACCCAGATGAAGTCGGTGGGCGAAGTGATGGCGATGGGTCGCACCTTCCAGGAGTCGTTGCAGAAGGCGCTGCGCGGCCTGGAAACCGGCAAGGTCGGCCTCGACCCGACGGGATTGGACCTTGGCAACGAAGACGACGTGGCAACCCTGAAGCGCGAGTTGAAGGAGCCGGGTCCGGAGCGCATGTTCCACATCGGCGATGCCTTCCGCGCGGGGATGAGCGTGGAGGACATCCATGCGCTGTCCTTCGTCGATCCGTGGTTCCTCGACCAGATCGAGGAAATCATCGCGACGGAAAAGGACGTGGCCATCGCCGGCCTGGGCGGCATCGATGCCAAGCGCATGCGCGAGCTCAAGCGCATGGGCTTCTCCGATGCGCGCCTGGCCCAGCTGACCGGCACCGACGAGACGGCCGTGCGCACCCTGCGCCGCGCCTTTGGCGTGCGTCCGGTGTACAAGCGCGTGGATTCGTGCGCGGCGGAATTCGCCACGACCACCGCCTACATGTACTCGACCTACGAGGACGAGTGCGAGGCACAGCCGACCGACCGCAACAAGATCATCGTGCTCGGTGGCGGCCCCAACCGCATCGGCCAGGGCATCGAGTTCGACTACTGCTGCGTGCATGCCGCGCTCGCCCTGCGCGAGGACGGTTATGAAACCATCATGGTCAACTGCAACCCGGAGACCGTGTCGACCGACTACGACACCTCCGACCGCCTGTACTTCGAGCCGCTGACGCTGGAAGACGTGCTGGAGATCTGTGACCTGGAGAAGCCCAAGGGCGTGATCGTCCAGTACGGCGGCCAGACCCCGCTGAAGCTGGCGCGCGCGTTGGAAGCCAATGGCGTGCCGGTGATCGGCACCACGCCGGACAGCATCGACCTGGCCGAGGACCGCGAGCGCTTCCAGAAGCTGGTGCAGGAACTGGGCCTGGCCCAGCCGCTTAACCGTACCGCGCGCAACCCGGAAGAGGCGCTGCTGCTGGCGTCGCAGATCGGTTACCCGCTGGTGGTGCGTCCGAGCTACGTGCTTGGCGGCCGTGCGATGGAGATCGTCTACTCTGACGCCGACCTGACCCGCTACATCCGTGACGCGGTCAAGGTTTCCAACGATTCGCCGGTGCTGCTGGATCGCTTCCTCGACAACGCGGTCGAAGTGGACGTGGACGTCATCGCCGACAAGGACGGCCACGTGCTGGTAGGTGGCGTCATGGAGCACATCGAGGAAGCCGGCGTTCACTCCGGCGACTCGTCCTGTTCGTTGCCGCCGTACTCGCTGACCCCGGCCGTGCAGGAAAAGCTGCGCGCGCAGGTGGTGGCGCTGGCCAAGGCACTGAACGTGGTCGGTTTGATGAACACCCAGTTCGCGATCACCTTTGACGAGCAGGGCAACGACACCGTTTACCTGATCGAAGTGAACCCGCGTGCCTCGCGCACGGTGCCGTTCGTCTCCAAGGCGACGGGCATGGCGCTGGCGAAGGTCGCCGCGCGCTGCATGGTCGGCCAGACGCTGGCGGAGCAGGGCGCGACCAAGGAAATCATTCCGGACTACTACTCGGTCAAGGAAGCCATCTTCCCGTTCGCCAAGTTCCAGGGCGTGGACCCGATCCTTGGGCCGGAGATGCGCTCCACCGGCGAGGTGATGGGCGTGGGCCGCAACTTCGGCGCGGCCATGGCGCGCGCGCAGGAAGCCGGCGGCATCAAGGCGCTGCAGCCCACGGGCAAGGTGTTCATCTCGGTGCGCGACCCGGACAAGCAGCGCGTGCTGCCAGTGGCGCAGGACCTGGCCAAGCGCGGCTACGCGCTGGTCGCGACCGAGGGCACGCATAAGTTCCTGACCGAACAAGGCCTGGTCTGCGAGCGCATCAACAAGGTGACCGAAGGCCGTCCGCACGTGGTCGACCTGATCAAGAACGGCGAGATCGTGTACATCATCAACACGACCGAGGGCCGCCAGGCCATCAACGACTCGTTCTCGATCCGGCGCGAGGCGCTGCAGCAACGCGTGACCTATTCGACCACCGTGTCGGGGGCTCGCGCGCTGGTCAATTCGCTCGACTACCGCGGCACTGGTCCGGTGTGGTCGCTGCAGGAGCTGCACGCCGAGGTGCAGGGCGCCGCCTGATCGAGGCCGTCAGGGCCACCGGCTTCAATGCCGGTGGCCTTTGCGGGCGGTCGCGTGGCCACTTGGTCAAAGAGCGTCTGTCGTGTGACCGGGGCGCCCTGTGGCGCACGCCTCGGCTTGCACAAGCGTGGCTTCCAGCGTCACACCGGATTGCCGGCTCGGGCTGACGGCCCGCCGCCTTCCGTGCACAATCAGACCCTGTACCGCTGGCGTCTTGCCGGCGGGATCATTGGACGAAACGCGCTGGCGCCTGCGCTGGCACGAGGATTTTTTGCAATGCGAGCACCCATCACCATGAAAGGCGCGCTGCGTTTGCGCGCCGAGCTGGAAGAACTGAAGTCGGTCAAGCGCCCGGCGGTCATCAACGCCATCGCCGAAGCGCGTGCCCATGGCGATCTCAAGGAGAACGCCGAATACCACGCTGCGCGCGAGCAGCAGGGCTTCATCGAAGGCCGCATCAAGCAGCTCGAGGCGGAGCTCTCGCACGCCCAGGTGATTGACGTCTCCTCGCTCAATGCGGGATCGCGCGTGGTGTTTGGCGCCACGGTCGAACTGGTCGACGTGGATACCGACGAGTCGAAGACCTACCAGATCGTGGGCGACCTCGAGGCCGACATCAAACAGGGCTGGATTGCGATTTCGTCGCCGGTCGCACGGGCCCTGATCGGCAAGCACGAGGGTGACGCCATCACCATCGAGGCGCCGGGCGGTACCCGCGAGTACGAAATCGTCGCGGTCCGTTATCTCGGCTGATCGATGACGTCGACGACGCTCCTGCTGCCGGCTCGCGCGCGACTGGCGCAGCAGCGCCTGCCGCCTGCACTTGCGGTGCGCCTGGCACGGGCCGAGCGCGCGTTCGACGCTACCCACGGCCACGGACTGGGTCAGTTGGGGCGGGTGTTGGATGTCCTTCCGCGCACTTGGCCGGTGGCCGCTGCCACGCGCCAGCGTGACGCCGGTGATGCGGTGGGTGCGGCATGGTTGCGCGCGGACCCGGCTTATGTGCGCCCGGACATCAACGGTGCCCGACTGCTGGCACATGGCCCCGCGCTGGCGCTGGATCTTGCCGACGTGGACGCGTTCCTTTCCGCTCTGCGCCCGCTGTTTGGCGACGCAGGCGTGCCGATCGACGCCCCGGATCCGTCGCGCTGGTACTTGCGCCTGCCCGCCGGTGCCAAGTGGCCCGCGTTTGTGCCGCCGGACATGGCGTTGGGCGACGATGTGTTCGACCACCTGCCAGGTGCCTCGGCCGATCAAAGCGGCGAGGGCCGCCGCTGGCGCGCGCTGCTGAGCGAAGCGCAGGTGGTGCTGCACAACCACCCATGCAATGCAGAGCGGTTGGCGAAGGGATTGGCGCCGGTGAATTCGTTGTGGTTCTGGGGAGCGGGCGTGCTGCCCGGTTCCGTGCGAACCGCATACACCAGCATTGCCACTGACGACGATGCATTGGAAGCAATGGCGTTGCTAGCCGACGTGGCGACCGCAGCTTTGCCCACTGGGTGGTCCTCCACGCCCCTCGTCAACCTCGGCAGCAGTGCAAACGCGGATTCCGCACTATTCGACCTGCGCCATGTGCGTGACCTGGCTGCCCTTGAGCGCGACTGGCTGGCTCCGCTGCATGCGGATCTCCAGGCGGGCCGGCTGCAGCGCGCGACGCTGGATTTCGCCGATGGTCATGCCTTCGTCCTGACGCCCGGCCAACGCTGGCGGTTCTGGCGACGCGCCTTGGGATCCCTCGAGGCATGACGCCCGGCTCGAAGCTGCGTCGCCGCCCGGACGTTGGCGCTGGCGAGTGGCCGGAGCGCATTCCGCCGCTGCTGCAACGCGTTTACGCCGCACGAGGCGCCGCCACCATCGAGCAGGCCCAGCCGCGCCTGGCGCAACTGTTGGCCCCCGAGTTGCTGGGTGGATTGGATGCCGCCACGGCGCTGATCGCCGACGCCATCGCACGCGACCGTCATATCGTCGTGGTCGGCGACTTCGACTGCGACGGGGCCACGGCCTGCGCGGTGGGCGTGCGCGGGCTGCGGATGCTCGGCGCGCGACGCGTCTCGCATGCGGTGCCCAATCGGATCGTGCACGGTTACGGCCTTTCGCCGGCGTTGGTGGGCGAACTGGCTGCGCTTCAGCCCGACCTGGTCATTACCGTGGACCACGGGATTGCCTGCCATCCCGGTATCGCGGCCGCAAAGTCGCGTGGCTGGCAAGTGCTGGTAACCGACCACCACCTGCCGGGCGAGACGTTGCCGCCGGCGGACGCCATCGTCAATCCCAATCTGCGTGGCGATGCCTTCCCGAGCAAGGTGATGGCCGGCGTGGGAGTCATCTTCTACGTGCTGATGGCATTGCGTCGCCGCCTGCGCGAGAGCGGGGCTGTTACAGGCACCGGGCCGGACCTTGCGACGCTGCTGGACCTGGTGGCCGTGGGCACCGTTGCCGACCTGGTGCCGCTGGACACCAATAACCGCGCCTTGGTGGCGGCGGGTCTGCGCCGGCTGCGTGCAGGGCAGGGGTGCGCTGGCTTGCGGGCGCTGATCGAGGTCGCCCAGCGTGATCCCGCGCGCCTGACCGCGGCCGACATCGGCTACGCCATCGGCCCACGCATCAATGCGGCCGGTCGCCTCGAAGACATGGCGCTGGGCATCGAGTGCCTGCTGACTGACGACCTGGACCAGGCCCGCGGCATGGCCGCCACGCTGGATGCCATCAACGGCGAGCGCCGCACCCGTCAGCAACAGATGACCGACGAGGCGGCTGTGGCTGTGGCACGCGTGGCGCTGGCCGATGGCGCCGTGCCGGTATCGCTGTGCCTGTTCGATGCCGAGTGGCACCCGGGCGTGGTGGGCTTGGTGGCCTCCAAGATCAAGGAACGCGTGCACCGGCCCGTGGTGGCATTTGCACCGGCGGAACCGGGCAGCGCCATGTTGCGCGGTTCGGCGCGTTCCATTCCCGGCTTTCATATCCGCGACGCCATCGCGGACGTGGACAGCCGCCACCCGGGGCTGATCGAGCGGTTCGGCGGCCACGCGATGGCGGCAGGCTTGTCTCTCCGGGCTGACGCGCTTCCCGCATTCGAAGCGGCATTCCGCGCGCGCGCGGAAGCGGTACTGACCCCGGAGTTGCTGGAGGTCGACGTGCTCTCGGACGGCGCCCTGGCCCCGGCGGAGTTCACCCGGGCCAGTGCGGAAGCGTTGCGTGACGGTGGACCGTGGGGGCAGGGCTTTCCGGAGCCGCAGTTCGATGGCGAATTCGACGTGCTCCAGTGGCGCGTCATCGCCGAGCGCCACCTCAAGCTGGAGCTGGGCCACGCCGGTCGCCGCCTGAACGCGATCGAGTTCGGCGGATGGGCCGGCGCACCTCCAGCGGGCAGGGTGCGCATCGCCTATCGGCTTGAACCTGACGATTACCGCGGCGGCGATGCCGTGCAGCTGGTGGTGACGTACCGCGAGTCGGCCTGAGCCGGGGGCAGCCGCTTCAGTCCGAACAGCGGACGCAACCAGCGGACCCGACGGATCGCCTCGTATCCGGCAAAGCTGGCAGCAAAGGTGGCCAGCACCAGCAGTGGACCCTCGACAACCGGCATCAGCGCCAGGGGCTTGGCCCAGTGTGCGAAGGCAACGATCAGCGTCTGGTGGAGGATGTAGACGGGGAACACCGCACTGGACAGGTAGCGCAGGACCGGGCCGTCCCCTTGGACCCAGCGCCTGGCCCAGCCGAGGATGGCGACAATGCTGGCCCACTGGTCCAGCCCCCAGATCCCGCGCTGGACCATGCGGAGTGCGTCGGGCGGCGGGTTGGTATCGGTGTATCGGCTGAAGTACCACGCAATGAACACATAGCTCGCCAAGGCAAGCGCGGTGGCGGGCCAACGCAGGCGTTCGATGTCATTCCACACATTTTCCGCCGTGGCCAGCCAGTAGCCGGCCAGGAACAGGGGCAGGTACTGCGCGTGGTTGTACCAGTCATCGACCAACCCGTGGGTGGATTCGAAACGCGCGACCAGGGCCAGCCTCACCACGGCCAGCAATATCGCGGGCGCCAGCAGCAGTACGGCGCCCCGCAGGCGTCGACTCAGTACCTGGCTCATCCGGGCCATCGAATTGGGGAACACCCGCCGCAGCGCCACCAGCGCGATGGTGTACACCCACAGGTAGGCCACGAACCACAGATGGTTCCAGGTAGGCAGGTCCAGGCAATCCGTATCGCGGCAAAGGGTTGTGTCTGCCATGAGGTATCGCTTGTAAAACGATGCGTATCCGTCTGAATAACCGAGTTTTTCTGCTACTTCAAAGTAGGCTTGGGGCACGACGATCACGAACATGCCAAAGATCAGTGGCAGCAGCAGGCGCCATGAGCGCTGGACTAGGAACCGCTGAGGACGGTTGGCAAGCAGGAAGGCAGTGGCCACCCCCGATATCAGGAACAACAGCGACAGCCGCCACGGGCTGGTGAGCAGCATCAACGGTTCGAGGGCCGGGCTGGTGAACGGGCTTTTGACGTGCCAGTCCCAACTCACGTAGTACATGCCCACGTGATAGAGGACCAGCAACCCAAAGGCGGCTACGCGTACCCAATCGAGATCATGGCGGCGGGAAAAGGTCATGGTCGTCGCGTCCTTGGCTGGGATGGCCATGCTCCAATGGCCCCGGTCCGCGCCCTCTCCCAAAGTGACGAATTCCAAGGGTTCAGGGACGAGCCGCGGACGGCAGGGGTGAGCGGGGGAGCCTCGCCACGCGCCGCCAGTAGAATGCGCGGATGACGATGCCCGCGCCTTCCGCCTATGAACGCTACCTGCCTTGGAAACGCACCGTGGAGGTCAGTTACTGGCTCGGGCTGACCCTGGTGAATGCGGTGGCGAACAGCGTCACCGTGCTGATGGACGTGCGCCGGGTGGACCTGATGTTTGCCGACTGGGAGCCGGTGGCGTGGGAGACGTCCAGCGGGTTGATGCTCCTGCTGCTGGTGCCCCCGCTGGTCTGGTTCACCCGCCGGTTTCCCCTGCATTGGGACAACCTGCGTCAGCAGTTGCCCCGGCACTTGCTGGGAAGCGTGGTCTTTTCCGTTGCCCATGTCGCCGGGATGGTCGGGCTGCGCAAGGTGGCCTACGCCAGTCAAGGCTTGGTGTACGACTTCGGTTCCCTGCCGGTCGAATTGGGTTACGAATACCTGAAGGACATCCGGACCTACGTGGGGATGGTCGCGACCATCGAGATCTATCGGCTGGTGCTGCGACGCATGCAGGGTGAGGCCACGCTGCTGGCCGAGCCCGACGAGGGGGAGGCGGTGGAGTCCACGGATCGCCCGGAGCGCTTCCTCGTGCGCAAGCTGGGGCGTGAGTTCCTGGTGGCGGCCGCCGACATCGAGTGGCTGCAGGCGGCCGGCAACTACGTGAACCTGCGCGTACGGGGGCATGACTACCCGTTGCGGAGCACCATCTCCGGCATCGAGGCCAAGCTGGACCCCGCACGGTTCGTGCGCATACACCGCAGCTACATGGTCAATCTGGACCTGGTCACTTCGATCCAACCCCTGGAGAGTGGCGAGGCCAAGATCCAGCTCAAGGATGGAACGGAGTTGCCTTGCAGCCGGCGCTACCGGGACGCCCTGCGTGGGCCCGCCATTGCGGCTTGAGAGGGCTTTCGCCTGCAACGACCCATGGCTTGCTAGAATTGCGGGTTCATCACCGCACGACCAAAACGGACACCCAGCATGATCGAGCTGAATCCCGTCCGCCAGCGAATCGCCGACCTTCGGGAACGGCTGGATTCGCTGAGGGGGTATCTTTGACTTCGATGGCAAGGTTGAACGCCTCGAAGAAGTAAACCGCGAACTGGAAAGCCCCGACGTCTGGAACGACGCCGATCGGGCCCAGGCCCTGGGGCGCGAACGCGCCTCGTTGGACAAGGTGGTCAGTGGTATCCGCGACCTGACCGATGGCCTGGTCGGAGCCAACGAGCTGCTCGAACTGGCCGAGATGGAAAACGACGAGGGCACCGCGCTGGCCGTGGTGGACGACGTCGACCGCTATGCCAAGGACGTGGAGAAGCTGGAGTTCCAGCGCATGTTCTCGGGCAAGATGGACTCGGCCAACGCGTTCATCGACATCCAGGCTGGTGCTGGCGGTACGGAAGCCCAGGACTGGGCGGAAATCCTGCTGCGCATGTACCTGCGCTGGTGCGAGTCGCGCGGCTGGAAGACCGAACTGATGGAGGCCAGTGGTGGCGACGTGGCGGGTATCAAGTCCGCGACCGTCCGCGTCGAGGGCGACTTCGCCTACGGCTGGCTGAAGACCGAGACTGGCGTGCACCGCCTGGTGCGCAAGTCGCCGTTCGACTCCGACAACCGCCGCCACACCTCGTTCACCTCGGTGTTCGTGTCGCCGGAAGTCGATGACAGCTTCGAGATCGACATCAATCCCGCGGACCTGAAGACGGACGTGTACCGCTCGTCCGGTGCGGGCGGCCAGCACGTCAACAAGACCGAATCGGCCGTGCGCATCACGCACGTGCCGACCGGGATTGTCGTGGCCTGCCAGACCGGCCGCAGCCAGCACCAGAACCGCGACAATGCGATGAAGATGCTGGCCGCCAAGCTCTATGAGCTGGAAATGCAGAAGCGCAACGCCGAGAGGGACGCGCTGGAAGCCAGCAAGTCCGACATCGGCTGGGGCAGCCAGATCCGCAACTACGTGCTGGACCAGAGCCGCATCAAGGACCTGCGCACCGGCGTGGAGCGCAGTGACACCCAGAAGGTGCTGGACGGCGACCTGGACGAGTTCGTCGAGGCCAGCCTCAAGTCCGGCCTGGAGGTCGGCTCCAAACGCGCGGACATGGCCTGACGTCGCGGGCGGGGCGCTTGCCCCACCTTCGTCCACGCCAGCCCAAACGTGGTGCCAGCCAGCAGGCTGGCGTCACGCCTCCCGGCCCGGCAGGATGGGGCCGGGGCGACACCGGGCCAGGGATCGGTCACGGACGCCAAGCCATGGACGCACGGCAACCGATTCGACCCCCCCCGCAAACCCCTTGTAACTCTTCGACCCCACTGCGATGACCGACCAGACCACCCCCGCCCAGACGCCCGCCGACGAGAATTTCCTGATCGCCGAGCGTCGCGCCAAACTGACGGCGCTGCGAGGGGAGGGCATCGCCTTCCCGAACGATTTCAAGCGCCACGACTACGCTGGCGACCTGCAGGCGGCCTATGCCGACCGCGACGCATGGACCGCCGAGTCGCTGGAGGCCAAGGCGCACAAGGTCGTCGTCGCCGGCCGCATCCTGCTCAAGCGGGTGATGGGCAAGGCCAGCTTCGTGCAGGTGCAGGACGAATCCGGCCGCATCCAGCTGTTCCTGCAGTCCAACGCGCTGGGCGACACCTATGAAGCCTTCAAGGGCTGGGACGTCGGCGACATCGTCGGTGCCGAGGGCGTGGTCACGCGGACCAAGACCGGCGAGCTGTCGGTCAAGGCCGAGTCGCTGCGCCTGCTGACCAAGGCGCTGCGCCCGCTGCCCGACAAGTTCCACGGCCTGGCCGACGTCGAGCAGCGTTACCGCCAGCGCTACGTCGACCTGGTGGTCAACCCCGAGGCGCGCGACGTGTTCGTCAAGCGCAGCAAGATCATCCGCGAGATGCGCGCGTGGCTGGATGCCCGCCGCTTCCTCGAGGTCGAGACGCCGATGATGCATTACATCCCCGGCGGCGCAACGGCCAAGCCCTTCGTCACCCACCACAATGCGCTGGACCTGCAGCTGTACCTGCGCGTGGCGCCGGAGCTGTATCTCAAGCGCCTGGTGGTCGGCGGCATGGAGCGTGTGTACGAGATCAACCGCAACTTCCGCAACGAGGGCGTGTCCACCCGACACAACCCCGAGTTCACCATGCTCGAGCTGTATGAGGCTTACGCCACCTACACCGAGATCATGGACCTGACCGAAGGCGTGATTCGCGACGTGGCCCAGACCGTGCTGGGCACCACCGAGGTGGACTGGGACGGCAACACCATCGACATGGCGCCAGCCTTCCGCCGCTGGTCGATGACCGATGCGGTGCTGGAGCACAACCCCGAGATCGCGCGTGGGGACTTGCGCGACCTCGACAAGATGCGCGCGCACTGCGCCCGCCTGAAAATCCCGGTGAAGGCGTCCTACGGATGGGGCAAGCTGCTGCTGGAAATCTTCGAGAAGACCGTCGAGCACACCCTGATCCAGCCGACCTTCATCACCGACCATCCGGTGGAGGTCAGCCCGCTGGCGCGCGCCAACGACCACGACCCCGAGTTGACTGATCGTTTCGAGCTGTTCATCGGTGGCAAGGAACTGGCCAACGGCTTCTCCGAGCTCAACGATCCAGAGGACCAGGCCGCGCGCTTCCAGGCGCAGGTGGAGGCCAAGGCCGGGGGCGACGACGAGGCCATGCATTTCGACGCCGATTACATCCGTGCGCTGGAAGTGGGCATGCCGCCGACCGGTGGACTGGGCATCGGCATCGACCGCTTGGTGATGCTGCTGACCGGTTCGTCCTCGATCCGCGACGTGTTGCTGTTCCCCTACATGCGGCCAGAGCACGGCTGAACCGCTCCCTCTTTTTGCCAAGGAATGGCTGCATGCACCCGAACGGAACGATATGCTGGGCACGGTGTGCCGCACCCTTGGCGGCACAAAGGGCAGGTGCCTGAGTGAATGTGGTCATTGTCGATGATCAAACCTCCGCGCGAACCATGTTGCGGCGCATCATCGAGGACATCACGCCGGAGTTGCAGGTCCACGACTTCGGCGAGCCGGAAACCGCGCTGGCCTGGTGCGAAGCCGGTCACTCGGATCTGTTGCTGCTGGACTACCGCATGCCGGGCATCGACGGGCTGGAGTTCGCCCGTCGGTTCCGCCGCCGCCCGACCCATCGCGACGTGCCGATCATCCTGGTCACCGTGGTCGGGGACGAACCTCTCCGGCAAGCGGCGCTCGACGCAGGGGTGATTGACTTCCTGGTCAAGCCGGTTCGGCCGCGCGAACTGCGCGCCCGCTGCCGCAACCTGTTGCACCTGCGCCAGCAGTCCGAGCACGTGAAGCAGCGCGCACTTTCGCTGGAGCAACGACTGTTGGCCAGCATGCACGAGGTGGAGGAGCGCGAACGCGAGACGCTGTCACGCCTGGCGCGCGCCATCGAGCTGCGCGACACCGGGACCAGCGTGTACCTGGAGCGCATGGCCCACGTGGCCGGACTGATTGCCGAGGAGCTGGGCCTGTCGGAAGACGAAGCGCGGCTGATCGAGATGGCGGCGCCGCTCCACGACGTGGGCAAGATTGCGATCCCCGATTCGGTGCTGCTCAAGGCCGGCCCGCTCAACGAGAACGAGCGCGACGTCATGCGAACGCATCCGCGCATCGGCCACCATCTGCTCAGTGGCAGCCAGAACCGCTTCATCCAGTTGGGCGCGACGATCGCATTGCGCCACCACGAGCGCTACGACGGGTCCGGTTACCCGGATGGCCTCGTTGGCGCGGAGATCCCGTTGGAAGCGAGGATCGTGGCAACCGCTGATGTGTTCGATGCGCTGCTGTCGCCACGCCCTTACAAGCATGCCTGGACCATCGAGGAAGCCTTGGAGTACCTGGCCTCTGAACGCGGCCGGCTGTTCGATCCGGATTGCGTCGATGTACTGATCCGGGCGAGCGAACGCTTGCACGATATTTGCCGCCGCTATTCCAAGGGCAGCCCCCGCTCGGATAGGGAGTGACCGATGAACCATTTCCTGGATTGGCTCAGGGCGCGCCTGTCGCAGCGCACTGACAGCGAGCATGGCCAGGCGATGGTGCGGTTGGCCGTGTTGCTGGTGGTGCTGGTGTATCTCAAGGCCAGCGGGGTTCGCGAGAGCATGTCGGCCGCCATCTACGGCGACGTCCTGGCGATGGTGGCGACGGGCTTCACCATTGGGGCCGTGCTGCTGGGCTGGATCGTGGCGCGCCCGGAACGCTCGCACGTGCGACGCGGCATCGGCATGGCTGCCGACTATGGCTTGATGGCTGCGGCCATGGTCCGGATGGGCGAGCCGCTGGCCTGGGTCTACGTGATCCTGATGTGGGTGACGGTGGGCAACGGTCTCCGGTTCGGCAATCGCTATCTCGCGGCAGCAGTGGTGGTGGCCTCGGTGGCTTTCGGATATGTCATCGCGGTGACCCCTTATTGGCAGGACAACCGCGTGTTGGCGGTGGGGCTGCTGCTGGGCCTGGCGGCGGTGCCGATGTACCTGTCGGGCCTGTTGCGGGCACTGACGCGCGCCACCGATGAGGCGCGTCGCGCCAGTGAAGCCAAGTCGCGCTTCCTGGCCAACATGAGCCATGAATTCCGCACGCCGCTCAACGGCCTGGCGGGCATGTCGGAGCTGCTGGCCGCCACCCGCCTGGACGAGGAGCAGCGCGAGTGCGTCAACACCATCCGCGCCTCTACCCAGTCGCTGCTGGCACTGGTGCAGGATGTGCTGGACATTTCCGCCATCGAGGCGGGCAAGCTGAAGCTCGACCTCACCGAGTTCTCGCCGCGGGACCTGGTGGACAGCATCGGGCTGATCCTCGCCCCCCAGGCGCGCGCCAAACGGCTGCGTTTCTCAATGTCGTTGGACGATGCGGTTCCGCCCCTGCTTTGCGGTGACGTGGCCCACCTTCGCCAGGTGTTGCTGAACCTGGCGGGCAATGCGGTCAAGTTCACCCAGAATGGCTCGGTGAGCCTGCAAGTAGCGTCGGTAGGCACGCTGGATGGCCGTACGCGCCTGCGCTTCACGGTAACCGACACGGGCGTCGGGGTGCCGGATTCGGTGCGTCACCGCCTGTTCGAGGCGTTTGAACAGGCCGACTCCAGCCTTGGGCGCCGCTATGGCGGCACGGGTTTGGGTACCACGATTGCCAAGGGCCTGACCGAGGCGATGGGCGGCACGATCGGTTTCGAGAGCGCCGAAGGAAGAGGCAGCCGCTTCTGGGTGGAGCTGCCCTTCGATGTGCCAAGCCGCGAGTCCGTGGCGTTGCCCTCAGGCGCGGGAGAGACTGCGAACCCGGAAGGGCGCCGGGACACGTCAGACGCGGCAGAGAACGTGATTGCGTTCTCCGACCCGTTCCTGCGCCATCGCGCGCGCGTGCGCAGCATGCGCATCCTGATCGCCGATGACCACGCCGCAAACCGGCTGGTGCTGGAACGCCTGCTGCGCAAGGCTGGCCACCGCGTCACCAGCGTGGACAGCGGCGAGGATGTCCTGTCGGCGATGGAGCAGGCGGAGTTCGATGCGGCGATCGTTGACCTGCATATGCCGGACATGAGCGGTCTGGACCTGCTTCACCATCTGCGGGTGCTGCAAGCCGGTGCCCCGGCCAAGACGCCGGTGATGGTGCTTAGCGCCGATGTGACGCCGGATGCCATCGAATCCTGTAGGCGGGCGGGCGCGTGGGAATTCCTGGCCAAGCCCGTGGCCACTTCGCGCTTGTTGGAGCTGCTGGGCAACCTGGCCAATGGCGTGGCGCCCACGACGGCCCCCGTGGCGGCGCGGGGCGAGGGCGGCATTGCCGCCAATGTGTTTGATCCCAGCGTGCTGGACGAACTGCGATCGCTCGGGTTGGGCGAATCGTTCGAACGTGAATTCATCGTGCAATGCCTGCGCGATGCCGAGGAGTGCCTGATGCAGCTCAGCCAGGGTGGGGACCATGGTGATTGGGACCGCATCCGGGAACAGGCCCATGCCCTGAAAGGCGTGGCCAGCAACCTGGGCCTGATGCGCTTGTCCTCGGCCAGCGGCGAGGTGATGCGCATGCAGGACTGGCAGCTTTCGCGCGATTGGCGGCAGCACGCGATCAAGCTGGGCGAGCAGCTCTCCCTGGGACGTTCCGCATTGGACCGGCGGACGCAGGCCTTGGGCGCGAGTGGCGAGAACGCGCCCTGACCCTGCGCGCGGCCGGCCTCACCCGGCCATACCGCCGCGCCGCGCTTGCGCGCGCACGATCCGCTCCATGGTCCGCAACGAACGCTCACCCAGCTGCAGGGCGGTGTCCACCCAGACTTCGGTGATGCGCATCAGCTCGTCCCTTTCCACCGGCTGCGACAACGCGCGCACGCGATTCAGGGCGCGGTGCGCGTGCGGAGCCCGCTGCTGCTGGCGGATCAGCTCACGCACGGCCTGTTCGCCATGGCCCTTCGGCACGAGTACATCGACCACGCCCATGGCGTGCAGTTCGTCACTGGTGTAGACGCGGCCTTCCAGGATGATGCGCTCCGCCAGCTGCGGGCTGACGCGACGCGAGAGGAAGGAGTACGCGCCCATGCCCGGGAACAGGCCAAACAGGACTTCGGGCAGACCCATGTCCACGCCCTGCTCGGCGACGATCGTATGGCAAGACAGCGCAAGTTCAAGCCCGCCGCCCAACGCATCGCCCTGCACCAGCGCGATCGTGCGGAAATCCCCACCCAGGCCGGTGTGGAACTGGTACACGCCTTCCACGCAGCTCTGGGCATAGGCGAGCAGTTCATCACGGTTGCCCGAACGTATCAGTTTGCCGAACAGGTCAAGGTCGCCACCCAGGTTGAACGCCTGCGCCGATGAGGCGATGACCAGGTGGCGCAGTCCACCCGCGCCCGGCGACGGGGTGGGGGAGGCGACCGAGGCCAGGTACGCGTGCATGTCCACCATCAGCTCGGTGCGGAAGCACGGACGGACGCCCGGGCGGATGTCGGCGTGCATGTACATCCAAATTTCGTTGCCGTTGGCGTCGGCCTCGATTTCCACGGTGGGGTAGGGGCGAGTACGGCAGGATTTTTCGATGACGCTCATGGTGGCTTCCTCGGTAGTGGCGTTGTGGCGGTCGGGATTGGCACGCGGACCGAGTCCGATGCTACACCTCGAAAACGACCACAAACGACAAGGCCCCTCGGGGAGGGGCCTTGGAGGAAATCACTATGAAATCCGGGTTCAGTGCGGCGCGGTCTCGTCACGCAATTCGCGGCGCAGGATCTTGCCGACATTGGTCTTCGGCAGTTCCTTGCGGAACTCGACGATCTTGGGCTGTTTGTACCCGGTCAGGTTCTCGCGTGCGTGAGCCTTCACCTGTTCAGCCGTGAGGCTGGGGTCCTTCTTGACGATGACCACCTTGACCGCTTCACCCGACTTCTCGTCCGGCACGCCGACGGCCGCGACTTCCAGCACGCCCGGCATCATGGCGATGACGTCCTCGATCTCGTTGGGGTACACGTTGAACCCCGAGACCAGGATCATGTCCTTCTTGCGATCGACGACATAGAAGAAGCCCTTCTCGTCCATCCGCGCCATGTCGCCGGTGTGCAGCCAGCCATCGACATCGATGACCGCTGCGGTTTCTTCCGGCCGCTGCCAGTAACCCTTCATGACCTGCGGGCCCTTGATGCACAGTTCACCCACTTCGCCCTGGGGCAGCGGGTTGCCGTTCTCGTCCTTGATGCACGCATCGGTGGACGGAATCGGCAGGCCGATGGCGCCGTTGTATTCCTCCAGCGTCATCGGGTTGATGCAGGCCGCCGGCGAGGTCTCGGTCAGCCCGTAGGCCTCCACCAGCGTGTTGCCGGTAACCTGCTTCCAGCGCTCGGCAACCGAACGCTGCACCGCCATGCCACCGCCCAGGGTGAGGTGCAGGCGGGAGAAGTCGATTTCGTCGAAGCCGGGCGTGTTGAGCAGGCCGTTGAACAGGGTGTTGACGCCGGTAATGGCCGTGAACGGCACGCCCTTCAGTTCCTTCACGAATGCCGGCATGTCGCGGGGGTTGGTGATCATGTAGTTCAGGCCGCCGAACTTCATGAACACCAGGCCGTTCGCCGTGAGCGCGAAGATGTGGTACAGCGGCAGGGCGGTGACGATGATCTCCTCGCCCATCTTGATGTTGCCACCCACCCACGCCGCCGCCTGCTGCATGTTGGCGACGAGGTTGCGATGCGTAAGCATCGCCCCCTTGGCCACGCCGGTCGTGCCGCCGGTGTACTGCAGGAAAGCGATATCGCTGGCTTCGATGTCCACGTCCGGCAGGCTGTGCATCTGTCCGAGCGTCAATGCATCGCGGAAGCGGATCGCGCCCGGGATGTCGTAGTCGGGCACCATCTTCTTCACGTACTTCAGCACGAAGTTGACGATCGGGCCCTTGGGGAAGGCGAGCATGTCGCCCAGACCGGTGGTGATCACCTGCTTGACCTGGGTGTCGGCGAGCACTTCCTGGACCGTGTGTCCGAAGTTGTCCATGACCAACACGACGCTCGCACCGGAATCGACGAGCTGGTGCCGGAGCTCGCGGGCGGTGTACATCGGGTTGGTGTTCACCACCGTCAAGCCCGCGCGCAGGATGCCGAACGTCGCGATCGGATACTGCAGGCAGTTGGGCATCATGATCGCGACGCGATCGCCTTTCTTAAGCTTCAGCTCGCCCAGCAGGTAGGCAGCGAACTGCGCGCTGAGCCGGTCGATGTCGCCATAGGTCAGCGTCTTGCCGAGGTTGGAGAACGCGGGGCGGTCACGATAGTTGGCGATCGCGGCATCGAGCACCGATACGATGGAAGGAAACTCGTCGACGTTGATCTCCGACGGAATTCCTGATGGGTACTGGGCCAGCCACGGTCGAGCATTGGTCATCGCGATCCCCTCTATATCGCTTGTTTTGTGGCCGCTCGGTGCGCGGATGCGCAGCCGTACGGTCTTTGACCGGATTGGAGCATAGGGTGTTGGGACTGGCAAGGCGGCCCCCGGCCCGCTAGCGTTGGACGGGTTGATGACGCAAGGGAGGGGGAGGCTCTGGACACGTTACGCCGATGCTTCTGGGCGATTGTGTGCGTTTGCGCACTCCATGGTTGCGCGCGCACGGCTCCCGAGGAACGCCTGCGACAGACCGTTGCTGCATCGCAGCACGCCCTGGAGGGTCGCGATGCCGCGGCCCTTGCCGGCAACGTGGCCGAAGACTTCGTTGGCCCCGACGGCATGGACCGTACAGGCTTGCGCCGTACGGCCCAAGCAGCGTTCCTTCGCTACCGGGCCGTGGGCGTGACCCTTGGCCCGATGCAGGTGGACATGGCCGCTGACAGTCGCCATGCCACCGTCCGCTTCACCGCCGCGCTCACCGGCGGCGACGGCGCGACCCTGCCCGAGAGTGCGCGCCTGTACCAGGTGGAGAGTGGATGGCGGCTGGTGGACGATGCATGGGAGCTCACCAGCCTGCGCTGGAGCGGTGCAGGGCAGGGCGTGCCCTGACCTGTGTCAGGCGGCCCGCCTTGCGGCCAGCTGCCGCAGCACGTAATGCAGGATGCCGCCATGGCGGAAGTACTCCACTTCCTTCGGCGTGAGCAGCAGCACCTTGACCTCGAACCGCTTCTCGCTGCCGTCGGCCCTGCGCGCCACCACCGTGGCCGTGCGTGATGCGCCGTCGACCAGCCCGGTGATGCTGATGGTCTCCGAGCCGTCCAGTCCCAGCGTCTGCGCATTCTCGCCGGCCTGGAATTGCAGGGGCAGTACGCCCATGCCCACCAGGTTGGAGCGGTGGATTCGTTCGAAGCTCTCGGCCACCACGGCCCGCACGCCCAGCAGGTTGGTGCCCTTGGCCGCCCAGTCGCGGCTGGACCCAGTGCCGTATTCCTTGCCGGCGAACACGACCAACGGCACGCCGTCGGCCTTGTACTTCATCGCCGCATCGTAGATGGCCAGTTTCTCCGGTGCCGCGCCGCCGGGGCTGTAATACAGCGTGTTGCCGCCTTCCTCGCCACCCAGCATCAGGTTCTTGATGCGGATGTTGGCGAAGGTGCCACGCACCATGACGTCGTCGTTGCCGCGGCGGCTGCCATAGCTGTTGAAGTCCGCCGGCTGCACGCCCCGCGCCTGCAGGAAACGGCCGGCCGGCGAGTCCTTCTTGATGTTGCCCGCCGGCGAGATGTGGTCGGTGGTGATCGAGTCACCGAACAGGCCCATCACGCGTGCACCTTCGATGTCCGCGATGTGGCCCACGGCCATGGTCATGCCGTCGAAGTAGGGCGGGTTCTTGATGTAGGTGGAGGCCTCGTCCCAGCGGAAGGACTCGCCCTCCGGGGAGGCGATCTGGTTCCAGCGATTGTCACCCTTGAACACGTCGGCATAGTTCTGCGCGAACAGCTCGGGGCCGACGGTTGCGGCGATGAGGTCGCCGATCTCCTTGTTGCTGGGCCAGAGGTCGCGCAGGTACACCGGCGTGCCGTCGGCGGTGGTCGCCAGCGGGTCTCGGGTCAGGTCGATGTCCACCGTGCCGGCGATCGCGTACGCCACCACCAGCGGCGGTGAGGCGAGGTAGTTCATCTTCACCTCTGGATGTACGCGACCTTCGAAGTTTCGGTTGCCCGACAGCACGGAGGCGACGACCAGATCGTTCTCGGCGATGCCCTTGGACACCACGTCCGGCAATGGGCCCGAGTTGCCGATGCACGTGGTGCAGCCGTAGCCCACGACGTAGAAGCCCAGTTGCTCCAGGTCATCCAGCAGGCCGGCCTTGCGCAGGTAGTCGGTGACTACCAGTGACCCCGGCCCCAACGAGGTCTTCACCCACGGCTTGGCCTTCAGCCCAAGCTTGGCGGCGTTGCGTGCCAGCAGGCCAGCCCCCAGCATCACCGCGGGATTGGACGTATTGGTGCAGGAGGTGATTGCGGCGATCACCACGGAACCGTCGTGCAGGTAGGCATCCTGGTCGTGGATGCGGATCTTCGACTGCGGCTTGGCAGCCAGGTGGCTGGCCTGCGGCTGCGCGCCACCCTCTTCCTTGAAGTCGGATTCCGCGCAGCCCACGCGGGCCTTGCGTCCAACGATCAGGCCTGTGAGGTTGTCGTTGAAGTTGACCTGCATGTCTTCCAGCAGCACGCGGTCCTGTGGGCGCTTCGGGCCGGCCAGCGACGGCTTCACGTCGCCCAGGTCCAGCGACAACGTGGCGGAGTAGGTGGCCTCTGGTGCGCCCGGCTCGTGCCACAAGCCCTGGGCCTTGGCATAGGCTTCGACCAGTGCGATCTGCGCCTCGCTGCGGCCGGAGAGGCGCAGGTAGTTCAGCGCTTCCGCGTCGATCGGGAAGATGCCGCAAGTGGCGCCATATTCCGGGGCCATGTTGGCGATGGTGGCGCGGTCGGCCAGCGGCAGGTGCTGCAGGCCTTCGCCATAAAACTCGACGAACTTGCCCACCACGCCCAGTTTGCGCAGCATCTGGGTCACGGTCAGCACCAGGTCGGTGGCCGTAGTGCCCTCGGGCAGCTTGCCGGTGAGCTTGAAGCCCACCACCTGCGGAATCAGCATCGATGACGGCTGGCCCAGCATGGCCGCTTCGGCCTCGATGCCGCCGACGCCCCAGCCCAGCACGCCGATGCCGTTGATCATGGTGGTATGGCTGTCGGTGCCGAACACGGTGTCCGGGAACGCCTGCAATTCGCTCGCGCCGTCATCGGTCTTGACCTCGCGCTCGACGACAACGCGCGCGAGGTTCTCCAGGTTCACCTGGTGCACGATGCCGGTGTTGGGCGGCACCACCTTGAAGTTCTCGAATGCCTTCTGGCCCCAGCGCAGGAAGCTGTACCGCTCCATGTTGCGTTCGAATTCGATCTTGCCGTTGAGGTCCAGTGCATCCGGTCGGCCGAAGACGTCCACCTGCACCGAATGGTCGATCACCAGTTCGGAGGGGATCAGTGGGTTGATCTGCCTGGCATTGCCACCCAGGCGGGTGACGGCATCGCGCATCGCGGCCAGGTCCACCACGCACGGCACGCCGGTGAAGTCCTGCAGCACCACGCGGGCGGGCATGAAGGCGATCTCGGTGTCGGGGTCCTTCGTGGCGTCCCATTGGGCGACGGCCTCGATGTGTTCGCGACCGACCGTCATGCCGCCGTCTTCGTGCCGCAACAGGTTCTCCAGCAGGATCTTCATGGAGTAGGGCAGCTTCGACAGGTCGAAGTGCTCGCCCAGCGCAGGCAGGCTGTAGTAAGTCAGCGACTTGCCGTTGACGGACAGCTGGCGGCGCGTCGAGAAGGAGTCGTTCATGGGGGTTGCAGCTCCTTTGGCAGGGGGCGGGCAAGCCGCGCATGCGGGGCATGGCGGGCATCCTTGGGTGCCGTAGGGCGGGCCGTGCGGCACGACGTACTCCATTATGGCTCCGGCATATTCAGGTTGGGTGAGGTGCCGGTTGGAACGCTGTGTCCGGGCATTGGACCTTCGTCGAATATGGTCGCGAGCCTTTGCGACTGGCTTCCCGGAAGCGGTATGCCAACTTGAGTATGATCGTTCAGGTATGTATGATTGATACATACTTCGATGCGGAGAGCACCCATGGAAGCGACCGTTGGCGAGCGAGGCCAGATCACCCTGCCCAAGGCCGTGCGCGATGCGCTGGGCTTGGCCAAGGGCGCCCAGCTGAAGGTCGAGCTGGAGGGCAATCGCATCGTCCTGCGCAAGAGCGTGGACGACGCCATTTCCCGCGCCCGTGGTCGCTTCAAGCTGGATGGCTTTGCCTCCACCGACGAGGCCATGCGCGCCATTCGCGGCCGGGCCCCGGGCGAGCCGCTCGAGTCCTGACCGGGCGATGCGCCGATGATCGCCATCGACTCCTCCGTCCTGATCGACCTGCTGGCCGATGGGCCCCAGGCCGATGCGGCCGAGGCCTGTCTGCGCCAGTGCCTGGGCAACGGTCCGGTGGTGATCAGCGACGTGGCCCTGGCGGAGGTGTGCAGTGCGCTGCGCGACGGGGCCGAAGCGCTGGCGGTGCTGGAGGAAATGAGCATCCGCTTCAGCGCGCTGGAGTCGAAGTCGGCCCTGCGCGCAGGTGAGATGCAGCGGCGCCATCGCCAACGCGGTGGCCCGCGTGCCCGCGCGGTGCCGGACTTCCTGATCGGTGCCCACGCACTCCTGCAGTGCGACGGACTGATTACCCGCGACGACGGGTTCTATCGTCAGTACTTCAAGGGGCTCAAGCTGATCGTGCCGACTGCCTGAGCTTCTGGCGGAGTGGCCCCATGCCCGAGCGGAGCCACGATGCCGTATCTGCAACATCCCATTCGAAATACCTGTTTCGCACTACCGCTTCATCCCATTTCAAAACCTGGATCCCATCGCAGGGATCCTGTAATTCACCGGAGTCCTCCATGCTCGAAGCCTATCGCCAACACGTCGCAGAGCGCGCCGCGCTCGGTATCCCGCCGCTGCCGCTGACCGCACAGCAGACCGCCGACGTCATCGAGCTGCTGAAGAACCCGCCGGCTGGCGAGGAAGCATTCCTGGTCGACCTGATCACCAACCGCGTGCCGGCTGGCGTGGACGATGCCGCCAAGGTCAAGGCCTCGTACCTGGCCGCCGTGGCCCACGGCACCGAGAAGAACGCGCTGATCAGCCGCGCCCGGGCCACCGAACTGCTGGGCACCATGCTGGGCGGCTATAACATCCACCCGTTGATCGAACTGCTGGATGACGCCGAGGTCGGCACTGTCGCCGCCAACGCGCTCAAGCACACCCTGCTGATGTTCGACGCCTTCCACGACGTGCAGGAGAAGGCCGAGCAGGGCAACGCCAACGCCAAGGCCGTGCTGCAGAGCTGGGCCGACGCCGAGTGGTTCACCAGCAAGCCGGAAGTGCCGGAGTCGCTGACCATAACCGTGTTCAAGGTGACCGGCGAAACCAACACCGACGACCTGTCGCCGGCACCCGATGCCACCACCCGCCCGGACATCCCGCTGCACGCGCTGGCGATGCTGAAGAACGCCCGTGACGGCATCACCCCGGAAGAAGACGGCAAGCGTGGCCCGGTGAAGTTCATCGAGTCGTTGAAGGACAAGGGCCACCTGGTCGCCTACGTCGGCGACGTCGTCGGCACCGGCTCCAGCCGCAAGTCCGCCACCAATTCGGTGCTGTGGTTCACCGGCGAGGACATCCCCTTCATCCCGAACAAGCGCTTCGGCGGCGTGTGCCTGGGTTCGAAGATCGCCCCGATCTTCTACAACACCATGGAAGATGCCGGCGCGCTGCCGATCGAGCTGGACGTGTCGCAGATGAACATGGGCGACGTGGTCGAGCTGCGTCCGTACGAGGGCAAGGCGCTGAAGGACGGCAAGGTCATTGCCGAGTTCGCGCTGAAGTCCGACGTGCTGCTGGACGAAGTCCGCGCCGGTGGCCGCATCCCGCTGATCGTGGGCCGCGGCCTGACCGCCAAGGCGCGTGAAGCGCTGGGCCTGGCTCCGTCGACCCTGTTCCGCCTGCCGATCAACCCGGCCGACACCGGCAAGGGCTACTCGCTGGCGCAGAAGATGGTCGGCCGCGCCTGCGGTCTGCCGGAAGGCCAGGGCGTGCGTCCGGGCACCTACTGCGAGCCGAAGATGACCTCGGTGGGTTCGCAGGACACGACCGGCCCGATGACCCGCGACGAACTGAAGGACCTGGCGTGCCTGGGCTTCTCGGCCGACCTGGTGATGCAGTCGTTCTGCCACACCGCGGCCTACCCGAAGCCGGTGGACGTGAAGACCCACCACACGCTGCCCGAGTTCATCTCCAACCGCGGCGGCATCTCGCTGCGTCCGGGCGATGGCGTGATCCACAGCTGGCTCAACCGCATGCTGCTGCCTGACACCGTGGGCACCGGCGGCGACTCGCACACCCGCTTCCCGGTGGGTATCTCGTTCCCGGCCGGTTCGGGCCTGGTCGCGTTCGCCGCGGCCACCGGCGTGATGCCGCTGGACATGCCGGAATCGGTTCTGGTGCGCTTCAAGGGCGAGATGCAGCCGGGCGTGACCCTGCGTGACCTCGTCAACGCCATCCCGCTGGCGGCCATCAAGCAGGGTCTGCTGACCGTCGCCAAGCAGGGCAAGAAGAACATCTTCTCCGGCCGCATCCTCGAGATCGAAGGCCTGCCGCAGCTGAAGGTGGAACAGGCATTCGAGTTGTCCGACGCCTCGGCCGAGCGTTCGGCTGCGGGCTGCACCGTGCACCTGGACAAGGCACCGATCATCGAATACATCAACAGCAACATCACGCTGCTGAAGTGGATGATCGCCGAAGGCTACGCCGACGCCCGTTCGCTGGCGCGCCGCATCAAGGCGATGGAAGCGTGGCTGGCCAACCCGCAGTTGCTGGAAGGCGACGCGGATGCCGAGTACGCCGCCGTCATCGAGATCGACCTCAACGAGATCGTCGAGCCGATCCTGGCCTGCCCCAACGACCCGGATGACGTGAAGACCCTGTCCGACGTGGCAGGTGCCAAGATCGATGAAGTGTTCATCGGTTCGTGCATGACCAACATCGGCCACTTCCGCGCCGCTGCCAAGCTGCTGGAAGGCAAGCGTGACATCCCGACCCGCCTGTGGGTCGCGCCGCCGACCAAGATGGACGCCAGCGAGCTGACCAAGGAAGGCCACTACGGCACCTTCGGCACCGCCGGTGCGCGCATGGAAATGCCGGGTTGCTCGCTGTGCATGGGCAACCAGGCGCAGGCGCGCGAGGGTGCGACGGTGTTCTCCACCTCCACCCGCAACTTCCCGAACCGCTTGGGTCGTAACACCAACGTGTACCTGGGCTCGGCGGAACTGGCGGCGATCTGCTCGCGTCTGGGTCGCATCCCGACCCGCGAGGAGTACATGGCGGACATCGGCGTGATCAACACCAACGGCGCCGAGATCTACCGTTACATGAACTTCGACCAGATCGAGGAATACCGCGAAGTGGCGGACAAGGTGGCGGCGGCCTGATCGATAGGTGCACTGCAGCGCAGAAAACCCGGCCATGTGCCGGGTTTTCTGTTTCCTGGGGTCGGCGAACGGCCTTGCATGGCTTCCGGGCGCCCCCTACTGTGATCCGCTGATCGTCGGTGCTATCCAACCGACCAGTGAAGGGACCAGGTCTGAGCCGCAGGCATACCCCCAATGGCCGGCTGCGCCGGGCCTTGTCGCGCTTGCAGGTAAGCGTGTCGACCCGGCGAAACGTGTCGCTTGGCGTGCTGCTGGGCGCAGTGTCGATGGATGCGTCCGCACAGTCGGCAACGGAACTTTCGCCACCGGATGCCGCCTCGCCTGACGCACGGATGCTGGACACCATCACGGTGACGGGGCAGCGACTTCCGCTTTCGTCGTTCCCGGGGGCCGTGGATGTCGTGGACGGCGAAACGCTGCGGGTTGGACAGCGACGCGTGAACCTGTCTGAGTCCCTCAGTCGCGTGCCCGGGTTCACCGTGCGTGATCGCGGCAATTTCGCGCAGGACCTGCAGGTGCAGAGCCGGGGTTTCGGGGCGCGTTCCACGTTTGGAATCCGGGGCATCCGGCTGGTGGCCGATGGGATCCCTCTAACCGCGGCTGACGGTCAGTCGCAGGCGGCGGGGTTCGGGCTCGACATGCTGGACCGGATCGAGGTGCTGCGCGGCCCGCTGGCACTGCAATACGGTAACGCCTCCGGTGGCGCGATCGTCGGGTACACAGACCTCAATGAGGACGAGGGTCTCGGCGCGGACATATGGGTGGACGACCGGGGTGCGCGACGGGCTGCGGCGCGATGGGACGGTGCCCACCGGGCCTCCGACTGGCGCTGGCGACTGGTCGGCAGCCACTTCGGGACCCCAGGCGAACGGCCCCATGCCGCGGCCGAGCGTAGCCAGGGTCTCGTCCACGGTGAGTGGAAGCCCGACCCGTCGAGCCGTCTGAGGCTCACCGCCAATAGCCTGATGCAGCCTTGGACCGAAGATCCCCTTGGTCTGACGCGCGCGCAATGGAGCGCCGATCCACACGGCGGCGCGCCAGCGGCCGAGGCGTTCCATACCCGCAAGCGCATCTCCAACCATCAATTCGGGTTGCGCTGGGATCATGAGCCCACAGCGGACCGCGCCTGGTGGGTTGCAGTTAACGGCGGGGCGCGGGGCATCGAACAGTTTCTCGCCATTCCTGTCGCTGCACAGGCTTCCTCAACCAGTGCGGGTGGCGTGGTCGATGTGGACCGTCGTGAACGCGGGTTGGAAGCGGGTCAGCGCTGGCACGATGCGCGCGGCTCGCTTTCCATCGGCGTAGAGCTAGCGATGCTGACGGAAGCCCGTCGCGGTTACGAGAATTTCATCGGTGAGGCCGTCGGTATTCGAGGGCGACTGCGCCGAGACGAGGACAACCACGTGGCCAGCCAATCCGCGTTCCTGGTGGGCGAACAGGCGCTGGGCAATCGGTGGCACGCATTGGGAGGCGTTCGTCACGTGCGCTCGCGTTTTGAATCGCGCGACGAATTCCTGGCGCCCGGCAATGGCGATGACAGTGGTTCGGCGCGATATGCGGAAAGCGCGCTCTCGATGGGTATCGCGCGCAGGTTTGACCGGGGCGAATGGTTCGCAGGCTACGGCCGGGGCTTCGAGACGCCCACGGTGGCCGAGCTGTCCTACCGACCGGACGGTGGCACCGGGCTGAACCTTGGCTTGCGTCCCTCGGCTACGCGATCGCTTGAGGCAGGCATGCGTTGGCGGTCCGAAGGGCGGCGACTGGGCGTCACCGCATACCGCATTGAGGGCCGCGATGAGATCGTGGCCGCAGCCAGCCTCGGGGGGCGTGCCAGTTTTGCCAACGCAGGCAGCACGCGCCGCGAGGGACTCGAACTGGGCGTGGAGCGCACTTGGAGCCCGCACTGGCGTTACACGGTGGCGGCCAATTGGTTGCGCGCACGCTTCACCCAGGGATTCGCCTATCAGGTGTTCAGCGGCGGCGCACTGCAGACCCGTCAAGTGGCGGCGGGCAATCGTATGCCCGGGGTTCCCAAGGCCGACGCTTTCGTGGAGGTTGCCTGGAACTCCTTGGACGAGCGTATCGGCATCGCCATGGAACTGCGTGCGAGTGATCGGGTATTCGTGGATGACCGCAACAGCGACGCTGCCCCAGGTCACGCCTTGATGGCCCTGCGAGGCACTTGGGGGCCGTCGGCCTCGGGCTGGCAGGCTTTCGCGCGTATCGACAATTTGCTTGACCGGAACGTCGTAGGCTCGGTCATCGTCAACGAAGGCAGCGGTCGATTCTTCGAACCTGGCCAGGGGCGGACGGTCACGTTGGGGTTGGGCTGGCGCTCCCCCTGACCTACAGGGGGGGCGTGGCTCAGCCCAAGTGGGCGTTGATCGCCGCGACCATATCCCGCCGACGCAGCAGGAAGTCCCAAAGGCTGCCGCCCAGCTGACGCCAAAGCACGGCCGAACGCACGGCGGCAAGCAACACCGCCCGCACTTCCGCGACGACATTGGCCTGGCCCAGGTAGTGCGGGTTGCCCTGCACAAGCACGCGTGGGCGCAAATGGCTGAGTGTTTCGGCATACAGCCCGCCCAAGGCCGACAGCACGTCGGGGTGGGTCGAGCCTTCGCGCTCGGCCTGGGTGGCCTGGGCGCGGATGCCATGCTGCACCCGGCGGCCCATCGCCTCGTCGGCGACGAACCGGCGTTCCAGTTGCAGCACCGCCAAGGCCAAGCGGGGCAGTTGCTCGTCCCGCGCCTGGCTGGAGAAATAGTCACGCAGCAGGGTCAGGCCCGGTCGCAGAGCCCCCACGTCGCCGTAGATGGCCGCCGGCGTGGCGGCATCGATGCGGAAGACCGAGTCCAGTGCGGTGCCGAGAATGCGTTGCTCCGCCGTGCCGGTGTCGGCGATGCGGCGCACCTGCGCCAGCGCCTGTGCCAGGCCGGCAAGGGCCAGTACGCGATCGGACATCGGATTGGGGCGGGTCTCGCTCATGCGGCTTGGGCCTTCAGGCGTTGTTCGAGGGGGGCGTCGGTGGCGGCGATGACCGCGCCGCCCAAGCACACGTCGCCGTCATACAGCACCAGCGACTGGCCGGGCGTGACCGCACGTTGGGGGCGGGCGAAGCGAACCTCAAGCGTGCCGTCTTCGCGCACCGCGACCTCACAGGCCTCGTCGGGCTGGCGGTAACGGGTCTGCGCGGTGCAGGCGAACCGCTGGGCCGGCGGCGCGCCGGACACCCAGTGCGCCGCTTCCGACTGCAGCATCGTCGACTCCAGCCACGGAAACCCGCGGCATTGGTCGACGTAGAGCACGTTGCCGGCCACGTCCTTGCCCACCACGAACCACGGGCCCGGCTCGAAGCCCCGCACTCCGCCGATGTTCAGTCCCTCGCGCTGGCCCAGCGTGTAGAAGAACACGCCAGGGTGCTCGCCGATGACATGCCCATCGGGCGTGCGCATCTCGCCGGTGCGGGCGGGCAGGTAGCGCGATAGGAATTCGCGGAAGTCACGCTCGCCGATGAAGCAGATGCCCGTGGAATCCTTCTTGGCCGCGGTGGGCAGGCCGGCTTCCTGCGCCATGCGCCGCACGTCGGTCTTGACCAGTTCGCCCAACGGAAACCGGGTGCTGGCCAACTGGTGCTGGCCCAGCTGGTGCAGGAAGTAACTCTGGTCCTTGTTGCGGTCACGTGCGCGCAACAGGTGGTGGCGGCCGCCATCTTCGGCCACGCGGGCGTAGTGGCCCGTGGCGATGAACTCGGCGCCCAGGTCATGGGCGGCATCGAGGAAATGCTTGAACTTGATCTCGCGGTTGCACAACACGTCCGGATTGGGCGTCCGGCCGGCCGCGTACTCGGCCAGGAAATGCTCGAACACGCCTTTCCAGTACTCGCCTGAAAAGTCGCGGAAATGGATGGGGATGCCCAGCCGCCCGCACACCGCAACCGCGTCACGGCGGTCGTCCTCGGCGCGGCATTCGCCGCTGCCGTCGTCGGCCCAGTTCTGCATGAAGAGCCCGGCGATGGGCTCACCGGCGTCCCGCAGCAGCAGTGCCGCCACCGAGGAGTCCACGCCGCCGGACATGCCGACGATGGTGCGCACGCCGCTCATGCCAGATGCTGCAACACGTCCAGCGACTGCCGGCGGCCGGCGAGGAAATCCTCGGCGGTGCGCCAGACCAGCGGGCTGCGATGGCGCTCGGCTTCGGCCTGCAGTTCGGCGGGCGTCAGCCACATCGCGCGGACGATGCCCTCGTCCAACGAACGCGTCGGGTCGTGGGTGACAGGCTCGGCGGCGAAGGCAAACCGCAGGTAATGGCGGCCTCCGCTGCCGTCCGCCTGCGGCGGTGCTTTCCATTGGTAGGCACCCACGAACCCGGTCAGCCGCACGTCCCAGCCGGTTTCCTCGCGGGTCTCGCGCAGGGCGGCCTCGATCAGGCTCTCGTCGGGTTCCAGATGGCCTGCGGGCTGGTTCAGGACCAGGCGGCCGCCGGCCATTTCCTCGACCATCAGCAGGCGGCCGTCGGCCACCACCACCGTGGCGACGGTGACGTCCGGTTGCCAGAAGCGGCCTTCGCGATAGGTCATGCGGGTGATTGTCTCGTTGCGTGGATTGGGGGGCGCTGGAAGGGCGAAGCCCCGCCGGCGGGGCCGGTCGGGGCTTCGCGGGATCCTGCGCCGGGATTACAGATCGTCGCGATCGCCGGACAGTTCCAGCTCCATGTCATCGGCCGTCTGGGCCGCGATGTCCATGGCCGCCTCCAGTTCGGCTGCGCTCATGCTGTCAGGCATCTTCAGGACGAAGTACAACACGTCGTCCGCAAGTTCCCAACTGCCCAGCTTGTTGTTGCGGCTTTCACGCATCAGTTCAAGGGCCTTGTCGCCATCGATGTCGTCCTTTTCGACCCGGCCGGCGGGCGAGAAAATTTCCCGGACGCTGAAGCCCTCCACCGACTCGGTGCCGCCCGAGACGAACACCAGCTGGGTACGGCCTTCCTTGGAGTAGTTGTAGGTGACCTTGTAGTCGCCGTCGCCGTCCACTTCATGCTTGATGCCACGGGCATCCAGGCGCGCCTTGACCGAGCCGTCCGATGCTGCGGCGGGCAGGGCGATGGCGGTGAGCAGCAGTGCGGCAGACAGCAGGCAAAGGTGGCGCAAGTGCATGGAACGTCCTTTTCTGTGATGGAGTCTGCATTGTGTATGGACGGGTGCCGCATCGTCCACGGCACCCGCCGTCCGACGGACTCTCGGTCGCGAAATGGCCCGCGGTGGGCTTGACTCAGAACTCGTCCTTGCCCGGGGTCAGTTCGGCCTCCATCTGGTCGGCGCTCTGGATGGCGGCGTTGATGGCATCGTCCAACTGCTCGGCCGACGCGTTGGTGGCGACCTTGATCACGAAGACCGCGTACTGGCCCTGCTTGGCCCAGCCGCCCAGCTTGCTCTCCTGGGAGGCCTCGAGCAGCCGGTTGGCAACCTTCGCCGGGAATTCATCGCTCTTGGCCTTGTAAGCCGGCGCCCAGACTTCGCGTACCTCGTGCGAGCCATAGTCGAAGACCGGCGAGCGAACGTAGACCAGCTGACTGCGGCCCTTCTTTTCGTCCTCGTCGTCGTCATCCAGGTCGAAGACGAGCTTGTAGTCGCCGTCCTCATCGACTTCGTACTTGTACTTCAACTTGTCCAGCAACCGCTTCACGCGGGGATCCGGTGCGTGCTCGCTGGCGGAGGCCGCAGCGGCGGCCGGTGCATCCTTGGCCAGCACGGCCGGGGCGAAGGCGAGGGCGGAAAGCAGCAGGACGAGCGCTGGACGCATGAGGAACGATCCGTGTGGTGAAGCCCTCATTCTGCCGCTGCGTCGTGTTGCACGTCCATCGCACCATGGGACGGTTGGACCCGCCGCGTATAATGGTCGGATGCCCAAGCAGACCGACCACGAGCACCACCACGGCGTCCTGGTGGAAACCGGAAAACCCGAGGTCGCCCGCCCCCCGCTGTACTCGGTGCTCCTGCTCAACGACGACTACACCCCGATGGATTTCGTGGTGGACGTGCTGATGCGCTTCTTCCCCCTGGACATCGAAAAAGCCACCCAGATCATGCTCCACGTGCACACCCGTGGCCGGGGCGTATGCGGGGTATTCACCCGCGAGGTGGCCGAGTCCAAGGTCGCGCAGGTGAACGAATACTCAAGGCTCAACCAGCACCCCTTGCTGTGCACGATGGAAAAGGCCTAAAACGGGTCCAAGGGACGTACTGATCAAGTAGGAGGGGTCTTCCGCCCCAGCCGGTCTGATCGGGAGTTCCGAAGGGGGGCGCATGGAAAAGCACCTTGCGTGTCCCCATCTAGGACCGCAGTAGCTTTTTGGAGGCTTGCCCCCATGTTCAGCAAGGATCTCGAATACAGCATCGGCCAGTGCTACAAGCGCGCCCGCGAGGCGCGCCACGAGTACATGACGGTCGAGCACCTGCTGCTGGCGCTCCTGGACAACCCCTCGGCCGAGCAGGTGCTGAAGGCCTGCAGCGTGGACTTCCCGCGCCTGCGTTCCGACCTGGAGCAGGCGATTTCCACTTCGGTTTCGGTGCTGCCCACGGACATCGACCGCGACACCCAGCCGACGCTGGGCTTCCAGCGGGTCCTGCAGCGTGCGGTCTACCACGTCCAGTCCTCGGGCAAGAAGGAAGTCACCGGCGCCAACGTGCTGGTGGCCATCTTCGGCGAAAAGGACTCCCATGCCGTCTACTTCCTCAACCAGCAGGACGTGGCGCGGCTGGACGTCGTCAACTACATCTCCCACGGTATCGCCAAGCACGGCGAGGACGAGCCGCAGCACCCGCACGAGGAGGGCGAGTCGCGCCAGGCCGAGGGCGGGGAGGGCGAAGGCAAGTCCGACGCGCTGGCCGAGTTTGCCAGCAACCTCAACCTGGCCGCCCGCGACGGCAAGATCGACCCGCTGGTGGGCCGCGCCGACGAGGTGGAGCGCACCATCCAGGTGTTGTGCCGCCGCCGCAAGAACAACCCGCTGTACGTGGGCGAGGCCGGCGTGGGCAAGACCGCGATCGCCGAAGGCCTGGCCAAGCGCATCGTCGAGGGCGACGTCCCCGAGGTGCTGATGGACGCCACCATCTACTCGCTCGACCTGGGCGCGCTGGTCGCGGGCACCAAGTACCGCGGCGACTTCGAGAAGCGGCTCAAGGCGGTGTTGGCGCAACTGAAGAAGCTGCCTGGCGCGATCCTCTTCATCGACGAGATCCATACCATCATCGGCGCCGGATCGGCGTCGGGTGGCACGATGGATGCGTCCAACCTGATCAAGCCGGCGCTGGCGTCGGGCGAGTTGCGTTGCATCGGTTCCACTACGTTCCAGGAATACCGCGGCATCTTCGAGAAGGACCGGGCGCTGGCCCGCCGCTTCCAGAAGATCGACATCGTCGAGCCGACGGTGGGCGAGACCGTGGAGATCCTGCAGGGCCTGAAGCCGAAGTATGAGCAGCACCACGGCGTGACCTACGCCGACGAGGCGCTGCAGGCGGCGGTGGACCTGTCGGTCAAGCACATCGGCGACCGGCTGCTGCCGGACAAGGCCATCGACGTGATCGACGAGGCCGGTGCCCGCCAGCGGGTGCTGCCTGAGGGTGTGCGCAAGACCTTGATCGACGTCGAGGAGATCGAGACGATCGTGGCCAAGATGGCGCGCATCCCCGCCAAGCAGGTCACCGCCACGGACAAGGACGTGCTCCGCAACCTCGAGCGCAACCTGAAGATGGTGATCTTTGGCCAGGACCCGGCCATCGAAACCCTGACCAGCGCGATCAAGCTGGCCCGCAGCGGCCTGGGCAACCCGGACAAGCCGATCGGCAACTTCCTGTTCGCCGGCCCCACCGGCGTGGGCAAGACCGAGGTGACCAAGCAGCTGGCCCTGCAGCTGGGCATCGAGCTGGTGCGCTTCGACATGTCCGAGTACATGGAGCCGCATTCGGTCAGCCGCCTGATTGGCGCGCCTCCGGGTTACGTGGGCTTCGACCAGGGCGGCCTGCTGACCGAGAAGATCGTCAAGACGCCGCACTGCGTGTTGCTGCTGGACGAGGTGGAGAAGGCCCACCCGGACATCTTCAACATCCTGCTGCAGGTGATGGATCGCGGCATCCTGACCGACACCAACGGGCGCGAGGCCAACTTCAAGAACGTGGTGCTGGTGATGACCACCAACGCCGGCGCGGCGCAGGCTTCGCGGCGCTCGATCGGCTTCACCAAGCAGGACCACAGCACCGACGCGATGGAAGTCATCCGCCGCTCGTTCACGCCGGAGTTCCGCAACCGCCTGGATGCGGTGGTGCAGTTCCAGCCGCTGGGCTTCGAGCATATCCTGCGGGTGGTGGACAAGTTCCTGATCGAGCTGGAGTCCCAGCTGCACGAGAAGAACGTGACCCTGTCGGCCACGCCACCGGCGCGCGACTGGCTGGCCCAGCACGGCTTCGACCCGCTGATGGGCGCGCGGCCGATGGCGCGGGTGATCCAGGACAAGATCAAGCGCCCGCTGGCCGACGAATTGTTGTTCGGCAAGTTGATCGGCGGCGGCCGGGTCACCATCGACGTCAAGGACGACGAACTGGTGCTGGACGTCCAGGCCGAGCCGGAGAAGCTGTTGCCGGCAACGGTCAACTGACGGATCGCCCCGATCCGCGCCGTCGTCCAGGCGGCGCGGCGGCGAGTACGGACACGAAAAAGGCGACCCGAAGGTCGCCTTTTTCTTCAATGAGTTACCGCCATTACTTCATGCGGTAGGTGATGCGACCCTTGGTCAGGTCGTAAGGGGTCATTTCCACCTTCACCTTGTCGCCGGTCAGGATGCGGATGTAGTTCTTGCGCATGCGGCCGGAGATGTGGGCGATGATTTCGTGCCCGTTTTCGAGGCGCACCCGGAACATGGTGTTCGGAAGGGTTTCCGCCACCGTGCCCTCGAATTCGATCACGTCGTCTTTTGCCATGTGTTCCCTGAGTGTTGCCCTGAGTGTTGCGAGGGGCGGCCCAATCTTGGCCGCGAAGCCCAGCATTCTGCCATGTTGCGGGGTCTGGCGCAAAAGGCGGGAACGAAAGGGTTCAGGCGGGGGCTCAGGGCGCCCGGGCCAACTCGACTGCGCCCAGGTTTCCGAATCGGTCGGTCCATGGCCCGGACGGGGCGGGCAGGGCTGTAAGCGTCGCGACCTGCGACAGGAACCGGTCGCGCCGGATGAGTCGGGCGCCCAACGCCATCAGGTGCGGGTTCTCCACTTGTGCGTCGATCAGCGGCCAACCCCATTGGCGCATCCGATGGGCCAGGCCGCCAATCGCGACCTTCGACCCACCCGATTCGGCGCTGAACATGCTTTCGCCGAAGAACATCTGGCCAATCGAGACGCCGTACAGGCCGCCGACCAGTCGGTCGCCGTCCCAGACCTCGATGGAATGGGCGTGCCCCAGGCGATGCAGGGCGACATAGGCCGCGTGCATCTCCGGGGTGATCCACGTGCCGTCCTGGCCGTTGCGCGGAATGCGGGCGCACGCATCGATTACCGCCTCGAATGCGGTGTCGGCGCGAACGACCCACGGTAACTGGCGCAGCGTGCGCCGGAAGCGCGAGGGCAACTTGAAGCTGTCGGTTCGGAAGACCGTTCGCGGATCCGGGCACCACCACAGGATGGGCTGGCCTTCCGAGTACCAGGGGAAAATGCCGTGCCGGTATGCGTTGAGCAGCCGGGTAGGGGAAAGGTCACCGCCCAGCGCAAGCAGCCCGTCGGGTTGGCGGAGCGCGCTTTCTCCGGGCGGAAAAGGCGCGGTCGGGTCCGCGGGCAGTTCGGGAAGGCGCAGGGACATGCCGTCAGCTTGTCACGCCGGGGCCACCCGCGTCTGCCACCTTGAAGGGGCTGCGCCCGGCCAGCCTGTGGGCGTACTGCAGGACAGCGTTGGTTTCCTGCCGGCACCAGTCAGCCAACGCTGCGCGGAAGTCCTTGTCGGCGATCCAGTGGCGACTGTGAACGAGGGCTGGAAGGAAGCCACGCGCCAGTTTGTGCTCGCCTTGTGCGCCGGGCTCGAATCGGGTCAGGCCGTGGCGCAGGCAATAATCGATGCCCTGGTAATAGCAGGTCTCGAAATGCAGGCCCGGCAAGGTGGCGTTGCTGCCCCAATAGCGGCCGTACAAGGTACTCCCGCCACGCAGGCACAGGGCCCCAGCGACGGGCTGCTCCCGGTAGTCGGCGAGGAACACCACGAGTGAGCGTGGTTGGGTTTCCGCCAGGTGCCGCAGGAACGGCAAGGTCAATGCCGGGTGGTTGCCGTACTCGGCAAACGTACGCAGGTAGAAACCGTGCATCGCCACCAGGTCGGCCTCGCTTGCGGTGACGCCGTCCACCACGCGGAAACGCACGCCCGCCTCCGCCACCTTGCGGCGCTCCTGTCGGATGTTCTTGCGATGCTTGTGGTCGAAGGCCGAGAGGAAATCATCGAACGTCTGCCAGCCGGCATCGTTGTGCCAGTGATACTGGACATCGGTGCGCGCCAGCCAGGTACGGGTGTCGGGCCTGTTGCTCCCGGCCGGAGGGAACGCGAAGGCCTCTTCGGCGGTGTGGAAGTTCACGTGCACCGACGAGACGCCGAGCTGGCGGCCTTGCGCCACCATGGCATCGGCCAGTGCCGACTGCGCTGCAGCGTCGCGTGCGAGCAGCCGGGGGCCGGTAACAGGCGAGTACGGCACGGCGCATAGCCACTTGGGGAAATAATCCAGCCCATGCCGCGCGTAGGCATGGGCCCACGCATGGTCGAAGACGAATTCGCCGTGGGAGTTTTCCTTGAGGTACATCGGCGCCGCGGCGACCACGTCGTCGCCGTCCCATAGGGTCAGGTGTCGGGGTGTCCAACCCCAATCGGCGCGAAGGCAGCCGTGCTGCTCCAGCCCGGACAGGAACGCGTGCGTAATGAAGGGATTGCGCCCGTCGTGGAGCGCATCCCACCGCTCGGCGGGAACGTCGGCCAGGTGGGACAGAAGGCGGACGTCGGCCATGGGCAAAGGGCGCCCCGCGGAGGGCAGGGCACCGGGGCTGGCTCAGCCTTCGCTGTCGAGGAACTTCTCGGCGTCCAGCGCGGCCATGCAGCCAAAGCCTGCCGAGGTGATGGCCTGGCGGTAGACCTGGTCGGCGACATCGCCAGCCGCGTACACGCCTTCGACCGAGGTCTGGGTGGCATTGCCCTCCAGTCCGGTGGCGATGGTCAGGTAGCCGTTGCGCATTGCCAACTGCCCCTCGAACAGCGAGGTATTGGGCGTATGGCCGATGGCGACGAAGAAGCCATGCACCGGGATCTCGCGGGTGCTGTCGTCGAGCATCGACTTGACGCGCACGCCGGTGACGCCAGCATCGTCGCCGAGCACTTCGTCGACCGTGTTGTTCCACACCAGTTCGATCTTGCCGGACTCGGCCTTGGCGAACAGCTTGTCCTGCATGATCTTTTCCGCGCGCAGGGTGTCGCGGCGGTGGATCAGGTAGACCTTGCGGGCGATGTTGGACAGGTACAGGGCCTCTTCGACCGCGGTGTTGCCGCCGCCAATCACCGCCACGTCCTTGTCCTTGTAGAAGAAACCGTCGCAGGTGGCGCAGGCGGAGACCCCGCGGCCTTTGTAAGCCTCCTCGGACGGGATGCCCAGGTACTTGGCGGTGGCGCCGGTGGCGATGATCAGCGCGTCGCAGGTGTACTCGCCGCTGTCACCCACCAGGCGGAACGGGCGCTTGGACAGGTCGGCGGTGTGGACGTGGTCGAACACCACTTCGGTTTCGAAACGCTCGGCGTGCGCTTGCATGCGGGCCATCAGGTCCGGGCCCATCAGGCCATGGGCGTCGCCCGGCCAGTTGTCCACCTCGGTGGTGGTCATCAGCTGGCCACCCATCTGCAGGCCGGTGATCACCACGGGCTTGAGGTTGGCGCGCGCCGCGTAGACAGCGGCCGTCCAGCCGGCGGGGCCGGAGCCGAGGATGATCAACTTCGAATGCTTGGATGGGGTCATGGCTATACTGGGGCACTGAGGGACGCCATAGAGTGGCGGGCGACTCCCGGGTTTACAAGGCGAGGCCGGCGAAAACAGCGTTGCAGTGCTGACGCTGACTGGCTGTGCAAGTGCGACACCCACGATGCCGCGATCGCGGCGTTTCCTGACAGATGCGGCAGGCAAGGGCTGGGAGGACGCGATGCGGATTGGAGTACCCCGGGAGACCAAGACGCTGGAAGGGCGGGTGGCACTGGTGCCAGCCGCGGCCGGAGACCTTGTGCGACGCGGCCACGAGGTGTGGCTTGAGCAGGGCGCGGGCCTGAAGAGTGGTTTCAGCGACGCCCAGTACGCGCAACTGGGCGTCAACATCGCCCCCGACGCGGCTGCCTTGTATGACAAGGGCGAGCTGATCGTGAAGGTGAAGGAGCCGATCGAGGGCGATCTGCGTCACCTGCGGCCCGACCACCTGCTGTTCTGCTACCTGCACCTGGCCCCGGAACCGGCGCTGACGCGGCGGCTGTTGGAGATAGGGCTGACGGGCGTGGCGTTCGAGACCGTGGAGCTGGACAACGGGGCATTGCCGTTGCTGGCGCCGATGTCGGTGATCGCCGGCAAGATCGCCGTGCAGATTGGCACCCACCTGTTGCACCAGCCGCAGGGCGGCAAGGGCAAGTTGCTGGGAGGGTTGCCGGCCACCGAACGCGGCAAGGTGGTGGTGTTCGGCGCCGGGCAGGCCGGTGGGCATGCCGCCGCGCTGGCCGCGGCCGGCGGTGCCAACGTGGTGGTGTTCGAGAAGCGTCAGGACCGCATGGACGAAATGATGCGCCTGGGCAACAACGTGACCGCGCTGTACCCGTACGATGACCTGGTTGCCCGCGAGGTGGCTACCGCGGACCTGGCCGTGGGTGCGGTGCTGATCCCCGGCGCAATGGCGCCGCACGTGCTGACCCGCGACATGCTCAAGGGCATGGAAGACGGCAGCGTGGTGGTGGACATCTCGATCGACCAGGGCGGCTGCTTCGAAACCTCGCGCCCGACCACGTGGAAGGAGCCCACGTACGTGGAGGAGGGGGTCATCCATTTCTGCGTGACCAACATGCCAGGAGCCGTGCCCCAGACCTCCTCCCAGGCGATCTGCGCGGCCATCCTGCCGTGGGTGGGCAAGCTGGCCTCGGGGGCGTGGCGCGACAGCCAGCCGCTGCTCCGCGGCATCAACGTGGAAGGTGGGCGGCTGGTGCACCCTGCGCTGCAGGGAATGAAGCTGTAATTTAACCCCGGGGACACCTTGGCTCCCGGGCTGTGAATTTGCGGTATTCCACCGTATATTCAACAACTAAGGCAATCGATTTAAGGCAGAACATCACGGTGGCGCAAGCGTCCGCAGCAAGCCGAAAGAAGGTCACGGCCGAAAAGGCCCCGCCATCGCCCCGTCGCCAGCGCCTCATGCGCGACATCGCGCTGATCATCATCGCGCCGTTGCTGGTGTATCTGCTGGCCAGCCTGGTCACGTATTCGCCACTGGATCCGGGCTGGTCGAAGGCCGGTAGCGTCACCGCGCCGCTGCACAACCTCGGCGGCAACGTGGGGGCCTTCCTGGCCGACGTGCTGCTGTACCTGACGGGCTATGTCGCCTTCCTGCTGCCCATCATCCTCGGGTTGATCGCCTGGATCGCACTGTTCGGCATGGATACCGATGGTGACGGCCATGCCGACCTGGGGCCTGCACTGCGCCTGATTGGCATTGTCGGCTTCCTGGTGTCGGCCACCGGGCTGTTGTACCTGCGGTTCAACGGCCTGTCGGATTTCTCGGCCGGCAGTGGCGGCATCCTGGGTGAGGTGGTGGGCAAGTCGTTGTATCGGGGGTTCGGCCCGGTGGGCGGCAACCTGTTCCTGTTGGCGCTGCTGCTGATCTCGGTGACCCTGGCGACCGGGCTGTCCTGGCTGCACGTGATGGACAAGCTGGGCCAGTGGACGCTGGCGTTGGGGCCGTTGGTGTCGGGGCTGTTCAAACGGGGCAGCAAGCAGGCCAGCGAGTGGCAACAGACCCGAGCCCTGCGCGAGGAGCGCGAGGAGATCCGCAAGGTTGATACCGAGCTGCGTGCCAAGCGCGCGCCGGTGAAGATCGAACCACCGCCGGCGCCGGTGGTGGAGAAGAGCGAGCGCGCGAAGCGCGAAACCCAGATACCGCTGTTCCACACGGGCGATGGCACCGGTCTGCCGGCGCTGGCGCTGCTGGATGATCCCAAGCCGCAGCCCAAGGGCTACGACGAGCAGACGCTGGAAACGCTGTCCCGGCAGATCGAGTTCAAGCTCAAGGACTTCCGCATCGATGCGCAGGTGGTGGGTGCCTATCCAGGCCCCGTCATCACCCGTTTCGAAATCGAGCCCGCGCCCGGGGTGAAGGTCAGCCAGATCAGTTCGCTGGACAAGGACATCGCCCGCGGCCTGTCGGTCAAGTCGGTGCGCGTGGTGGACGTGATCCCGGGCAAGTCCGTGATCGGCCTGGAGACGCCGAACACCCAGCGCGAGATGATCTTCCTCTCCGAGCTGCTGCGTTCGAAGGAATACGACAAATCCACCAGCCCGCTGACGCTGGCGCTGGGCAAGGACATTGCCGGCCGGCCGACGGTGGCCGACCTGGCGCGCATGCCGCACCTGCTGGTGGCCGGCACCACCGGCTCGGGCAAGTCGGTGGCGGTCAACGCGATGGTGCTGTCGCTGCTGTACAAGGCATCCGCCAAGGACCTGCGGATGCTGATGATCGACCCGAAGATGCTGGAACTCTCCGTCTACCAGGGGATTCCGCACCTGCTGGCACCGGTGGTCACCGACATGAAGGAGGCCGCCAACGGCTTGCGCTGGTGCGTGGCGGAGATGGAGCGGCGCTACAAGCTGATGAGCGCGGTGGGCGTGCGCAACCTCGCCGGCTTCAACAAGAAGGTGAAGGACGCGCAGGACTCGGGCCAGCCGATGATGGACCCGCTGTTCAAACCCAACGCGGAGTTGGGCGAAGCGCCGCGGCCGCTGGAGACGCTGCCGTTCATCGTCATTTTCATCGACGAATTCGCCGACATGATGATGATCGTCGGCAAGAAGGTGGAGGAGCTGATCGCGCGCCTGGCGCAGAAGGCGCGCGCGGCGGGCATCCACCTGATCCTGGCCACGCAGCGCCCTTCGGTGGACGTGATCACGGGCCTGATCAAGGCCAACATCCCCACGCGCATCGCGTTCCAGGTGTCGAGCAAGATCGACTCGCGCACCATCCTTGACCAGTCGGGCGCCGAGACGCTGCTGGGCCACGGCGACATGCTGTACCTGCCGCCGGGCACCGCAATGCCGGAGCGCGTGCATGGCGCCTTCGTCAGTGACGAGGAAGTGCATCGCGTGGTGGAGCACCTCAAGCAGATCGGCGGCGGCCCCGATTACATCGAGGGTGTGCTGGACGAGGTGCAGACCATGGGCGATGGCGTGGTGGTAGGCGCCACCGGCCTGCCGGAAAGTGGCGGGGGAGGAGGCGACGAATCCGACCCGCTGTACGACGAGGCGGTGCGCATCGTCACCGAGACCCGTCGTGCGTCGATTTCCGGCGTGCAGCGTCGGTTGAAGATCGGCTACAACCGTGCGGCCCGCCTGATCGAAGCCATGGAGATGGCAGGCGTGGTCTCACCACCGGAACACAATGGCGACCGCAGCGTGTTGGCGCCGCCACCGCCGCGGGATTAGAAGACGCGCTGGTGGCGCGGCCGGACAACGTCCGCGGCATGCTGAATGGCCTCCTGGATGACGCGATGGTTCGCTGAACATGGATCAGCAGGACGGGGTGGCCTTGATGGCCTATTCAGCTTTCGCGCCACACACTGCGGCCATCGCAATCGCCTTTGCAGTTGGAGCAACACCATGAACCGTATTTCCAAGTGGGCGGCCCGCATCAGTGTTGGTGTTGTGGCCGTCGTGATGGCCACCTCCCCGGCGTTTGCCGCGGCACGCGATGATCTCAATACCTTCACCAAGGGGCTGAAGGGGCTCAATGCCTCGTTCACCCAGCAGGTGTTCAACGAGAAGGGGCGGCTTAAAGAGTCCTCCAGCGGCCGTCTGGCGCTGTCCGCCCCGCGCCTGTTCCGCTGGGAGTACGTCAAGCCCTACCCGCAACTGATCGTGGCCGACGGCCGCAAGGTGTGGGTCTTTGACCCCGACCTGCAGCAGGCGACGGTCAAGCCGCAGGGCCCGGAAGAACAGAACAGCCCGTTGGCGGCGTTGATTGACCCGGCCAAGCTGGACGCGCAGTTCGTGGTCAAGGACGCTGGCTCGTCGGAAGGCATGAACTGGTTGTCCTTGGCGCCTCGCAGCGACGAGGCGGGCTTCCGCACCGCGCGCCTGGGCTTTACCCAAGGCGCCTTGGCGAAGATGGTGATCGTGGACAGCTTGGGTCAGCGCACCGAAATCCGCTTCACTGGCTGGAAGCGCAACCCCGCGTTTCCGCGAGGCACGTTCAGCTACAAGCCGGCCAAGGGCGTGGACGTCATTGGCGAGGGCTGATGCCCGACCTCCAAACGCAACTGCCATGAAATGAGCGAACGGACGGTGGGGAGACCCGCCGTCCATTTTCATGGAGCATCCGCTGGGCCAGTGCTGAAAGTTGCGGCCGATGCCATGGAGTCGGTTGCGGCTGCATTCACGTTCAACGCATGGCAATCACAGGCCTTCCACGGCATCGGCGGCACTCTGCCCCCCACGCCCCGCAATGACCGCGGCGGCCTGCCAGGGTTGGACACGCCATGTTGCTTCGTACCGCCATCTCTTCCGCCGTACTCGCCTCTGCCGGCGCGCTGGGCGTGTTTTCCACGGTGCCTGCAACACAGCCGGCCCCCCAGCCCGCGCCCATCTTCCAGGCATCGGCGTTGGACAAGATGGCGGAGTCACGCGTGGAAGGCGACCTTGCCATGGATGACGCGGTGGCCGCTTCGTTGGTGGGTGCCATCACCCTGCAGTTTCCGAAGCACAAGGTCGAAGTGAAGTTGGACAAGGTGGACGTCGCGCCGCTGAGCCTGCGGGACCGTGCAGTGTCCGGTGAGGGTCGCGTGCGCATTGGCGACGATGACGCATGGATCCCTCTCGCGTTCAATGCGCTGTATGACACGCGGGACACCGTCGTCACGCAGCCGCAGCTGGTCTTCGGCAGTGACGCGCCAGCAAGCATGCTGCAGCGGCAATCCGCACTGATGCGCGCGCTTTCCCAGCAGGTCAATCGCGCCATGGCAGCCGAGTTTGGCCAGCAGTCCATCGAAATGCGCATCGACCATGCCAGCACGTCGCCGGCCGGCCGCCGCTACCTCCAGGTCCAGGCCGTTGGACAGGCGCGGTTTGGCGGCGAAGGTACCGAGCAAGCCAATATCCAGGCGCTTTATGATCGGGCGACCGGGCAGTGGTTGCGGGTCGACTACGAACTGGGCAGTGCCGCGCCGCGCGGCGATCTGGCGCAAGGTTGACCCGCTGGTATCTTGTATGGCCCGCCCCCGCGTTGAACCCCAGTGCCACGGCCGAGCCCGCCACCGTATTCCGATCCCGCACCTGACCTGCTGAGCGCCGACCGCGACGCCTTGCGCCCGCTGGCCGAGCGCATGCGGCCACGCACGCTCGACGAGATGGTGGGGCAACGCCGACTGCTGTCGCCCGGTAGCGCACTGCGACGCGCCGTCGAGTCCGGGCGCATGCACTCGATGATCCTGTGGGGGCCCCCGGGCTGCGGCAAGACCACGTTGGCGTTGCTGTTGGCGCGCTATGCCGATGCCGAATTCAAGGCCATCTCCGCGGTGCTTTCCGGACTTCCAGAGGTGCGCCAGGTGCTGGCCGAGGCCGCGCAACGCTTTGCCGAGGGACGACGCACCGTGCTGTTCGTGGACGAGGTGCATCGGTTCAACAAGGCGCAGCAGGACGCCTTCCTGCCGCATATCGAACGCGGAACGATCCTGTTTGTCGGCGCGACCACGGAAAACCCGTCGTTCGAACTGAACTCGGCCTTGCTGTCACGCTGCCGCGTGCACGTGATGGAGGCGGTCTCGCCCGAAGACATCGCCGTTGCCCTGCGCGCTGCATTGGAGGACGAGCAACGTGGGCTGGGCGGGCAGGGGATCCGCGTATCGGATGATGCGCTGCGGCTGATCGCCACGGCTGCCGACGGTGACGTGCGCCGAAGCCTGACGTTGCTGGAAATTGCGGCGGAACTAGCGGCCGACGAGGGCGGGGAAATCACGGATGCGACGTTGGCTCAGGTGCTGGCGGACCGCACGCGTCGCTTTGACAAGGGCGGCGAGCAGTTCTATGACCAGATCTCGGCGCTGCACAAATCGGTGCGCAGCTCCAACCCGGACGCGGCGCTGTATTGGCTGGCGCGCATGTTCGATGGCGGCTGCGACCGCGCTTACCTGGCGCGCCGGCTGACGCGGATGGCGGTCGAAGACATTGGCCTGGCCGATCCGCGCGCGCTGCAGATGGCGATTGATGCGTGGGAAACCTATGACCGCCTCGGCACGCCGGAAGGTGAGCTGGCGTTGGCGCAGCTGACCCTTTACCTGGCCAGTACCGCCAAGTCGAACGCGGCCTACATGGCCTACAAGGCAGCCCAGCAGGACGTGGCCGAGTACGGCACCCAGGAGGTACCCCTGCATCTGCGCAACGCGCCGACCCGGCTGATGAAGCAGCTGGGATATGCCAAGGGCTACCAGTACGACCACGAGCGGGAAGGCGGCGTGGCGCTGGACCAGACCGGTTTCCCCGACGCGATGGGAGAACGCGTGTATTACCAGCCGGTGGAGCGTGGTCTGGAGCTCAAGCTGAAGGATAAGCTGGACCGCCTTCGCGCAGCACGTGCTGCGGCGCGCGGCAGGCAGGGCGGGGGGCAGGGCTGACGGTTGCGAGGCGTCGCCGTCACAGGCAAGCTCATCCGGCCCCCACACCACCGAACGCAAACGCCAGTCCTGGGGAGGACCCGATGCGAATTGCCATAGCCGCCGTAATCGGCGGGATCGTGATGTTCCTGTGGGGCGCCGTGGCCCACACCATGTTGCCGTTGGGCGAAATGGGCATGCATACCGCCGTTGAGCAGGATGCGGCGCTCACCGCCATCACAGGCAGTGCCTCCAAGGGGGAGGGCATGTACATGTTGCCCGGCATGGACCCGGCGATGTATGCGGACGAGGCCGCCAACAAGGCGTTCGTGGAAGCCAATCGCGACAAGCCTTACGCGCTGGTGATCTACCAGCCCGACGGCAATCCGGCGCTGGAGAACATGGGGCCCAACCTGGGCAAGCAGTGGGTATCCGATACGTTGGCGGCCGGCGTGCTGGCCTGGATCCTGTCGTTGGGCGTCTGGGGCTTTGGTCGCCGGGTCGCGGTGGCCGCGGCTGCGGGCGTCTTCAGCTGGCTGACGATCAGCGTGCCGTACTGGAACTGGTACATGTTCCCGGTGGATTTCACGCTGGCCAACCTGGTCGAGCAGGCAGTGGGCTGGGCCCTTGGCGGTGCAGCCATCGCCTGGTGGCTGGGACGGGGCGAAAGGCGTGCGCGTTGAGAGCGCCATCGACGTGAGGGGCGCTTGATGCCTGCCATCTGGTGGCATCAGCTTGTCCTGGTGATGCTCGGCGGCGCCTTGGGCGCCGCTGGGCGCCACTGGTTGGGCGGCGTGTTGCTACGGCACCTTGGCAGCGGTTTCCCTTGGGGCACCTTCGCCGCCAATATGTTCGGCTCGTTTGCGATCGGCTTTCTGGCCGTCTGGTTGGAAGGGCGCGGCCCAAGTGCGTTGTACTGGCGCGCGTTCCTGATCGTCGGCGTCCTGGGCGCCCTGACCACGTGGTCTTCGTTGATGCTGGAGTGCCTGTTGATGGCGCGCTCTGAACGGACACCCATGTTGATGGGCTACCTGGGGCTGTCGCTGGTGACGGGCCTTGCGCTGGTATGGGTGGGAGCGCGATTTGCAGGGATACTCCGGCCGCCAGTCTGGTAGCCCGACATCCGTATTGAAGGAGTTGTGACAGCCATGAAGGCGTTGTGCCACGTAATTGCAGTGCTCGTGATGGGGCTTCCGACGCCGGCATGGAGCCAGCAGGCGGGCGAGTTGCGCAAATGCGTTTCACCGGGCGGCGCGGTGAGCTTCCAGCAGCAGCCTTGCGCTGCGGGCTCCCGCCAGACCTCCAGCCGATCCTACGTTGCCGAGCCTGCGCCGACGGCCGAGCAGATCCGCGCGCGTGCGACGCGGGAGCAGGTCGCCCGCGCGGAGTCTGCGGAACTGTCCCGCCGGGCGGGCACCTCAGGCCATCTCTCGGCGCCACCGGGAAGAGGCACCTTGCATCGAGTGGCAATTGCCAAGGATGACGCAGCTTGCCAGCGAGCTCGCCGGCATCGGGACGAGACGTTGGAGCGGGTGGGCTTGAAGCGGACTTATGACCTGCTACGGGCGCTCAACGACGAGGTTGCGCGGGCCTGCCGTTAGTTGCGCGCGCAATGCCCCGGGAATGTCGGGTTTTTCACCGGGCGTATGCGCGCCTCGGTCTAGCCTTTGCATACGGGCAATGCAGAGCAGAGAGGCGGGTGTCATGAGCAGGCAATCGGGTCTTAGGGCATTGGCCGCCGCTGGCCTATTGGTGGTGGTGACCGTGCTTGGCTTGAGCGCCAAGGTTGGACGTGACACGTCACAGTACTTGCGAACGGTTTCCATGCAGAGAAACTGGGATTCGCCTGGGCAGGGACCTGAAGAGGTGCGGGCAGCGAGCAGCGCGGCAGCGTCCGAGGCGCGGCGCCCGGTGGATTCGCACCGCGCCGCAGCGGCGCCTTTGGGGGTAGTGGCTTCGCATTGATCGGTAACGGATTCTTGCGTTTCATCGATCTCTTATGGCGTGTCCCTGAGTTTGGTAAGCGCCAACTGGGCCTCTTCGTTCTTGGGGTCCAATGCCAGGGCCGTCTCGTAGCACTTCCTCGCATCGGCAACCCTGCCCAGCAGTTCGTAGGCGTTGCCCTTGCGCCACCAGGCGGCCGAAATCGACGGTTGTGCGTCCGCTCCGGCGAGCTCGATATAGCGAGTCAGTGCTGGCAAGGCCTTCTCAACCTCTGTCTTGCCGACAATGCGCAGCCTGGCGGCCATGTAGAGCGACATCACATGTGGCTTTTCCGCGGTGGCAAGGCGGTCAAGAATCGGTAGTGCCGCGCCCACCTGCCCTGAGTCCGCGAACTGTTGTGCGTGTGCGAAGTCGGCGTCGGCCTGGGTAGGCAGCGCGTACGGAAGGTTGAACAGCACCTTCTCGATCTCCTCGGCCAACGGCGTGGCGCCCAAGTCATAGTTCGACAGCACGATCAACGTATATCCGTCGTCCAGATAGCGGCGAAACTCGGCATTGACGCCCGGAGCACCGCCGCCATGACCCACGGCGCGGTGGCCATTGATGCTCTTGGTGAACCAGCCGCTGCCATAGAACGGCGCCGGACCGACCGGGGTGAACATGCGCTGCCGGCTGTTGCTGTTGAGCAATCGAGTCCCATACAGGGCTTGGTCGAAACGCAGCAGATCGGGGGCTGTCGTATGCAGCCCGCCGTCGGCTGATGCCGGCATGATGCTGCGCACATTGGTGACGCGGCCACGATTAGGAGTCAGCACATAGCCAAGCGATCGGTTGGAGAGTACGTCGTTCTCCTGCGTCAGCCGGCTGTCGATCATGCCCGCCGGCGCAAAGATGTGCAGCCGCAGGTACTCCGGGTAGCTCAGGCCGCTGATTTTCTCGACAATCGCGCCCAAGACGACCATGCCGGAATTCGAATAGGCGAACCTCTCGCCGGGCGAAAATTGCGGTCGTTGCGTGTAGATGAGGGGCAGGATGTCGGCAATGTTCTCGATGCCGGCCATCTTGCGCGGATAGTCCTCGTGTTCCATATAGTCGCCCAAGCCAGACGAGTGGTTGAGCAACTGTTGGATGGTGATCGTGTCCTTCTCTGGGAAGGGAAACTCGGGCAGGAACCGGGAGAGCTTGTCATCCAGTTTCAACTTGCCCGCATCGACCAGCTGCATGATCGCCACAGCGGTAAAAGTCTTGCCGATGGAGCCGATGTTGTAGCTGGTGTTCAGCCGGTTCGGTATCCGATGGTCCTTGTTTGCCTCACCGAAAGCGTCGGCATAGACAACCTTGCCGTGGTCGGCGACGAGAACGGTCCCGGAAAACAAGTCCAGATCAGCGTAGCGGCTGACCAGGGTTTCGATGTTCTTCCGTGATGGTCCGGTGTCACCGTTGGTTGCTGCGGCAACTGGGAGAGCCAGTAATGCGACGGCGGCGATTGCGAGCAGTTTCATTTGTGTCCTTGGCAGAATGCGTCGGGGGGTACGCAGGAGGGATACGGCCAAGTGCCAAGAGGTTGCATCGCTGGTTACGGGGGTGCGGCCTTCGATCTTTGCATGATCCCGATGCGCCACTCGTTCAGGAACAAGGACAGGGAAGCTCGGCAGATTTCCGCGACCAAACGCGATCTCAGTCGGGCCAATCCGAGACGCCCCGGGGGTACGCGGGCGGAATCTCGCTAGAAGCGACGAGCATAGCCAACGCCAATCGTCGTCGTGTTTTCGTTTTCCGTCAGGGGGCTGTTCCTGATCGCTGACCCCAATCGCGTTCCGCTCACATCCATGGCGATGAAGCTGGAATCATTGATCGCCCAGGCAGCCCGCAGCCCCAGTTCGAAGTTGGTCGTGGAAGATGCCTGGTAGGTGCGCCTGTCCTGCGTTGCCTCCCCGGGACGGACACCGTGGTAGTAGTTGGCGGTGTCCGCACTCATCCAGGCGGCCGCAGCCCGGGGTGTCAGGTGGAGCCGTCCCTTCTTGAACGGGTGCGACAAGGCCAATCGAGCCGTTTCACCTTGGGCGTGGCCGGAGGCGTCCTTGGTCCATTCCGCCGAAATGTGCCCGATGGGCGTTCTCCATTCCACCGCCGGCCCGATCCAGACGCTGGGTTTGCGCTCTTCCATGCCCCGCAGTACATGGGTGTCGGACGGCTCGTAGCCCGCACCGATGTCGTAGTTCGATCGCAGTGACACTGAAACCCGACGGGAAGAGAGAGCGGGAATCCTGAGGTCGACTGTGGTGCCGCTTACCCGCAGGTAGCGGCTATCGTAACCGATGATCGGTACCAGCGACGTCCGGTGGTCACCGTAGGCTCGCGCTTGACTGAACGCGGCAACGCCGATGGCGAACTGGGAGGAGCGGTTCTCCTCGGCCAGGAGATCGCGCGGGGCCAGCAGGGAAATGGCGAGAGCCGCGCCAGTCATGAAATGTCGAGGGTGCATGGGGCTGGGGGGGGGAGGGGAGGAGCCGGCATCCTCTGGACTCCCATCACGGGAAGGTCAAGCGCGGCGATTGCGGGCTTGCGCTACGCTGGGTTGACCTTCTCGTCATGGGAATCTGCAAGCTGCACGGCCTTGCCAGATAGGAAGCGGGTTATTCCATGCGAGTCGTCATTGCACATTGTTGGACCGGACACCCATGGGATGGCTGGTATCCGCAGGCCAAGCTTGACTTGGAGGCCTTGGGGCATGAGGTGAACGTACCGTGCCTGCCGGATACGGACACGCCGGATCCGTCGGCGTGGGTTTCCGCACTGGGCTGCGCCATAGGAGAGCGAGCGAGCGAAACCCTGCTCGTGGGCCATAGCCTGGGTGCACTGGGGATGCTTCATTGGTTGGCGAGTGCTGCAGGAAATACTGCTGTCCGTGGACTTTTCCTGGTGGCGCCGCCGTTGGCGATGACGGGAATCGTGGAAGTAGACCGTTTTTTGCGACCAGCACCGGATCTGTCCGCGGTAAAGGGAAAATCTGCGCAGACTGCGGTGTTGGTATCGGACAGCGACAAGTACCTGCTCCCGTCACCGATGACCGTGGCCCAGCAACTTGCGGCTGCCATCGACGCCCAGATATTGGTGTCGGTGGGGAAGGGGCATTTCTCCCCGGCGTCAGGGTTGCGCGCTTTGCCGGAGCTTGCCGCGTGGGTAAAAGCGAACATCGATCCTTGAAGGCCGGAAACCATCCGTTGGACGCCCGCCACCCTCGTAATGGGAGGCGTCACGCCTGTCGGTTGAAAAGCGCAGTCCTGTCGTTTGTCGCGTCATGAAACGTTTGCATGCGGTCGCCGCATGCAAACGTGGAAGGAGGTGCGCGATCCACCTCCAGGGGTGGCATTGGGCAAGTCGTCAGGCTTGGCAAGTGCCGCAGCAGGTCTTCACGGGCGCCTCTGATCCAGCCTTGCGGGTCTGGGCGTCCTCGAAGATGGCAATAACGTCATAGCCCTCGTCCTGGACGGCTTTCGCGGCTTGTTGCGGGCTGACGCCGCCAATGACCCAAACTTCCTTCGCCTGGAGGTCAACGTCTACCTGGGCCGACGCGTCGATTCGGCCAATCGCGGCCGTAATGGCTTTGACGCAGTGGCCGCAGCTCATGCCTTCGACAATCAGTTTCACTTTCCGGTTCCTGTGAGGCTGGCGGGATGCCAAGTGCGGCCAGTGTTCAGTTTCCCACCGTGGAAAGGTCAATGACTGTAATGGCGGGGGTGGAAATTGCCGGGTATTGACCTTCCAATGGTGGTAGGCCTCAGCTTCCCATCAACCTCCCTGGGTCGGGCCGCCTATTCTAGGCTTCCGATTGGACGTGGTAGGCATTCCCCTGGCCGGGTTGGGTCTGCTGGACCCGGTGGTCGCGGGAGCTTCGATGGCCCTGTCATCGGTCAGCGTAATTTCCAATACCCTGCTGCTATGCCATTGGCATCCAGCGTTTGAGTCGTAAGCGAGGTACCGTCATGACTCCGAATACACGCGCCATGCGTCCCGAACTTGCCGACGCACGACAACAGGGTTTCCACAACATCGGGGAGGCCGCCGACCTGAGCGGGGTCAGCGCCAAGATGATCCGTCATTACGAGAGCATTGGCCTTATTCCGGAAGCCGGGCGTACCTTCGCCGGTTACCGGATATATTCCGACGCGGACGTGCATCGCTTTCGTTTCATCAAGCGTGCCCGTGCGCTGGGGTTTTCGATCAAGCAGATCGAAGCATTGCTGGGATTGTGGAGCAACCGGTCGCGGGCGAGTGCGGAAGTGAAAAAACTGGCGCAGGAGCACGCCGACGCCTTGTCGCTCAAGATTCACGAAATGCAGGCGATGCAGCAGACGCTGCAACGCCTCGCAAGCTTGTGCCATGGCGACCATCGTCCGGAATGCCCGATTCTGGAAGACCTGGCGATGCCAAGCCCCGGCGAAAGTACGAAGGCGGAGCGTGTCCAGGTCCCATCGAAGAAGGTCTGATCCCACTGAGGCATGGTCGCGGATGCGCCGCTGGCGCCGTCAGGGGGTGTTGCCTGGCGCCTCGCCAGCCACTGCTGGCAGCCGAAACCTCGCACGGTATTGTTCCGGCGTCACGCCTATCCGGCGGTGGCAGGCACGTATGAACGTCGGCACGGAACCCAGGCCAGAGCGCTCTGCGATGCGCGCCAACGGCCAGTTGGTGGTCTCAAGCAACATCTTTGCCCGATCCAGACGCACCAGCTCCACATAGGTTGACGGTGTCATTCCCGTCTGCGCCTTGAACAGGCGTCCGAAGTTGCGCTCACTCATCGCGGCGCGGTCCGCCAGGGCAGGCAGGCCGAGGTCATCGGTGGGATGCTCGGCTATCCAGCGGAGCAGTTCCCGGAACCGGTCCGAGGCTTGGGCTTGGGCTGCCAGGTTTGCGCTGAATTGTGACTGCCCGCCGGGGCGGCGAAGGTAAAGCACGAGGTCGCGAGCGACGGCGAGGGCTACCTCAGCGCCAAGGTCCTGCTCGACCAAGGCCAAGGCCAGGTCGATTCCCGCGGTTACTCCCGCGGATGTATAGACCTTGCCATCTGCCACGTAGATGGCATCCGCCACTACCTGGGTGCCGGGAAACATCTCCTGGAGCCGGCCGCAGTTGGCCCAGTGCGTAGTCGCACGGCGACCTTCCAGTAGCCCGGCTGCGCCCAGGACGAACGCACCCGTGCATACGCTGGCGACCCGCCGGGCATTTCGAGCGTGCGTCTTGAGCCAGAGCAGGAGGGAACGTCCCTCCGGTGAATCCCCCAAGGCCTCAACCGAGCCGCCGCTGACCATGATGGTGTCCAGGTCGTCTGCGAGCTTGCCCAGTGGCACGGCACCCGAGATCTGCAGGCCTGAGTTGGAAACGATTGTGTCGCCGCTTGCGGAGGCGATCGCCAATCCGTAGCGGAAGGGGGTGGCTCCTCCGGTAGGGGCGTAGGTGTTGGCTTTGGAGAACACCTCCATCGGTCCGACCAGGTCCAGCGCTTGGAAACCGTCGAATCCGATGAGCACCACGGTGCGGGTGCCGACGCGTCCGGATAGGCCGGGGACAGGGTCCGCAGCAGCCGAGGAAAGGGCGCCGGCGACATCGGTGGGGGCCATGAAGCCACGATACCGGAGTTGTCGCGACAGGGGGTGCAGGACTGGCGCAAAACGATCATCAAATGGCCATAACACCAAATGCTGGGCTCGTAGAGTCGCATGGCAGCATCCCCCTCAAGCGATCAGCAGCCATGTGCCGACACCTCAAATTGACCCTTGTCATCGCCGCAGTGCTTGCAGGAGCCGGCGCCGTTGCCGCAGCCACCCTGCATGCGGGCAGTTCCCCTCCAGAAGCGTCGGCTGTGCCCATTGCGCAGGCGGAGCACATGCGCACCATCTCGCTGATGAGGCCAAACCGGTATCGGAGCCGACCTGTCGTGGCCATTCTGGGGCACAACGACGGAACCGAGACGACTGACTACCTGATCCCATATGGGGTGCTGGCGCAGTCGGATGCGGCCGACGTGCTGGCCGTTGCCCCGGAGGCGAGGGCAGTTCGGTTGAAGCCTGCGCTCAGCGTCAAGCCCCAGGCCACTCTGGATGAGTTCGACGAACGCTATCCCCAGGGGGCCGATTACGTAGTCGTTGCCGCCATGCACCCCCGCAACGACCCTCGGGTCATCGCCTGGATCAAGGCGCAGCAGGCGCGGGGCGCGATCATTGTCGGCGTCTGCAGTGGCGTGAGGACGCTGTCCGCTGCTGGCCTGCTGGCGGGCCGGAGAGCCACGCGGTACTGGTACGACGCAAACGACATGGAAAGCGACAACCCCACGACACAATGGGTTCAGGATCGCCGTTATGTCGTGGATCGCGGCGTGGTGACCACCACGGGCATCACCGCATCGATGCCGGTGTCACTGGCGCTGGTTGAAGCGATTGCGGGACGCAGCAAGGCAATGGAAGTCGCACGCCATTTTGGGGTTTCCGAATGGGATGCCCGCCACGATAGCGACGCCTTTGGCTTCAACGGCCGCATGCTGGCCGCAGCCGCACGCAACAAGGTTGCCGTCTGGTCGCACGAGACGTTCGCCATTTGGGTGCCCGCCGGCACAGACGAGGTGTCACTGGCGTTCACCGCGGACGCGTGGTCCCGCACTTTCCGCTCCGGCGTGGTTTCTGTTTCCCCGGAGCCGGTCCTTCTGCGTCGTGGGCTTGTCCTGATTCCGGACCAGGCCGCGTCCGATGCTTTGCCAGGGCCGTATTTGGATCCGCCGTCGCAACTGGCTCCCGCCCAGGCCCTGCCGTTGGCATTGGCCTCGATCTCCGAGCGGTATGGCCAACATACCGCTTCGTTCGTCGCCACGCAGTTGGAGTATCCCTGGAGCGAGCGCGCACCGCTGACGGCGTCGGAAGCGCGGACCGCCGGTGAGCCACAGGAGATGTCGCCATGAAGCGATTCATCACCGAGGGAGATGGGCTGCCCACGTGGCAGTCACCGATCAGTCATGCCGTGGTTGTCGGCAACACCTGTTACCTGAGCGGGCAGCTGTCGGTATCCGCCGAAGGCGAATACATCCCCGGAACCGTGCAGGAGGAGGCTGAAAGAGCTTTCTCCAACCTGTTCAACGCCGTGCGCGCGTCGGGTTTCAGTGCCGAAGACCTAGTGTTCGTAGACATCGTCCTTGCCGATATTTTTGACATCCAGGTCGTGAACTTGCTGTATGCGGAACTTTTCCCCGTAGGCCGGCGGCCGGCGCGGACGTTCTGTCAGGCCGCGGCGCTACCGTTTGGTGCGCGGGTGAAGGTGATGGGCGTCGCCGTGGGCGAGCCGCAGTCCTGATGCGATCCACCAATCATCAACCATAAGAGGAGTGAGTCATGGAGTTTATCGATGGTACGGCGTTCACCGCCGACGAAGCATGGGCCAGTCGCGTCCTGAGCGACTTGGGCAACCACACGGTGAAGATCCATTGGACCAACAAGCCCTACCGCTGGCACGAGAACACGGGCGAGGAGCTCTTCGTCGTGCTCGATGGCGAGGTCGAGATGCGCTACATCGAGAATGGCGAGGAATGTGTTCGAAGCCTGAAGCCTGGCGGGATGGTGCTGATAGGTCATGGCGAACGGCATGTTGCGGCGCCGTTGGGCGAGGCCCGCATCCTCGTCATCGAGGAGAAGGGCACTGAATAGCCCCAAGGATGGCGTACTGCGGGAATTGCACGTGTGACACGCAAAAAAAGGGGCGCCTCAGGCGCCCCTTTTTGTTCCATGACGTTCCATGGCATCGGCCAGGTCGTGCTCTCCCGTGCGTCGCAGGCCCGCGAGGATGTCGGCAAAGACGTCGTCGCGCTCGTTCTGGCCCAGCTTGAACTTGGCGTTCACGGCAAGGACCCGGGCCCGGAAGGCAACGACTGCCGCTGACAGGCGTGCGTAGCGCTCGCCCATGTCCATTGCCGTCCAGGCCGATGGACGCCCTCGCTCCATGTGCTGCACCAGTTCAGACAAAGCGGCATGCACGTCCTCGGGCCCATCGTCGAATGCCACCTCGATGTCTATGTGCACGGTGGCGTAGTTCCAGGTGGGTGCCTGCGTCCTGTCACGCATCCAGGACGGCGATACATAGCCCTGGGGCCCCATGAAGATCGCCAGGGCGCGGGGAGATCTCCGCAGCATTTCGACCTGCGGATTACCCCGTGCGAAATGGCCGATAAGCCAGCACTCCTCGCCGTTACGCGCCAGCAGGAGGGGCAGGGGCGTACAGATCGGCGCTCCGTCGCACATCGAGACCAGTTGTGCGAAGGGGAAGTCTTCCACCAGGCGATTGATCGCCTCGGTGGTTGGCTTGAATATAGGGCTGGTTTTCATGGCCGCGCTTCAGGGAAGTTCGTTGGCGGACAGCGGGTCGATCGCATACGGGTGCATCGTGGGCAGGAAGCCGGCTTGACTTTCAACGCGTGCAATCCAGGCCCGGACGGCGGGAAATGGCGCCAACGAAATACCTGCCTCTTCCGTTCGGCTGGCATAGGCAAACAGGGACATGTCAGCGATGGTGTACTGCTCCCCGGCGATGAAATCATGGTCTGAGAGTTGAGCCTCCAGCGTGGCCAAGGCGTTGAGTCCTGCCTTGCGCTTCATCTCGACCAGGAACTCTGGGCGGCGGGGCAGCTTTCCGGTCATCGTCCAGTGTCGGAGGGCTCCGATCTGGCTTTCGACACGCTCCTGCTCGAACGAAAGCCATTGGTAGACCTTCGCGCGACCGTAGGCGTCGCTGGGCAGATAGGGGGTGCCCTCGGCCAGATACATCAGGATGGCGTTTGACTCCGACAGCACGCGTCCGTCGTCCAGACGGATCGCTGGCACCGTGCCGGTCGGGCTGACCTTGCGGTAGTCCGGGGCTTGTCCCTCTCCCCCGAAGATTGCCACGAGGACCTGCTCGTAGGGCTGGTTGAGATGGTTGAGAAGGAGTCGGACTTTCCAGGCGTTCTGGGAAGGCAGGTAGTCGTAGAGCGTGATCACATGGGTCTCCAGAGGAAGCGAATGCCCAGTTTCCGGAAACGATCAGTGCCGCGATATCCGGTTCTTGCGGTGGTCGGGGGGCGCTTGGGGTTCGGGGAAGACCGCAACAACCGGATGGTTCCATCAGCGGATCGCCTGCACAGTACGGGCTCCCCCGCCTTGAGTGTCGAGATGTCGAGTCAATCGGAACATGTGCCAGTGGGTGAAGTCGGTGCTTCGATCGCAACGCGATTGGCCGCGGTGGATTGGGCGTTGGTCGAGGCGGAACTGAATGGGGCGGGGTGGGCCAGCCTTGGCCAGGTGCTGACACCCGCGGAATGTTCATCCCTCCGGGACACGTACGGCTGCCCGGTATTCAGAAGCACGATTTCGATGCAGCGCCACGGATTTGGACGGGGCGAATACAAGTACTTCAGCTATCCGTTGCCAGCTATCGTCGCCGGTCTGCGAAGCCAGCTCTATGCGCATCTCGCGGCGCCGGCAAAGCGATGGCAGGACAAACTTGGCATTGAGGGTGTCATCCCCGATTCGCACGACGCGTATCTGGAGATGTGCAAGGCCGCAGGGCAGTCGCGGCCTACGCCGTTGCTGCTCCGTTATGCCCAGGGCGATTACAACTGCCTGCACCAGGACCTTTACGGTGAAGTCCATTTTCCGTTTCAGGTGGTCATTCTCCTTTCCGAGCCCGGATGCGACTTTGAGGGCGGTGAGTTCGTGCTGACCGAGCAACGCCCCCGAGTGCAGTCGCGGGCGCACGTGGTTCCGCTCAAGGCGGGGGAGGCAGCTGTATTCGCGGTCAGGAACAGGCCTGCCCTGGGGACGCGAGGTACCTACAGGGTCACGCTGCGCCACGGCGTGAGTGCGGTGTTACGCGGTTCCAGATATGCCCTGGGCGTGATCCTGCACGACGCCGCCTGAGTTGCTGCCGGTCGCGTCTGGAAATGTTCGCGATAGCGTCACCTGCTCCGGTGATTGACATGCCGACTTGGCGGACCAAGGCTCGTAGCTCCGGGATTTCACCGCATCTGCGCGTGGCCGGGGCTACGGTGTCGTCACCAGCAGCGCACAGAGGTGAGTGTCATGGCCAGGCAAACGGGATGGTGGCTCCTGGCGGGGGCCTGCCTGCTGGTCGTGGGCGCCGTGCTGGGCGTGGCGGCCAAGGTTGGCCGCGATACGTCGCAGTACCTGCAAGCGGTTTCGACACAGCGTGATTGGGAGCCGACCCGGGAAGGCTCTGGCGGCGAGATTGTCGCTGGCGCCAAGGGCGGGGCCGGGAGCACAGAGGCGGCGTTGACAGCAGAAAAGTTCGCAACGGACAGATGAGGTATGGGCAGCAAGCACAAGCTGCAAAGCGAAGCGGATGGGGATCAGAGTTTCAGCATCGGCAGAGGGTTAAGCGGATGGTTCAAGAACCGTCTATAAGAGAGCATCAACAAACGCTTATGAAATCCAGAATCGGGGAACTCATCGAACACTTCGCGCCGGAGTTCTCGTGAAAGGCCGGGTGCCACGAGACCTTTCGAAACGTCGGCCCAGTCGGCTCGCCTGAACATTTCCACTAGCCCACCCTCACTGCCACGGTAGGGTGTGATCTTGTGGTGCTGGCAGATCATCACGCCAACTTCTCCTGCGAATTTATCGCCGCCATGGGACGAGATCCATTCTCGTGCTAGACGCTGCGATGGCGCGAGATAGTCAAACGTATCATCGGTCCATATCCCCAGGTCGTGGAACGCGGCGGCAAGGCTGATCGTGCGCAATGCTTCATGGTCGTCCGCGAGGCCGTTGAGACCGGCCAAGGACCAGCAGAAGTTGGCGACACGGTATGCGTGGTTGCGGTAAGCCTCGAAGTCCCTGCCGAGCTGCGCGGCATGGTGCGAGAGCACCTCATCCAGCAACGGCAGGTTTGTCAACATTCGGTGATTTCCAGCCCGTGGCATGTTTCATCGCGTTGTCCTAATTCGGCGTGAGGGCGATGAAATCAGCAATGTATTCAGCAGACAGCTCGGGATACTGATGATGGGGTGCATGCCCTGTCTCGGAGTAGAACATGAATTGCGCATTGCGCATCTGGCCGATGAGCGGGAACCAGTTCTGCCCCGCCGTGCTGATGTCATGGTCGCCGCTAATGACGAGGACTGGTGTGCGTATTTCTGTAAGTTTCGTGCGGCGGCCTGCCTTGTCTTCGTGAAATCCCGCGGCTGCCGTGAAATACACCTGGAACTGTTCCATCTTTGACGGGATCTTGGAGGCCACGTCGGGGCGGGAGTAGATGCGATCATGCGACGCGCGTGCCGCGGCCCGGCTGAACTCCGATCTAGGTTCGAAGAACAGGACCTCTTCGTCAGCCAGGTCATTGAACGGTTTGACCGCACGCTCAAGGAATTCCTGCTGGAGCGGGATCTCGACCCGACCCGGCGGGTTAGCCCCGATCAGGACGGCATGGGTTACGCGCCCGGGTTGGTCGAGCAGTACGGCCTGTGCCGCCGCGCCTCCCCATGACCAGCCCAGCATGGTGAACTTCTCCAGCTTGATGGCAACGGTGAACTCGTTGATCACGCGTGCGATTTGACCAATGTCGTCCGGCATCTTCCCGGTCGAATAACCAATGCCGGGATAGTCGAAGGTGATTACGGTGTGCCGCTCGGCGAGTTTGTCGAGGAACGCTGGATCCCACGTGTCGATGGTGCCGCGCAGGCGGTTTGCCAACACGACAGGGCTCCCCGAGCCGATTGCACGATAGGCAATTCTGCCGCCGTCGACCTGCACGTATTGGGTTTGAGCGGCGAGGGCTTTGGCTTTCGATCCCGCATGGACCGGTGTCGTCAGGGAAACGACTAGCAGCATGAATGCGATGAGCGGGGTGTTCATGTGGGAGCGTCCTGAGTTGGGAGTGCCTGATAAGACTGCGGTCGTCGCTGAGGCATGCGGCCTGTACGCCTCGTTCATTGGATGAAGGGAAGCCTGAAACGCGAGAGCGTCCAGCGGGACACCTCCTCCTCCCACTCGTCGCCCTTCATGGGCGTAATGGGAAGCGATAGATTGGTGACGATCATCCACTCGTTCTGTACGGCCGTGCTGGCGGGAAATAGCAGGCCAATCGGTGCGCCATTGCCGATGCCGATGAAACCGCCGGCACGCACCCGCATGCGCCCAGTCTCATCCAGAGCCACGACTGTGTCTGTCTGGTTGGAGGCGATCCAGAACAAGCCCTGATGAAACAACAGGCCATCGGCGCCGAAGACACTCTCCGCCACGATTTCCAGCGGCCCGGCAGGCAGGCGCATGCGTAGCAGGCGGCCGTCACCGGCATTGGTGACGTAGAGGGTGCTTTCGTCCTCGCTCAGGGCCAAGCCATTGGCCCCGAAGGGCAGGGGCGCGGAGGTTCCCAGCAGGGCGTCGCGCGATACGACGGAAACTTCACAGGGGCTGCACGCCGTAGCCTGGGTGATCCGGTAGATGGCGCCTTGGAAGGAGTCGGACACATACAGGTTGCCAGCCCGGTCGAACACCATGCCGTTGATGCCCGGAAAGCCTGACGATCCGTAGACGATCTGGTCGTGGCTGCCCTCGGGATTGTCGATGTGGCGCGAAGTGGGCGCAGCAGGTGTCAGCGCCTTGAATGTCACCACGTCTTCAATCGGTGTGCTGGCGTCGAACGTCGCCGGAAGACGTTGCAGCTTCGATGCACCAAAGTTGCGGACATAAACCTTGCCTTGGGCGAAAGCCAGGCCCGTCAGCGGGGTGGCCCCGAAGCGGCGCTGCTCAAGCAATTTCCCTTGGCGGGAGAAGCGCAGTAACTGGTTGTTGCGCTCCGGTTCCGGCATGCGTGCATCGAACGTGCCCACGAATATTTCGCCCGTGGCCGGATCGATGGCAAGCCCCTCCGGCTGGCGTACGCCAGAAGGCAGCTCCGTCAGCTGCTCTACAGCGATATGCAGTGGTCCTTGTCCGGAGGCGGACGCCACTTGCGGCTGCACTGTCAGGGCGATGGCGAGCATTGCGGTGAGCACGTGGCCTGTCATGGTTTCACCTCAAGAAAATCGAAGGATCGTCGACCGGATGGAAACTCAGCTGGACAACGAAGCCAGCAGCTGGTCTGTGCCGACGATGGCATGGGCGAAAGTTGGGCCATTCACTTCATGCGCGGAGTGCATCCCGTCGGGATCGAAAGCCGCAGTCGCATCTTTTACCAACGTCACGTGATAGCCCAGTTCCATGCCGAATCGGGCCGTGGATTCCACGCAGGTGTTGGAGACCATTCCCACCAGGATGATTTTGCGAATGCCGTGCAGCTTGAGCTGCGCATCCAGGTCGGTGTTCGCGAACCCACTTTGTGCCCAATGCTCGTGGATGACGATGTCGCCCGGCCTCGGACCAAACGCCGGATGGAACTCGCCGCCCCAAGTGCCTTCCGCGAAGAGCTGGGCTCTCCTCACCCCTTCTTGCGAGTGGTTAAGATGCAGCCAACCATCGTAGTCACCTGGGCGCCAACGGCGGTGGGGAACGATGAAGACGCGTATCGACGCTTTCCGAATGGCGGCTATGACGCGAGGCAGGTTAACGTAGAACCCAGATGCCATCGCCGTTTCTTTCGTCGCGTCGTAGAGCTTGCCACCCTCGCTCATGAAATCGTTGTACGGATCTATGACCAGTAAGGCTGTCTCTTCGATGGGATAGGCATGTGTCACTGCAATCTCCTGATCATGAGGCGCATCGGTATTACCGGAAGCGTTTCAGTACCAGGCGATAACGTCATCCACTGCAATGCGCTTTGCGTGCGTGCAGTTACGCCACGGCCGGCGAACGATGCGACCTGCGGATGCGAACCACCTGAACCATCGCGCCCCCCAGGTACACCAGGAAGCCAGCGCCGACCAGAGCCTTTAGCATCGGGTCTTCGGGTCCGGTGAACGCCGGATGGCTGACCGGCACGCGCGTACCGGTTTCGGTAAGGCCGGGAATGAGGTGGAAGAACAGCGTCAGCGAGTAGCCGAGTACGGCCATGTAGCGGGACAGGCCAGCGCTGCTCGTGCGCTTTTCCGCTGCATATGCGACAGCCAGCACCACCAGTGTGATGATTGCTAGCGCATGTGGCGGGCCGAAGCCGCCGTGGTGGAAGATGAAAAGGCCGGTGATGCAGGTCGCCACTGTGAACAGGACATAGGTCAGCCCTGCACGCGAACGCGTACCGATCTCTCCGTGACTGAACAGGGCGTTGATACCTGCCACCACGGCCACTACGGAAATTGCTGTGTGGAACATGCCGAAAGCGGTCATGTTGAGCATGAGGTGACCTCCTGTGCGAGCGAAATCCACGTTGCATCGGGTCGGATGCAACGGGTACTGATGATCAGCCCCTCACGAATGCGAGCAGGTCGGCGTTGAGCCTTTCCTTGTGCGTATCGGTGATGCCGTGCGGGGCGCCTTCGTAGACAATCAGCTTGCTGTCCTTGATCAACTTGGCCGAGGCGCGACCGGCGGCGTCGATGGGCACTATCTGATCGTCGTCGCCGTGGACAATCAGCGTGGGAACGTCGAACTTCTTCAAGTCTTCAGTGAAGTCCGTCTCGGAGAAGGCTTTGATGCTGTCGTAAGTGTTCTTGTGCCCGCCCATCATGCCCTGCATCCACCAGGCGTTGATGACCCCCTGGGAAGGCTTCGCACCCGGACGGTTGTAGCCGAAGAAAGGACCGCTGGGAATGTCGAGGAACAGCTGCGAGCGGTTGGCGATAAGTCCTGCCCGGATACCGTCGAAGACCGAGATTGGCAAGCCACCCGGATTGGCGTCGGTCTTGACCATCAGCGGCGGTACGGCGGAAACGAGGCCGGCCTTCTTCGCGCGTTTGGTGCCGTGGCGGCCGATGTAACGCGCCACTTCGCCACCGCCGGTAGAGAAGCCGAACAGGGTCGCATCCTTGACGTCCAGGTGGTCGAGCAGCTGCGCCAGATCGTCGGCGTAGTGATCCATGTCGTTGCCATCCCACGGCTGGCTGGAACGACCATGGCCGCGCCGGTCGTGCGCGATGCAGCGGAAGCCGTTGGATGCCAAGTGGAACATCTGCGATTCCCAACTGTCCGAGTTCAGCGGCCAGCCATGGCTGAACACCACGACCGGGCCGGCGCCCCAATCCTTGTAGTAGATCTCGACGCCATCTTTGGTGGTGAACGTGCTCATGGTCTTGGTCACTCCGGAGCTGGGGTTGGCGGGTTGCGGTGCGGCCGCGGTCGGCGTTTCGGGCGACGAGCAACCGGCAAGGGGAAGGAAGGCGGCGACGGTCAGCACCGTGCCGCTGATGATCAGACCGCGGCGAGTTTCGTCGACATCGAACTCTTTCTTTCGGCTTGTCATGTCTGCCTCGAGGAACGGATTGCGCCCGCCAACCATTCCGGTGGGCTGGATGGATCACATTGGGTCAAGTCGAAGAGCGCGTGTCGGGTGATACGCCGCGCTGGTCCTTGTGCTCAACGTCTGCAGAGATCAGTGGTGTTAATTCCTAGTCCCTGCTTGACGATGCTCAACCAGGAAAGCGGTGGGCGAAACCCTCTCATGGGCAGTAGCTGATTCCCTCTATCGGGTGGTGACGTGGCCACGCGTCAATCCGGGATCTTCACTACGCGTCGGCCGAACAGCATTGCATCCATGGAGTAGGCGCCGGGTCCGAGCAACATCAAGGCGGCGGCGCAAAGTCCGAACATCAGGGGCGGTAGCAGTGCCATGGTGAGCTCAAGGTCATGCAGCCGGGCAATCGCCGCGAAGCAGCAGAGCATCGCGGTCAATCGCGTCAACAGGCCTGCCAACAGGGCAAGTAGCATCACGCCTGCCACGAAATAGGCGGTGCCAGTTTGCGTCCATGGAAGCGTCACCGGATCCGATAGCGCCAACCCGGCCGCCACCGCAAACCGGAGCAGAACCAAGCCGGTCCCCGCATGTCCGTAGGGGAAGAGGGAGAGCAGTCTTTGCACGCATACCAGATTAGGCGGCCGGACAACTCGCGCCTATCCGTTTTTCGGGGTGCTTGGCCATCCCACATATGAGGGATGGCATGGTACGGGCCGGCACAGTTCCAGTACCCTTTGCATGTGAAGCCGGAGTGAACGTGACTGCCCCCAGCTCGCCCGAGGACAGAGCCCGACTGCGTAGCGCGGGGTTGGCGCTGCTGCTGCTTTGCCTGCTGGCAGGGACGTGCGTCGCCAGTGAGTTCACATCGCCGCAGTACCACCGCACCGCCTGGACGATGCAGGACGGCGCGCCGGCGGATATCTGGGCGCTGGCCCAAGGACGGGACGGCTATCTGTGGTTGGGCACGGGCACGGGGCTCTACCGTTTCGATGGTGTGCAGTTCGAACAGTTTCACCCCCCTCAGGACAAGCCATTCTCTTCCAGCAACATAACCGCGCTCCACACCGCGTCGGACGGTGCCTTGTGGATCGGCTTCCTGATAGGAGGCGTAAGCGTGTTGCGGGATGGGGAGCTGACACATTACCCAATCGCGGCCGGGGCGCCTGCCGACCTTGTCCTCGCCTTTGCCGAAGACCGAAACGGTGCAATCTGGGCGGCAGCGCGCGGGGGATTTCGGCGCTTCGATGGGCAACGCTGGCATACGGTCGGGGCAGATTGGGACTATCCGGCCTCCGGTGCCCACTCCCTGCTCAAGGATGCGGCGGGCACTTTGTGGGTCACCACGGGTAAGACTCTGCTGTATTTGCCAAGCGGTGCACGCAAATTTCTTTCAACGCGCGAGCCGGTTGGACGGCATGCGACATTGGCCGAGGCGCCAGATGGCACGATCTGGTTGTCCGACGGCTTGCATGGGACGCGCCCGCTGCATGACGCACGTGATCCCCAACGTGTGCCCCGCACTTTGCCGATCACGAACGTCGCCCACCTTGCCTCCATGCGCATTGACGATGCAGGCGCGCTTTGGGGCACCGACCGCACCGTAGGCGGGGTGATGCGTGTTTCCAACTTGGGTCGCTTCCTGGACGGACGTAGCCTTCGACCGGGGGACTTCGACGCCACGATTCGCAAGCGCGACGGACTGTTGTCGGATCGTGCCATTCCCGTTCTTAGGGATCGCGAAGGCAATATCTGGATTGGAACCAACCTGGGTTTGCATCGCTTTCGCTTGAATAGCGTGCGTGCGCTCCAGGACGAACGACTGGACCAGCATTCCATCTATGGGATGGCGTACCTACCCAAGCACGGACTGCTGGTGTCCAGCGACCGTTTTCTCTATCGCATCCATGAGGGCGTTCCCGAGCTGTTCGCGGATACCGGCGGCGCTGGCATCCATGCCCTGGTGGCGACTGGTGACGGGGTGTTGTGGGCGAAGACGGATCACTCGTTGCTGCGTCTCGAACAAGGTAGATTGGAGAGCATCGCGACCCCCTTGGCCGAAACCGGGGTCGTCAGTGTCATTTCCAGCGACGGGAAGACTGGGCTACTGCTGATGCAGGATACTACTGGCCTGCATCACTTCGACGGAAAGCGTTGGAGCCGCATTGGCATTGGCGTCATCCGATCCATCAACGCAACCGCGCTTGCCCAAGGGGCCAACGGTGACGTCTGGGTCGGCTATCCAGGAAGCGTGCTTGCGCGTTGGGACGGAAAGAGGCAGCGCATCTATTCCAGTCGCGAGGGACTGAGGGTCGGCACCATTACGGCTATCGCCCCGGTGGAAGCGGGGCTACTGGTGGCCGGTGAAACAGGGCTCGTGCTACTGCGTGATGAGCGTGTCCATCCCTTGCTTCTGGCGGACCCCGAGCGACTCCATGGCATCACGGGCATCGTCGCCTCGCGCCATGATATCTGGCTCAATGGCATACGGGGCGTGGTTCGAATTTCGGCCCGCGCCGTTGCAGCAGTAGCCGATGAACCGAGTCGTCCACTGGAAAGCCAAATTTTTGATCTTGGCGACGGAATGCTCGGCGTCGCGCAGCAGTATACGCCTGCATCAACAGCGATCGCGGATGGCGGAGGGCGGCTATGGTTTTCCACCAACCAAGGGCTGGTGACGATCGACCCCGAGCATCTCAGGTCCAACCGCGTCGTTCCTCCCGTTCATATCCGCGCGCTGACCGCTGCCAACCGTCGATACGCCGTGGAGAACGGGCTGCGCCTGCCGAAAGGCACGAAGAACGTGCGCTTCGAATATACGGCGTTGAGTTTGTCGGCTCCCGAGCGGGTCCGTTTCCGCTACCGCCTGGAAGGCGTCGACGCCGACTGGCAAGAAGTTGGCAATCGCCGCCAGGCGTTCTACGCCAATTTGGCCCCTGGCAATTACCGCTTTCAGGTCATCGCCGCGAACGACAGCGGTGTCTGGAACGAACAGGGTGACTCGTTCGACTTCGTGATCGAGCCGCGCTTCACCCAAACCTTGTGGTTCGTCGCGTTGTGTATGGTAGGGGCTGGAGGACTACTGATTTCGCTTTATCTGTTGCGTTTACGCCAGATCGCGGACCGAGTTCGGATGCGGCTGGAGGAGCGTCATGACGAGCGCGAGCGAATCGCCCGAGAGTTGCATGACACGCTGCTGCAGGGCATCCAAGGTTTGGTCTTGCGATTCCAGGCGATTGCCAACCGAATCCCAACGGACGATCCTCTCCGCAGTGCGATGGAAAAAGCGTTGGATCGTGCCGACGAAGCCATCGCAGAAGGACGGGATCGCGTGCGAGACCTGCGGGCCACCACGATGTCATCACCGATTGATCTGCCTGAAGCGTTCGCACGCGTTGGAGCCGAGTTGGTGGAAAGCCATCCGGCAGACTTCGTGGTCGTTGTCGAAGGGCAGTTGCCGGCTATGGATCCGCGCATAAGTGACGAGGTGTACTGGATCGGTAGGGAGGTGTTGACCAATGCGTTCCGGCACGCCAGCGCAAGTCGGATAGAGGTGGATATTTCTTGCGGACACGAGTTGCTTGCATTCCGTTTTCGCGATAATGGTCAAGGCATGGGAGACGATATCCGGCGCACCGGTGAGAAGCCGGGGCACTGGGGTCTGGCCGGCATGCGTGAGCGAGCCAAGACCATTTCGGGCGAACTGAGTATCTGGAGCCGAGAAGGCAAGGGAACCGAGGTTGAACTCGTCATACGAAAGAGTGCGGCATTGCGTGGAGCACGAAAGCCAGGTTGGCGCGAGCGGCTCACTCGGGTATGGAGCGCCTGATCATGGCTGATACCGATAAGCCTATCCGCATCCTCACGGTTGACGATCACCCCTTGCTGCGGGAAGGCATCGCGGGAGTGATCTCGGGGGAGAACGACATGCAGCTGGTTGGAGAAGCCTGCACCGGCCACGAAGCGATAGCGGCATTCCGTGCCTATCTCCCCGACGTCACTCTGATGGACCTGCAGATGCCCGAGCTCAATGGCGTCGACGCGATAGTGCAGATCCGCGATGAGTTTCCGGCGGCCAGGATCATTGTCCTCACGACCTACAGTGGCGATGTGCAGGCGCTGCGCGCGCTGAGGGCAGGGGCGCAAGGCTACTTGCTCAAGAGTTCGCTGCGGAAGGAACTGCTGGACACCATTCGCGCGGTGGTGGCCGGCCGTCGGCGGATACCGCCCGAGATTGCAGCGGAAATCGCGGAGCACGTCACGGACAGGGACCTGACCACCCGGGAGATCGAGATACTCAAGGGCGTTGCGGCGGGAAATTCCAACAAAAGAATCGCCGCGCAGTTGTCAATCTCCGAAGAAACCGTAAAAACGCACGTGAAAAGTGTGCTGTCGAAGCTCGACGCCCATGACCGCACGCATGCGGTCACGATCGCAATCCGACGCGGGATCATTGCCCCCTAGCGGCATGTCGCTCGGGGCAGCCCACCACAAGGGAATGGCGCCTAACTTGGAACACCTGACGGGTTGGCTGCATCCCTCCATGGAGGGATGTGCGCTTCCTCCCTATAGGTGTTTGAGCGAATGGCTGGCGGAATTAGTCTCCAGCGTGCGCGTAGTGATTGCGCCGTAGAACTGACGATGCAGTCGCGACTTCCTCGTACTCCGGAGCAACGCTATGGCCACGGCTTCCCCCGCACCCGGCAAGACCCTGCTCACCCCCAAGGATCACACTCTGATCCTGATCGACCATCAGTCGCAGATGGCTTTCGCCGTCCGCTCGATCGACATCGGCTCGTTGCGCACCAACACGGTCCTCGTTTCCAAGGCGGCCGTTGGCTTTGGCGTATCCACCATCGTCACAACCGTTGCCGAGAAGAGTTTTTCTGGCCCTCTGTTTCCCGAGATCACAGAAACCTTCACCAGCGGACCGGTGTATGACCGGACCAGCATGAATGCCTGGGAGGATTCGCAGATAACCAATCGCGTCAACGAGATCGGAAAGGACCGTCTGGTGTTTGCTGGCCTTTGGACCAGCGTCTGCATTGTCGGTCCCGTGCTTTCGGCCATCGAGCAGGGCTTCGAGGCCTACGTCATCACCGACGCGTGCGGCGATGTCTCGGATGAAGCCCACGAACGCGCGGTGGCGCGGATGATCCAGGCGGGCGCGAGGCCCATGACCAGTCTGCAGTACATGCTGGAGCTGCAGCGCGATTGGGCTCGCGGCGAGACTTACGCGCTTACCACCGGCATCGCCCGTGAGCATGCGGGCGGCTACGGCATCGGGATCCAGTACGCGAAGACCATGTTCGGTGCCCAGGAAGGCGGCCACTGATCGCCGCCAGCGGGTCGTTCGGGCGAATGCAGCGGACGAATGCCTCCGGATGTCCGCCCCTCCGGCTGCTTGGCTGATGGACGCGCACGAGTAAGACCAGTACCGTCTGATCGACGAACTGACGCTCGAAGCGCACGAATGAACAAGAATCGGATGGAGGCGTTCAGTGACGGCGTGCTCGCCATCATCATCACCATCATGGTGCTGGAAATGAAGGTGCCGCACGGCACCGACCTGTCCGCTCTGCGGCCGCTCTTGCCGGTACTGATGAGCTACGTATTGAGCTTCATTTACATCGGTATCTACTGGAGCAACCATCACCACCTGTTGCACGCGGTCCGTGGTGGTGTCTCCGGCGGTGCGCTTTGGGCCAACCTGCACCTGATGTTCTGGCTATCGCTGCTGCCATTCGTCACCGGATGGATGGGTGAGAACCGTTTCGCGCCGTTGCCCTCGGCGCTGTACGGCGCAGTGCTGTTGTTGGCGTCTATCGCCTACACGATACTGGTACGAACGCTGCTTCGCCGCGAGGGTCGCGGTTCGCTGCTGGCGCAGGCAATCGGCAGCGACGCCAAGGGCTTGGCCTCAATCGTGCTCTACCTTGCCGCGATTCCGTTGGCCTTTGTCGGGTACGGAATCTCACAAATGCTCTACGCAGTGGTGGCCCTCATCTGGTTGGTGCCCGACCGCCGGATCGAAAGGCAAATGGAGGAAGAGTAGGCTGGGAGGTCAGGCCTGTGTGCGCAATCGCTCAACACCGCGCTGCGCCACTACAACCGTGTTGCGGACAGATTGGGAATACGGCCCGCGTCAAGCCAGTCGCCGGATACGCGTTGGGTATACTGACCGGCGAGGCTGACCGCTCTCGGAAGAGGGGAGCTAGATGGCCATGCAACCCGCCTCGCGCCCGAGGCAGCGCTTCAGCAGAAGGTGGCCGGCCATGTCGATGCCCGCACCAAAACCCGCAACGGAGCAGCTCCTACCCCGTCTTTTGTTGCTGCTGTCCCTGACCACGGGGCTCGTGGATGCGGTGAGCGTGCTGGGCTTGGGGAAGGTGTTTACCGCCAACATGACGGGAAACGTCGTATTCCTTGGTTTCGCCGCCGTTGGTACCCCGGGGTTTCGCGTCGTGCCGTACCTGGTGGCCATTGCCGCGTTCATGTTGGGCGCGGTGATCAGCGGTCGGGTGGGGCGGGCCCACGTCGGGCACAGCCTCAGGCGCTGGTTGATCACCTCGTCGCTCATCGAGGCGGCGTTGCTGTGGGTCGCCGCCGTGGCGGCATTCGGATTCGATATCCCCGCGCAGACACCCGTGTCCAGCCTGTACGCCATCATCGCGCTGACCGCGGTGGCGATGGGCTTCCGGAACGCTACGGTCCGCCAGCTCAAGGTTCCAGACCTTACGACCACCGTCCTGACACTGACCATCACCGGCCTGGCTTCGGACTCCGTGCTGGCGGGCGGGAGCAATCCGAACTGGATCAACCGCGCAAGCGCCATCGCGGCAATCTTTGCCGGAGCCGCCTTGGGTGCGGTCATGGTCGCGCATGGTGGCTTGGCTTGGCCGCTCGTGGTGACGGGCTTGTTGATTGTCCTGGGAACTGCTGCTTGTGCCGCACATCCCGCGTCCGGAGCGCCGGTGCCAGGGAAGGGATAAATCCGACGTGGAACACGTCCTAGGATTCGTCTTTGCCCACAGCTGGGCGAGCGGCGCGTTCGATGTCACGTTCCAGGAAGTAGTTCAGGAACGTGCGGATGAGCGCGACGGCTGCGAGCTGGCCGATATCGTCCCAACTGGGCGAGATCGCCGTCTTGACGATGTCCGCGGCGAGCATGAATTCGAGCCCGAGCAGTAGCCAGCGAGCCAGGATCAGCCACGCATTGCGCAGCGTCTCCTGGGTTGCCGCGCGCTTCAGGAGTGACGGCGTGGTGCGCGCCACGGCCTGGATGGCTCCGAGGGCGATCATAAGTACGGAGAGTGATTCCAGCACGAGTGCGATGGCTTCACTGATCACTCGGAACAGCTCTTCCATGTATTTCCTCCTGCGAACGTGAGTTGGTTGGTTCTACGAGTGGGGGATGCTCGCCGGCTTCCAGCCGGAGGATCCGCAGGACTTCTTGGATTGCTTCGGGGGCCTGCTGCAGATCGTGTCCGAATGGCACCACCAAGGTCGAGGCGGCGCCGTCCAGATACGCGCTCTGCAGCGGGACCACGCCGTCCGTCGGGGTGGGGCGCCCCGGTAGGGAGCCGGCAATGGTGTGATAGGGAATGCCCGCGATCGGCATCAGTGCTTCGCCCGCGTGCCTGACCGGTTGCGTGCCTTGCAGGGTGGAGATGCTGTTGACCGTGCCGCGCTGGTAGGTCGACCGAAGCTCCGGTCGCACGGCCTCCGGGTTGCGTCGCGCGACCCGCCGGAGCGCCTGGATTTCGGGAATCTGGCGCCCCACGATCACTCGCGCCAAGCGCCCGAACCAACGCGTCGTGGTGGGGCTGCCACGGTGCGGGGCGGCCATGAAGATCGCGCGCCGAACGCCGGGGTACGCATTGAAGTGGAAGGCCTGGTCGACCGTCCACAGGTCGTTGGCGTCCCCCTGCAGGTTCCGGAATGGCGCCAGGAATGCCGCATTCCAAAGCAGGTCGCCGCTGTCGACGCACAACAGGCGCGCGACGACCCCGCCCAGGCTGTGGCCTACCAGAACGACACCGGAGCGCGCAGGGTCGTCGCCTTCAGGGTCGAGTATTCGCCAGGCATCGTCCAGGTAGGTCTGGACACGACGTCGTGTCACCAGCAATGGCGCATTGGTCCGATAGACGAGGTGCCAGACCTGGAACCGCCTGCGCAAGTCCGGATCCCCCCAGACGGCATTGGACAGGCGCGCCCAGACCAGTGGGCTGCTGCCAAGGCCATGGATCATGACCAGGGGCTGCTTGTGCGGGTCGTAATCCTCCAGCAGATAGAGACCCGCACGGCGACCGACTTCCTTGCCCCCGAACAGCCCCAGAATCCCGAGCCGGTTGAGCTTGGATTTCCGCGCCCCCCACGCATAGGGCGCCGATGTGTCGATCGCCAACGGGTAGGCGTGGCGGCCGCGAATCAAGGCGGGGGTTGTCAATGGGTTACCAAATACCAGGTGCGGACGATCGGATCCGTCGCCTTCGATCCATGCAGTGGCCCCGCGGAAGACTCCTTCTGGAGGCAGGAGTTGGCAGAGCGGGGCCTGGGTGCAGCGAGGCGTCAAAACCGCCAGTGGCACCCCGAAGCCGGGCTGGACATGGCGTTCGCCACCGTACAGCTGCAACGGGACGCGGTCCGCCAGAATCACGCGCAAAGGCGGTTGAAGGGAGGGGGAAAGACCCCGGAACTCGACGTCCAGGGTCGTTGCTCCGAAGGTGGTCGCGCCTTGCGAGAATGTGTGCGGCGAGCCGCCGGTGTGACGAAGAAGGAAACCTGTCGTGCACGCTGTCGCCAATGCCGACGCAGAGTCCCTGACCGCGGCGTCATCCGCATCCAACGCCCGATAGGCGTCCGTTGCACAACGTACCCAAGCCTCAACGGCCGTGTGGTCACGGCGTGCTCGTTGGGCGTGCTGCGCCCATGCCCGTGCCGAGTCCAAGGCTGTGGTGGCTCCCTGTTCCGTACACGGCGAGGACGCCGGGCAGGTGGTGCCCGAAGACGCAATGGCCCGATGCGACAGCGTTATCAGCAGCAACGCCAGCACCATTCCCGTGCGCGATCGAATGAAGTCGGACCAGATGCCCATGCCGCCTCCGTGACGAAAGGAGCCGTTGCCCGCCTTGGTGCCGGTCCCCGTACTAATTCAGACAGCCAGACAGACTTTAGCTCGGCGACACAAGCACGACTAGCGTGCACCGGGCGACGCCCGCCAGCCGCTACGGACCATGCCCCGGTTCATGTCCGGAAACTGTCTTTCCATGTCCAAAGACGAAGGCCTTTGCACATCCGTGGGATCAGAAGCGATAACGCAGGGTGAGCTCGATGTAGCCGAGCGGCTGGTGGTCCCCGGTCTCACGCAGGAAGCGGCCGGGTTTCAGGTAGGCCAGCACCACGCTGCTCGTCCACTGTGGCGTTGGCTCCCAGGTCGTCCCCAGCGAGGCCACCGTGGCGACGTGGCGCGCGCGGCTGCCCCCGGGCGCCCGCACCAGCGCGCCTGCGGGAGCGTACACGCCATCGTCAGGCGACTGGCGCCAGAACACGTCGAGACTGGCTTCCACGCTGACGTCCGCGTGCGGCTGGAAGGAGACCGTCGGCTGCAGGTTGAAGAAGTTGTGCGGCCCCAGCGTGGCGTCCTCGCCGAAATAGTTGCCGCGTGGGAACATCGGGTTGAACGTCTCCAGGCGGCCGTCGCCGGGATGACGGTCGCCGCTGGCCGCCGCGGCCAACAGCGCGACGCGCGGCGACCACTGCGCGCCGGTGAAGGTGTAGCCGGTGTCCGTCGCCAGCGTCCAGGCGCGGATCGAGGCATCGCCAAAATGGCCACCCTGCAGCACCGCCTCCCAGTTCCAGTCCCAGGGACCGCGCTGGCCGAAGCTGCGCACGCCCAGGCTCCAGCGTCGTTCCTGCGCCGAGCCCTGAACATAGCGCGCGTCACGCGCGTCATAGTGAAGGGCGTACAGGTCCAGTCCGGAATTGCTCTGGTTCCGCGTCGCATACACGCCCTGCAGGTCCTGAGTGAGTGAACGGCGGTCGTCAAAGCTGGCGGGCAGAGCCAAGCGCGGCGACACGTCGAAGGCATCGACGCGCCAGGCGCCGAACTGTGCCCAGCCACGCGTTCCCTGGAAGGTCCGACGCACGTTTGGCCCTTCACGCACGTCGACCAGGCGCGCTGAACCCAGTCGCAGTTCTTGGATGCCGTGGCGTAGACCCAGCACCGATCCCGCCGAGGCCTGGCTGCTGACTTCCACAAACGCGTTCTCCAGGTCCAGCCGATTCTCGTCGACCGGCGAAGGACCGGCGACGCGGCCGGTGGCCCACGCCGAGTTGATCTGGACGAAACCGCGGATACGGTTTCCGGCGCGCAGGTCGACAAACGCGGCGTAGCGCTGCAGGACCGCGCCGCGCTTGTCCTGCGGGTCTTCGCCGTAGGCGGGATGGTGCGTGTATTCGTAACGCCATCGCGCTTCGCCGCCAAGGCTCAGCGTCCATGGCAGGCGCGTGCCCAGCGGCATTTCCTTCCAGCAGGCCGCATTGCTGCCCGGGGATGCGTTGGACCTCGTGGCAGCGCAGTGCGCGCGCTGCGCGGCGAAATCATCGTCGAAACGCAGGACTTCCATCTGCGCTGACGCCAGCGCCGGCCACGCCAGCACGCACAGGGCGGCGGCGCGGTGCATGCTTAGCCGAACACCTGTCCGCCGAGCAGGTAGCCCAGTGTCATCGCCACCACCAACAGCGCCCCCTGTAGCTTGGGCGGTGCAGGCGAGGGGATGTCGAGTACGCGGCAGCCGACGCCGATCAGCAGGGCGGCGATGATCCCAACGACGGCCATCATCATGGCGACTTCTCCGATTTGGTGGCGCCGGTGGGGCCGCCACACTGGTCTATGGTGGTGGCGGGACGGCGCTGCGCGAGCACGCGATCGGCAAGCTGGTAGCCGATGGTCATCGCCAGCACCAGTAGCGCGCCGATCAGTGCCGGTGGCGCAGGTGAGGGCACGCCAAAGGCACGACAGCCCAGTCCGATCAATAGGGCCAGTACCAGGCCGACCAGGAATTTCATGTTCATGCGGTTCTCCTCGAGAATTCATAGTTCTGTGTGATCGCGCGGCAGCGCTTCCAGTGGCCGGCCCGGCGCGCCACCGACGAAGTGGCGCACCCGTGGTGTCGCCTGGGCTCGCAACTGCTCGAGGACCCGCTCCTGCAGACGCCGCTCGTCGTGGGTGACGCGTTCGTGTTGACGCAGGTGTTCCAGCCACGAAGCGACGACGAAGTACTCAAGGTACGTGCCCGGTTGCTCTGTGTCCTCCATCACGCCCCATTGCACCGCGCCGTCGCGGCGGCGGGTCTTGCCAAGTGATTGCATCAGTTGCAGGAACGCCTCGCGGCGCTCCAGGACAACGGTGTATTCGACGGTCACCAGCACCGGGCCGCAGTCGCGCTCCTCCTTCTCCATCAGCACCAGCGGTTGAGGCCAATGGCCTGAGGGCAGGGTGTCGACCTTCGCCGCAGCGCCCAGGCGAAAGCGCAAGCCGACCACCGCCGCTACGGTCGCGCACGCGGCGGCCGCGAGCAGGGCGAATGTTGTCGTCTGCTGCTGCGCCAGGCCGCCCCAGAACAGGCTGCCGGTGGCCATGCCAGCGGAGAACACCACGATGTACAGTGACAGCGCCCGCGCCCGCACCCACGCCGGCACCGAAGTCTGCGCCGCGATCTGCAGCGACGACAGCACGCAGATCCAGGCGAAACCGTTCACCAGCGACACCGCGAGCAAAACCCGGATCTCGCGCACCAGCGCCACGGTCGCCATACAGCCGGCGTAGGCCAGCGTGGCAGCCAGAACAAGCCGATCTGGATCAATGCGCAGACGCAGCTTGGGCAGCAGCAGTGCGCCGCTGATCGCACCGATGCCGACGCAGCCCAGCAGCAGGCCGTAGGTGCCCGCGCCACCGCCCAGCTCCTGCTTGACCACGATGGGCAGCAGAGCGGTCAACGCGCTGGCGAAGGCAAAAAATAGCGCCGCCTTGACCAGCACCGATTGGAACACCGAGGCGTGCAGTGCGTAGCGCAAGCCGGCGCGCAGCGCGCTGCCGAAGGACTCCGGGGGTAGCGCATGTTGCTCGGGTTGGCGCTTCCAGCGCCACAGCACCAGCACCACGCCGCAGAACGACAGCGCGTTGACCGCGAAGGCCCACGCCACGCCCCAGTGCGACACGATCAGGCCGCCCAGCGCGGGCCCGACCGAACGGGCGATGTTGATGCTCAACGATCCCAGCGCGACCGCTGGACCGAGCATCGGCCGTGGCACCAGTTCCGGCGTGGTGGCCTGTTGCGCTGGCATCGCCATCGCCGCCCCGACGCCAAGTGCGAACGTCAACGCGACCAGCGTCCACGGCCCCAGCTGGCCAAGCTGGGCCAGCAGCGCCAGCGCGCTGGCCACCGACAGCATCCACAACTGCGCCAAGAGGAGGTAGCGGCGCCGGTCGACGATGTCGGCCAGGGTGCCGGCGATCACTGCAAGCAGCACCACCGGCAGCGTGGTCGCCGCCTGCACCGCGGCCACCATGAAGGGCGAACCCGTGTTCTCCGCCATCACCCACGAGGCGGCGACATCGTGCACCGACGTGCCGATGCTGCTGGTGAGGATCGCCAGCCACAACGAGCGAAACGTGGGCTGACCCAGCGGCGACCAAGGTCCGGGGGCGGCGGTTTGCGGAGGCGGCGATACTTGGCTCATGCGGCATTCCATGGGTCAGATGTGCCCGGCAGGCGCATCCATCGCTGGACCCAGCCGTCGGTCGCGCCTCTACAATGGCGAATTCAGAACGCGAAGCAGGAACAGCCCAGCGCGCCCCAGAAACCCTGGAATTCGCTGGTGGGTGCGGCGTGGTGGGCGGCGTGCACATGGTTGTGCACCTTGCAGCCCTGTCCATGCTCGTGCGAGTGCCGGTGCGCGGCCGCAAACGCCGCCGACGCCTGCGTCAGGGTTGCGCCCTGGTAGCCGCCGTAGTGGCGCACCGGCGACCAGTCCGGCATGGGTTCGGGCAGCTGTGGCGCCAGTGGACCGAATTCGCCGTCGCCGTGCACCACGCGGCCGCCGACCACGGTCATCAGGCTGGTGATGTCCTTGATGGCCTCATCCTCGACGTTGAAGTAATCCGCCGACAGCACTGCGAAATCCGCGAACTGGCCGACCTTCAACACGCCCTTGCTGTCCTCCTCGTTGGAGAACCACGCACTGCCATGCGTCCACTGGCGCAGCGCTTGCTCTCGCTCGAGCTGGTTGTTCTCGCCGTAGATACGCAGACCACCGAGGGTCTTGCCGGTAGTCAGCCAATACAGCGCGACCCACGGGTTATAGCTGGCCACGCGCGTGGCGTCGGTGCCCATGCCTACTGGAAGGCCAGCTTCCAGCATGCGCCGCACTGGCGGCGTGTGCTCAGCCGCCCGTGCGCCGTAACGCTCCACGAAGTATTCACCCTGGTAGGCCATACGATGCTGCACCGCAATGCCGCCACCCAGCGCCTTGATGCGATCGATGTTGCGGTCGGTAATCGTCTCGGCGTGGTCGACGATCCAATGCAGGCCGTCGAAAGGCACGTCACGATTCACCTTCTCGTACACATCGAGAATGCGCGAGATGCTCTCGTCGTAGGTGGAGTGGATGCGGAACGGCCAACGGTTCTGCGCGAGCAGGCGTACCACGTCCTCCAGTTCTCCTTCCAGGCCGGCCGGCAGTTCGGGACGGGGTTCGCGGAAGTCCTCGAAGTCGGCGGCAGAGAACACCAGCATCTCGCCGGCACCGTTGTGGCGCAGCATGTCGTCGCCTTGGCGCGGCTTGAGCATCTTCGTCCAGCGGTCGAAGTCGGCCAGCTCGCCGCCCTTCTTCTGCGTGAAGAGGTTGTAGGCGATGCGCACGGTCAGCTCATTCTGCGAGTGCAGGTTCTGGATGACCGCGTAGTCTTCCGGGTAGTTCTGGAAGCCGCCACCAGCGTCGATCACGGAGGTAATGCCGAGGCGGTTCAGCTCGCGCATGAAATGCCGGGTCGAATTGATCTGGTATTCCAGCGGCAGGGTGGGGCCGGCTGCGAGCGTGGCGTACAGGATCAGTGCGTTCGGCTTCGCCAGGAGCAAGCCTGTCGGGTTGCCATTGGCGTCGCGCTGGATCTCGCCGCCCGGCGGGTTGGGCGTGTCCTTGCCGTAGCCGACGGCGCGAAGCGCGGCACCGTTGAGCAGTGCCCGGTCGTAGAGGTGCAGGATGAACACGGGTGTATCCGGCGCAATCGTGTTGATCTCTTCCAGGGTTGGCAGGCGCTTCTCGACGAACTGGTGCTCGGTGAAGCCGCCAACCACGCGCACCCACTGTGGGGCCGGCGTTCGCGCAACCTGGGCTTTCAGCATTGCGAGCGCGTCGGCAAGTGATGACACCCCGTCCCAGCGCAGCTCGAGGTTATAGTTGAGGCCGCCTCGGATCAGGTGGGTGTGGCTGTCGTTGAGGCCGGGGATCACCCGACGGCCCCCAGCATCAATGACTTGGGTGCGCGCGTCGGCTTTCTCCATCACCTTGGCCTCGTCGCCAATGGCGACGATCACACCGTTGGCCACCGCCAGCGCGTTTGCGGATGGTTGGCGGGGATCCAGGGTGGTTATCCTGGCATTGCGGATGATCAGGTTAGCCATTGCGCGCTCCTTGGTCGGAATGAGATGGCACCCGGCGAGTCCGGCTGCGGCGGCACCGGCCGCCAGGGCGCCGAAGAACCGGCGTCGGGAAGGATCGTGTGGCGGGTAAGTCATGGAGGCCGCCTCGACGAATATCAGGAGTTGAGGGGCGGGCGCCGTGCCGATAGCGAGGCATCCACCAACAATGGTCCAGCACCCGGCAGCGCAACGGCCACAAGCGCTACCGTCGACACAGCTTCGCCCTGCATGATGGCGTCGGGGTGAGCGGAGTGCCTGTCAATTGGGTCAAGCACGATCATGCTCTCGTAATTGCTTTGGCTGCAATGCACCGAAGTTCACACCGTAATGGCGCTACCGCAGCGTGCCAGCGGGGAGCAAGCGTCCGGGCCGCGAGCCAGACGCCGCTGTCGGACTCAGTGGCCTTCGGACGCGCCGAACATGCTCTTGGCGTATACGAGGCCCAGACCGTAGCCGCCGCCGTTGACCTTGGCTATGCCGGTGGTCAACTCGTAGGTATCGCCGCGTGCCCAGTCGCGCTGCAGCTCAAGCAGGTACTGCAAGCTGGTCATCGGCCGCGCACCCGCCTGGATCATGCGCTCCATGGCGCGCTCATGGGCCTCGTCGCTGACGTCACCGCACGCGTCAGCAATCACATAGACCTCGAAGCCCTGGTCCAGTGCCGACAATGCCGGGCCGACGATGCACACGCTGGTCCACAGGCCGGCGAAGACGATACGCGACTTGCCAATCTGGTTGACCTTGTCGGTGATGCGGCCGTCTTCCCAGGTGTTCATGGTGGTTCGGTCGATCTTCTGTTCGCTCGGGAACGCTGCCGTGATTTCGTCGAAGATAGGGCCTGAGAAGCCCTTTTCGGCGACGGTCGTGAGGATGGTGGAGACACCGAAGCCGGCCGCGGACTTGGCGACCAGCGCCGTATTGTTGCGAAGCAACACCGGGTCGATCGACTTGGTCGCGAAGGCCATCTGCGACTGGTGATCAATCAGGATCAGGGTGTGGTCCTTGGGGCTCAGCAGGGTCTTGCCGGGGGTTGGGGTAGCCTTGGCCATGGGTCGTCTCCGTCTGGGCACCAGCAGGGTGCAGTTGGTGATGGGTAACGTAACCACCTTGCAAAACGGGGCATAGCCAAAACGAAGAGATTGACTGTCTCCAGAAGGGAGACAGTCCAACGGGTGTCCGCTGTAATTTTTATGTTAACTGTAACGTGGTGCCGGCCAAGACGAGGGGAGGGCAGCGTGGATCAGATTGAATGCATGCGCGCATTCGTGCTGGCAGTCGAGCTTGAAGGGTTATCCGCTGCGGCTCGGAGGTTGCAAGTACCTCGTGCAAAAGTAAGCAAGCAGATCCAGGCCTTGGAAAGTCGGCTTGGAGCACAGTTGCTAATGCGGACGACTCGGAAGCTGCACCTTACATCTCTGGGCGCCGACTACTTTGAGTCTGCGCGATCAGTTCTTGATGCACTCGATGACGCCGAACAGAGGCTTCAGGAAGGCGCGATGAGCCCGCGCGGTCTGGTGCGCGTCAATGCCCCAATGTCATTTGGAGTGAGAGTGCTTGGGCCGTTGCTGCCCAAGTTTCACGAGCAATATCCAGATATTGAGCTTCAGTTGGTGCTCGCCGACCAACTGGTTGATCCCGTCCGGGACGGACTTGACGTGACGATTCGTGTGGCAAATCTCACCGACTCATCGATGGCTGCCCGGATGATCATGCCGGCTCCCCGGGTTCTTGTGGCCTCGTCTGCCTTCCTTGGGAGGATGGGGGCGATTTCGACTCCAAAGGATCTTGAGAGCAGGCCTTTCCTGAATTACAGCTATCTCCAAGGTGGGACAACATTGCAACTGCGCAAAGACGACATCACGCAGAGGGTCGTGCTGTCTGGTCCCTTGTGTGCGAACAATGGAGACGTGCTCGCGCAGGCAGCTGAGGCCGGGGTAGGGGTTGCGTTGCTTCCCGAGTTCATCGTTCGAGAAGGCATCGAGGCAAAGCGCCTGGTGCACATCCTGCCGGACTGGCAGGCTCCATCAATCTCAGTGAATGCGCTCTTCTGCTCGACGCGGGAACTTCCGCAAAGGACGAGAGTTTTCATTGACTACCTGGTTCGTGAACTTGACCCGGACATCGGTGGAAGGCACAGGCAGTAGGTTGCCAGCCTCCGTCAATGGAGACGGCACCAACGAGTTGCCTCGGCAATACGCGGTCGCGCGAAAGTTGAGTGCAGCGGGAGCGGTTCCGGCAGAACTTGCCGATTGGGGTACTAGGCTGGTATTCCATAACTTCGCATAATGCCTATTATGTTCTTGTGGCGGTGGCTGCGAGACCTGGCGCGATCCTCGCGCGTACCCGCTCTAAGCTACTGATTCAAGGCGACTTTATCGCGTAGCTTTCGAGCTCAAAGCCCCGGCAAAGTCCGGGGCTTTTCAATGATCCGGGGGGATCCAGATGCAATACGACTTCACCGAGGATTGGCACGGCTGGAAGCTGCGAGGCGGCTTCCTTGTCAGTCCAGACCGGCAACACCTGACCCGCGAACGGCTGGAAGGCCTGCTGTGGCGCGATGCCCAGGAGCTCCGACTGGCCGGGCTCAGATCCCGGCGCGAGGCGATGAAGCCGCGGCAGATGGTCCGCGTGGTCGTCGTCGAGCTCGACGAGATCCGGCAGCGCGGGAAGCTCGCCGGGTGATACGACAAGAGCCCCTGCAGGGGCCCTGTTGGTTTACTGCAGTAAAGGCGGTCACCGGGGGGCGGAAGATGACGTGCCAGCCCCGAAACCGCCGTAACCGTTCACCTGCCCCGCGCTGATCGCTACACCAGAAGAAACGGCCGTTCCGGCCATAGCCGTGGGGGCGCTGCCCCCACCCCCCGGACGCTCTCCAATTACACCGTAGCGCATGCCACCGACCTCGCCTTGAACCTGATGTTGCGTTGGACTCTTGAACGGGTTGTAGACCGGGCCATTGCGCGCCATAGAGCGACAATTCTGCTCGGACGTAATGTTGAGCGTGCCCTGTTCGGTAAGGCATCGACACGAGGCGTCTCGAAACTCACCGTTCGCGTCCAAGCCGGCGGCAGACGACATACAGGCAACCATGGGCTCCGCAAGCGGCTCACGGTTGACAAGGGCCGGCATTGTCCAGGGCGCGCCGTCGATCAGCGGCGTGTATCGCGCAATGTAGCCTTCAGCCGTCGTGATAACCGGCGCATCACCCTTGTTGTCCGCTTGTGCGCTGGCTGCGCTCGGCGCTTCCACGGCTCGCGCCGTGGCGCTCGCCTGCGCTTCGCCAGCTTGTGCTGTGCCTAATCGATCATAGATCCGCCAGCCGACGAAGCCGAACAGAAGCGCCGCAACACCCAGCATCGCGACGGCGCGCTTGAACTGGCTTTTCACCTTCCGCTCAACCGTGTGGACCTCAGCGGACTTGTAAAGGTCGAAAACCTCTTTTGGATACACCCACGTCTCGCTGTCCTCACGTTCTAAAGCGGTATGGCTGCGCACGTTGTCAATGACCGCGCCGGTCCGCCGATAGACCTTGCAGGACTGCTTTCCGCCCTCGCGCACCAGATGCTCGTGCATACCAACGAGCGCACGCAGATTGAGATGCAGCAACGCCGGGTGCTGCGTAATGACAATGAGGCGAATGCCCTGATGGCGAATGGTTTCCATCGCCTGAATATTGCGGGGCACGACCTTGACCGCCTTGCCGGTAGCTTCATCGGTTTCCAACTCGTAACTACCTGCGCGCCAGAACTTCTGGCCTTCGTCAACGATCAGGACCGCACCGGCCGGCAATTCTTCCCACTTGGTGGGATCGGGAAAATCGACCACCCCGGGAATGTTCAAGCCGTTGACGTTAGAGGCGAAAACGAGCTCGCCGGCCTTGACGGCCTTATCCGCGTACCAGACACCACGCAGCGTTTTCCCGCTGCCAGGCACCGCCGTGATCAGCGTAATGGAGGAGGTTTTGCCGATGGCACTCATGCGGGAGCCTTAGCGAAAAAGACTTTCTTGGCACCGATCAGCGTCGATGCGGAAAGCATGATGGAAAGGGCCTTGGTCACGCCAAACGCGCCGAACCAACAAAGATACTGATTCGGGATCATCGACCAAGCAGTAATTGCACTATCGACCAAAGGTTGAATGGCAAATTCATTGGTCGCGATCACAAGGCCAAGACGGCCGAGGAAGCCGGCAAAAATAAACGCGGACTTGGCAAGGAGAAAGCGTGTAATCCACGGCGCGAGGGCCGCCAAGAGTGGCGCGAATGGCATGACTTAGGCCCCGAGTTGGCGAGCAATCCACATGTAAGCCATAGCGACGATCAGCATTTTGATCATGGCCATGACCGTCCAGAACTCTGGCGGAAAATCGATAGATTGGCCGGCAAGCGTGAACGTCAAATCGCACTGCCCCGACGAAGCACCAAGCAGATTTTCGTTAATTTGACCGCGATCCACGCTCAAGTGTATGTCGCTCAAATTCAGGCCCTCAGTGCCGTCAGGCTGCGCGGCAATATCTGCAAGCGCCTGATTGTCGGCAGTAAAACGTTGCTCATAGTCGCAACGTTCCTTCCGTTTCTCCATAGCGAGCGAACACAGGATTTCATCACCGGAGCACTGAAAAAGCGCCTCACAGTCCCCTGCCCCACTCGACTTGTGCGCCTCGCCCTGGCACCGGGTTTTCCACGTCTGAAGCGCGATAGAGCCCAAAATAGGGTCGCCGGTAGCGACAGGCGGGGCATCGCAAGAAACGCCACCAGCCAAGCCGTTTTCCTGACCACCTTCCTGCCCAGAGCCATCACCGGATGAACTCTCACCCTGATTGGTAGGCCCGGCGTTAGTGCCGTTCACCGTGGTGTAATTGGTCGTGGTGGTCGTCGTTGTTGAGTTATTGGTCGTCGTCGTGGTCTTGACCGAATCGCCCTGTTTTTGCAGCGTGTCGCCGTTTGGCAAACTAAGACTTGGCGGGATCTCGGTCGGGCCGGCGTTCTTTTTCTGCATGACCGGACCATCCGTTTTTTCGCCGGTCTCACCCGGCTTCCAGCAGAACTGCCGGCCATTGCTCGCGCTGGCACAGTGCTGGCCGTCAGGCTTCTTACACATGGTGAAGGTGCCGACCTGCTGGCATTCCTGCTTCGGAATGTCATTGTTCTTTTCTGGCGTATCCCAATTGGGATCAATCGGCACAGCGCCACACGGATCGCCGGTGTACTCCATGACGCCGCGATAAACCGTCTTGGTAGTGCCGTCTGAAATGCTCTGATTGGTCTCGGTCTCAAAACCGGGCTGCATGGCGAACTTGCAGCCAGCAACGCAGCGTTCAGTTGTCAATGAGGGCCTAGGCAGCATCCGGTTAGCGCCAAGATCAGCATTGCGAGCGAGACACTCCTGCGCGCTAAAGCAAGTATTGGTCGAATCGTTCCAACTAGAGCCCGCAGGACACTCGACGCTCCACTGCGCGTTGATGTACTGGTTGCCGTAGTTGACGGTTCCACCACCATAGGACGAAGACTTGCACGAATAGACGCCGCGAACGACGTTCGCTGATTGGAGGCTATAACTGGTAAACGTCGCCGTCCACGACCAGGTGGCGTTGTAGGACTGACACATTTGCTGCGCGGTTTGCCCGTCCGCACGAGTGCCCGCCGACGCCTTGGAATACGCCTCGCTCCGGTACTCGCAATTCCACGTCAACCCGGAGGGCGTGCACGCGGCTTCAGCGCGGCCGATGCCACAAAACCCGAGCAGAGCCGCCACGACGACGAACGCAATGCGCCGCGCGAATGCATGGGCGAAGATGCGAGCAAGCCAGCGCATCAGTCCCAACCCGTGCAGACGATGCAACTGGCCAGCATGTACCACACCAACAAGATCGTGCCGTGAAGCTGCTCGAAACTCATGGCCCTCACTCCGAGAAAATGGGGGCGTAGTACGCCCCCGTGGTGACGCAAGAAATACCGGGTGTTACGGGTTCAGCAGCTTGCCGCCGCGCTTGGCCCACAGAACGACCGCGAAGCCGACGATGACCAACAGCACTTCGGTCTTGTAGGCGGTGAACGACGCGATGATGTCGGTGCTTTCACCGGCAGCGAACGCGAACGGCGAGAACATCGCGAGCGACAGGGCCAGCAGGCCCATCTTGGTCTTCTGGAACATGGTGTTAATCCTCTCTGGGTGGTTTGAATCCGTGCTTCACGAATGCGATCACGGCCAGGCTGCCTAAGAACAACCATCCGATTTCGTTGGCCTGGGCAACGGTCGGAAGCAGGTCGGCGACACTCGGCTGCTCGACCCATGCCTGCTGAGCGCATGAACCATCCGCAGCAGGCACAGCGTCGAGACAAACGAGCACGCGCATGGGTTACGCCTTGGAGCCGGGGAGCAGCGCTTCGAGAACGCTGAACTTACTGAAGAAGTGCGCGCCCTTGTTCACCTGAAGCATCTTCTCGATGGCAAGGCGGTAGCGGCCCGGCGGGTACGGCGGCTGGCCTTCCTCAAGCCGAACGTCGTACGGGTAAATGAACCCGTTCGACTGCAAGCGGGCTTCCTGCGTGCGCTTGGTCCACGCCACATCGTCGCCGTCATCATTCTTGAAGTTGCCGCCCCGAGTTTTCACTTCACCGGGAACCACTTCTACAATCACGTCACGTTCCATTTCCGTTTTCCTCTGTTGAATCGGGGCATTGCGAAGTCCCGGCTACGTCCGCCCACGTAAGACGCCCGGCTTTCATCCACCGGGGCACACCGTCCCGGCCAAACGTTTCAATCAGGTCGCAAAACGACTCCCGGTCCGGAGCCATTTGCATCAATGCATAGACGGTCGTGCCGTACTGGCGCTTGACGTGGCGGCGCACGCTCTTAAGCGTGGCCTTGCTCACTTCGTTAGCCACGGCGAGGCGCTGCAAGCAGCTGGACACGAAGTCCAGCGCAGCGAAGGCACCACGCATGTACGCAATCGGGTCCGTAAGCACATCCAAGGCGATCCGGCGACGCTTGGAGCTGCGCATCTGAACTTCCCAGCGGACCCACGGTGACTCCTGATCACCCGCCTTCTTGCCCTTCTCGTACACGCGCAGCTGCCGTTCGCTGCTGCTGTGACCGACGTAGAACGAAGAACCGCCGCCGTGACTTTTCTCGAATGCCTGGTACTTCGGCCGATGCAGTTCGCCGCCGAAGCGGTAGTCAAATTCGCCGATCTCGTACATGCAACGCGCCATCGCTAGGTTGCGGTGGCCGTCGAAGTCGTCGAAGGCAATGTCTACGCGAGTGAGCAGCCCACCAACGCGTGTCAGCTTCGCTGACAGCGCGCACCACGGCTCCGCGTGGTCTGCGCTCGCGTTGCCGCGCTGCTCCACGATTGAGCATCCAAGGCCCGTCAACTCGAAGCGCAGCGAGGGACGACCGCCCTTGCGCTCGGCCATGCAGCCGCCGAGTTCGATCATCCCAGCAGGTTCGCCCCACACGTTGGTGACCATCCAGCGGAACGCGTAGAACGCACCGCCAGCAGCGTCGGCGGCAAGCACCAAGCCGGAATCAGCGAAAAGGTAGGAGAACGCGCGGTGCGCAATGTCCAGGCACGTGGCATCGGGCGGGATGAACTGAGCACGCTTGCCGACCACCAATTCGCCATTGGCGTCCGCGTCGGACTTGGGGCGAGGCCCAAAGCCGCGAAGGTGTGCGGCGAGGTCGTCAAAGCCCATGCGGGGCTGTTCGTCGCCAAGGATGTTCCGGACAGTGCCGCCCCACCCTACCTCGCGCAGCAGGTCCCACAGATCGACGGAGCCGGAGACCCAGTCGAGGCCCGCCCACGTGCGGGTTTCCGCCGTCCGGCTGTTTTCCAAGAGCGAGGCTTCAAAGCGCGGAGCAGAGCTTTCGGCCCCTGAGTGGCCCCCGCGATCTGAACCTGAACGAGTGACTCCCCTGTTAGACGAGGGGAGTCCGTTCAGCTTGCCGCCGTCAGCCATGCGCAACCCCCATGGCGTCGAGGCGGGCCGCAGCGAGGCGGCGGCGTGCGTGAGAACACGTCACGTCGCGCAACACAGCGCGCTCAGCGGCCACTTGGGCCGCTTCTGCGAAGTCGAGTTCGAGTTGGGTTTCGTGAGCCGTAGGCAGCAGCACAGCGCGTTCTACGCGGGGTGGCTGCCAGGAGCGCCAGAAGCGGGACGGTTGGCGGCTCATGCCCTGCCCTCGCGGTGACGCAGCGGGTAAAGGTCGGCCCACACGCGCAAAGGCGCAGTAGCGCCACAGGCGAAGCAGAACACGGCGTCATGGCCCGGGTGGTAGCCGTAGGCGTGGCGGCCAAAGCAGCACCACAGCCGATCCCACAGGCCGAGCAGGCGAGCAAGCGGCCTCATGCCCGCACCTCATCGCCACGATAGGTAGAACGGCACCGGTCGAACGTTTCACCGCAGCAATGACAGAGGCGGTCGTCGTCGTCGTCGTGGTGGTAAAACGCGGCTTCATCGCACGGGTCGAGGCCAGCCGGGTCGAAGAACCCGTCGGCGTCGCGGTAGGACTCGAAACGGAATAGCTCCCCTAGCTCCCTTGGAGCCTTCCCCACAACGGGGGCTGTCCGCAATGCGGTCGAATCCGGGGCAGACTCAAGACGGGCACGCCGGTCGCGCTGTGCCGTAGCTACAGCGCCCGCCGCCATCATGGCCAAGCGGTGTTCGTGACCGGCACGCAAAACGCGAAGGTGATAGGCCCGGTGCGCGCACAGCAGCAGCCCGAGCATGAGGACAACGAAGGCGGCCAACAGGCCCGCTTCCAACGTCCGAGAAAGATACAGCCACTCCGGTTGCGTCATGATCAGATCCCCATCTGAGCTTGGCCGGGACTTCGGCGGCGGGGGAATCCAGTGCCCCGACTAGGGAGCGAGTGGCGCCGCCGGGGCCTGTCCCGGCAGGGCGGCCCAGTGTCAAGGCGCTTGACACTTGGGCGTGATTCAATTCCCTTGACACCCACCTGTCAAGAGGCTTGACCCGTGAACGCGACGAATAAATTGCTTGACAAATGGATTGAATGGCGCTCTCGCAGCACCGGTGCGGCTCTCACGGCGGGAGCGATCGCGGACGCCCTAGGCGTGCGACGGACGTCGATCGCGAACTACCGGGCCGAAACCTCGCAGGCTGCGCCGCACGTGATCGCCAAAATGGCACGCGACCTTGGTGAAAACCCGGCGGTATGGCTGGCCTTGGTAGAGTCGGAAAGATCTCGCGATGCCGATGATCGCAGGGCGTGGGCAGCCGTTTTCAAGCAGCTTTCGGCGGCGGCCGTGCTGGCCGTAGTGGTCGCCGTCCCGAGCATCACTCAAGCGGCCCAGATGGGCGCCGATAAGGCGGCAATGCCTATTATGTTAAATACGCAGTGGCGATGTTGCGCCGTTGGTTGGCGCGAAACCCCGTGCCGGCCTGCGTCCCGTTCCAGCCACACGGCCGCTGTACCCGTCGGGGTTCATGAACTGCCAGCGCCACGCGTCGCGGCACATCGCATCGACGTCCAGTTGTGCCCGCCAGCCCAGCAATCGACGGGCCAATGACGGATCCGCCCAAACCTGAGCAACATCGCCCGCGCGACGCTCGACGATCTCATACGGCACCTTTCGGCCAGAGGCGTCTTCGAACGCGCGAACCAGTTCCAGCACGCTCACGCCCCGGCCCGTCCCCAGATTGACGGTCAGGCTTCGGCCGTTGTCGGCCAGGTATTCCAGCGCATCGACATGGGCCTGTGCCAGATCGGTGACGTGGATGTAATCGCGGACGCCCGTGCCATCGGGGGTTGGATAGTCGCCGCCGAAGATGCTGAGCCTGCGGCTACGGCCTGCGGCTACCCGGCAGATGTACGGCATGAGGTTGTTCGGGATGCCGGCCGGGTCCTCCCCGATCAGGCCGGATGGATGGGCGCCAACGGGGTTGAAATACCGGAGGTTGGCGACGTGGAACGATGGCTGCGAATGGCACAGGTCGCCGATCAGCTGCTCCACGACCAGTTTCGTGCGTCCGTACGGGTTGGTGACCTGCAGGCGAGCGCCCTCCTGGACCGGTACGGCTTCGGGGTCCCCGTAGACCGTGGCGGACGAGCTGAACACCAAGCGGTGGATGTTGGCTGCCTGCATTGCCTGAAGCAGGTTGATGGTGCCGCTGATGTTGTTCTGGAAATACTCCAGCGGCCGCTTGCAGGAATCGCCTACCGCTTTGAGCGCTGCGAAATGGATCACGGCATCGAATCGGTGCCGGAGCAGCAACCTGATCAGTGCCAGCCTGTTGCGCAGGTCGACGCGTTCGCACGCCACCGGCACCCCGGTAATCCGCTGCAGGCGCGCAAGTACTTTGGGCGAACTGTTGGAGAAATTGTCGCCAATTACAACGTCGTGTCCCCGCTCCAACAGGGCCACGCAGGTGTGGCTGCCGATGTACCCGGCGCCACCGCACACAAGGATGCGCATCGCGCTCATGACGGATCCCGGTTCCGTTGGTCGTCGAGGGGGGGACGTCCAAACCAACGGAAAAGGTCGGCGGATTCGTCCAGGCCGCGGCAATGGAATGCATGAATGCCCCTGCCGCCACGTTGTCCGAGGGCGGCTGAAATCAGCGTTGTAAAAATGGGCCAGGGGTGCGCCTGCCCATCACTGCAAGAGGGTTTTGGGGAGGGGCGTACCACGGGCGGCCGGGCGTGAAGATGCGGCTGGCGGCCATCTGGCCCAACCGAGGCCGGGTGGCCGGGTGTGCCGTTACCCGGCGTTTCTCAGTTGGGGTCAATCGGAGAATTGCCATGCGCCTCGCGTCAGCCCTTTGTGCGGTCGGCCTGTCTCTTGTGCTTGCAGGTTGTGCCAGCGCCCCAAGCCTCATGTCGGGGGCGCCCCCCTCCCCCGTCCAGCCGGACGACTACCAGATTGGTGTGGACGATATTGTCCAGGTGTCGGTCTGGAAGAACCCCGAGTTGGGCGTCACCGGGCCTGTGCGGCCCGACGGCAAGATATCGGTCCCGCTGGTGGGCGATGTGGTCGCAGGCGGCCGAACGCCCAACGACGTCGCGAAGGACTTGCAGGAACGGCTTTCCGCGTATGTGCGCGAGCCCCAGGTGACCGTCATCCTCACCGAGCTGCGTAGCCACGAATACCTGTCCAGGGTGCGTGTTACCGGCGCTGTCCGCCAGCCTGTCTCCATTCCATACCGCCAAGGGATGACCGTGCTGGACGCGGTGCTCGCCGCCGGCGGCGTTACCGAGTTCGCCGCGCCGGATCGTTCCAGCCTGCACCGCAAGACCGGGACTGGCGATCACGCCTATGGGGTGATGCTGGGCAACATCCTCGAATCCGGTGACCTCACAACCAACTACAAGGTCGCCCCGGGCGACGTGATCACGGTTCCGGAGCGTGTGCTGTGAATACCGCTTACAGGCAACTCGGCTTGCCTGCCCCAGCGTCGGAAAGGCTGCCGACGCTTACGTTGCTGTCGATCGCGCGCAAGGAAGTAGTGCGTTACGTGCTGCCACTGGCCGCGATTTTCACTGCTATCGCGTTGTTCTTCCTCATCTGGGGCTTGCTTAGCCCGCCCACGTACAAGTCATCGGCGACAGTGCTGGTCCAGGACAACGCACCGATCACCCCGCTCATGGAGGGGCGAACCGCGGCGCCGAACGAGGCCTCGATGGCCATCATTTCCCGGGACGTGCTGTTTGGCCACCGGGTGATGGACGAGGTACTGAAGGCCGGCGGCTGGAATCTGGAAACAATGAGCCCCGTCGAAAAGGAGCGCCTGACAAAGAGCGTCATGGGGCGCACCGAAGTGACCGTGACCGAGCGAACGCAGGTGCGGTCATCGGACCCCAAGTTGAGCGTTGTCAAGATCACCTATGCCGACTCGGACGCCGAGCGCGCCCATCGGGTGACCAAGCGGTTCTCCGAAGCCTTGATCGAGCAGGTGCTTGACTCGAGGGCCAGGGCCAGTCGCTCCGCGTACGAATTCATTGATGCCCAGGTCGAGAAGTACCAGGCGGCGTTGGGCGAGGCGGACAAGAAGCTGCATGACTATCGCCTGGACAATCCCGACGCCCTCCCCGGCGTGGATGCCGACGTGGCGGCCCGCATCGCCGAACTGCGTAGGGCAGCCGACAATGCCAGCATGGATCTTGCCGATGTGAGCGCCCAGGAACGGCAGGTGCTCAGCCTGCTCTCACGCGAGAGCCAGGTCACCACGATATCGCGCGCCACCCAGTCGAATGCACAACTCGCGACCTTGCAGGCAGAGGAACGCCGGCTGTTGCTCAGCTACACCGAGCAGCACCCCGACGTGGTCCGCGTTCGCAGCCAGATTCGCGACCTGCAGTCGCAGATGCGCAGCGGACGCGTAACGGGTGCCTCCGTCCTGCCCGGCACGAACCCGACCATGAATCCGGTTTACGAACAGTTGCGCGCCCAACTGGCCGAGGTGCGGCGCCAGGGGGCTGCGGCTGCGTCCCGGGTAGCGAGCGCACAGGCCCTGTTGCGCGATGAGTTGGGGCGTAGCCGCCGGATCATCGGCGCGGAAGGTGAAGTATCTGCCCTGACCCGGGCGCACGACGTCAATCGGGAGATGTACGAGGATCTCCTGAAGCGGCGTGAGAACGCGCGAGTCTCGATGAGCCTCGATGCGGACGGGCGCAGTCTCGGGTTCCAGATCCAGGAGCCGGCTTCCACCCCGCTCCTACCGTCCGGGCTTCGGCTGACGCACTTCGCCATCGCCGGGATCATCGTCGCAGTCCTGGTGCCGCTGCTGCTCGTTTCGTTGCTGGTCAAGCACGACCCGCGTGTCCGGGTTCCTATGCAGATCGAACGCGATGCCGGCTTGCCAGTGCTGGCAAGCATCCCGATGGGCATGACGCCGGACGGTTTCGAAGCAAGCGCAAGGCGGATGAAACTGGGCAAGGCCTTGTTCCTGGTGGTGCCAGTGGTCTACGGACTTGCATTGCTGCTGAAGATGGTGGGCGTGCTATGAATGACTCGAACCTTGCGGCAGCCGCCATCGTGAGCGCAGCCCGGGACGCAGAGCGCCGGGATGTTGTGCGAAAAAGCGAAACGACCAGCCTGACGCCTCGCCAGATGGCCGAGCGATCAATCATTCCGTACGCCGATGGCGCGAATCGTCCCCTGGTCGACTCGTTCCGAACCCTGCGTACCCAATTGCTGGCCATTTCCAACGAGAACTTCATCACCCTGGTGGTTCCTGTGACCAAGGGCAGCGGCGCGAGCTTCGTAGCCCGCAACCTTGCCTTGTCGATGACGTTCGACCCAACCAAGACGGCGCTGCTGGTCGACTGCGACTTCCGTCATCCGTCCCAGCACTCGTCGCTGAAGGTGGATGCCTCCCGCGGCGGGCTGGCGAATTATCTGGAGAACCAGCATTCCGAAGTGGAGGAAATGCTCTATGGAACTGGGATTCCGAGACTGACCCTGATTCCGGCCGGGCGATCCGCGTACGGTGACTTGGCGAGCGAGCAGTTCTCGTCGTTTCGGATGCGGTTACTGATGGACTCGCTCCGGAGCAGCTTTGCCGACCGCTACATCTTCCTGGACGGGCCGCCAGCCCTCGGGTCGCCGGATGCCAGAATGCTGGCTGATCTGGCCGATGTCGTCATTCTCGTTGCAGGCTACGGGCGGAATACCGCAGCAGACATCGCCATCGCGGCTGGCAACTTCGACCCACGAAAATTCGCGGGCGTGGTTTTCAATGAGAACGCCTGATCACGACAAGTCGCGAGCCGGCGCCCGACCGCCGCGGGTCCGTCGTTCGCGGATATACCTCGCGATCATGGCGTCGGCAATCGCCTGTGGCGCACATGCCGGACGTCTTGACTACCAACTGGAGATGACCGCGCTCAAGAGCGACAACATCAACCAGAGTGAGGACAACGAGGCCAAGGAAAACGTGTTTATTCCGAGGCTGAAGTTCGACTTCGTCGAGGAAGGGGCATCCGTTGACGTCAAGGCAAGGGGAGAGATTGAGCGCCGTCATTATGGCAACGACAATTTCGATGATGAAACCCGAAGCGCGTTCGCGGGCAGGATCAATTGGTCGGTGCTGCCACGACGCTTGAGTCTGGTCGCGGAAGACTACCTGAGCGAACAGCCAATCAACATTCGCGACGGTCGCTATCCCGGCAACCTGCAACAGGTCAACGTGTTCATCGCCGGGCCCAGCATGTTCGCGAGGTTTGGCGAAGCGACGCGTTTCCAGATGGATCTGCGCGGCGCGGACACCTACGCCGAGGTGACGCCAGGGTTTGACAGCAGGCGCTATAGCGCCTCGGCGATACTGGGTCAAACGTTTGGCGCGTCCGCGGAGGCGTCGCTTCACGTGACGGCGACGAAGGCGGATTTTGATGAGACAGACCCGAACATTGTCGTGGACTACGTACGCAGGGATGCGTTCTTGCGCTATGAGGGTCGCCAGCGGAACGTAAGTTACGTTGTCGATCTGGGGGGCGCGCGTGTTGATCGCGACCTTGCAAGCGATGCCAATACGACCATCGCCAGGCTGACCGTCGAGTGGCAGCCCAACACGTCCAGCCGGCTCCGCCTGCGTGCGCGACGTCAGTTCGCGGACGAAGTCCAGGATCTTATCCTGCGCCTCAGCGACCCGGAGGAAGCGCTCGTTGCCGATCTTGCCGATCCAGGCTCATCGCAGGTCAGCGGCAGCGTCTACCGACAGCGTGATGTTGAGCTGGACTACCGCTATCGGGGCGAGCGCTTCAGTTTCCGCGTCAGGCCACGGGATCGCAACCTGGACTATCTCAGCCGCGATGACTCCAGCAGGACCGAGCGCAGCATGGCGTTTCAGATGGGCTACCTGCTGCGCCCGCGATTGAACACGTTTGTGGATGGATTGGTTCGGGTGCGTGATTTCTCCACGCGTGACCAGCGCGACATCGACCACATTTACCGCCTTGGGGTGGACTACCAGGTGACGCGGCATTGGGGATGGCGTGCTGAGTTGATCCGGAACAAGCGCGACTCAAATCTTGACGACCCATATTACGTCGAGCACGTCGCGCAGATGACGGTCTGGTGGAAGCGCTGACGGAGGTGATGGGATGGCGCTACTGCTCCTGTGCACCATGGTGCTGTTGCTGGCGTACATTTACTTCGGCTACCCGCTGTTGATGCTCACCTTGGCCGCGGTCAGGCCACGGCCGATTCGCAAGCACCCGTTCTCCCCGACGGTGTCAGTCATTGTCACCGCGTACAACGAGCGCCCATCCATCGAGAGAAAGATCAGGAACGTTCTGCAGTCCGACTATCGGGCAAACCTTGTGGAGGTAATCGTCGCCTCCGACGCATCGGATGACGGGACGGATGACGTTGTCATCGCCATGGCGCATCCGTTGATCAAGCTGCTTCGAGTTGAGGGGCGGAAGGGAAAGACGGCCTGTCAGAACGCGGCGGCAGCGGCAGCATCCGGGGACATTCTGGTGTTTACCGACGCCACCACGGACTTGGATCCAAGCGCACTGCGTGCGTTGGCTGGGAGTTTCAGCGACTCTTCCGTCGGTTGCGTTGCCGGCCGCCTGGTGTACACGCCAATGGGGGGCGACGTGACGGCCCGCGGTGGCACGTCATACTGGAACTACGAGTCGATCCTGCGCGCGGCGGAAAGTGCCGTAGGGTCGTTGATCGGTGTGTCCGGGTGCCTTTATGCGGTGCGTCGCCATGCGTATCGCGCCATTGACCCTGGTCTAATCAGTGACTTCGTCATCGCCATGGTGGTCAGGGAGCAAGGGCTTCGCACCGTCCTTGAACCAACGGCGCTGTGCTATGAAGCAACGCTGGAGCGACCCGATCAGGAGCTGGCCATGCGGGTTCGCGTCGGGCTCCGAAGCCTGTGCGCGCTTTCCATGCAAAGGCGGTTCCTGAACCCATTGCGCTTTGGAATGTTCGCCTGGCAGTTGTGGTCACACAAACTGTTGCGCTATCTGTCTCCGGTTATCTGGGGCATGGCGCTGCTTGCCAACCTGGCGCTGGCCGCCGAGGGACGCTACGTCTGGTTGTTGTCCCTGCAACTGGCGGTGTTGGCAGCCGGTCTGCTCGGCTTCGTCTCGGTGAGGGTGTTCGCGAAGTCTGGCGTGCTGGCGCAGCCCTACTATTTCCTGCTGACAAACCTAGCGTCAGCCGTCAGCCTGTTTCGATTTCTTCGGGGAGAGCGCATCGTGACCTGGACACCGGTTCGATAGCCATGCAGACGATCTTTCCAATGGATGCACCGGCGGATCAGTCCAGCAGAGGCGCCAGCCTTGGCGATCCCGAGGTTGGCGTCGGCCGGGAGGCCGCATGCGGGAACGACGCAGTCGACCAGTGCGCCCCTGCCCTCACGGCAGCCTCCGCACGCTTCGCGCCACGGCGCGTGCTTTACGTCGTGTCCCAGTTTCCAAGTCTTTCCGAGACATTCATAGTGCGCGAGATCGGCGCGCTGATCGAACAGGGCATCGATGTGCGTGTCTTGTCGTTGAAGGCAAGCAAGGAGACGATTGTCCAGGATCAGGCTAGCAAGCTGCTGGACAGGGCCTTGTACCCGATTGGCCTGTTGCACTCCATTGTCGCCGCCCTCGTGGCCGTTCTACGGCAACCTGGCGTGATGACGTCATTCCTGGTGACACTGGTGCGGGAGCTCTGGCGCCGTCCGGTGATCTTTGCGAAGAGTCTCGTGGCCGGCTTCCGCGCGCTTGGACGCATGGATGACATCAGGCGCTACGAGCCGGAGCTGATCCATGCCACGTGGGCAACCTACCCCGCTACGGTGGCCTGGCTGTTGTCGCGGGCCTTGGGGAGGCCGTTCAGCTTTACCAGTCGGGCTCACGACATCTTCATAGATGACCACATGATGGCACGCAAGCTGGATGCGGCCGCCCTGGCCGTGACCATCACGGAACACAACGTCAGGTTCATGTCCAAGTGGGTGCCGGCAACGAGGGCGAAACCCATCCGGGTCGTGCACTCCTCGCTCAATCTGAAAGAATTTCCGTTTTCCCGAAGCGGACGCATGCCGGGGAAGCTGCTGTCGGTAGGCAGGCTCGTGCCAATGAAGGGGTTCGACGTCTTGCTGTCCGCGCTTGCGGAACTCAATGCACGGGGCGAGACCTTCTCTTGCACCATCATTGGCGAGGGACCGGAGCGGGCCAGGCTCGAGGCCTTGCGCTCTTCACTGGGACTTGAGGGCGTTGTCGACCTTCCGGGGGCGATGCTTCAGGCCGAGGTCGCGCGGCACATGACCGACGCGACGCTAATGGTGCTGCCCTGCGTAGTGGCGCCCAATGGCCAGTCCGACGGAATTCCCAACGTGCTCATGGAGGCCATGGCAAGCGGTCTTCCCGTCATCAGTACCCGGGTCTCGGGTATTCCGGAGTTGGTGGAGGACGGCGTCTCCGGGCGATTGGTCGAGAAGGGAGATGCTGGCCAGCTTGCACAGGCCATCGGCGCCCTGTTGGCCGATGCCGAGCGCCAGGACGCCTTTGCCCGAGCCGGTCGGTCGAAGGTGGAGCAGGATTTCAACGTGCAGATTGAGGCCGGACGGCTGTTGGCGCACTTCAGGGAGGCGTGCCATGGCTGAAAGACGTCGCGTCCTCCTGGTGATCGACAGCATGGAAGTGGGCGGAAGCCAGCGTCAGATTCATCAGCTGATCGAGGGCCTGGACCGGACACAATGGGATCCGGAACTGGCTTTCTTCCGTACGGATTCGTTCCTTGCGGAGTTGGTGCGCAAGACTGGCATTCCGGTGCACTTCCTCCCGAAGCGCGGCCGCGTTGACCTGAGGTTCGTGCTGTCGTTGGCCCGGCTGCTTCGTGGCCGGAACTACGCCGTGGTCCATGCCTACTCGCTGACAGCGGAAGTGTGGACCTTGGTGGTCAAATGGCTTTGCGGCCTGCGGTGTCCCGTCGTCGCATCCGAAAGAAGTGCCGCGCGCGCCGATCGTCCTGCGTGGTTCTGGCTCGTCAAGCGGTTGGCGCTTTCACGCAGTTCGGCGGTGATCGCGAATTCAGAAGTGGGAGCGCGCTCTACAGCCCAGCGAACCGGCGTAGATGAGGACAAGTTCACGACCATTGCCAATGCCGTTGAGGTGCCCGAGCCGCTTGCCCGGGATCACCAAGCGGACCTTCGGCAGTCGTTGTGTATCCAGGACGGGAAGCTGACGGCGCTTTTCGTCGGTCGCATGGTAGACGTGAAGAACCTTCCCTGCCTGGTCAAGGCGCTGTCGCTGATTCCATCCGATAGCCGCCCCCTGACATTGCTTGTTGGCGAAGGGCCTGCAATACCATCAATCCAGGGCTTGGCACGTAACCTAGGCGTCGAGTCTGACGTTCATTTCGTTGGCGCACGAGACGACGTCAGCGATTTGATGCAGGTCGTGGATTACCTGGTGCTGCCGTCGCATTTCGAAGGCCAATCCAATGCATTGCTCGAGGCCATGGCGGCCGGTTGCCCGGTGATTGCGTCGGCCGTCGGCGGCAACATCGAGCTGATCGATCACGAGTCAAGCGGATTCCTGTTCCCCGATGACGATGCCCAGGCGCTCGCCCATGCCATGCGTCGCATGGAGGATCCACGCGTCCGGTGCAAGTTGGCGTGCAAGGCGCTGGGCAACGTCGTGACACGGCACAGTCGCAGCGCATTGGCCGCTGCTACTGCCGATGTGTATCGACGATGCCTCGCGGAGGGAAACCAGCCTGCCGGTCGCATGCCGATCCGCATGGGGCACTCTGGCTGATCGACAACCGGCGGAAATTCGTCCCTGTCTCGTGGCCACTGTTGCACAACCTCACTAGCGTGGTGCGTCAATGCGCTTCCTCTACGCCATCCCTATCGTGCTGCTCCCCAACACGGCACACCTGCCGTCGGACGCCAGCGTCGGGGTTTCGCTGGCCGCGCTCCTCGTCGCGTTGCTTTTTGGCCGGAGGGATAGCGCGTCGATCGACCGGCAATCACTGATGTGGGCGCCACTTGTCGCATTGTTCATTGCGATGTTGGTGGGCTTCCTGGCGGCCCATTGGCACGACCTGTCCGGTGCGGAAAAGGATCTTCGGGAGGCCAAGGTGGCCGTGTTGTTCCCGCTTCTGTATTTGGCGTACCTGCGGTCGGGATTGGATCTGAAGGCAACGCGTCAATTGATCATCGTTGCGCTGGTTGTGGCGGTATTGGCCGGCTTGGAAGCCGTCTTCCAGGCAAGAAGCTTCAACCTCATGGAGTTTTCGGAAACGCAACGCGCGACTGGGCCATTCGGTCAGATCAAGATGGCCAACCGCGCTGGCGTTTTCTTCGCGATGTTCCTGCCCATGCTGGTGGCGATTGCCCTTGAGGCCGGGCAGCGCCGCAATGTTCGCGCCCTGGCTATTGCTGGAAGTCTGGTACTGGCGATGGCCATATTGTTCACCTACTCGCGCCAGTCCTACCTGATCGGAATGTTTGTCGTCATGATCCTGCTTGTCTGGCGCAGCATACCCGTGGCCCTGCTGGCGGCCACGGTGCTGGCGGCATCCGCCATCATTTTCCTCCCCAGCAGTGTCGTCGACCGTGTGCAGGACACTCAGCAAGTCGACGCAAGTGGCGCCGTGACGCTGGACGTGAGTACCGCCAGTCGCTTCACCATCTGGAGCGGCGCGGTCGATATGTTGCGCGACCACCCGGCGGGTGTTGGCTTGGGGCGGTTCTCCGAGAAAATCGGCAACTACACCACGTACTCGGGAAAGGATGCGCACAATGGTTTTCTGCTCACGTTGGCCGAACTGGGACCGCTGGGTCTCTTTGCACTCCTGTGGGTCTTCTGGCGGCTATGGCGTTTGAGCCGCTGGCTCCGCCGTTCGCCGGCGGCCGCCAGACCTGGTACGGGAACCCTCGAGCGTGGGTTCACACTGGCGGTGGTGGCCATGGCGCTCGGCAACCTGTACGGCAGTCCGTTTTTTGACAGCGTGGTGATGGCCAACTTCTGGATACTCTGCGGCTTGATGGAACGTTATGGCGCACTCAAGTTGAGCTCGGCGCTGGCCGTTGCCACGGCGACGATGCCGGCGCACCCGCCGGCACCGATGGGGCAGCGTTTCCCGCTGGCTTCGCGCGCCCTGCCCGGCCTCGCGAGGCCAAAGAATGCCTTGCGCTGACGCGTCCCGCGAAGTGGCAAGACGATCTGCATTGGCGCTGTTGCTTGCAGGGGCCAGCACCGCGGCCTCGACCCAAAGCGGGCCTTGGTGCGTAAGGCCCGCAGTCGCGCCCTTGAGCCCCCCGGTCAGTGCGGAAGTGACCCAAGGCACAACCTTTTACGTGCGCACTGATGGCGGCAATGCCGATCAGTGCGATGGTCGCGCCAATACCGGCTATCCGGGACGAGGGCAGCGGTTGACGTGTGCATGGAGCAGCCCTGAAGTTGCACTGCCCCGTTCTGGGAGCGCGCGGATTTCGCCGGGGGATACCCTGCGGATCGCCGCTGGTGTCTACAAGATCGGACGTGAGATGCAGGCCATTCCGAGCGGCCCCTCCCGGGCGGTGCCGACCCGCATCCTCGGGCAATCGGGACAAGCGCCGAAGCTGGTTGGTACCAATGGCATCCACCGCGTGGTGAACCTGGACGGGAGCTCGAACGTCGAGGTGGCCCATCTGGAGATTACCGACGACAGTGACTGCGTCTATCGCCATGCCGTGGCAGCGGCCCGGTGTTCCGATGGCATGCCATGGGCCCGCGTGGGCCTGTATGCCCGCGCTTCCGCGCATGTATGGCTGCATGACCTGAACATCCATGGGATGGCAGCGCGTGGGGTGAATGCCGGGGGGCTTGAGAACTGGACGGTTGAGCGTGTCAGGATCATCGGAAACGGCACGTCTGGATGGGATGGCAACGTTGGTGAACGCGGCTCCAACCGAGGTCGGATCGTCTTGCGCCATCTCGAAATCGCCTGGAACGGATGCGGAGAGCGGGTGCAGACCGGAAAGCCATGGGCGTGTTGGGCGCAACAGACCGGCGGTTATGGCGACGGACTGGGCACGACCGACACGGGTGGGCAATGGTTGATTGAAGATGTTGACGTTCATCACAACACCTCCGACGGCCTGGATCTGCGTTACATGGATGGTGCCGACGGAACCAACGTGGTCTTGAGGCGCATTCGTGCCGTGGCCAACGCGGGCAACCAGGTCAAAGTCAGGGGCAATGCCTTGCTGGAGGATTCGATCCTGGTGGGGCACTGCACCTACTTCCGCGGCAAGTTCAATATGACCGAAGGTGATCTGTGTCGATCGGATGGCAGCACGCTGCAACTGGTGTTGACGGGAGGGGATCGCGTGCTGGTCCGTAACAACACGCTGGCCGGTGAGGGGGGCGCGCAGATTGGTCATAGCGAGGGACAGGGCGGCACCGACGACGTCCGGATCCAGGGCAACGTGGTGATTGGTTTTCCTCACTACCTGCGCCCGGAGCAGATGTCCGCCTTTTCCGCGGGCAAGTCGAGCGCCGTCATCCGTTATGCCGACAACATGGGCTGGACGGTCGCGGGATGCCCTCGTGGCACAAAATGTGACGCAAATCCCAAATTGCGCGACATGTCGTTGGCGTCCTTCGATGCCCGGCCCCTCCCCGGAAGCCCGGCGCTGGGCAAGGCCGGCGCGATCCCGTGCATGAAGTGATCGGCGGCCAGCAGGCCGTTCCCCTGCCGGCGCCCCCTGGCCGGTAGTCATCACCGCCGCGAAAACCTGGCTTTTCCAGCGCAATCGCGCCTGAAAGCTCAATGGTGGGGCTTCATTTCTCGGAACACTGACTGAACCTTGCGGTGCGCGTCAGTCGCCTAGCCTTGTGTGTCGTGCCTCGTCAACTTCTGACTTGTGAGGGCGCGACAAAGTGTGCCCTAGCGCACAACTACCCCCCCTATCCCTATGTAGATTCCACCTCCGGTCGATGGGACGGAGCTCGTGACCGCTCGCCCTTTGTACTTCGGAGACACCTGTACCAATGTTCAATTCCCCCATCGGGCAGAACCTGCCCAAGCTCGCTCTCGCGCTATCGATTGGCCTCGGTGCCATTGGCTCGGCGCAAGCAGCGACCTACTACGTGCGCACGGACGGCGGTGACGCGAGTCAGTGCAACGGCTTGAGCAATGCTGCCTATCCGGGCAGTGGCACCGGCCAGTCCTGTGCTTGGAAGAGCCCAATCATCGCCCTGCCCGCTTCGGGTTCGGCGCGGATCGCGGGCGGCGATACGCTGCGCATTGTCCCGGGCACCTACCAACTCGGCAGCGGCGGCTATATGCAGCCGATCCCCAGTGGCCCCAGCAGGACGTCCAAGACGGTCGTCGTCGGCTACGGCGGCACCCCGAAGCTGGTGGGCGTTGGCGGCGCGCATCGCGTGCTCAACCTCGATGGCAGTTCCAACGTCGAGGTCGGCAACCTCGAAATCACCGACAACAGCGACTGCGTGTACGGCCATTCCGTATCGTCGGCAGCGTGCACCAGCAGCATGCCATGGGCTCGCGTGGGTCTGTATGCCCGTGCATCCAACTATGTCTGGCTGCATGACCTCAACATCCATGGCCTGGGTGCCCGCGGCATCAACGCCGGCGGTCTCAGCAACTGGACCATGGAGCGCCTGAAGATCAACAAGAACGGCAGCGCCGGCTGGGAAGGCAACATCGGCACTGGCGGGTCCAACTCCGGCAACATGGTCATGCGCGACATCGAGATCGCGTGGAACGGTTGTGGTGAGCGCGTGTCGACTGGCGAGCCGTGGGCCTGCTGGGCGCAGCAGACCGGTGGTTACGGTGACGGCTTTGGCACCACTGACACCGGCGGTAACTGGCTGATTGAAGATGCCTTCATTCACCACAACACATCCGACGGCCTGGATATGCGTTACATGGACGGCGCGGACACCACCAAGGTTACCCTGCGGCGGGTCTACTCGGTCGCCAATGCCGGCAACCAGGTCAAGATCAAGGGCAATTCGGTCGTCGAGAACTCCGTGCTCGTCGGTCAGTGCACCTACTTCCGTGGCAAGTACTACATGACGGAAGGCGATCTCTGCCGCGCGTATGGCAGTTCGTTGCTGCTGATCATGACCGGCAACGATACGGCCACCATCCGGCACAACACCATCGCGGGTGAAGGCGACGCGCAGATCGCTTACGGTGAAGGCACCAGCACCGACAAGATCTTCATCCAGAACAACCTGGTCGTGGGCTTCCCGTACTACGCCAATGCCTCGAACCAGACGTTGTTCAGTGGTGGCGGCGCTCCGGCGGCGAAGAGCTTCTCTGGCAACATGGGCTGGAAAGTGCGGTCCTGCCCGACCGGTGCGACCTGCACCCAGGATCCCCAGTTACGCAACATGACGTTGGCTTCGTTCGACGCTGAACCGCTGTCGGGCAGCCCTGTCATCGACAAGGTGACGATGAACAGTGCGGTCAACAGTGACTTCCTGCTCCAGCCGCGTCCGTCGGGTTCGTCCAGCGATGTCGGTGCTTACGAGGTGCAGGCGGGAGGTGCGGAGCCGACCCCGACCCCGACCCCGACCCCGACCTGCACCCGCGGCACGCCCACCGTAGGTTTGACTGGCCCGACCACCGCAGTGGCAGCCGGCACGGCGAACAAGTACTCAGTCAGCGTGAAGAACAATGACAGCAGTGGGTGCAGCAACACCACGTTCTCGCTCGCACGGAGCGTTCCTTCGGGTTGGACGGGCACGCTGTCAACGACGGGTCTTGCGCTGGCTCCTGGCGCGTCCGGTTCGGCGGTGCTGACGGTTACCTCGCCCGGTACCGCGTCCGCAGGCACGTACGGGATTGGTGTTGGCACGAGCAGCAGCGTTGGTAGCACCCATACCGCAAATGCTTCGGCGACGTACACCGTGGCAGCGCCGGCAGGCATGACGGAAGCGCTCTCGACCAGCAAGTCCAGCTACAAGGCCAAGGAGCGCGTCTACATCACGGCCAGGGTGATGCGCGGCACGGTACCTGTGTCTGGCGCATCCGTCGATCTGGTCGCACTCAAGCCCAACAACATCAACACGATCGAGTTGAGCGGGAAGACTGATAGTAACGGTTACGTAACGGTCTCGTTCATCTCGGGCTCCGGCACGAGTTCGATTGGCACGTACAAAGTGACGTCGACGGCTACTAGCGGCACCGACGTGGCCAAGGCGACCACCAGCTTCTCGGTTTACAAGTAAGCGATCGGCATTGCCAGAATGGGCCCCGCCATGCGGGGCCCTTTTTTTTCCGATGGGGCTGCGACCTCAAATCGTGTGCGCTCGCCCGTTCACAGAAGCCTTTCCTTGAGCCCTCGTGCAGTCGCTCGCAGCTTCGAGTCCAGCGCCAATGCTGGAATGGCATAGAGGACAACAAACATCAATCCGCCTGCAGCCAGCCTCGCCCAGACATTCTCCAGCCCAAACATGTCGAGCCCACGCGCAACAGCCACGAGGCCCGCCGCGCAGCCACAGGCAATCAACGCCGTCCTTGGCTCGGGGAGACGCGCAAGTCCCCGGGGGCATACCAGGAACTGCAGGATGCACAATGCGGCGTAGCTGGCAGCGGTGGCCCACGCTGCGCCCATGTAGCCCATCCTGGGGATCAGGAAAAAATTCAGGCCCATATTCAGTGCGGTTGCCAGTAACGTGATTCCAAGAACCGGGAGAGTCCGTTTTTTGAGCTGCAGGCCGTAGTTGGATATGGCAAACATCGCATAGATCGATATGGTGATGCCGACCACGACAAAGACTTCGCCGGACGCCGATTTGTCGCGGCCGCTCAACGCGATCAACAGGTCCTCTCCCGACACCAGCAACATCGCCACGATGGCGGTTACTGCGTAGGTCATTGGATGAAGGATGCGTGCCTTCAGTTCCCGGACGGCGCTGCTACCTCCGGCTTCGTACGTCCGCATGACCACCGGCGTGAAGGCTTCGGACAGGGTCGCGTTGATGAAGACGTTGAGTTGCATGGCCAGCGCGTAGCCGATGGCATAGATGCCAACCATCGAGAAATCGCCCGTGATGTGCTTGATCAGTACGCGATCCATGTTCGCCAGAACGCTTGCCGATAGCTCGTTGGCCATCAGGGGCACGCCATAGAGCAAGCCGTTGCGGAACGAGCGGACGTCGATATCCCCCATCGACACGGATACGTTCCGATACATCCAGTACGCCAGCCAGCCAAGCACCAGGACGATGGCGATTACTTTCCCCGCGTAGACGGATAGCGCGCTCTGCTGGACAAGGACGACGGCACCCAGCACGAAAACCAGTTCGAGGAAGCGGGCAATTATGCGGGTCGACATCAGGGTGTCTGATCGCTCGCTTGCACGCATCACCATTTGCACGATGTTGGTCACCGCGAGTAGTGGAATCATTGTCAGCGCGATCAGGAGCAATGGATGCAGCCCCCCATCGGCGCTCCACTTCACTACGACAAGTCCCGTTGCGAGGACGGCCCACATCGCAACGGACAGGACAATCGCCATCATCACGAAGTTGGTGCCGAAGCGGCGGAGCTCGGCCGCCCCACCTTCGTACGGGTAAAACCTGACAATGGCGTGCGGCGCGCCGAACTTGATGAGCGCGACGCCGAGCAGCATCAACGTGTCGTAGTAGCGGAGAATTCCAAACTCGGTGTTGTCCAGGAACCGCGTGAGAATTGGAAACGATATGAACCCAAGCAGCATCACAGCGCCATTCGTGACCGAGTAGCGTATGTAATGCGTCGCAATGTCCGGTCGCGGAGGAGGCGGTTTCCCCATGTCGTCCCCTGCGGCCGCCGCAGTGGCTGGTGTACTGCTCATCCGGAATGGATCTCGGCCCTGGGGGGCGTTCGGTGTGGCATGCCGGGTCTACCGCTCCAGTTGAATGGGACCAGGGACATCCTCGCGCGGGGCTGTCGCAGAGAACGGTGCTGAGGGTGATGAAACCTGATCCAGCGCATCCACAACGTGAAGGCAGGCTTGTCCGATCGGTGGCCGCCCAAACAGGTCGAGCACCTCGATCGGGCCATCCGCGTTGTAGGTGTGACACCCCATCGAGCCCCGGCCAATTTGGTGGGCCAGTCGCGAAATCGGGCGTTCACGGTAAATCCAGGGGCTCAACTCAAGCACCTCGTTGAACACAATGGCGTTGCCGTAGCATGGGCCGCAGTCCTGGGCCGGCCTTATCAGCTTTCCGTGGTGGACGAACAGCTTGCCGGCCATCCTTGCCCTACCGACGTCGCAAACGATCGGCGAGGCAGGATGTGGCCGATACGGACCGTCTATCGCATCCGACACAAAGAGGAAGAGGTCGTCGCTGGTGCTGGTCTCGTTCTCCGAAATGCTCGTGAACAGGTACCAGTGGCCATCCTGGTAGTGCAACGTCGGGTCTACGCATACCTGACCACTGACCAGGTCGCGAACCCGCGACCACGCCAATGGAAATCTGGTGGCGCGGTACAGGCTTATCCGTCGGTCGTAGCTCGACTCCACGGTCATGTACCACTGTCCTTGCCAGTGAAGAACTTGCGGGTAGGACAAGTGCCCGGGTTCGTCCAGTGCTGTCCCAAGACGGCGGGCCTGGCCGTCGGATATCTCCACACACGCGATGTTGGCGTTGTTCAGTCGGGGATCTTCCATCTCCTCAACGAATATCAGCCGTCTCTCATTGGCGCAGACAACAAAGGGATCCGCCCACCAGCCGACGTCGGGTCGAAGCAGTGCGTGCGACCCGAGCTCAGGCTTTGATGGGTCGATCGGCTGGCCAGACAGCCGGAGGGCGAGTGTCCAGCCGACACTGCCGTCCCGGCGCCTGCCCCGAGCGCGGCGTAGCGCGGCCTTGGCGATCAGCAGTAATGCACCCAAGCCAGCGGCGCGGCCCACGGGAGCCTGCGGCGGGAGACTCAGTTCTGCGACTGCGTGGTCCGGCAACGCTACGTCGTCGTGTGCGAGTCTGTGCAGCGCGCGCAGCAGCAGTGCAGGAAGCTTCCTGAAGGCGGCCTCACGTTGCCTGATGAAGGAACCCGCGCGGGTTTGTGTGGTTCCTCCCGCGAGGTCAATCGGGTCCCCACCCTCGGGCGTCAAGCGCAGCCCCAAGCGCGTGGTGAGATCGCCTCGAAGCATCGGTGACAGCAATGACAGCCCGGCGAAGCGCTCATCAAGCAGGCTGGGCTCCACGTGCCAGCAACCGTACAAGGCCCTGCTGGACAGCTCGTGGGTCCATGCACGTGGGCCCAGGAGGATGACCAGGTCGGGGCGCTGGGCTCCAAGGTGCTCAAACAATGAGGTGGGGTCCTGCCACGCGGCGGCGTCGCTACCTGCCCTGAAGGGCATCGCCACCCGAGAGAGCGCATGGCTGCGGCCCAGCGCGGCATGCTCGAGCGCCAGGGCCGCCCGGAGCATGATGCCCGGCCCGGGCACCACGGGCGCCAGTTCAGCAGCAGTTGCGGGATACAGGCTCAACCGGAGCCAGCCCTGGTCGGCGGCGAGCTCGTTGAGCTTCAGGACCCATGCGGGGACCACGGGAGGCACGACGATGGCCACGTTGAGCGGGTGGGTGCGCCCCTCCGGCATTTCGTACAGGGACGTCCTCGATGCGGTATTCGCATGCTTCATGACGGCCTCCCAGGCCGAAAGCCAAGCATCCAGTCGCTGGTTCTTTGGATCAAACGTTCGCGCTGCGCACGTCCAAAGTACGTGTGATCGCAATCGGGCCAGTAGTGGAGGGAAACGCCGGGAGCATTGGCATCCGGCCCGAAGCTCCAGGCGAACTGTCGATGGTGCAGGAACCGATCGGCATAGCCGCCACTGAAGATGCAGAGCATGCGAACGTCACGGGCCACCATCCTTGAGAATTGCTCCCGGGCTCGCGTCTTGTCGGGCCATGAGCGGAAGGCGCGGGAGTCGAGGCCGGCACTGGGCTTCAATTTGGCGGGCAGCCTGTTCGCGAAATGCTTCCACTCGCTGGGCAGCCGGCGCAGAAGCCCTAGCAATTTCGCGTAGTGGTACCAGGGCCCTGTAAACACGACGCCATCGAGCAGCAACAACCCACTGACCCTTGCGTCGCTGATCGTGACCTCCCAGCCGGTGTCCGCTGCGCTGCAGATGCCGCCGATGGCAAACGTGTGGCACCCATGGGCTGCCTGCAATGCGTCAATGGCCGCGATGCTCGCCTGCACGGCGTCGCATCCGGCAACACGAGGCGCCTCACCGATGCCGGGCGCGTCATAGCGAAAGCATTGCACACCGCTATTTGCGAGGTGCTCGGCCATCAGCACATGCAGCCGGAACGGCCCGGAGCGTGGCTGCAACCCAGCATTGGGCAATAGCAGGGTTGGACCGTCGTGATGCGCGCCGCTCAGGATTCCTGTCAGCCGACGCTCTGGGCCGAAACGAACAAACACCTCGCTTCCGGAAGCCGCATGCATTTGGCGTGCCTCCACGATCGCGTTCATGCGGCAGCATCCGTCAGCACAGCCGTACCCAGTCGAGCAACAAGCTCGCGCACAGTTGGCGTAAGGAAGAAGGTCGCATCCATGGCGGCGTCGATGGTGAACGCGGGTGCGTTGTCAGGAAGCGGAAGGATCCTGTCGAGGCCGCGGGGTGTTTCATCGATGCCGGCGCGCATTACCGCCCACGAGCGCGCCCTACCCCATCGCGCGCTTTCGACCCTGGCCTCCGCGAGGTCGGTGCGTAGCCGTGCGGACACCGGGAATCCCATCAGATCGCCGTCGTCTGCGGCCGCGACACGCGCGCCTCCTGGACGCGATGGGGGGCGGACGGTGCGCTCACGTGTATCGGCCTCGGTCAGCTGCCGCAGCCATGCGTCGCCGTCCGTGACTGGCTCCCACAGGACGATGAGGTCGGCATGGGCGCGCCCTGCCCAGCCATGGAGCGCGAGCGCGCTTCCACGCCATGCGAGTACGCACAGTCGGCTGATACCCGTGCGCTCATGAAGTGCCGAAGCCGCAAGGGTCAGGTCCGTGTTGATGCTGCTGAAGTCGAGTTCTTCGCCTTCGCCGCTGGAGTCTCCCGTGCCGTGGTAGTCAAAGCGCAGGCACGGCATCCCTGTGGCAGCAAGCTCGGCTGCGATCTCCGTCAGGAAGCGTCGGGTGCGCGGCAGTTCGTGCAGCAAGGGCGGAGCCATCACTATTCCAACGGAGGATGCACCAGGCGCCGGATGGAGAGCCGCGTACAGGCGACGCGGACCTGATGCGATCCAGAACGGCTCCCAGTCAATGCTCATCGCTTGCTCCCGAGGCCATGCCCAGCAGCCGGCGCAGCCCGCTGCCAAGTCGGGTGCCCGCCGTCCGGGTGGACGTCCGCGCCTCGGACGCATGCGGCAAGCCAAAGGCAACCTGCTCGAGCGTTTCGACGCCAAGACGTATCAGCTTGATGCGGTGCCCGGTCTCACGCTCGACCCGGGCGGCCATCTGCACGGCGAGCATGGAGTGGCCACCAAGTTCAAAGAAATTGTCATGGCTGGTTGCGGGAACACCCAGCAATTCGGTCCAAACCTCCGCCAGGTAGCGAACCCTGGGGTCGGCTTCCGCGGTGGGTGTGTCAGTGGCTGGGGGCTCAGTCTGGCTGGACGCGGGCGCGGGTAGAGCCGCCCGATCTACCTTTCCGTTTGGGAGATGGGGGATGGCATCGAGCACCACGAAGTGCTGGGGCAGCATGTACGCTGGCAACAGGCCCCGCAGATGGGTTCTGAGCGTGGCCTCGTCGACAACTTTGCCGGGTGCGGCCACGAGATACGCCACCAACCGCTGATCCCCGGGCCGGTCCTCGCGCACGATCACCAAAGCGCGCCCAACTTCGGGGCGGGATGCGAGGTTGGCTTCGATCTCCCCCAACTCGATCCGATAGCCGCGCACCTTCACCTGAGTGTCAAGGCGCCCCAGGTGCTCAAGGTGGCCGTCATGCCTCCAGCGGCCCCGGTCACCCGTGCGGTACAGCAAGGCGGGTACCTCCGGCGTCGCCGCGTTCAGTGACGGCGACGTGTATTGGTCGGCCACGAAGCGTTCTTCAGTCAATGCCGAACGGTTCAGGTAGCCCTTGGTCACACCCTGTCCGCCGATGCAGATTTCCCCAGGGACCCCACGCGGACAAAGCTCGCCGTGGGCATCGAGGATCCAGATGCTGGTGTTGGCGATGGGCGTGCCGATGTGCACGTCTGGCAGCCCGCCGTCCACGGAGGCGACGATATGCGCGCTGGTGGACCACACCGTGGTTTCGGTTGGCCCGTAGACATTCCACACCGAGCCACACCGGTTCACCAGTTCGGCCGCCAGGTCCGGCGGCATAGGCTCGCCGCCGCATAGGGCCTTGAAGCCACTCGCCCCGCTCCAGCCGGCGTCAAGGAGCAGGCGCCAGCTTGATGGCGTGCCTTGCATGACGGTCGCGCCGCAGGAGCCAAGCAGGGCAAGAAGCTCGGCTCCATCGCTGGCAGTCTCGTGGTCAGCAATGACGACGGATGCACCTACGCTGAGCGGCAACAGCAGCTCCAGCACCGCGATGTCGAATGACAGGGTCGTGATGGCGAGCAGTCGGTCCTGCGCTCGCAATCCCGGCTGCGCTCGCATGGCCGACAGGAAGTTGGATACAGAACGGTGCGGGACCACGACGCCCTTGGGCCGCCCTGTCGATCCAGATGTATAGATGACATAAGCGGCGTCTTCGGGCTTCGCTGCAGCCGCGTCCACCTCGAGCCGGGTGTTCGCTGCTAAGGCCACCAGCTCGTCCTGCTGGTCGAGCACCAGCAGGGGGCGACCGCGCAAGTCGAAGCGTTCGGCATGGTCACTGGTGGTCACCAGCATTGCCAGGCCAGCGTCGGCGGCCATGTAGGCAAGACGTTCGGACGGAAAGGCCGGGTCCAAAGGCACGTAGCCTGCACCGGTCTTCAGGATGGCCAGCATGGCTGCAACCATGTCTACGCCACGGTCCAGAGCGAGCCCCACCAAGGCCCCCCGTTTGACGCCGCCGGCGCGCAGGACGTGGGCAATCCGGTTGGCCTTTGCCTCAAGTTCGGCGTATGTCCACTGGCCGCCTCCGGCGATTATGGCCGTGTGGGCGGGCGTGCGATCGCATTGCCGCTCGAAGAATTGGTGCATGCCGCAACCCGCATCGTATGCGGTCGGGGCGGGCTGGAGCGCGTCGAGTTCGGCCCGGGCAAACGCATCGACCAGTGGGAGACGTTCCAGTGCAACGGCATCGGCCTGAACGGCCCCACGAAGCAAGGTTTCATAGGCGCCAAGCCAGCGCTCTATCGTGGCCCTGTCGAAGAGGTCGGTGTTGTACTGGCACTCCAGGCGCAACGTGCCCTTGGCCTGAACGGCGTTCAGGAACAGCTCGAACGTTTCGAAGCGCCTGGGGTTGCTGTCGAACTCCATCGACATTCCGGCAAACGCCGTGCTTTGCTGGTCCAGCGCCTGGTCGAGGTTGAACAGCACGCTGACCAGTGGCATGCGCGCCGGGTCACGCGGAATGCGAAGCTTGGTCAGCAGGGTGCCGAAGGTGCATGACTGGTGTTCGAGCGCGTCGAGCAACGTGCGCTGCGCGACGTCCACCAAGGTGCCGAACCCCTGCGACGCATCGACGTCGAAGCGAAGCGGCAATGTGTTGACACAGTGGCCGACCAGATCATCGTGCCCTGCGCTGGGCTGCCCTGCGGCCGGGATGCCAACGACGATATCGGTTTGTGCAGTCAGGCGGGCCAACAGGCCCGACCAGCCTGCAAGCAGCGTTGCGAACAGACTGGCCCCTCGCCTGGCGCCAGCACGGCGCAACATCGAGAGGAGCTGTTCGTCAAACACATGATCGACGCGGGCTGAAGCAAAGGTCCGAACCGGTGGCCGGGGATGATCGGTCGGCAACTCCAGGATCGGGGCGGGGCCAGGGAACCGGGCTACCCAATAGGCTTCATCGGCAGTGGGCTTCCCGTCTTGCCTGGACTCCTTCGCCGACAGCGCGTAATCGCTGAATTGCGCAGGTTCAGGCAATGCCTCGCCCGGAAGGCCAAGGCGACTGCCATACAACGCGCCAAGCTCGCGCACCAGCACCCACCAAGACCAGCCGTCACAGATGGCGTGGTGCGCGGTGAGCACGAGTATGTGGTCATGCTGCCCCAGGCGGAGCAACTCGGCTCTGAACAGCAGATCGACCGCCAAGGCGAAGGGCGTTTCCACCGATCGCAAAAGCTGCCGGCTTACCAGTTCCTCCTGCGCGGCTTGCGACAGGTTGGCGAGGTCGAGCATGTCAACCTGCAACGCGATTCGGTCGCGAATGCACAGCTCCCTTCCGCCAGGGGCGAGGTTGGCACGCAGCGCATCATGCCGATCCACCAGGTCTTGAAGGGCGAGCTTCAGGGCATCGACGTCGAGCGGACCGGTCATGCGCAGCGACACCGATAGATTGAAGGACAGTGACGCGTCCGCCCCCAACTGGTCCGCCAACCAGATCTCCTGCTGAGACTCAGTGGTGGGGACAACCAGCGACAGCTCGCCACCCTCGAACGGGTTGTAGTCCACTGGCTCCAGCGCAGGCGACGATGCGGCGGCTACTGTGCTCATGTGCCCACCTTCAAGAACTTTCCAGATCGATCCGGGTCAGGGATGAACCATCCTGGTTGCCCCCCTGGTTCACGCCCAAGCCGGGCCCCTGGCCACGGCGGCGACGCCGCGGCCATGACGCCATGCATGATTTGACGCACGCTGATCGCGGCGCCTTCGGCAAGCGACGGCGCACGGTCGACAGTCTTTGGTACATGGCCGGGCTCATCCGGCAGCTGCTGGTCCAGGTACTCGGCCAATCGGTCCAGGCTGCTGATATCGCTCATCAGCTGGCGAAACGTGATCCGCACCGGGAAGGTGCGCTGCAGCTGTAGGGCGACCTGGGTCAGCATCAGACTGTCCAGCCCGAGTTCCATGAAGTTGGCCTCCACCTCTGCATCGGCGAGGTTGAAGCCGGCGGTGTCTTCCAACAGGCACTTGAGCTGCTCGGTCAGCCGGGCACGCCGGCTTCCTGCGCCGGCACTGCCCTCCACGGTTCCCGGTGCTGCCTCGCCGTCCGGAGACAGTGGCGCTGCGGTCGCAGCGGCAACAGGGAGCGTGACCACGTTGTGCGCAGCCACGGCTTCGACCCAGAAGCGTTGGCGCTCAAACGGGTACGTTGGAAGCCGCACGCGGTGGCGCGACTGCCGACGGTCGAATACCGCGGGATCAAGGTCAACACCGCGCGACCACAGCTGTCCAGCAGCCGTACGCAGGCACGTCGCCTCCACCTCCGGATTGTCAGCGACGCTCGCCACGGCGTGGACATGATGCTGTTGTGCCGCAGGATGCTGACGAACCAGTGCGCTCAGTGTGGAGCGAGGCCCCACCTCCAGGAGCACTGGGGATCCGGATTCCGCAGCCGTCGCGACGGCCGAGGCGAAGCGCACCGGTTCCCGGAGGTGCGCCGCCCAGTAGTCAGGTGACACGGCTTGCGTGTCCTCCAGCCAATGTCCTGTGGCCGTCGAGACAATCGGAATGCGTGGCGGCGAAAGCTTGAGCGCTGCCACTTCGGCGCGGAACGCCCCGACCACGGGGGCCATCATTGCAGAGTGGAATGCGTGTGACGTGCGAAGCGGCCGGCAGGCAACACCCTCTGCTTCCAGCGTCTCCTTGAAGCGCGAGATGGCCTCCAGTGGCCCGGACACAACGCAATTGCCAGGCGCATTTTCTGCGGCAAGTGATAGCCCCGAGGGGAGCCTGGGCGTCAGCGCGTCCAGCGGCATGCGCACCGACAGCATGCCGCCGGCGGGCTGTGCCTGCATCAATGCGCCGCGCTTGGCGACCAGTCTCATGGCATCGTCCAGGCTGAACACCCCGGCCAGCGTCGCGGCGACAAATTCGCCGACGCTGTGCCCCAACATGGCAGCAGGCGAGATCCCGAGACTCATCCAGAGTTCCGCCAGTGCGTACTCCATGGCGAACGTCGCAGGCTGCATGATGGCAGTGGGGATCATCGCCAGCGGGTCGTCACTGAACATGCAGTCCCGAAGGTTGAACTCGCCCGCATCGCCGAACGCGTCCATGCACCCGTCAACGGCACTTCGAAACGCAGGCTCCTTGGCATACAGGGCCTTGCCCATGCCGGGATAGGTGGCCCCTTGTCCGGGGAACATGAAGACGGTATCGCTGGCACGCGCCGCCTTGCCACGAGCGATCATGGCTGCAGTGTCGGGGCTACGCAGCTGCTCGACAGCAGTTCGCGCATCGTTGGCCACGGCCGCGATGCGGTGTGGAAAGCGCTTTCGACCGACTGCGAGGGTCCACGCGACGTCCGCGAGGTTTTCGGCTGGATGCGCGTCCAGATGGTCTGCCAAGCGGGCCGCTGCGCGCGCCAATGCCGCGGGCGTGCGCGCAGACAGCGCGATCAACTGCGGGCCTTCCGTGGACTCGGAAGCCTGCAGCGGTGGTGCTTCTTCCAGCACGACGTGGGCATTTGTCCCCCCGACGCCAAAGGAGCTCACCCCCGCACGCCGAGGCACATCGGTGGCTGGCCACGGGCTCATCCCGGCGTTCACCAGGAACGGCGACGAGGCAAAATCGATGGCCGGATTGGGAGCGTTGAAGTGGAGGCTGGCTGGGAGTTTTTGCTCGGCCAGGGAAAGCGCGGTCTTGATCAGTCCGGTCGCGCCCGCCGCAATCACCAGATGGCCAACGTTGCTCTTCACTGAGCCGATCCTGCAAAAACCACGTGCATCCGTGCCCCTTCGGAACGCGCGGGTCAGCCCTTCGATCTCGATCGGATCGCCCACGGGGGTGCCGGTGCCATGCGTCTCGACGTAGCTGATGCTTCCCGGACTGACGCCTGCGCGTTGTTGGGCCATGGTGATCACGGCATCCTGGCCGTCACTGCTGGGCGCGGTGAAGCTGGCCTTTCCGCCGCCATCGTTGTTGACCGCGCCGCCAAGGATGACGGCAAAGATCTGATCGCCATCAGTGACGGCGTCGGATAGGCGCTTGAGCATTACCATGGCAGCGCCATCGCTGAACACCGTGCCCTGTGCTTGGGCATCGAACGCCCGCGTGCGCCCATCCGGAGACAGCATCGCGCCTTCCTGGTGCACGTAACCGCTCCGCGGCGGGCACGTGACCGTGATGCCACCCGCCAAGGCCATGCCACATTGGCCGAGCCGAAGGGCGTCCATCGCCTGGCAGACGGCCACGAGCGATGTCGAGCAGGCCGTGTGTACGCTGATCGCTGGGCCGGTCAGGTTGAGCTTGTAGGCTACGCGCGTTGCGATGAAGTCCTTCTCGTTGCCGAGCATCACCTGAAATGCGCCCACCTTGTCGATGAGGTCAGGACGGGCTGACACATGCCGCTGGAAATAGCTTGCATTGAACATGCCCGCAAACACGCCCACGGGAACTGGCGTGGCGTCGGGCACGTACCCGGCCCGTTCGATGCATTCCCAGGCGATTTCAAGCAGGATCCGCTGCTGGGGGTCCATCAGTTCCGCTTCCTTGGGACTGATCCCGAAGAAGGCAGCGTCAAACTGTTCAACGCCATCGATGATGCCGCGCGCCTTCACGTAGGCAGGGTCATCCCGTTCGGCGGCACTGATGGAAGTATCCAGCTCATCGGCGGCGAAGAAGGTGATGGTGTCTCGCCCTTCGCACAGGTTGTTCCAGAAGGCCTCGACGTCGGCGGCCCCAGGAAAACGCCCTGCCATTCCAATGATCGCGATCGGCTCCGCCAAGGCGGAGGTGGCTTGCGGTGCGGCTCGCGCTAGCCGCGACGGGTCGATGCTTGACGTGTCGCGCCCGTCCAGATGCCGCGCCAGTTGCGCGGGCGTGGGGCTACGGAACAACACCGACGTAGGAATATGGCCCGGGCCTTGCCAACCGTCGCTGGCGCAAAGCTTGTGGAGCAGGCGCGTGGCAAGCAGTGAGTCGCCGCCCAGTTCGAAGAAGTTGTCGTGGCGTCCTGGGCCATCGATTGCCAACACCTCGCTCCACAGGTGACAGAGCTGCTCCTCCAACGCCCCGATTGGCGCCTCAGCGGCGTAGGACAGCTCCGGTCGCTCCCGCGCGGGCGCCGGAAGGGCCCGCCTGTCCAGCTTTCCGTTTTCCGTAAGCGGCAAAGCAGACAGATGGACGAACGCGCTTGGGATCATGTAGTCCGGCAGAGCCGCGCCAAGGTGGGCGCGAAGCGCCGTCTGCGATAGCCGTTCCGCGGCGGGCACGATGTACGCGACCAATCGTGCCTCCGCCTCGGCGCCGTCCGCCCTGGCAACCACCGCGCATGCACGGACGCCAGCATGACGGGACAGGACACTCTCGATTTCGCCGGTCTCGATGCGGAACCCGCGGATCTTGACCTGTTGGTCGCTTCGGCCCAGGTACTCGAGGTCGTCGTCGGCCGTCTGTTTGGCCAGGTCTCCGGTCTTGTACAGCCGGACGGTGTCCCCATCGGGCGTTTGCCAGTCGAAAAACCGCTCCGCGCTCAGCTCGGGACGGTTCAGATAGCCTTGGCATACCCCTGCCCCGGCAACATGGAGTTCACCCACCTCCCCGGCTTCGACCGGCACGCGAGAGGGGTCCAGCAGGTACAACTGAAGGTCGGGAATGGGCCGCCCGATCATGCTTCCGAGGTTCCGCTCGATGTCTCCAAGGCCGATTGGCCGGTACGTCACATGGACGGTCGTCTCGGTGATGCCGAACATGTTGATCAACCGGGGGCGTTGCTCGCCATGCCGCTGCACCCACGGACGCAGCATCTGCAATTCAAGCGCCTCCCCACCGAAAATCACGTAGCGCAACGACAAGGCAGAGGGCTCGGTGCCGGACACCTGGTCGGCGTGAATGAGCGCCTTGAAGGCCGATGGCGTCTGATTGAGGACCGTGACGCCTTCACGCACCAGGAGGTCATGGAACAGCTCGGGCGACCGGCTCGTCAGGTAGGGCACGACAACCACCCGACCGCCATGCACCAGCGCCCCCCAGATTTCCCACACCGAGAAGTCGAACGCGTGGGAGTGGAAGAAGGTCCAGACGTCATCGGGCCCAAACTCGAACCAGGCTTGGGTCGACGTGAACAACCTCGCCACGTTGGCGTGGGTCAACAAGCAGCCCTTGGGCTTGCCGGTGGACCCGGAGGTATAGATCACATAGGCCAAGTTTTGACCCATTGCCACCGGTTCGGGGTCATGCCCCGGCCACGACGCAAACTCCGTCCAGTCTGGGTCCATCAGCAGGGTTGGCAGGTCGCGTTGGGGCAACAGCGGCAGATGCGATGCCGACGTCAACAGCGCGGTGGGCTTGGCGTCGTCCAGCATGAACTCGATCCGCTCGGCCGGGTACGCCGCATCAACCGGCAGGTAGGCGCCGCCGGACTTCAGGATGCCCAGCAGGCCCACCACCATTTCCGGTGACCGTTCCAGCGCTATCGCCACCAGCGAATCCGGGCCTACCCCCAGGCTGCGCAGGCGATGCGCCAACTGGTTGGCCCGGTGGTTCAGTTCGCCGTACGTCAGGATGGCGCCGTCGCAACTGACCGCGATCGCGTCGGGGGTTGCCGCCGCCTGCCGCGCCACCCGTTCATGAATGCAGCCCGCCCCGTCGGACACGCCTTGAGGCGGCAACGGCTTCCCGGATTGTTCGCTCATGCGCCCCTCCCAAGATGGCGCTAGCTCCGACCTCGACGAGGCTGCCGGTTAGGCCGTCTATCGCCGTTCCCCCCATTGGGGACGGCCTTCCACCGGCCGGTCATGATGATCGCGCTGACTTGTTTGGAAACGGGACGACCGTGGCCATGCGGCCACGCCGGAAGGCAGGGGCCCGGGCTTTACTCTGAGCGGGTGGTGGTCTTGAATGATCAGACGAGAAACGCCCGATGAAACCCGACCTGACATTGCTGTACTCGGAGTTGGGGCTCAGGCCGGACTGCACGCTGGCCGAGCTCCAACTGGCCTATCGCAGGCAGATCGCGGAGCTGCATCCGCACGGCGCATCGACTTCGCACCAATCCGCGGAGTCCGCCGCGGCATTGCGCGATCTGATCGCGTTGTACACGACGGCCAGCCGTTTTCATCGCAGGTACGGACGCTTGCCCGGCGCGCCGCCCCGTCGGGGCGGCGGGGCGCAACGAGCGCTGGCGGTGGCGTCCGGAGCCAACCCCGACCGTTTGCCCGTTCCCATGGAACATCACGATGAACCGCATGGCACCAGGATTACGCTGGGCGTTGCCGTTGTGTTCCTGGTGCTGGTGTTCGGGGTATTGGCGCTGGTTTCCGGCGAGTGGCTCAGATAGTGCATTGAGGACCACAGCCGGCGAACCAATCGCGGCCGATCGCTTCTCGTTCTCGCGGGGCTGGATGCTTGCCGCCCGTGTGACTCCTGACCGGACCTGGCGGGGGCTGGCGTTTTCACTCACGGAAGCAACGGCGCCCGGTGGCGTCCAACCCGCCCGGGGGACCCCCTGATGGAGACACCCAACATCCGGCTCGATCCATCGGTGATCTGCCGGCGCCTTGCCTGGGTGGCCGTGCTGCTGGTGGTCATCAATATCGCCATGCAGACCTACCGCCTTGCCGTCCAAAAGGAAGATGTAGTGGGTCTTGTGCTGATGAGCCTGGACAAGGAGAACAACGTTCCAGCGCTGTTTTCCACGTTGCTACTGTTCACGGCGTCGGCGGTACTTGCGTACATCGCCCTCTTCGAGCGTCGGCGCGGCAGCCCGGACGCGGCAAAGTGGGTCGTGCTAACGGGTGGATTCGCGCTCATGGCCGTGGATGAGTCGCTTTCCTTGCATGAGCGGGTCATCGAGCCGTTGCGCCGCCTGCTGGGCCAGGCCTTTGGAATGGAGCAACTGGGAATCTTCTATTTCGCCTGGGTTATTCCGGGTCTGCTCCTGGTCGCCGCGCTTGCGGTCTTCTTCGTTCCGTTCCTGTTCCGCCTTCCCCGGCGGACGGGTGTCATGCTCTTTGTTTCGGCGGCGATCTACCTTGGTGGCGCGCTCGGGATCGAACTCATGGAGGGCTGGTGGCGTGAAGACCAAGGTCACCGGAATATCGTCTATCACGCCATGGTCAGCCTTGAGGAAGGCATGGAAATGATCGGCGTCATCGTGCTCATCCATACCCTGCTCGACTTCATCGCCACGCAGCAAGGCGGGATCTCCATGGAGCTCGCGGCCACGCGGCGTGCGTCCTCGGTAGCGTCCGTGGGCCCGCAGACGCGTCAGCCTGGCGGCCAGGTGCTGGAGTCGGGTGGGGGCGAGTAACGCCGAAGTGCCCACCCCACCAATTCGCCTTCGGCACTCCACGCCCGCCTTATCGTGATCCGCGGTGAAACAGCACGATTTCCACCGTCTGTAGCAGGATCATCAGGTCAAATACCAGGCCATGGTTCTTGACGTAAAACAGATCGAACGTCAGCTTTTCTTCAGCGTCCTGCACCGACGCTCCGTAGGGATAGCGCAGTTGCGCCCAGCCCGTCAGGCCGGGCTTAACGCAGTGCCGAACGTTGTAGTAGCGGACCTCCTGGGCAAGCAGGTCGACGAATGGCGGCCGTTCGGGGCGTGGCCCGACGAAGCTCATGTCGCCTTTCAGGATATTGAACAACTGCGGTAGTTCGTCCAGCCGGACCAGGCGGATCAGGCGACCCACGCGCGTGGTGCGGTCATCGCCTCGGCTTGCCCAGCGGGCCACGCCGTCGGACTCGGCGTCCGTCCGCATGCTTCTGAACTTGATCAGCTCGAAATGGTGGCCGTTCTCGCCCACCCGTGTCTGTCGGTACAGGATGGGGCCGCGGGACTCCAGTGCGATACAGGCCGCAACAAGCAACATCACCGGCCAAGCCATCAACAGCAGCGTCCCGGCTGCGGCCAGGTCGAAGAATCGCTTGTTGAGGCGTCGCGGCACCGAGTGATCAAATCCACCCGAAAAGGCCAGCCAGGATGGATCGGCGATGTCCAACTTGACCATGCCGGCTTCCCGTTCGAAAAACGTGGAAAGGTCCGTGATGGTGATGCCGCGTTGCGCGCATTTCAGCATCTCCTCCATCGGCAGACCGCCTCGTCGTTCGTCTGGCGCGATGACGATTTCGTAGACCTGTAGCCACTCTGCGATTTCGGAAAGCGAAAAGTCGGTCTTGAGCAGCAGGTTCTGTTGGACATGAACGGGTTGCCCGCGCACCGGGAGGAAGCCCACCACCACGAACGAGGCGCGGTCGGACCGCCTGCGCATGCGATTGTTGATGAGGTCGGCGTTCTCCCCTGCCCCCAGCACCAGGATGCGACGCCGAAACACGTCCGTCCGGAGCAGGCGTTGGGCTGCCAGGCGAAGCAGGCCGATTCCGACAAAACCGATCAGTAACGCCATTGCCAGCACGCCACGGCCGATGTAGGCACGCGGAAGCAAGTAGTAGAACACCAGCAACGCAATGCCGCCGAATACGAATGAGAGCAGCAGCCGGATCACGAACTCCATCCGGTTGTGGCGCACGTGCACCTGGTACAGCCCGAAAGCCACCATCGAGACGGTGATGAACATTGAGAAGATGATCGACCGCGACAGGGCGTCCTGGGACAGGAACAGTCCATAACCTTCGCTGTCACCCATGAAGCGAAGCCACGCGGCAGCCGCCACGGCGGCGACCAACAACAGCACCTCCATCAGCCACAGCACCAATATGCCGCGGCTCTTGCGGCTGGCCAGGGCAATGCTCATTTCGTCCCCTCAGTTTGCAGCCGTCGCCCCTCGGAGCTCCGCCATGCGTGTGCCTTCGTGCCTCGTCAGGGCAAGATGCTCGCGATGACAGGGCGGTTGTCAGACATCTCTCGGATGTCTCCCTATCGGGTAACGGGGAGGGAGGAGCGCGTCGGCCGCCGACCGCGAGCGACGGGGCACATCAGCATGCGGCCTGATGGTTCTGCCCAGCCTGCTGCGCCGGACGCGGGTGCAACCAGGCACAGTGGATGGGCACTCCAGGCGTGCCGGCGATGGCCGCGACCCATTGCGGCCCCGCCTCGATGAGGCGCACCTCGCTCCAGCGGCCGTCCGGCAGAGGCAGCAATGCCTTGTCGGGTGCGGGGAACGTATTCATTTCACGGCTCATGCCCACCCCGGCGGCTTTCAGGAAGGCCTCCTTGCGGACCCAAAGCTCAAGGAGTGCCTGGCCGTATCCGCCCTCACCGCTGGCGGCGATTCCGTCCGCATCTGCCGGATGTCGGACCCAGTCGGCCAACTCTTGCATGATCGCGGTGCGCGTCACTGGCTCCAGATCGACGCCCACCGGGCCCGTCATGGTGATGGCAAATGCGGCCGCTCGACGTCCTGCATGACTCAGGCTGGTGGCGTGCAGGCAGCCAAGGAGCCGGGGGGCGCCCGCCTCGTCGCGGGCCACGGGAACCGCCGCGGCGTCACAGTGCAACGCCTGTCCCAGCAGCAGACGATGGAGGGCATAGGTCAAGGCCAGCGCCGATCGGTCGGCCGGCGAACGACAGCGCGCGACGCGATCGCGCTCGTCCGGGCTCAAGAGTCTGGTCGCCTCGTCTACCCACGGGTGCCACTCACCCAGGTCAACCAGGCCGATGAAAATGCCCCGCGCCGCAAGCTCGTCAATTGCGGATGCGGGTCTCGCACCGAGAAAGGTCGCCGTCAGGCCGCTGACCGGCAGCCGCCCGGGCAGCCCATGCGAATTCATTGCCAGCATGCCCGCACCGCCGGTGTTTCACGGGTGACTGCATGGGCCAACGTGGTGCCCGACATGAACAGGTCAGGCGATTGGCGCAAATGGCCCTTGACCGGTGCCGCCGCGGGAAGTCCGTTCAGCTCACGCGGCGGTCAGGTTCAGGAGTGACATGGACCCCGTCGGGCGTACACTATGGGGGCCATGCCTTGGGTGCGCCTGCTACCGCGATTGTTGTTGGTGTTGTGCCTGGTCCTCAATGGGATCGGGGCATCCATGGCGTCCCTGCGCATGCCGCTGGGCGCGATGGCGCCGGTCCTGCACACCGCCCAAGGCGATCACGCCAAGGCAACAGCAGCCACGCCCGACCACGCGATGGCGTCGGCGGACCACTGCAACGACCCGGACCCGGTGGATTGTTGCGCTCCGGACCAATGTGACGACGCCTGCACACAGATCGTGCCGGCCGTCGTCGTGCCAGCTCTGCTGGCGACCTCCTTCCCTGAAATGGCACCGCCGCCGGGGGAGCGACCCACGCGAGACCGCGTCGACCCGCCGCTTCCGCACCCGGTCCGGCCACCAATAGCCTGATTCCAGCTGGATTGTCCCCAGTCGCCGGCATCCGCGCGGCCCCAGGTTGCCTACAAGCGCGCATCGCCGGCCGTGCGCCCTTCCCTGCATGGGCCTCGTTCAAGCAATCAGTGGAGTTTCCGTGTCAATTTCCAAGTTCTCCGGTTCGGCAGGCCGCCCGATGGCAGACCTGTCGCGTCGTCGGTTCGTTACTGGTCTTGCCGTAGGCGGTGTCGCCTCCACCTTCGGGTTGGCGGGATGGCCGGCGCTCGCGGCGAAGGGCCAGACGGCTCCCGAGGTGCCTCAGCTGCGGGGCACCGAATTCGATCTCGCCATTGGCCGGTCGCCCGTGGATTTCACCGGACGTGCCCGGATGGCGACCACCGTCAATGGCTCGCTGCCTGCGCCCACCCTGCGTTGGCGCGAAGGCGATACGGTGACGCTGCGCGTGGCCAACCACCTGCGCGATGCCTATTCCTCCATCCACTGGCACGGGATCATCCTGCCCGCCAACATGGACGGCGTGCCCGGCCTGAGTTTTGACGGCATCGCGCCCGGCGAGACCTATACGTACCAATTCCAACTGAACCAGGCAGGCACGTACTGGTACCACAGCCATTCCATGCTGCAGGAACAAGCGGGGCTGTACGGCGCCATCATCGTGGATCCGCGGGAGCCGGCACCGTTCCGCTATGACCGCGAGCATGTCGTGCTGCTGTCGGACTGGACCGACATGGATCCGGTCGCCCTCTTCCGCCGCATGAAGAAAATGGCGGAGCATGACAACTACTACAAGCGCACCGTCGGCGACTTCATGCGCGACGTGCGCCAGGATGGCCTGTCCGCCGCGTTGGAGGACCGTGGGATGTGGGGACGCATGCGGATGACGCCAACCGACATCTCGGACGTCAACGCCCACACGTACACTTACCTGATGAACGGCGCAGCGCCTGCGGGCAATTGGACCGGCCTGTTCCGCCCCGGCGAGAAGGTGCTGCTGCGCTTCATCAACGGCTCGGCGATGACGTACTTCGACGTACGCATCCCAGGGCTGAAGATGACGGTCGTGGCCGCCGACGGCCAGTACATCCATCCGGTCACCGTCGACGAGTTCCGTATTGCCGTCGCGGAGACGTTCGATGTGCTCGTGGAACCCGCGGGCCAGGACGCGTTCACCATTTTCGCGCAGGACATGGGACGGACCGGCTACGCGCGCGGAACGTTGGCCGTGCGCAAAGGCCTGGAAGCCCCGCTCCCCAGCCTTGATCCGCGTCCGCTGTTGACCATGGACGACATGGGGCATGGTGGACACGGTGGACACGGCAAGGCGATGGAAGGCGGCTGCGGCGTTGCGATGGGCATGGGCAGCGCGCCTGCCGCCAAGGGCATGGAAGGTGGCTGCGGCGCTTCGATGAAGGGCATGGAGGGTGGCTGTGGTGCTTCGATGAAGGGCGCCGAGGGCAGTTGCGGTAGCGGCATGGCAGGGATGGCCGGCGGTGGCGGCACCTCCGCCCAGGACGCGCATGCCGGCCACGGCGTCGCCCAGGCCAGCGGCATGGTCCAGCATCCTGCCACCGAGAACGGCAACCCACTGGTCGACATGCAAGCGATGGCCGTTTCACCGAAGCTGGATGACCCAGGCATCGGTTTACGCAACAACGGACGCAAGGTGCTGACCTATGCCGACATGCGCAGCCTGTTCAACGACCCCGATGGCCGCGAACCCAGCCGCGAGATCGAACTGCACCTGACTGGCCACATGGAGAAGTTCGCATGGTCGTTCAATGGTCAGAAGTTCATGGATGCCGCGCCGCTGCGGCTCAACTATGGCGAACGCATGCGCATCGTGCTGGTCAACGACACGATGATGACGCACCCCATTCACCTGCATGGGATGTGGAGTGACCTGGAGAACGAACAGGGCGAGTTCCACCTGCGCAAGCACACCGTGGACATCCCGCCCGGCACGCGGCGCAGTTACCGCGTGCGTGCCGATGCACTGGGACGCTGGGCATTCCACTGCCACCTGCTGTTGCATATGGAAGCAGGCATGATGCGCGAAGTGCGCGTGGAGGAAGGCGCATGAACCGCTCCCCTGCTTTGGCATTGTTGGCGCTCTCGGTCGCCATGCAACTATCCGGTGCCGCCCTGGCACAGGACCATTCGGGTCACCAGGGCCACACCACCCCGCAATCGAGCCAGGAAGACCAGCACGCGGCCCATGCTGGCCATGCGAAGTCGAGTGAGGCTTCCGATTCCAGCGCGCCCATCACGCCAATCCCTGAACTGAATGACGCGGATCGCGCTGCAGCCTTCCCTGACCTGCACAAGCACATGGAGCATGCACCAGCGTTCAACTGGTACGTGGGCATCAATCGATTGGAGGGCTGGGATGCCGACGGCGGGACTGGTCAGGCATGGGAGGCCACCGCATGGTTTGGTACGGACCTCAATCGGCTCTGGCTGCGCAGTGAGGGCGAACGTCTCGGTGGCCACACCGAGTCCGCAGATATCGAAGTGCTGTACGGCCGCAGTGTCTCCGCTTGGTGGGACGTGGTCGGTGGTGTGCGGCAGGAGACCCGACCGGGTCCGTCACGTAGCTGGGCTGCGCTCGGCGTGCAGGGCCTCGCGCCGTACAAGTTCGAGGTGCAGGCGACCGCCTACGTGGGTGACGGTGGTCGCGTGGAGGCCAATGTCGAGGCAGAGTACGAACTGCTGCTCACCAATCGCCTGATCCTGCAACCACTGGTTGAGGTCGATTTTGCAGCCAAGGACGATGAGGCGCGTGGTGTCGGCAGCGGCCTGTCAAAGGCCGAGGCGGGCCTGCGTCTGCGCTATGAGTTCACCCGCCGCTTCGCACCGTATGTCGGCGTGGTGCATGAGCGCGCGTTTGGTTCGACTGCAGATCTACGCAAGGCAGAGGGCGAGCCCGTCACTGATACCCGGCTTGTCGTCGGATTGCGCACCTGGTTCTGAGGAGAACGAACATGTCCAGGCAACATCTACCACTATCCCTTGCCATCTCGCTCGCGCTGGGCGTTGGCCTGACGGGCTGCGGTGGCGCCTCCTCACCGCAGGCCGCTGGCGCTGCAACTGTGGATGCGGCTCCCGCGGCAAGCGGCGCCAGCCAGCCACCGTCCCCCGTCGTCGGAGAGGAGGCTGCGGCGACGCAAACCGTTGCACCCGCAGAGGCCACCGCCACCGTTGCGACGTCGGCTGCTGCGGACCTGCCCAACGGCATTGGCGGAGCAGCCGCGCCTGCGGTTGGCAAGGCGCTGTCGCCTGCGGCCTTGCCCCTGCTGGTGGTGACCAAGACGCCCAGCTGCGGCTGCTGCCACCTCTGGGTGGAGCATATGCAGGACGCGGGTTTCAAGGTTGAAATCCACGACGTGGACGATATGACCCCGGTGAAGGAACGTGTTGGCGTTCCTTACGGCAAGGGATCCTGCCACACCGCCGAAGTGGGTGGCTACTTCATCGAGGGCCATGTTCCGGCCGAGGATGTGAAGCGTCTGCTGGCCGAGAAACCCAACGCCAAGGGCCTCGCCGTCCCGGGCATGCCGCTGGGCTCCCCTGGCATGGAGACCCCAGATGGCCGCGTGCAGCCGTATGCGGTGGAGCTGGTGGCCCAGGACGGTTCCACTTCGCCATTCTCGCGCCACGGAAATTGACGGCGAACGTGACGTTCCAAGGAGGATGCATGAGCGGGCACGAACATCATGGGCATGGCCCAAACGGCGGCAGCTTGCGCGACAAGCAAGCGTCGTCTTCGGACGTCGTCGTCGACCCCGTATGTGGGATGAAGGTGAACCCAACGAAGACGCGCCTCCACGCCGAAAACGAGGGCGTTACGTACCACTTCTGCTCGGATCGGTGCCGGGAGAAGTTCGTCACCAATCCTGCGCAGTACCTGGCGGAAAAGCCCGCTGAACCTGCGGTCGTTGCGCCGATCGGCACGATGTACACGTGCCCCATGCACCCACAGATCCGACAGGACCACCCCGGCACCTGCCCGATCTGCGGCATGGCGCTGGAGCCGGAAATGCCCGGCATCGAGGGGGAAGAGAACCCCGAGCTGGTCGATTTCAGTCGTCGGTTCTGGTGGACATTGCCGCTGACACTGATCACGCTGGCATTGGCGATGCTCGGCCACCGTTTCCATGCGTGGCTGTCCACGGAGGCGCGCACCTGGTTGGAGCTGATCATCAGTGCGCCGGTGGTGCTATGGGCCGGCTGGCCCTTCTTCGAACGCTGCATGCAGTCCATCCGCAACCGTAGCCCGAACATGTGGACCCTGATCGGTATCGGTGTGGCCGCCGCGTTCGGTTACAGCGTGGTGGCCACCGTGGCGCCGGACATCTTCCCCGTGTCATTCCGCGAGCACGGACGCGTTGGCGTCTATTTCGAGGCGGCCGCGGTGATTATCTCACTGACGCTGTTGGGTCAGTTGCTGGAGTTGCGTGCCCGCTCCAAGACCGGCGCCGCCATCCGTGCCCTGCTCGGCCTTGCGCCCAAGACCGCTCGTCGCCTGCGCGATGATGGCACCGAAGAGGATATCGCCCTCAGCCACGTGCATGTGGGGGATCGATTGCGCGTGCGTCCGGGCGAGAAAGTGCCGGTGGACGGCAAGGTGCTTGAGGGCCACTCGAACGTCGATGAGTCGATGCTGACGGGCGAGCCGATTCCAGTGGAAAAGGCGGCAGGCGCGACCGTGATCGGTGCCACGCTCAATGGCACCGGCAGCCTGGTGATCCGTGCCGAGAAGGTCGGTTCCGAAACCGTCTTGGCGCAGATCGTGCAGCTGGTAGCGCAGGCGCAGCGCTCGCGAGCGCCGATGCAGCGCATGGCCGACAAGGTGGCGTTCTGGTTTGTGTTGGCGGTGTTGACGATTGCCGTGGCGACGTTCCTTGCCTGGGGCCTGTTCGGGCCGGAGCCGTCGTGGACCTACGCCGTGTTGAACGCTGTTTCGGTGCTGATCATCGCCTGTCCGTGCGCGTTGGGTTTGGCTACCCCCATGTCGATCATGGTGGCAACAGGCCGCGCGGCGCAGGTGGGCGTACTGTTCCGCGATGCCGAAGCCATCGAGAACTTCCGTCGTATCGATACGCTGATCGTCGACAAGACCGGCACGTTGACCGAAGGCAAGCCGGCCTTCCGCCAGGCCGTGCCGACCGCCGGCTACAACGAGCAAGACGTGCTGCGACTGGCAGCAAGCTTGGACCAGAACAGCGAGCATCCACTGGCCGATGCCATCGTGGCCGAGGCGCGTCGCCGCAAGCTGCCCCTGGAAACACCGGAGCGCTTTGAGTCGTCCACGGGCATTGGGGTCCGCGGCATGGTGGGTGGGCGCAAGGTCGCCATCGGCAATACCGAACTGATGCTCGAACTGGGCGTGGACGCCACTCCACTGCGCGGGCAGGCGGATGGACTCCGCCGCGACGGCGCCAGCGTGATGTTCCTTGCCGTGGACGGTGGACTGGCCGGCCTGCTGGCCGTGGCCGACCCCATCAAGGCCTCGACGCCGGATGCCATTGCAACGTTGCACGCTGCAGGGCTGCGCATCGTCATGGCCACCGGGGATGGCGTCGTCACCGCGCAAGCTGTCGCCCGCCAGTTGGGTATCGATGAAGTGCACGGCGAAGTGCGCCCGCAGGACAAGGTGGCGCTGGTCCAGCGGCTCAAGGCGGAGGGCCGCAAGGTCGCGATGGCTGGCGACGGGATCAACGATGCACCGGCGCTGGCCGGGGCCGACATCGGCGTGGCCATGGGGACCGGTACCGACGTGGCCATGTCCAGTGCGCAGGTCACGCTGGTCAAGGGCGACCTGCGTGGCATTGCCCGCGCGCGGACCCTGTCCGACGCCACGGTTGCCAACATGAAGCAGAACCTGATGTTTGCTTTCCTTTACAACGCACTGGGCGTGCCGATCGCGGCTGGCGTGTTGTACCCGGTCTTTGGCCTGCTGCTCAGCCCGATGATCGCGGCACTGGCGATGAGCCTCAGTTCGGTTTCGGTCGTGGCCAATGCGCTGCGGCTGGGGCGCACGCGCGTGGAATGAATGCCCGGCCGGGGCGGCATTGAGGCCTCGGCAATCACCTCATCACCTGCTGGAGAACACCATGAAGTACACAACGCTTGTCCTGTTCCTGACCCTGTCCAGCGCTGCGGCGCCCGCACTGGCGGATCACCGCGAACAGGGCGGCTCCCACGACCACGCCGCCCATTCCGCCCCGGCGGCGGCCAAGCCCACCGTGTCGCCTACGTTTGCCGCCTTGGACAAGGACAAGGACGGCTTCCTCTCGAAGGCTGAAATGGCCAAGCACCCGATGGCAGCCCATTTCGGCATGATGGATACCACCAAGGACGGGAAGCTGAGTCCGAGGGAATTCAGCAGCATGTGAATTCCGCCGGAGGCCCACAAATTGATCCCCGTCAATGCGTGGGCACTCGATGGACTTAACATCACAGGGCCATGAAACGCTTCCGCCGCCGGCAATTCCGCGCCCGCATCGCGATCCTCGCGGTGTTGGCGTTGCTGTGGTCGCAGGTGGTGCTGGCGGGTCATCCAGCCTGTTCCATGGGGTTCATGGCGCTCTCCGAGCTCGACGCCAGCGCACCGCTGGTCGTCGAAGGCGGTACGCACGGTTGCCATGAGGCACCCGCACCCTCCGACGATACGGTCTGTGCATCCCACTGTGGACAGGGCTCGCTCAGCAGCGATGTAGCCCGGGTGCCGGATGTGCCGGCACTTCCGGCCGCCATTCCCGTGGCAATGGCCGAGGTGGTCTTCCTGTCGGCTGACCTGCGCCGCCACCACGCCTTGCCGCCTCCCGTATCCTGGCACCGTCCCACACCGCATCCTGCGGCATTGTTGTTGATCTGATCCCGCCTGTCTGACGCGGCGCATTGCTTGCGCCCGTTCCTGTTTCATGGCGGCCGTGTTCGCACGGCATGTTCCCACCGCATCGGCGCTGCTCCTCCAGTTTGCGGCGCCCGCAGAGGTTGAGACATGGTGACCTACCCTGCTCCGGCAGGCCCGCGCGCCGAAACATCGCATCGCGATGTTTCGCCACGCCCGTACTCGGGACGACGGCGTCTGGTCGGATGGAAGGCTGCGGCCCTGCTGGGCTGTCTGCTACTAGCGCCCACCTTGATGGCGCAAACGGCCAATGACACGACGCCGGGCGCCGACATCGCGTCGATTCGTACCTGGGTGCTTCGGCACAATCCGGAATTGCGCGCCCTCCAGGCGGAGACCGAGGCGGCCGAGGCACGCATTGTTCCCGCAGGCGCCCTGCCCGACCCGATGGCGTCGGTCGGTCTGCGCGACATCGATCCCGATCATCCTGCCTTCCTGCCCGGCAACGTCGGCTCAACCAGCTACCAGATCCGGCAGCGCGTCCCCCTGTGGGGCAAGCGCGAGCTGGCTCGCGGCGTTGCCAGCTCACAGGCCCGTGCATTGGGCCTGGAGCGGAGCGCCGTCGCGCTTGACCTGATGGCAGAAGCGGAGTCGGCCTACGTGCGTTACTGGCACGCAGATGCCTCGCTGCTGGTCATCGATCGGCTGATCGCCCTGCTTGAACAGGTGGAAGAGATCGCGGGCGTCCGCTACGCGCTGGGCATGGCGCCGCAGCAGGACGCGATCCGGGCCCAGGTGGAGCGCACGTCCATGCAGCGCGAACGCATCCAGCGCCATGCCGGACGAGCAGAAGCCACGGCGATGCTCAATGTGGCATTGGGGCGCCGCGCGGATGCGGAGCTGCTTTCGCCCTCGGAACCACCCCCGTTGCCCGTGACAAGCCCGACCCTAACCGATGCACTCGCCAAACTGGATGCGGAGGCACACCCCGCGCTCCGATCCAGCCGTGCGCGGGTCAACGCCGCCCATGACGCCGTGGAACTGCAACGCCGCGCCCGCTGGCCGGACATCACTTTCGGCGTGGGCGCCATGCAGCGCGATGACCGCGTGGAAAGCTACGAGCTGATGCTGGAAGTGGAGATCCCGTTGCAACGCCGCGCCCTCCACGAGCGCGAGCGTGAAGCCCGGCGGATGGAGGATGCCGCCATCGCGCGTACCGACGTCGCGCGCAATGCGTTGGCCGGACGCCTTGGCGTGGCATGGACGCAGTGGCGGTCCGCCCGTGAACAACGGCAATTGATCGAGAAGGCGCAACTGCCCCAGGCCGAGGCCAATTTCAAATCCGCGCTCGCCAGCTACCAGGTGGGCGAAGTTGACTTCAACACCCTGCTTGAAGCGCTGACCGAATGGCAAGGCGCGGACCTGGCCCGCGTCGATGCCCTCCGTGACGAACTGCTTGGCGCCGCCAATGTGCGCGCCATCGAAGGAGATGCCCCATGAGCCGTACCCATTGGCCCCTGATTGCGATGGCCGTTGCGGCCGCACTTGGTGTCGGCGTGATGGTTGGTCGCGTAATGCGTCCGGACACACCAAAGGATGGCGGTGCCGAACCAACGGCCAAGGCCGCGCGCAAGCCCCTCTATTACCGCAACCCGATGGGTCTGCCTGATACCTCCCCTGTGCCCAAGAAAGATTCCATGGGCATGGATTACATCCCGGTCTATGCGGAAGACGACGCCGCGTCCGTGCCCGGGACAGTCGTGCTGTCGCCGGAGCGGGTACAGATGCTGGGCGTTCGCACCGAACAGGTACGGCTCAGGCCTTTGGAGCGAAGGGTCGAGGCCAGCGGCACGGTAGCCGTGGACGAAACGCGGCAATACGAGATCGCCCCTCGTTTCGAAGGCTGGGTGGAGCGCCTGCATGCCAACCAGACAGGTCAGGCGGTGCGCCGCGGAGAGCCGCTGCTCACCGTCTACAGCCCGCAGTTGATGGCGGCCCAGGAGGAGTACCGCATTGCCGATGCGGCGGCGCGACGGCTCAGCACTGGCGATGCGGATGCGGCCAAGCGCATGGGCCGGCTCCGCGACGCTGCCCGCGATCGTCTTCGCAACTGGGAGATCAGCGACGCGCAATTGGCGCACCTTGGGCACAAGCCATCCGGCAACCTGGTCCTCACGTCGCCGGCAAATGCGGTGGTGATGGAGAAGCCGGTGGTTCAAGGGGCGCGCTTCGAAGCAGGTGAGACCGTGCTGCGTCTTGCCGACCTGTCCACCGTGTGGGTGGTGGCGAATGTTCCGGCGTCGCAAGCGGGGTCGCTGCGTACTGGGCAGGCGGCGAGTTTCTCCTCACCTACCCTGCCCGGCCAGAGGTTTGACGGGCAGGTAACCTTCATCCAGCCGGTGATTGATGCTGCGACCCGGACGCTGGGAGTGCGCGTGGCCCTTCCGAACCGCGAGGGCGTGCTGCGCCCGGGATTGTTCGGCAACGTCGCGTTTAGTCGCGATGATGGTCCGGCGGTACTGGCCGTCCCACGCTCCGCGTTGATCGACAGCGGAACGCGTCAGATCGTGCTGGTGCAGGTGTCCGAGGGACGGTTTGCACCGCGACGCGTCGTCGTCGGACGACGTGCGGCTGACTCCATCGAGGTGCTGGAAGGCCTTGCCGAGGGTGAACGCGTGGTCGTGGCCGCCAACTTCCTCTTGGACGCGGAGAGCAACCTTCAGTCGGCCCTAGCGGGCATGGGAACATCGTCAGCGGAACCAGGCGAGCCCATTACTTCAATGCGTGCGGAGGCCGACGTCGTTCCTGCAGAACCCAGTGATGCAGCAGCGGGAGTGCAGAATCACGAACACTCAGGCCAGTCGGTGACCAGCCCCGGATCCAAGCCAACGCCCGGCGTGAAGCCGGTTCAGACACCTTCCGATCCGCATGTCGGCCATGGTGAGCACGACAGCCATGAGGAGCCGGCCGCACAGGGCGACCCGCACGCCGGCCACGACATGAGCGGCATGGAGCACTGACATGCTCAACCGCATCATCGAGTGGTCCCTCAGGAACGTATTCCTGGTTCTAGTGATGGCCGTAGCCATCACCGCTGGCGGTATTCATGCGCTGCTGAATACACCTCTTGATGCGCAACCCGACCTGTCGGACGTGCAGGTGATTCTGTACACGGAAGTCCCTGGCCAGGCACCCCAGGTGGTGGAGGACCAGGTGACCTACCCGCTCACCACCGCCATGCTCGCGGTGCCACAAGCCAAGGTGGTGCGCGGTTTTTCATTCTTCGGTGCCTCGTTCGTCTACGTGATCTTCGAGGACGGCACCGACGTCTACTGGGCGCGCTCGCGAGTGCTGGAATACCTGAGCTTCGCATCGAAGCAGCTGCCCGCAGGCGTCACGCCCACGCTTGGCCCGGATGCCACCGGCGTCGGCTGGGTGTACCAGTACGCACTGCAAGGCAAGCAGCAGTCGTTGGACCAGTTGCGTGCGCTCCAGGACTGGTACGTTCGCTATCAGTTGACTGCTGCACCCGGCGTGGCCGAAGTGGCCAGCGTGGGCGGGTTCGTACGCCAATATTCGGTGACGGTCGACCCGGCGCGGCTCCGGCAGTTCGGGATCCCGCTTTCCCGGGTCTCGGAAGTGATCGCACAGGGCAATCGCGATGTCGGCGGTCGCGTGATCGAGATGTCCGAGATCGAATACATGATCCGGGGCCGGGGCTACCTGCGCGGCATCTCCGACATCGAGGATCTTGTCGTCAAGGCCGAGGGCGGAACACCCGTGCTGATTGGCGACATCGCGAACGTCGAGCTCGTGCCGGACGAGCGCCGCGGCCTGGCCGAGCTCAATGGCGAGGGAGATGTCGTGGCGGGCATTGCCGTGGCCCGCTACGGCGAGAACGCGTTGGCGGTCATCGACGGGCTCAAGGAGCGGATCGCGGAAATCCAGGCCGGCCTACCCGAAGGCGTCAGCCTTCGCGCGGTCTATGACCGTTCCGAGCTGATCAAGCGGGCGGTGGCGACGCTGCGCACCACGCTCTTCGAGGAGAGCGCGATCGTCGCGCTGGTCTGCATCATCTTCCTGTTCCACGTTCGCAGTGCATTGGTCGCCATCATCATGCTGCCAGTGGGCGTGTTGATCGCGTTCATGGCCATGAGGGTGTTGGGAATGAACTCCAACATCATGAGTCTGGGCGGCATCGCGATCGCGATTGGTGCCATGGTCGACGCCGCCATCGTGATGATCGAGAACGCGCACAAGCACATTGAGCGAGACGATGGTAGCCGGCCGCGGGCAGAACTTATCGTTGACGCCTGCCGCGAGGTTGGGCCATCGCTGTTCTTCAGCCTGCTGATCATCACCGTGTCGTTCCTGCCCGTGTTCGCGCTGGAGGCGCAGGAGGGTCGGATGTTCAAACCTTTGGCCTTCACCAAGACATTCGCAATGGCCGGCGGCGCTCTGCTGTCAGTGACACTCGTCCCGGTGTTGATGCTTTTGTTCGTGCGCGGAAAGATCGTCCCAGAGGCGCGCAACCCCGTGAATCGCGCATTGATCGCGGGTTACCGCCCAATCATTGGCGCCGTACTCAGGCACAAGATCGCTACCCTGGTCGTGGCTGGCGTGGTACTGCTGGCTACCCTGTGGCCGGCGGCGCGACTGGGCAGTGAATTCATGCCCACCCTGAACGAAGGGACCTTGCTATACATGCCCGCTTCCCTGCCAGGCATGTCGGTGACGAAGGCGGCGGAGTTGCTGCAGCAACAAGACCGGATCATCAAATCCTTCCCGGAAGTGGAGTCCGTGTTTGGCAAGGCGGGACGCGCACAAACCGCTACCGACCCTGCCCCACTGGAGATGTTTGAAACGGTCATCAACCTGAAACCGGAGGGCCAATGGCGCGAAGGAATGAACGTGGACAAGCTGATCGCCGAGATGGATCAAGCGCTCAAGTTCCCGGGCGTTGCCAATTCCTGGACGATGCCGATCAAGGCGCGCACCGACATGCTGTCCACTGGCATCCGCACGCCCATCGGCATCAAGGTGTTCGGCACCAACCTGGATGAGATGGAGCGCCTGGCCAAGGAGGTCGAAGCTGCAGTCCGCGAAGTGCCAGGCACCACCAGCGCGTATGCCGAGCGTCTGACCGGCGGGTACTACCTCGACGTCAGCCCTGATCTGCGCCAGTTGGCCCGCTATGGAATCACCGTAGGCGAAGTGCAGGATGTCATCGCCACGGCGCTTGGCGGGCAAATGGTGACGACGACAGTGGAAGGCCGCGAGCGTTTTGGCGTGATCGTGCGCTACCCACGTGAGCTGCGTGCCGATCCCGACCAGATCGCCGAAAACGTGCTGGTAACGACGATGGATGGCGCCCAGGTTCCACTGGGGGAAGTTGCTTCCGTGCGCGTACGCAAGGGTGCACCATCGATCCGCACCGAGAACGCATTGCTGTCGGCCTACATCTATGTCGACACACGGGAAAGCGACCTTGGCGCTTATGTCCGCAAGGCACAGGACGCCGTCACGAGGTCGGTCAAGTTCCCGTCCGGCTACTACGCCACGTGGAGCGGCCAGTACGAGTACATGCAGCGGGCGGCGGCCCGGATGAAGATCGTGGTGCCTATTACCTTGGCGCTGATATTTCTACTGCTGTACCTGAATTTCCGTCGCATTACCGAGTCGCTCGTGGTAATGCTTTCGGTGCCTTTCGCACTGGTCGGCGGCGTCTGGCTGCTCTGGGCACTGGAGTACCACCTAAGCGTTGCCGTTGCCGTCGGCTTCATCGCATTGGCCGGAGTGGCCGCGGAAACTGGCGTGGTGATGCTGATCTACCTCGACCACGCGTTGCAGCACCGCGCGGCCCAACGTCGCGCGGAAGGCCGTGGCCTGGACGATGGAGACGTGCATGACGCCATCGTGGAGGGTGCGGTGGAGCGCGTCCGCCCCAAGATGATGACGGTGGTGGCCATCATGGCCGGACTGTTGCCAATCATGTGGAGCAGCGGCACCGGGTCCGAAGTGATGCGGCGCATTGCCGCGCCGATGGTAGGGGGAATGGTGTCGTCGACGGTGCTGACGCTGGTCGTCATTCCGGTGGTCTATGCGTTGATCAAACGACGCATGCTGCATCGTGAGGCGTGAATCCACGTGCTGCGTAGAGGTGGCTTGCGTTCGACATCGACCCACCATCCATCATCGTGATCGGCGCCCCATGTGGGCCGCCGATACGGAGTTTGAGTCAAACAGCTGAAAGACCTCCTCGGAAGTGGCCTTCACGCTTTTGCTGGATTTGTGGTGGGACAGGTACGTGGCAAGCCACCCACTTCTACTGGCCCTGACGTCGCTGGAGCTGCCCCCGGGCTCCAGCGACGTAGATTGTTCAGGGGTCAGATCTTGAAGTCGTCGAAGGCAATTCGATCATCCGCCACACCAAGCTTGGCCAGCAGCTGTCGGGTAGCAGACAGCATGGCCGGCGGCCCGCACAGGTAGAACTCGCAGGCGTGCAGGTCCGGGTGATCCCGCAGCAAGGCGTCATGGCTTGCTTCGTGGACCAAACCCGTGACCAGACCGGCTGCATGTTCGGCTTCTTCCGACAGCACCAGATGCCAGCTGAAGTTGGGGTGCCGCTGCGCCAGCTCGGCCATTTCCTCCAGGTAGGGGGCGTCGCGAAGATTGCGTGCGCCATACCAGAAATGGACGCGTTCCTGTGCCCCGCCATCAAGCAACGCATGGATCATCGATCGCAGGGGCGCCATTCCCGCCCCGCCGCCGATGAACACCTTTTCAGCATGGCCCGGCTTGAGCTTGAAATCACCGTACGGCCCGCTGAAACGCAATGGGTCGCCTGCCTTCAGCGAATACAGGTACGAGGAGCCTTTGCCAGGCGGATGGCGCCTGCGATCCTGCCGCCCGGGGCTGAAGCGCGCGAGCAGCGTGATGGCGCCGTTGGCCTGCTCCACAGGCATCGCCAATGAATAGCTGCGGCGAACCGGCTCGCGGGACGCGAACGCATCTGGCAGGTCCAGTGCACCCCAGTCACCGCGATGGTGTTCGGGGTGGTGCAGGTCCTGACGGGTCAAGTTGTACTCCGGGATGTGGACCTGAACGTATGCTCCCGGCGGTATCTGCAGTTTGCCGGGCTGATCCGGGCGGAACATGATCTCGCGCAGGAATGGCGTGATCGGCGTGACCCGCTCGACGGTGCCTGAATACTCAGCCCAGATAGCCGCGCCACCGGGCACTTCGACACCGAGGTCTTCATGCACGGGCAAATTGCACGCCAAGCGGCAGCCCTGCTTCAGCTTGGTTTCGCCCAGGTGCGTGCGATCCGCGCTGGTGGGTTCGGGCGCGTGGCCGCGGAAGCGTACTTCGCACAACCCGCAACTCTGTCCGCCACCGCAGTTGGAGGGCAACTGCAGGCCATTGCGCGCCAGTGCAACGTAGACGGTGTCGCCGGAGTGCGCCTCCACCGAACGCAACAGGCTGCCGTCGGGCGAAAACACGCTTAGCGTACGGCGCGGCCGCCAGCGCGACGGCAGGAACTCGCCCAGCCGGAAGCTGGCGAACAACAGCCAGATGCCAGTCAGCGCCATCCAGACGCCACCTACGGCAGCCGTCACGACCAGCGGATTGTTGAAGTTCTTCCGACCGGTGTAATCCATGATGTGTAGCATCCACACCACGTCGAACAGCCGCCAGGTATCGTTGCGTCGTTCCAGAACGCGGCCGTCGCGAGCCGAGACGTAGACGGTCGTGGAGTCGTCGTCCGAGAACGGCACGCGCCAGATCGGTCCGTCATGCTCGCGCGCCTCCAGATCTGCCGCGGACTGCAACTCCGGCGCTCCCGCCTTGCCGTCGCCTACGTAGTCCTTTCTTGCTATCGACAGCGCCACGTCCGCGTTGACGGGCACGGGCTCGCCCGAGACGGCATCAAGCAGCCACACATCGCCATGTTGGCTCAGGCGATATACCGCTTGGCCATCAAGCTGGAACGTCTCGATGGTCTGGACGTCACGGCCGGCCTTGGCCAGCACCGTCGCTGGCGCCAGGGCGTCAATCGGCCAAGTGGGCGACGGTGCCGCGGCGTGTGCACGGTGTGTGTGGCCCTGCACGGTGTCGTGGTCGAGCACGCTCATCACCAGTCCGCTGCCCAGCCACAGCACGAACTGGATCGCGATGATCAGCCCCACCCACTTATGCAGCCTACGGAGCCAGGGCGTCATGCCTTGCCTCCTTTGCGGAAGCTGTAGAACAGCAGCCATACCCCGCTCAACGCAAACACGAAGCCGATGGCGGCGGCAACACGCAACAGCGTGTTGTTGACGTCCTCCCTCGCCTCGTAATCCATGATGTGGAGCATCCAGAGGAAGTCGAACCAGCGCCACAGCTCATGGCGCTTGGCCAGCAGTTCACCGGTGGCCGGCGAGATGTACAGCGTGGTGCTTCCACGATCGTCAAACCGGGCCTGCCACATCGGCACCGGCCGGGAAGCCACCTCCTGCGGCGCCTCGCTCAACAATGCGATCGAGGCCAATGGTGCATCGCCCTGGTAAAGCGATTCAGCAATTCGCCGTGCTTCGGACTCGTCCAGCGGTCCAAAAGGCTCGCCGGTCATGGCGTCCACCAAGGTCGGACCCTCCTCGGTGCGCACTTCGTAGACTGCGCGGTCCATTACTTTCTTCAGGCGGAAGCCGAGCAGGCCAGGGTTGTCGGCAGCGAGTTGCGACGGCGTGACATAGTCGGTCGACGTCGACAGGGGTGCGGATGCGCCATGCGCCAGATGGTCGCCGTGGATGACATCGATCGAGATGATCGTCATGTACAGACCGCTGATCATCCACAGCAGCGCCTGGACGCCAACGACCAGGCCAATCCATTTGTGGGCCTTGCGGGCCCAGAAAGCGGGTTTCATTGATGCATTACCTGCAGAAAGGACGGACGATCGCATCGCCCGGCCGCGTTGGCCGGGCGATGCGCGATGGCACGATCAGGTCACCAGCGGTAGGTGAACTTCACGTTCCAGCGACGACCCAGCAGGTCGTAAGTCATCGTGTCGGTGTTGGCGTCGGTCCAGCTCTGGATGAACGGCGCCTGCTTGTCCCATAGGTTGTCGATGCCGAAGGCCACGTCGGCCACATCACCAAAGGCGTATTTCACCTGGGTATTGTGGTACGTGACGCTCGGGGCGTGGTCGCCGATGTCGCCCGGTGATGCATTGATGTCATCAGCCTTGCCGATGTACTGCACGCTGTAGCTGCCCGACCACACGCCACGCGCCATCGTCAGCGAGGTAAACGAGCGCCAGTGGGTGAAACTGCCCCGTCCGCCGGTGATCATGCCCGCGTAGCGGATCGGATCGGCGCCGTCGAATGGGCGAACATCGTATTCCTTCAGGTACGACACGTCCCAGCTCAACGTGCTGTCCCAACCGGCAAGGCCGAACTGGTACAGCGCTCCCAGGTCAACGCCCGATACCCGCTCGCTGGCGGCATTGACCGGCTGCGCCGACAGGAAGTCGATTTCGCCCGTCAGCGGGTTGCGGGTGAAGTTCTCGCTGCCGCAGAACTGGTGCGCCAGTCCTGGCGTGTTGTAGCAGACCGCGAGCTTGGTCGAGCCGTCGATGCGCTGGATGGCGTTGTCGATCCTGATGTTGAAGTAGTCCAGCGTCAGGGTCAGCCCATCGGCGAAGCTGGGCGTCCACACCACGCCTACCGTGGTGGTCTCCGCGTCTTCCGGCTGCAGGTCCTGGTTGCCGCCCACCGTGGTCAGTACCGTGTTGCCCAACTGGGTGTAGCCCACCGGCACGCCATCATCTTGGCAGTTCTGGTAGATCGTGGAAGAGGACGGCTGGCTGCTCCATCCGCTGCACGGGTCGGTGGTGGTCAGGTTGCCTTCGGACACGCCGCCAAACAGCTCAGGCACGTTGGGAATACGGAACGCCGTGGCGTAGTTGGCGCGCACCTTCAACGACGGCGCTACCTGCCAGTCAAGCCCCACCTTGTAGTTGGTGTCATCGCCAAACAAGTCGTAGTCGGAATAGCGCACCGCCCCGTTGAGGGTCAGCGAATCGGCGATCACGCTGTCCTGCAGCAAGGGGATGGCGACTTCGATGAACGCTTCCTTGGCCGTGTACTCGCCGGCGATGCGCTCCTGCTGGTTGGTGTTGGCAATGCCCAGGACGGTCAGCTGGTCGGGATCACGCCAGCCGCGCTCCTTGCGCACCTCCACGCCCGTGGCGACGCCGACCCAGCCGGCCGGCAGTTCGAACAGCTGGCCGCTCAGGTTGGCAGTGAAGCTCTTCTGGTCGTTGCCGCCGTTGTCGCGGGTGGTGAACATGATGTAGTCCAGCACCTCCTGCGTCAGGTCGCCGTAGCCAAGATAGTCGGCGCAGGGGATCGCCGCGCCAGGCGCGTTGCTGCATACCGTGGTGTTGAGTGTCTGGTCAACCCGGTCGAGGTTGGCCACGTTGGTGGATCCGTCGATTCCCGTATTGCGGCCCCAGTTGACCGCCATGCCCCAATCCCAGCCATCGCCGATCTGGCCGTCCAGCCCCAGTACGGCCCGGAAGGTATCTACCTCCTGGTAGAACTCACGCACTCCCGCTTCCAGCAAGCGGCGGCGCTGCAATGTCAGGTCCTGTCCGGTCGGATTGGTCGGGTGTGTTGCCGAGATGCGGATCGGCCGGTACTGGCCAATGGAGCCCGGCGTCGCCAACTGGTCGGACTGCCGGTTGGTGTACATCAATTCAGTGAATGCGCGCACGCTGTCGGTCAGCGCGTAGTGTCCAAAGGTGCTGAAGCTCACCCTCTTGAGTGGATTAACCGCATTCAGATACGGATTCGAGTTGAAGTTGTGCTTGGCTGGGGAATAGGTCTCGTAGAAGTCACCGCTACCGTTGGGATCCTGGTTGAAGTTCACGCGACTGCCGTCGGCCAGCACGGCACGGCCGCCAATCGTGGCGGAGCTGCCCACGCACACCAATTGCCCGCCCGATTCGCCCAGGCCACACGGAGCGCGATCAGCCATGTTCACCGTGCCGGATTCGGCGTAGTTGACCGCCGCCATGATCGCGCCGCGTTCGCCGGTGATGCCCCATGCGAAGTCGGCTGCGCCCTCCTCACCGTCCTGCTCGAACGTCTGGCCGTAGCGGATCGACGCCTCGGCCCCATCAAAGCTCTTCTTGGTGATGATGTTGACCACGCCAGCCACGGCATCGGCACCGTAGATGGCCGACGCGCCATCCTTCAGCACTTCGATGCGATCGATCAGCGCCACCGGGATGATGTTGAGGTCGACCGAGCTGTTGGCGCCCGTGCCGCCATTGACCACGCGGCGGCCGTTGAGCAGCACCAGTGTGCGGTTGATGCCCAGGCCCCGCAGGTTGACCTGCGTGGTGCCGTAGCCGTTGTCGGCCCAATAGGCATTGGTCTGGTTGCCAGCGAAACCGGCCGACGCCGGCAGGCGCTGCAGCAGGGTTTCCACGGAAATGGCGCCAGAGCGTTCGATGGTCTCGGCGTCGATTACGGTGACCGGGCCAACACCGGAAATGGCAGCGCGCTTGATGTGGCTGCCGGTGACGGTAACGGTGTCCAGATCGGTGGCATCGGCTTGGGCGGCACCGCCACCCTCCTGCGCCAATGCATTGGAAGAGACGCCAGCCGACAACAGCGCGGCAACTGCCAGCGCAAGATGGTTACGCTTGAACATGTGAATCCCCTGGAAAAACGCGTGATCGAAGTGATGGCTCTGCTACGCCATACCGCCGACCGGACCGGTCGCCGTGGCGTGCGGCTTTAGGTGTCGCCCGTGGGGCGCGGGTTTCAGATCACGCGATGGGAGGTCGGAATACCGCCGACGTTTTGATCTGTGCCGTCGAGGGCTCCTGCGCAATGGCAGGTTGGACGGCAAGCCGGTGTTGCGCAGCAAACGGCACTCGCTGCACGAGAAGCTTCACGGCGAATGCGCACGGGCAGCGGCAGCCATTCGCCTCTTCGCAATCGCAGTCTTCGTGCTGTTCGTTTGTCGACGTCGACACCGCCAGGCCTGGGCTCTCACACCCTTGGGCGCTGGTCGCGGCGGTTCCTGAGACGGGATCCGAAACCGTGCTCGCTGTCGCATTACTGGACTTGCTGGCCATATGCGCAGCCATTTGGCTGGCCTTCCACAACGACGCCCCGCCGTCGAGGCAGAACGCCACGATCAACAGGCAACGCAGTGCGAGCGCGGACCAAGCCATGAGCCGGAAAAGTGGAACCCCGAGGTGTTCCTCATCTGATACCACGGCAAAATTTAGCCTGTCAATGAACCAACTTTGTTTCAATTACAACCATCCGGGCGTGAGGTGACGGCTTAAGCAACAATGCCGGCGGCATTCGGCAATACCGGACTACTTGCCGGCCGGATATTCAGCCCGGCCCGCATGGCGATGAGGCGTTTAGCGCACGGCCGTCAGCACAGGCGCAAATCCGCCTCCGGGGGTGCGGAAGTTGGTCGTCTGCCCCTGGTAGAGCCGTGCGGCAAACAGCAGCGGTTTGCCCCCATACGCATAGCATCGGATGTCCGCCTTCAGCGGGGTGCCCTCGCCGCCCATGTGGCGCTCGCTGGGCGCAACGAGCGCCTGGGCGATGTAGATGCCCGCCGCCATCTCGTCCCACACGCGTCGCGTCAGCTTGTCGCCACGGTAGCTGGCCTTGCTGCCGAAACCTGACGCGGGCTTGAAGAACAGTTGGCGCCGCCGGCTCCACAACTCATCGCGGTTACTCGCAGTGACCTGCGTGGTCGCCGGCACCGTCTTGGCCAAGATTTCAACTGTCGTCGCGTCGGCACCGGCGTGATCCAGGAACGTTGGGTCGCCCAGCAGCATCAGGTTGCGTTTGTCAGCGTAAAGCGCATGCGCGCGAGGGTGGGGGCTGAGGGCGACGTGTCCAGCCAGGTAGGCAGCGCGCAGTGCCGCGTGCTCGGGGAGGGAGAGGGGGAAGTCCGTGAGCCGGTTGTAGATCATGTCCACCCGCTCGCCTCCGGCCCACAGCGAGCCGTCGCGGTATTCAAGCTCTTCCGGGGCACAGATCAGTGCCTTTAGCCCGTGGCGCGAGAACAATTCGCGGAACAACAGGAATTCCGGGAACAGGTACTGCGAACTCGGCGTCTCATCCACGATGGCGATGACCTGCAACGGACGCTCGCCGCGCTGTAGCCGCCATTCTTCGCGCATCAGGTCGATGACCGCACGTTCCGCGGCGACGGCATCGGTGGGGGCCACGACCACGCTGGGCATGCAAACGTCCTGCACCTGCCCCATCAGCGTGTTCAGCAGCATGCCCCCGGGGTTGGTGTTGATCTCGATCAGGCGTGGACCGTCCGGCGAAAGGTGGAAGTCCATCCCCAGCAGCCCACCCGGCGATCCCGGGTTGTACTGCGCGATGTCCGGCGCCCACGAGAGCGCCTGCGCGCGGTATTCCGCCAACCCGGTCGCGGCCTCGATGGCGCGTACCGCCGCCTCCACGCGTTCGATGTTCTCGCGCGAGACATAGACCGGAAGCCCCGCGAACAGGTGGGGATGGGTTTCGGCCAGTGTGCCGGGCACGCCGTGGGCCCCCAGCGCCCCCAAGAGCGCATCATGCAGCTTCCCCGGATCCACCGACACGCAGAAGCAATACTGGTTCAGCGCCTCCATGGACAGCGGGTTGGCACACCGGCTGTCAAAAAAGGGCGTGGTCGAAGGAGATTCGATGGCCATGGGGCAACCCGGTACAGGTACCACTACTTTACCGCGCAGGGGCTGGAACTGACCTGACTCGGCCTTGCTTCCGATCAAACCAGGGGCGCCCTCCATGCGGCATGCTATGGACTCGCCAGAGTCCGTGGGGACAGATGAACAGCGACGCGGACAGGATCAAGCTCCGGGTGATACGCGCCGGCATCGATACCTACCAGCAGCCGGTGGTCTACATGCATCGCGACTGTGAGGTGTGCCGGTCGGAAGGGTTCGCCGCGCTCACCCGCGTCAGCATGCGCATCGACCATCGCGAACTGATCGCCACGCTCAACGTGGTGGTCAGCGACCTGCTGCCGCACGATGCCGTTGCCCTGTCCGAGGCAGCCTGGAACGCCATCCAGCCAGAACCGGATGCCATGGCCACGTTCCATCACCCGGAGCCGCCCCGCTCCGCTGGCGCACTGCGCGCCAAGGTATTTGGCCAACGGCTGGAGGAGTCGGACTACCTGGCCTTGATGCAGGACACCGTGCAGCAACGGCTTTCTGACATCGAGCTGGCGGCGTTCGTCACCGCTTGCGCTGGCGAACGCCTGGACCACGGCGAAACTACCGCTCTCACCCGGGCCATGATCGCTGTGGGCGACCGGTTGGACTGGGGCGAAGGTCCAGTGCTGGACAAACATTGCGTCGGTGGTTTGCCCGGCAATCGCACGACACCAATCATCGTTGCCATTGTCGCGGCGCTGGGCTATCGCATTCCCAAGACATCTTCGCGTGCCATCACCTCCCCTGCCGGCACGGCGGACACCATGGAGGTGATGGCGCCGGTGGAGCTGGGCCTGGCGGCGATGCGTCGCGTGGTCGAGCGCGAAGGCGGATGCGTGGTCTGGGGTGGCAATGTACGCCTCAGTCCTGCCGATGACGTATTGATCCGCGTCGAGCGCCCATTGGACTTCGACAGCGATGGCCAGCTGGTGGCCAGCATTCTTTCGAAGAAGGTGGCGGCCGGTTCCAACCATGTGTTGATCGACATGCCCGTCGGCCCCACGGCCAAGGTGCGCTCCGCCGCCGCAGCCGATTCGCTCACCGGGCGGCTTGCCGGCACTGCCGCAGCGCTGGGCCTCCGGATTGCCGTGAACCGGACCGATGGCCGGCAGCCGGTGGGCTATGGCATCGGGCCGGCATTGGAGGCCATGGACGTGTTGAAGGTGTTGCGCGGCGATGCGGATGCGCCTGCCGACCTGCGTGAGCGTGCCATCGCGCTTACCGGCGAGCTGCTGGATCTGGTGCCCGGCAACGTCATTGGCCGGGGGCAAGCGCTGGCCGAACAAACGCTCGTGTCGGGCCGTGCTTTTGCCAAGTTCATGGCCATCTGCAATGCACAGGGTGGGTTCACCGAGCCGCAACCGGCACGGTTCCGCGCCGACGTATCCAGCCAACGCGGAGGAGTCGTCGTCGCCATCGACAACCGCCGCCTCGCGAAGGTGGCCAAGCTCGCGGGTGCGCCTGTATCCCCGGCCGCCGGACTGGTGTCGCGGCTGCGCATTGGTGATCGTGTCAATGCCGGCGAGCCCGTGTTTTCGGTGCACGCGCAGTCCAAGGGCGAACTGGAGTACGCGCTGGACTACGCACGAAGCTGCGCCATCTTCGATCTGCAGGACATCGGGTCATGAGCACCGTGCTGCTTCCCTTCCCCGCCCAGCGCCCGCTGGCCGAGGCGATGGCGAGTGCGATGATGGCGGCGGCGGACGCCCCTGGTGCGGTCCGCATCGGCCGCCTCGACTGGCGCCGCTTTCCTGACGGCGAATCCCTCGTCGCCATCGACGAGCAACTGGCCGGGGCCGACGTGGCCATCGTCGCAAGCCTGCACGATCCGGACGTGATGGCGCTGGCGTTGCGCTTCGCCGGGGAGACGGCACGGGAGTTCGGGGCCCGCTCGGTGGGCCTGGTGGCGCCTTACCTCGCCTACATGCGCCAGGACATCCGTTTTCATCCTGGCGAGGCCGTGAGCGCGCCGCTGTTCGCGCGGTTCGTGTCGCAGAGCTTCGACTGGCTGGTCACGGTCGACCCGCACCTGCACCGCATCCACGCGTTGGAAGACGTGTACACCATTCCCACGCGCAACGTGGCTGCGGCGCAGGCCATCGCGGAATGGATCCGCCGCGAAGTGTCGTCGCCCGTCCTGATCGGACCGGACAGCGAAAGCGAACAGTGGGTGTCCGCCATTGCCACTCTGGCCGACGCACCGCACCAGGTGCTCGAGAAACAGCGACTGGGTGACCGCGAAGTCCGTGTCAGCCTGCCCGATGCTGCATCCGCACAGGGGCGCACACCCGTTGTCGTCGACGACATCGTGTCGTCCGGTCGCACGCTGATGGAAACGCTGGGGCATCTGCAACGCCTTGGGCTGCCGCCGGCCACCTGCATTGCCACCCACGCGATTTTCGCGGGGGATGCGTTCGCGCAACTGCAGGCCGCCGGCGCGGCACGCGTGGCCAGTACAGACACCATCGCTCATCCCTCCAACGCCATCAGTGTGGCCGGGCTACTGGCAGAGGCCACGTTGAAGATGCTGCCGGGCTGCTGACAATCTGACCCCGATCAAGTCCCGGGGTCCGTGTTGCGGGATCATCCCGTCAACCCCTTGAGGAGATCACGCATGAACCGAGTCGAAGGCAAGACTTGCATCGTGACCGGCGGCGCCGTCGGCATTGGCCATGCCTGCGTGCAGCGGCTGGCGGAGGAAGGGGCCGCGGTGGCCATCTTTGACCGCCAGGATGCCGAGGGTGAGGCCCTTGCCAACGCGATCAACCATGCCGGCGGCAAAGCCCGTTACTGGCACGTGGACGTCACCCGTGAGTCCGACGTGGCCCGGGCCATCGCCGAAGTCGCTGATCACTTTGGTGGCGTGGATGTGCTGGTGAACAACGCCGGCATTTCCGGCAGCACCAAGCTCACCCACGAGATCACCGAGGAGGAGTGGGACCTGGTGCAGGCGGTCAACGTGAAGGGCGTGCTGTTCTGCACCAAGCATTCACTGCCGCTCATGAAGCGTGCCGGAGCGGGCAGCATCATCAACCTGTCGTCCATCTACGGCCTGGTCGGTGCGCCAGACGTGCCCGCCTACCACGCCTCCAAAGGCGCAGTACGGCTCATGAGCAAGACCGACGCGATGATCTACGCGCCGGACCGTATCCGGGTGAACTCGATCCACCCGGGATACATCTGGACGCCGATGGTGGAGCACCACCTGCAGGCCAGCGGAGCCACTGACATCGCCGCAGCCCGCGAAGAAGTTGGCAAGCTGCATCCGCTTGGCCACATGGGCGATGCGGACGACATCGCCTGGGGCGTGGTGTACCTCGCGTCGGACGAGTCCAAGTTCGTCACGGGCTCGGAACTTGTCATCGACGGTGGTTATTCCGCGCGCTGATCTCCGCGCTCTGCGCCACCGCTATTACGGGCTGCCATTCCTGATCGAAATGGCGGCACTGCAAAGAAACGGGGCGCCCATTCGGGCGCCCCGTTTCCACCTCCCCCCACTACCCATTCAATGGGAGAACAGCACCGGCAGGTGCGTGCTCTCCAGCAGCTCGCGGGTGGCGCCACCCAACGCCCATTCGCGGAACCGCGAGTGACCATACCCACCCGCGACCAGGAGGTCCGCACCGGACGTACGCGCGTGCTCCAGCAGCGTGGCGGCTACCGAGCGCGAGCCCCGCTGGAGTTGCACCACGCTCACCTTCAGGCCCTGCCGCGCCAAGTGGTTGGCGATGTCGGCGCCAGGCTGTTCGCCGTCGCCGGACTCTCCACTGCGCGGGTCAACCACGACCACATCAACCGTAGCGGCGCGCCGCAACAACGGCAGTGCGTCGCGCAACGCACGTGCGGCTTCGGAGGTGGGGCGCCACGCCACCACGGCGTGCCCCGCCGGGAGTGCAGGTTTGCTGGACGGTGGGATAACCAGCACGGGACCACCCGATTCCATCAGCAACTCGCCGAAGTACGGGTGGATCATGGCGGCACTGTCCGCATCGCCTGGCGCGGCTCCGCTGATGATGCTCATGTCCGCATAGCGTGCATTGATGGCGGCGGTCCGCGGCGGCTCCACGAACAGCGACTCCACCACACGCACTTCCCCCAGCACGCCGGCGGTCTTCAGCTTTTCGCGCCATTTGGCGGCGCGGGTTTCGGACTGGGCACGCAACTCGTCGTACAGGCTGGCCATCGACGCATCCGGGACCATGCCCCACGGCCCGGGCACCGGCACCGGCAGGTTGACCAGTTCCAGCAGGGCCAGATGGGCGTCCTCCGCTGCGGTCAGGTCCAGCGCGGCGGCTACCGCATTGGCGTCTCCCGGGGTCCCCGTCAGGGGCAGGACGATGTCTTTGATCATGGCCAAGGCTCCAAAGGTGACGCATGCCATTAGCGCGCTGACACGGGGACGAAACGTTGATCCGGGTCAATTCCCTGCCCATCTCATCGGGTGAGACGGTATTGCCCTACAAACGCGGCCAGCCTTTCGGAATCGCCCCATGTCCCGCGCCGCTTCCCTGCCCTCTCCCGCCATTGCGGATGCCTTTCCCACCGCCCCGCGGCCCGGGGGTGCGCACGATGGGGGGCGATTGGCCGCACGGTTGGGCTCCAAGTACGCCAGCCGGATCACCGGAACGCTGCTGGTGCCGGGGCGCGAAGGCGATTACGCGCCGTTGCCTGCGGGCCTGCCCCCGGCATTGGCCACCGCGCTGGCCGGACGCGGCGTCACGCGCCTGTATCGCCACCAGGCGCTGGCATGGGAGGCCGTGCAGCGTGGCCAACACGTGGTGGTTGCCACGCCCACGGCCTCCGGCAAGAGCCTGTGCTACACGCTCCCGGTGGTCAGCGCCGCCATGCAGAAGCGGGCCAAAGCGCTGTACCTGTTTCCGACCAAGGCGCTGGCCCAGGACCAGGTGGCAGAGTTGATCGAACTGTCCAGGGCCGGCGACCTTGGGGTCAAGGCGGCCACGTTCGATGGCGACACCCCCGGCGACCAGCGCCAGGCCATCCGCCTGGCCGGCGACATCGTGGTCAGCAACCCCGACATGCTCCACCAGGGCATCCTGCCCCACCACACCAAGTGGGCGCAGTTCTTCGAGAACCTGCAGTACGTGGTGATCGACGAGATCCACAGCTACCGCGGCGTGTTCGGCTCGCACCTGGCCAACGTGCTGCGGCGGCTCAAGCGGGTGTGCGCGTTCTACGGCGTCAGCCCGCAGTTCATCCTGTGCTCGGCGACCATCGGCAACCCGCAGGCACACGCCGAGGCGCTGATCGAAGACGACGTGCATGCCATCACCGAATCCGGCGCTCCCAGCGGCGACAAGCACGTGCTGCTGTGGAACCCGCCGGTGGTCAACCCAGATCTCGGCCTGCGCGCCTCCGCCCGCTCGCAGACCAACCGCATCGCACGCATGGCCATCAAGGCACGGCTCAAGACGTTGGTATTCGCCCAGTCGCGCACCATGGTCGAAGTGCTGACCAAGTACCTCAAGGACGTGTTCGACCACGACCCGCGCAAGCCTGCGCGCATCCGCGCCTACCGCGGCGGCTACTTGCCCACCGAGCGGCGCGAGGCCGAGCGCGCGATGCGCGATGGGCGCGTGGACGGCATCGTCTCGACCTCGGCGCTGGAGCTAGGCGTGGACATCGGCAGCCTGGACGTCGTGGTCCTCAACGGCTACCCCGGCAGTGTGGCGGCCACATGGCAACGCTTCGGTCGTGCCGGCCGCCGCCAGCAGCCGTCGCTGGGCGTGCTGGTCGCCAGCTCCGACCCGCTGGACCAGTACATCGTGCGCAACCCCGAGTTCTTCAGCGCGCACTCGCCCGAGCACGCGCGCATCGCCGCCGACCAGCCGGTGATCCTGCTCGACCATATCCGCTGCGCCGCCTTCGAGCTGCCGTTCCTCAAGGGTGAACGCTTCGGCGGGCGCGACGGTGCCGTGGACCCGCAAGTGTACCTGGAACTGCTGGCCGAAGACGGCGTCATCCACGGCGAGGGCGACCGCTGGGAGTGGATCGCCGACAGCTACCCGGCCAACGCTGTCAGCCTGCGCTCGGTGGCCGACGGAAACTTCGTCGTGGTGGACCGCACCGACGGCCGCCAGACCATCATCGCGGAAGTGGACTACAGCTCCGCGCCGCTGATGCTGTACGAGGGCGCCATCCACATGGTGCAGTCCACGCCCTACCAGGTGGAACGGCTGGACTGGGAGGGTCGCAAGGCCTACGTCACCCGCACGCACGTGGACTACTACACCGACGCCATCGACTACACCAAGCTGAAGGTGCTGGAGCGCTTTGACGGAGGCAAGGCGGGTGAAGGCAGCAGCCACCATGGCGAAGTGCATGTGGTACGACGCGTGGCCGGCTACAAGAAAATCCGCTACTACACCCACGAGAACATTGGCTACGGCCCGGTCAACCTGCCCGACCAGGAAATGCACACGACCGCCGTGTGGTGGCAGCTGCCGCAATCCGTGCTGGAAGCGCGCTTCGCTTCACGGCAGGACGCGCTGGATGGCTTCCTGGGCGCGGCATACGCGCTGCACGTCGTCGCCAAGGTGGCAGTGATGGCTGACGGCGCCGACCTGCAGAAGGCGGTGGGCAGCGGCGACGGTGCATGGTTCGCCAGCGGTGACGGTCGAGGGCGTGGCCAGCTGCGGGGCCTGGACGGCAGCCTGACCTCGCCGGACGCGCACGATGCGTTCACCCCAACGGTCTACCTCTATGACAACTACCCCGGCGGCGTGGGTCTTAGCGAGCCGTTGTGGCGGCGCCAGCGTGAGTTGGTGTCGCGGGCCCGGGAACTGGTACAGGGTTGCGATTGCCGCGCGGGTTGCCCGGCCTGCGTGGGGCCGGTGTTGGCTGCGGATGAGGAACTCGTCAACTCACCCAAGCGACTGACGTTGGACGTGCTCGACGGGCTGGCCTGCGCATGAGCATCAGCCTGGCCAAGCTGCAGCAACTCAAGCACCAGAGCGGACAGCCAGGTGGTGCACGCGTGCCGACCGGGCCATCGGCCGTGGGTACCGTTGCCGCCCTGCCCCCTTCCCTGTCCATCGCGCGGGCCCATCCGCTTGTATACGAGGCATCGGGGGATCCAGAGGCATCCCTTGAGCGTCTGCGCACGTTGCTCCGGGTACGCACACCCCGCACTGTTCGAGGGGGCACGCACCACGATCGCGATGTCCCGGGTGACGAAATCGCCCCCGGCGTCCGCCTTGTTGAGCGAATGCAGCGCTGCGAGCCGGTGCCCGAGTGGCTCGATGGTGCATTCGACCGCAAAGGGGCATTGCGCTCCCGCGACCTGTTGTTCTTCGATACCGAGACCACCGGATTAGCCGGCGGCACCGGCACCCGCGCCTTCATGATCGGTGCCTCAGACTGGGCGGACGGCGGCCTGCGTGTACGCCAGTTGTACCTGACCACCATGGCAGGCGAGAGCGCGATGCTGGATGCCTTCGCCGGTTGGTTACGGCCGACCACCACGCTGGTCAGCTACAACGGCAAGTGCTACGACGCACCCCTGTTGGCTACCCGCTATCGGCTGGCGCGGAAAGTGAATCCGCTGATGGGTTTGGCGCACGTCGATCTCCTGTTCCCGAGTCGTCGGCGCTGGCGCGGGACCTGGGAGAACTGCCGGTTGGCGACCATCGAGCGCGAGGTGCTGCGCGTGGTGCGCGAGGATGACCTGCCGGGCGCCGAAGCGCCCGCCGCGTGGCTGGAGTACCTTCGCGGAGGGGCCGCCGACAAGCTGCGGCGGGTCGCCAAGCACAACCATCAGGACGTGGTGTCGCTGGCGAGGCTCATCGAAGTTCTGGCGGCGGGTCATCCCGACATCAGAGATTGATGGTCCGCTTTGGCGCCCCGCATCATCCCAACTGCTAACCACGCGCCTTGGAGAACCGTTGCAACACCTCCGCCAAGCCTTGGCGAACCTGTCGGTATTCCCCCCACGGATGCGTCGACATCCTTGCCATGCGTCGGGGCGCTGAAGTCAGGTCATATGCGCCGCCCCCCTTCACGCGACCCAATTCCTCCCACTTCAGCGGCATCGCAACCGGGGCCCCTTCGCGCGCCCGTAGCGAGAACGACGCCACGCTGGTCGCCCCGCGCCCATTGCGTAGGTAGTCGATGAAGATGTGTCCCCTGCGGAACTTCTTGGTGGCCGTGGCCACGAACGCCAGCGGGTCCATCGCCACCATCGACTCGGCGAACGCATGGGCAAACGCCTTCACCCGTGACCACTCGCAGGCGGGCTTGAGCGGTACGAACACATGCAGCCCCTTGCCTCCCGAGGTGCGCACGTAGGAAACCAGCTCCAACCCCCGCAGCCGATCCCGAACCTGACGGGCCGCTTCCACGACGCGTTGCCACGGCACGTCCGGGCCCGGATCGAGGTCGAAGACCATGCTGTCTGCCTGATCTGGCGCGCTGGCCAGTGCACCCCACGGGTGGAACTCCAGCGCATTGAACTGGACCAGTTCCAACAGTCCCGCCTCGTTGCCGACCACCAGGTAATCGGCGCGAGTGCCACCGTCTTCCTTTAGCGTGACTGCGTGCACGTGCTCCATGCCGGAAGTGTGGTGCTTCTGGAAGAAACAGGGCCGCTCTGCTCCCTGCGGGCAGCGCACCACAGACAACGGCCTGCCCTTGATCTCCGGCAGCAGCCATGGCGCCATGGTGCGGTAGTAGCGGAAGACGTCTGCCTTGGTGAATCTGGTGCCCGTGAATACAACCCGCTCGGGATTGGTCAGTTCGACTGGCGGCGCCGATGTCTTCCTGCGACGGCGCGTTGGGGGCACGGCTGTCTCCAGTGTGCTTGCAGTGGCCCCCTTGGCTTGCAGATCCGTAGCCGTCCTGTCGCGGTGGATCGTCTTGAACACAGGCTGGCGCAGCAGCCCTTGGTTGCCGAGACCGTGGTGGAATACTTCCGCGACCCACGTGGGCCGAACCCAATGTGCCCGGCACAATTCAGGGTCGTCCACGTCCACCTGCACCGTGGGCTTGGCGCGGGTCGATTTGGACAGCTGTGCAACCAGCGCTACCAGCTGATCGTGGCTCATCCCCGTCCCTACCCGCCCGGCGTAGCGCCAACCATGGTCCGCATCCGGTGAGGCCAACAGCAGCGCCCCCAGTCCCTCGCGGTTGCCTTTGGGCAGCGTGTAACCCACCACCGCGAACTCGTCCGAATCTCGTTGCTTGATCTTGCGCCACGTGTCGCCACGTCCGGAGTGGTAAGGCGCATCGGCGCGCTTGGAAATGATTCCCTCCAGCCCGCGCTCCACCGCCATCGCCAATGCGTGTTCACCGTTGCCGATGACGTGCGTGCTGTAGGCCAGGTGTCCCGGCGGATGCTTCAGGATCTCCGCCAGCAGCAGCTTGCGCTGGTACTGCGGGCTACGCGACACATCCACGCCGTCCACCTGCAGGACGTCAAACAGCACGTAGGTCAGCGTTGCGTTCTTTTCCCCCGACAGCGTGGCCTGCAGCAGCCCGAAGTCTTCCTGGCGACCGGAGCCTGCGATCAGCTCGCCGTCCAGCACCGCGTCGGCAAGATCCAGCGCCTGCAATGCCGCCACGATCTCCGGCACCTTTGCCGTCCATTCGCGTTCGTTGCGTGACCACAACCGCACCTTGCCCCACCGATCTGGGCGATCAGGCGATAGCCGTCCCACTTGACCTCATGCAACCAATCCTCACCGGCGGGCACGCGATGGAACAGCTTGGCCAGTTGGGGCGGGCGGAACGCGGGACGGTGGTGCCCAGCCCTCGCGCCATCCAGCTTGGCGGCACGCTTCGCCCAGCGATGCGGCGCGACGAGTTCCTTGGACTTGCGCGTGGTCTTCCGGGCTGGCCGTCGCACCACGGTGCCCGGTGGCGCAGCGACGTCGTCCAGCAGGTCGTCGGCCTCGCGGGGGGCGGCATGCTCATCCGCATCCTTGAACAGCAGCCATTGCGGCTGGCGGTCCGCCTTATGCGTGCGTACCAGTTGCCAGCCGCCCTTCATCTTGTCGCCGAACAGCTCGAACCGCAGATGCCCCTTGACCAGTTGTGCCTCCGGGTCGCCATCGGTCGTCCACACGCCGCGATCAAACGTGGCCACGTGGCCGCCTCCGTACTGGCCCTTGGGGATGTTGCCTTCGAAGTCGGCATAGGCAACGGGATGGTCTTCCACCTCCGCCGCCAATCGTTTCACGGCCGGATCGAAACTCGGTCCCTTGGGCACCGCCCAGCTCTTCAACGTGTCGCCTACCTGCAGTCGGAAATCGTAATGGCGGTGACTGGCATGGTGCAGTTGCACCACGAAGATCGGGCGTTCACCACGCGCAGCCCGCCGATCCGCCGACGGTTCCGGCGTCCGGTCGAATTGGCGCTTGCGACGGTAGTGCTGCAGGCCCACGGTTCACCCTTTCGCTGCCGTTCGGGGGGCGCGTTTGGCCGGCGCCTTTTTCGCAGGTTTCGCCGTGGCCGGCTTGCGCGCCGTAGATTTGGCCGCGCTGGTCTTGCGGGCGGGCGCCTTGGTCGTCGTCTTCTTGGCCGGCGTGCGCTTGTTGCTGTCCAGGCTCTTCTGCAGCAAGGCCATGAAGTCCACCACGTTGGTCGTGGCGTCGTGCCGTTCGTGGGGCCCTTCCTCGGCGATCCGCGTGGTGGCGCCCTTGGCCTTGATTCGCTTGCGGATGATTGCCTCCAGCCGCTTGCGGAACTCGTCGTGGTAATCATCGGGCTGCCACTTCGCAGCCATGGATTCGATCAGGCTCTTGGCCATCTCCGTCTCCTTGGCGGTGATGCGGAAATCGGCGGCCTTGCCCGAAGGCAGCTTGTACTCATCCGGCTCCACCAGTTCCTGCGGGTAGCGCAGCATCATCAGCACCAGCGCATCGCCCTCGGGGATCACCGCACACAAGTACTCACGGGTGCGGATCACCACGCGGGCCACGCCCACCTTGCCGGTGTTCTTCAGGGTTTCGCGCAGCAGCACGTAGCCCTTTTCGGCCTTCTTGCCAGGCACCAGGATGTAGGGCTTCTCGTAGAAGCGCAGGCCGATCTCGTCGCGGCCGACGAAGGCCTCCACGTCCACCGACTCGTGGGTCGCCGGGGCGGCGGAGGCGATGTCCTCCTTTTCCACCACCACATAACTGCCCTTGTCGTACTCGAAGGCCTTGATGATGTCCTTCCAGGGCACTTCTTCGCCGGTTTCGGCATTGACCCGTTCGAAGCGGATCGGCTTGCGATCGCGCGAGTCGAGCATGCGAAAGCTGAGGTCGACCTTGCGCTCGCCGGACATCAGCGAAACAGGAATGTTGAGCAGGCCGAACGACAAGGTTCCTGACCAGATCGGGCGGGCCATGGGGCAGCTCCGGGCAGTGGTTACCCCCGAATCTTCACGCTTGGGAAGGGAAACCCACGTGAATTTCCGACATCACGCCCCGATTTCGGACCGGCAACACTGGTTGAACAGCGCCGTCCCTGCAGGCAAACGCGCGACTCAAACCGCGTTCGCGGATAGCGGAGACCAGGCCTGTCGCGTACCAAGCAGATGGAGCGTGCCAATCACCAGGCAAATGCCGGAGCTCCACCACCAGAAGGCGACGCTGCGCTCACCCGGCGCGAACATCGCCAGCCCCAGTCCCGCGAATCCGCGTAGCAGATAGACCGCGGTAATGGCACACAACATCCAACGAACGAAGGGGAGCCTGCCGATGACGCCCGCCCCGGACAGCGCGTAAAGCGACCAGGCAGCAAGCACGGCCGCAATGCCTAGGGTGATGAGTGCAGGCTTGGGGCTGCCGGCCTCGGCCAGCCGCGCCATGCCCTCGCCTGCGCCAAAAAAACGGTACCACGGCGCGCCAAAGGCGATGCAAGCCAGGTGGAGGGCCGCTGCGATGGCGCTGAAAAGAGCGCCCAGAAGCAAGTACGGGTGCGTCATGTCGCCATCATCCAGCAGCGAAGAAACAAGTCTGCATCGCATTCCTCCATGACTGTGGGATCAGGGGCGGATCTCGATGGGCATCCCGGCAGCGACAGCCTGCCAGACCATCTCCATGTGGTCATTGCTCAGGGCTACGCAACCGTTGGTCCAAACCGGAAACTCAGTGACGGCCCGATTCTGGCGATAGAGATATAGCCGCCGCTCGCTCTTGTCGACCAGCACGAGGTCAGCCTGCGGCACTTCGCCGCCAACGCATTTGGACGAAAGCAACAGCAGGCAAGCCAAGGCGAAGCTGGGAACCAGTGAGGACGGCATGCCGTTACGCATAGCAAATTCCGTGATTTTCAACCGTCCGTTGGTGCCCACGTGGTTGCGGCATAAGTGAGGGGACTACAGCTCCAAGTCCATCTTATGGCCCGGGGGCAGCGCCTGCCATTGCCGGTCAAGATCGGCGATGCGTTGACGCACGGCCGCAATGTCGTCCCGAGTCACAGCCAGTGGCGGGCAAGACCGCGCTCGACAGGTGACCTGGTACATCGCCAGCATGTCCTCGGGCGTGCTGGTGCCACCGGACCAGGCGTCGCCCTGAAATACCTCGACCAGCCGTTCCACGCCGTCGCTCTCGGGCTCGCTGCCCATCTGGAACGTGGCACCCTCCCCATCCCGGACCCGACCGAGGAAGCCGCGGCGTTGCAGGGTGCTCTCAACCGCGTAATGCACCATGTCGTGCGGGATGATCCGCTGTTTTGGACAATCGACGGTTTCCGTCGCGCTGCCGCGACGGACCAGCATCTGGTCGTACTTCCCTGAGCCTTTGATGAAGGTGAGCTTCATGGTGGACCGCAATACCCCTTCCTGACGGCGTCGTGGCCTGGCTTCAGACCATGCCGCGGAGCTTGGCGGTGATATAGGGGGCCGTCAACGTAGCCAACAGCACTACAGACCAGAGGTTGCCGTCCTTGAACATATATGCCTCGAAGATGACCGGCCAAGGCTTGCCCTGCACGCGACCGAATGCTAGCTCGAAGGCAAGCGTAAGTGCCAGCCAACCCACGCCGATGCCGATGAGCTGCCTAGGCGTGTTCGCCCTCAACCAGGGCAAGGTGAGGAAGGCGGTCAAAAAAATGAAGACGGACAGCAAGAAGCCGCTCAAGAGCAGACCGTAATGCTTACCCAGATGAGGAACGAGAAAGGCCTCGCGCAGTGCGCCATTGGCAACGGCCAACACCAGGATGACGAGCCAGGCCAGAACCGATTTGCCCGCGAGCGTCATAACCTGCCCTACCCTCCGTGCCTGCGCCGTGCCCTCGTGCCGGTTACCTGTCGAGCTCGCTGGACACATATGCGGCTATCTCTCTGGTGTTCCTGACAAACTCTGCCTCCAGATCAATCTCGCACTTGTTTGCCAAAACAAGAATCGACCACAAACAGTCAGACAACTCATGGCCGAGCTTTGCCTTGCAGTCATCGATAGTCCGGACGCCGGCGTTTGCCTGAATCAGTTTTGCCAGGTCCCCCACGTCCCCTACGAAGCCAAGCGCAAGCTCCCCTATGGTCCAGACGCGCCCATGCCTCTTGATCTCCAGCTGTTCGTAGAGTTCGTTTAGCTGTAGTGCAGACTTTTCAAGGTCGCTGAAGTTCATGTAGCTCCGTCTAAGAATCAAGTAGGACCGAGAAACCACTTCGGTTTGAATGGACTGTTAGCCGCCACTGCGCTGCCCATTGGGTGCCGGTTGCTCCGGATACTTACTCAGCAGCTCCTGTAAGGGCGGGACGTCGTAGAGCGCACGCTCTTGGTCTGTAATGCTTCGGTCGATGGGGACCAGAAGTTCGTTGCCGGTGGACTGATCCATGACGCGGTTTGTGCCGTAGCGCTGGAGCCCCTTGGTGAAGCTAAGGTACCGATCGATCGAGGCGGCGACCAGATACTTTGCATCCTTTACGCCGCCCGCCATCGCCTCCTTGAACAAGAAGTGCGCGAGTAGATAGTTTTCTGCGCTCAAGCTCTGAAGCTTGCCATCGCAAAAAGTCAGCCCGGTGTGCTGGAGCACAATGCCGGCATTGAACTTGTCTTGAGGAGTAGTGGCGCCACCGGCCGCGAGGATCTCGAGTACCTTTTCTCTCCGCACGTCGTCGGAGCGACTGTCAGCGCCGCCGGCACGGACTGCCTGGTCCTCCGCTGCCAGTTGCGCCAGCTCTGCGTCATCGGCCCTGGCCGGAAGCGAAAAAACCACAAGAAGAAGCAGCGAAATCAGCTTTGACATGGCGCTCTAAATGGTTGGTGATGGCTAATGCTTGAATTAAGTCGAGCTGGGAAGCGGCTTCGGCTTGAATGAATGGTTATGCGTTCTGGCGAACGCCAACTCCGCGACGAGCAGGTTTGGAGCCCAGCAGAGCCAAGCAATTAATGGATAAGAAAGCTCAAATGGAATGCCGGCGAGCATTGAGGATGGCAAGTAGACGCGCAAGGTAACGCCGGCGAGCGTGAGCGAGACATTGCGGACGATCCATTTGCGGTGCTCCTGCACGTCGCCTCTCCGGATTGCCAGGAAAGCGTACATGCCTGTAACTAGCCAGCATGCCGCGAGGCAGGCAAAGCCCACCTTTGCAACCAGGCCGCCGAAGGCAAATGCCGACATGTACAAGCCAGACAGGCCGCCTAGAGCAACGCCAACGCCGAGATAAGTTCGGCCAATGAAGCGGTGCAGTCGAGGGCGACTGCTCCGAAGCCTACTGGAGAACTGAAATGGGCTGAGTGACAGGGCAACAAGAGACGAAAATACGTGTATGTAAATGCCTGCCTTATGGGCGAGAAAATTGAGCTTCATATCGGGATGGACCAGAGATCCCAACGGCATAAAGCCATAAGCGAAGACAACGTAAGCGGCGACGCCAAGGGCGAGAATGTAGAACCAAATTGTGCCGAACAGTTTCATGGGCGTACTACGCTTGAATTGAACCAATTGAACGCAGACGTAATGTCGTCCACGTACTTGAACGAATTGATCGTCCAGCCATCTGCCCCACGGTAGAGAATGAAGCGCCATACCATCGCATGCTTCTCAAACCGCTGGAGATAGATAACCTGGGCCAAGGAGTCATCAACCGTGTCGTTACGAAGAAGCTCATAACCGATGCTCTTTCCAGAACGAGCGAGCAGCATTGGCTGCTGCAACTCAACCTGGCCAAGAAGTGCATCAACTTCCGCTGGAGGTACTACGGTATACGGCTAGATCAGTTCAAGCCCCCTCGAACGTCACCTGAAACGACATGCTTCATGACCTTGTCGGTCACGGCAAGTGCAGCATCGCCGCTTTCAAGCTTGGCAGCCATTACCCCGGGGCGCAACCAACAGTGCCGCCACCAGAAACACCAACCTCATTTACCATTTCCTTCCAGTACGGCTAGCACCAGAATTAGGCCGAGCCGCAAAGCGGCTTCGGCTCGAGTGAATTGTTAGGGCGCGCCTGCGCTACGAGCGGAGCCATTGACGCATCTCCGGGTATACCGATGCACCGTGCGCGCATGTATCTTCCGCCACGACCGTCATGCCTGACTGTGCCAAGCCAAAGGCGCCGGGGTAGACGCCAAGCGAGAAAGTGGAAATTAGCCTATCTGATGCGCCGTGATACCCGCCGCAATGAAACAGCACGGCGGGGTCCAGTTGCAGATGGCGAACAGCGGCATAAGCCCAAGCCGTTGCCTCGGCTTCGGTCGCGTATGTAGCAGGCTCGGGCAACTCGACCCCGTCGCTCAGCATCGAACGTAGCGATGAGGGAACCGTTGCAATATGCCCAGCTTCGTGCAGCAAGTCGCCCGGCCATGTGAGGGACGCGGGATCATAAACGAGCTGGCCGCTAGTGATACGCACACCCGGAAGAAATGATGAGTCTGGAACAACGCCCTCGCTGGTCTCGATGCCGATGTTGTTCAAGAAATCTACGATCTTGGCAAGAACTGTCATCTGGGTAGTCGCTACGGTGTTTAACGCGGGGTCTAACGCCTGAACTAAGCCGAGCCGCGAAGCGGCTTCGGCTTGATTGAATTGTTAGTCGCCGGAAGTCCCGCTAAGGGCTGCCTTGATCTTAGCTTCGTCGACGTACTTGATGAAGTTCTGCGATTCGGCAGCAACATTCTGGTCTGCGAGCAGCGTGGTCATGGCGATCTCGCCTAGCACCTTGAAGCTACTGCCGAGCGTGTCCGCGCCCTCGTATTTGACAGCCTTGACAGTCTGTTCCTTGCAAGAGTCTGTCAGAAGCGTTTCGAAAACCTTTCCGGCTTGCTTTGCAACTTTCGCCCGGTCGGCATCACTAACCTCGCCTAGCGAAGCAGCGCTCGGATGAACTGAGATGACCGTAAAGATCCATTGCGCAAGGAGAACCTTATCTCCATCACTAGTCCGCTCAACGAGGCACTTAGCCAGGTCGTCACCATAGACGCCAGCATGTACAGGGCCCGGGTTCAACGAGGCGAGCGAAAGGAGAAGAAGAGCGGTTAGACCCAGGGACGCACGCATTGATTACTCCTATTAGAGATGGTGATAGCGGCAGCTAACGCCTGAACTAAGCCGAGCCGCGCAGCGGCTTCGGCTTGAATGAACTCTGCCCCTTCACCACATTGGAGCATGGCGGGAGAGCAGCCAAATGACGCCGGCAAGCACAGCCAAGCCGGTCAGCTCGACCAGAATGCTCGCCCAATCCGAGGTCTCGTCGAGGTCACGGAAGCCAGTGTCAGGAAAGCGGCCAAGCGTCAGAGTGCGCCACACCGCCCAGCCTATGGACCAGCCAACGGTCCGCACCATGAACTCCCAACCCAGCCACCAAAGTGCACGCACTACCCAAAGTACCGGACGGATAAGGTCAACCGCTTCTAGCACAGGGTCCCCAATGCACTAAACGCTAATTAGATCCCGTTTCGGGACGAAAACACCACACGGCCGAGCTCACTGGGCTGGCAGATAACTCGACATATTCTTACTCGTATCAGCAACTTATCAATGAGTTTTGACGGTGTAGCGATCATCGCCGTGCTATCAGGCAAATGCACGGTGATATCGGTTATCCACCCACTTCTGCCGGACAACGTCGTCGCTAACGACGCCGGTATGGCCCGCACCCTACCCCATCATTGTCTCTGTCCAAGTGGGGGCCATACCCGGGATCGCCTCGCCGCACTGGCGCTGCACCCGCTGCCCGAGCTTCGGCGCAGTTGGCGAACATGCCGGGAACAGGTGCCCGTCTCGTCGGCGTTCTGTCGGGTGCGAACCGGTTGGTGCTTGCCGGCACTGCACCCCACTCGGCGCCACCGCCATGGCAGTGGTAGTCACCGGTCTTGCGATTGGTGTGGCAGCCGTCCTTGTTCAAACCGCCGCCGTGCGCGAAAGCAACTCCGACGCATGCCGTCAACGCTGCGATCATCACGGGTTCGATCATCCTCATGCCCGGCTACTGTGCGCGCAACCGTGGGGCTTCTACTGAGAAAAATCCTCAGTCAGCCCACCACGTCAGCCAGCCCACCGAATGCACGCCGACCAATGTGGCCAAGCCAACACCAGGATGTTCCGTCCCAGCGGAAGGACGGAGCGCTCATTCAGCCCTCCGTCCTCGTTTGCCCAAGTGGGCTGCTGGCAGGGTCGCCTCGCTCAAGCCACTTGATCCTGCCGCACATACGGCGCCATGAACGCCATAAAATCGGCCTTCCCTACGGGGACGCCCAGCTTGCGCAGGATTGCGTATGCGGTGGTGATGTGGAAATACAGGTTGGGTAGCAGGTACTCGCTGACGTACTGACGCGCCGGCAACTCGCAGTAGCGGCCCGGGCCCAGGCCAATCCGCTTGGTTTCGTCCAGCTTGGCGTCGTCCACGCCGATGGCCGACACCATGCGCTTGGCCTGCTCGATGGCCTCGCGTGCCTGCGCCAAGGTGGCGATATCCGGCTTGAGGTTTTCGATGGGTTGACCGACGCACCATTGGGCAAAGCCGCGCGGCTGGTTGCACGCCAGCGCGATCTGTCCGCCCAAGGGGAACATGTCCGGTGCAAGGCGCTCCTGCAGGGTCGCGTCGAAATCGGGCAGGTGCTTCTGGCCAACATCCAGAATGTGGTCGAGGGCATCCAGTCGGGTCAGGAAGACGCGTTGCAGTTCGGCAATATCGTGGTTGGCCATGGGGTTCCGGTTCCGTGGATAGGGAATAAGCACCGCGCCCCGGGCAGTGACCACGGGCGAAGCGGCACCCAGTGTGACGCGTCCACGCGGTTGGCATCCAGTGCTTGGTACGGAAGCCCCCAAGCGGCCGTACGCGGTCAGGCTGGGACATCACGTCAACGCGCGCAGCTTGGGTTCGCGCTCCCCAGCCCACCGGGCGGACTTTGCACATGAATGCTTTGACGCGGGCTGCCGTCGGGGGCAGCGTCGAAGTACCCGACACCAAGGAGTCCGCCATGAATCGCCCGTCCCGTGTGCGCTGGCGCCCGCTGAAACACCTGGGAATCTGCGCGCCTATCGGCTTCGCCCTCGTCGCTCTCGCCTATGCAGGCCTGCAGGCCAACGGCAGCGCCGCGGCCGCCGAATCGGCCCTCGCGCAAAATGCCACCCCCACGCCCGCCCATCTTGCGGAGGGCCAGCGGATCTTCCGCTTCGACACCTTCGGCGACGAACAGATATGGACCGATCGCCTCCGGCTGCATGAAGTCGTCGAGGCCGCGGTAGACCCCATCACTGCGCTGAGCGTGGGGCTGAAGGTGGATGCGGATGCCTTGCCCCCAGGCATGCTGGGCAGCGTCGATCTCAGCGATCCCGCCACCACCGTGGCGCTGCTGCGCCTGAATGCGGTGGTTGGATTGCAGGCCACCGTGGACAATGAGAACCACATAACCCGCCTGGGCGTGACTTGCGCTCTGTGCCATTCCACGGTGGACGATTCGGTCGCGCCCGGGGTCGGCCGGCGGTTGGACGGCTGGGCCAACCGCGACCTGGACGTGGGCACCATCATTGCGCTGTCGCCCGTGCTTACCGATGCCCAGAAGGCGGTATACCGCAGCTGGGGTCCGGGCAAGTACGACCCACGCTACAACATCGACGGACTCAATACGCCGCTGGCGCTTCCGCCCATCTACGGCCTGGCCCACGTCAAGAACGAGACCTACACCGCCGATGGCCCGATCTCCTACTGGAACGCTTATGTGGCGGTGACCCAGATGGGTGGCCAGGGCAACTTCTCAGATCCGCGCCTGGGCATCGAGATCACCCATGCCCCCGATCTGGTCACTCCGAAGCTGGCACCGCTACTGGTGTACCAGAAGAGCCTGCTGGCCCCGGAGCCGGCTCCGGGCAGTTATGACGCAGCTGCGGCCAACCGCGGGCGGACAATGTTTGCGCGCAACTGCATGGGTTGTCACATGGGCGTGGATGGCACCGATAACAACCGTGGCGTGCTGCATGACCCCGCAGAAACCGGCATGGACGGCGCGTACGCGGCGCGCACGGTTACCGGGGCCTATCGCACTACGCCGTTGCGGGGCCTGCAATACCACGCTCCCTACTTCCATGACGGCAGTGCCGCGACACTGGCGGACGTGGTGAGCCATTACGACCGTGTTCGCGGGTTGGGCCTGGACACGCTGCAGCAGCAGGACCTGGTGGAGTTCCTGAAGACGTTGTGAAGGGTGGAAGCCGACCCGTCGATGTGCTGGCGGGTCGGCTCAGCTTCGGTCCACGATCCGGGTGATGCATCCATCGCGGAACTCGAACTCCGATTTGCCATCCAGTTCGATCACGCTACCGGCTTTCGGCCCGCCGGGAATATCCACCGCCAACACGCCGCGGAACGCGATGCCGGCGACAGCGCGTTCGGGCCATTCGCGTAACGCGGTTAACTGGTGCTCGCGCTCGGCAAACAAGCCGCACGACTGCTCGGCCAGCGCGCGAAACTGCTGGATGCCCTGCGCCGAGGCGGTGAGCTGGTCACTGGTGTAGTTCTCGAACACCACGTCGGGCGCCACCAACGAGAGCATGCCCGGGACGTCGAAGGCGGTGTACGCCGCCAGGTATTGCTGGATGAGTGCCTTGTTGCTGGTCATGGGTCGCCCCGGCTGTCGCCGTTGGCGACGGCGTTCAATGATCCACCACTATAAAGGCGCCGGCAGCGGGCCGGCGCCCCGGCATGCCTGAGTGACCGCTCAGGCGACAGGAAACCCTTATGCGGAATGGCTCGGTGCCGTCTGATCGTCGCTGGTTGCACTGGGCGCGTGGTTCTTGACCGATTCGATACCCGCATCGCGTGAGGCTTCGGTCTTGTAGAGCTCGCTGGTGCCAATGACCTGGCCGTTGGTCGCCTTGAGGTTGAACATGAACTGGCCGCCCGCGGCATCCTTGCGCTCGTACCGCGCGTCGCTCGCAGCGTTGTTCTTCACCGACTCGACGCCGGCCAGCGCCGACGCCTTGGTCTTGTACATCTCGCTCTTCAGGATGACCTGGCCATTGCCGGCCTGCAGCCGGAAGTAGGTTTCGCCGTTGGTCGCGGTCTTGAGTACGAACTTGCCTGCCATGGACAGCTCCTTTGCGGTGGTGTGGCTGGAAGCTACCACAGCCATCTTCCGCACGGAGTACGGCCAATGGCGTGCGCTGTGTCCAATATTTCGCAGTGACTGCAACGCGACGGCGGCTACTCCCGGCGTCAGTCGGGAATGTTCGCCTCGACCAGCTGCGCCAGCAGCGCGAGGGACTCCTGCCAGCCCAGGTAGCACGCCTCGACCGGGATCGCCGCAGGCACGCCTTCCTGGGTAATGGCGATGTCCGTCCCGCACGACACCGGCGTCAGCGTGATCGTCACCACCATCTCGCCCGGCAAGTTGGGGTCATCGAAGCGATCGGTGTGCCGGATGCGCGCGTTGGGCACCAGCTCCAGGTACTCGCCACCAAACGAGTGGCTGCTGCCAGTGCTGAAATTGGTGAAGGACATCCGATAGCTGCCGACCACGCGTGCATCCATGTGGTGCACCGTGCCGGTGAAACCGTGCGGTGGCAGCCATTTCGCCATGGCTTCGGGCGTCAGGAAGGCCCGGTAAATACGGTCCGGCGGCGCCCGCAGTACACGATGCAACTGGATGGTGTTCGCTTCCATCGTTTGTTACTCCCCTGCACGTTCGCTGGTGATCACCGCACCCTCGCGCATGACCTTGGTGACCGGCGTGTTGGCGACGATCTCCAACAGGCGCTGCCATTGCTCGTCGGTAAGTGGCTGGTCCGAGTGGAGGCTCCGGTGGATGTGCATCCGGCCATCGTCATCCGCCGAGAGCTTCAGCTCGGCGCGGAACTCGCCGAGGTCCCACCCCTTGCGCTGGGCATACATGCGCAGGGTGATGGCCGTGCAGGCAGACAGCGAGGCCAGGTACAGGTCGAACGGTGCCGGCCCCGTGCCCTGCCCGCCCAGCGCCGGCGGTTCGTCGGTCACCAGTTCGTGGTGACCGGCACGGATGCGGTGGGCATAGTCGACGCCCGTCGACACGATGCTCGCTTTGGCAATGGGACGCATGATGGTGGGGCTCCCCGGGACAAAGGCCGACCTTACCCCTTGCGCGGCAGCACCGTCAGCACCCGGCGCGCGAATTGGTGGAACTCTGACATGTAATTGCGCAGGAATTCCTCTGTCGAAGCGTCGGTAACCTCTCCCTCGGGCGTGATCAGGCCGGGCTTGAACTGGATATAGGCCTCGGGGGCATTCATCTGCGGCGAGTTGCAGAAGCTCAGCACGCTGCGTAGCTGCTGCTGCGCGATCGCAGTGCCGATGGCGCCGGGCGAGGTGCCAATCACCCCCGACGGTTTACGCGCGAAGGAGTTGGTGCCCCACGGTCGGCTGGCCCAGTCGATGGCATTCTTCAGGCCACCTGGAATGGAGCGGTTGTACTCGGGCGTCACGAACAGCACGGCATCGGAATCCTCGATGGCCTGCTTGAATGCCTTGCCCTCGGGCGGGTAGTCGGCGTCGTAGTCGTAGCTGTAGAGCGGCAGGTCCTTGAAGGAAATCTCGTGGAACTCCAACTCCTTGGGCGCCAGCCGGATCAGCGCGTTGGCCAGTTGCCGGTTGATCGAGCCCTTGGCCAGGCTGCCGATCAGGTATCCGACCTTGTAGTGGGACATACAGCCACCTGCACGCGGTGGTGAAGGGACGCACAGTGTGGCGGCCGCCGCGGTTACGCCGCCGTGAACTTCCGGGCGTGGACGGTAACCCGCCTCGGATAACGCCGCCGGTCCGTGACCGACGGCGTTGTCGCGATGCCGGGCGGAACTCAGGACTTGGGTGCGAAGGTGACCCGCGTCGAGATAGCCACCTCGTTGGGAATGACGCTGGTGTCGGCCCAGTCACCGCCGCCCACGCCGAAGTCCAGTCGCTTCACGGTCGCCTTGCCGGTCAGTACCGGCTTGGCGCCCGGCGTCCAGGTGAAAGTCAGCGTGGCCGGACGGCTGACCCCGCGCAGGGTCAGCGTGCCATCGGCGGCGTACTTGTTGCCACCCAGGCTGCGGAAACCGTTGGCGGTGTAACGGGCCTGCGCGAACTTGCCTACGCTGAAAAAGTCCGAACTCTGCAGCGTGCTGTCACGCTCGCTGTTCTTGGTGCTGGCGCCGGCCAACGGAATGAGGACGTCGAGTTTGGCGGCCTTTGGGGAGGCCGGGTCGAAGCTGAGCGTGGTGCGGAAGCCCGGGAACTGCCCGGTGAATACTTCGCCCTGGTACTGGCTGGCAAAGCTGAGCGCGCCGGAGGCCTGCACGTAGTCGGCGGCATTGGCGGACGCGGCGACCGTCAACGCGGCGCCGACGGTCAAGGACAACAGAAAAGGCTTGAAGGTCATGTCAGGGACTCCGATTCGGAAGGGGCGGTCGACCTGCGGCGCGGCAACGCGGGCAGCATCCGGGTGAGCGTGTCATCGCGCTGGGCGACATGGTGGTAAAGGGCGGCGGCGGCATGCAGTGCGACCAGCGCCACCAGCAGCCAGAAGCCGTATTCGTGGATGCCGGCGGCGACATCGGCCAAACCTTGGTCGCGCCCGGACAGGGCCGGAAGGTTGAACCGCTTGAACCATTGCAGCGGGTAGCCCGAAGCGGAGTTGAACAGCCAGCCACTGAGGGGGATGGCGAACATCAGCCCATACAACGCCACGTGCGTCAGCGAGGCGATGCGTGCCTGCCAGCGCGGCGTGCCGACCACCGGCGACGGTGCGCCGGCATACAGCCGCCAGGCCAACCGCGCCGCGACCAGCGCCAACAACGTGAGCCCCAGTGACTTGTGCAGCGCATAGGTGCCGATTTTGGCGGGGGTGTTGGGCATGTCGACCATGCCCAACCCCAACCACGCGATCCACACCAGCAACACCAGGATCGCCCAGTGCAGCACTTGGCTGACAGCACCCCATCGATCGGAGCGGTTCTTCAGGTCCATCGTCAGCTCCGAATCACTGCAGGCGCGGCAAGTCGAACGCCAGCAGCTCGGCGCCGGTGCCCTGCTCCACTTCGACGCGACTCTCATCCGCGAACAGCAGCGCATCGCCGGCCGAGACCGCGTGACCGTTGACCACGGCCTTGCCGCGCGCCACGAACACATACGCGAGGCGACCCTGAGCCAGGTCCAGCGTGGCGCTCTCGCCCGCGTCGAACAGGCCGGCATACATGCGCGCATCCTGGTGGATGGTCACTGAACCGTCGCTGCCATCGGGGCTGGCCACCAGCCGCAGGCGTCCGCGCTTCTCCGCTTCGGGATAGGCCTTCTGCTCGTAGCCGGGCTTGATGCCGCGCACCGAGGGAATGATCCAGATCTGCAGGAAATGGGTCGTGCCCTGCTGGTCGTGGTTGTACTCGGAGTGGGTGATGCCGGTGCCGGCGCTCATACGCTGCACTTCGCCGGGCACGATGGTCGCACCGTTGCCCATGGAGTCGCGGTGGGCCAGCGCGCCGTCCAGCACGTAACTGATGATCTCCATGTCCTGGTGCGGATGGGTGCCGAAACCCTGTCCCGCCTGCACGCGGTCCTCGTTGATGACGCGCAGCGGGCCCCAGTGCACGTGGTGCGGGTCGTGGTAACCGGCAAAAGAGAAGCTGTGCCACGAATCCAGCCAACCGTGGTTGGCGTGGCCGCGTTCGTTGGCGGGGCGCAGGGTGATCATGGCGGACCTCCGTATGGGGTGGGCGAAACGTGTGCTTCGCCTGACGGAGTGCAGTGTCGATGATGTCGAATGCGGGATAAATCCAGTGCAGTGGCACCCATTGTTCCGAATTTGCGATTATTCAAAAGGCTATGTCCGCGCCGCCGGAGGGCACGCCATACTGGCCGCATTCCAGCCTTACGGACCCCCCGCATGTACCGATTGCACATCGCCAACAAGAACTACTCGTCGTGGTCGCTGCGCCCCTGGGTGTTGATGCAGGTGCTGGGCATTCCGTTTGAAGAATCGTTGACCCCTTTTGCCGCCGCCGGCGCGCCGAACCCGTTCCGGTCGTTCTCGCCCAGCGGCCAGGTGCCCTGCCTGATCCACGGAGGACGCTCGGTGTGGGATTCCCTGGCCATCACTGAATACCTGGCCGAGAGCCATCCCACGGTGTGGCCGGTGGACAGCGTGGCCCGCGCCTGGGCCCGCTGCGCGGCGGCGGAGATGCATGCGGGGTTTCGCAGTCTGCGGACGCAGTGCTCCATGAGTTGCGGTGTGCGCGTGGCGCTGGACAGCATCTCGCCGGCCACGCTGGCCGATCTGGCGCGGATCGATGCGTTGTGGAACGAAGGGCTGACGCGTTTCGGCGGCCCGTTCCTGGCGGGTCCGGACTTCACCGCGGTGGATGCGTTCTTCGCGCCGGTGGCGTTCCGTATCCAGACTTACACGTTGCCGCTGTCGCAGCCGGCGCTGGACTACGCGTCGCGTCTGCTGGCCCTGCCGGCCATGAAGGCGTGGTACGACGCGGCGCTGGCCGAAACGTGGCGCGACGAGGCGCATGAGCAGGAGATGCGCGATGCGGGCCGCATCGTCAGCGACCTGCGCAGCCTGGCCGACTGATCAGCGTCGGGCAACGTGTTCAAGGCCTGAGGTGACCGGCGAACCCCGAAGGGTTTGCCGGCCCACCATTCATCCACGCCCACACCACGGCCGTCACCAGCGCCACCCCCAACAGGCTGCGCAATATGCGCTCCACCCGGTCGCTCCGATGGGTTCTGTGCGTACTCATGATGCCGGCCCCCTGTTCCCCCTGCGGCAATCAAACGCCTGCAATTGCAGGATGTCTGCGATGCGGGTCACAGCGTGTGCAGTGCGCGTGGCAACGTCGGCCGCACTTGTGCAATGGGTCGCATTCTGCGCTTGCATGTTCGAACGGACGTGGGGTTATGCCGAAGCTGCTGCCAGCAACGGGCGGTACCAGGCTTCGAAATCAGCGCGCATGCCGGCACTGAGGGTGTGATCCACGGGGTACAGCCGCGTGGTGTGGGGCACGCCCAGTTGTGTGAGCCACGCATCCGCGCGCTCTGCCCACGTGACGGGCAGCTTGCTGTCGTGGATGCCGTGGCCGATGAAGCCGCGAAGCGCCCGAAGCCGCTCGGCCGGCGCGACCGCAGCCTCCAACTCGGGCAGGATACGGCCAGCGAGTACGCCGAAGCCGGCCACGCTCTCCGGCGCAGTCAATGCCACGCTGGCGCTCATGATGCCTCCTTGGCTGAACCCCGCGACCACGGTACGCGATGGAGCAACCCCATGCTGGCGTTGCAGTGTTCCAATCCACTGGGTCAGTGCGATGCGGCTGGCCTCGGCTTCCTCCGGCGTGATCTGCGGCCCGGTGGGCGTGAACGCAACCCGGAACCAGCCGAATTGCCCGGGGCCAAGCACTAGCCGTCCCTGCGGCAACACCACCAGCACATCCGGCCCGGCGGTTCGGGCCAAATCGGCCAGTTGCGCTTCATTGCCGCCCACACCGTGCAGCAGGACCAGCAGCGAGGTCGGCGCGGTGGGCGCGGGTTCCGCCACCCGCCACGCCAGTCCCGTGGTTGCATCGCGCATCAGTTCGCCCATCGTCATCGTGGCTCCCTCACTGTGCCGTCGCGGACACCGCTGTGCCCGACCACAGGTAGGAATCCATCGACAGCACGCCGTAGGTCATGCCGCCCTCGATGAACTCCGCTGCGTCGTCGGCGCGACTCGCGCCCAGTGCCACCAGCAGCGGCAGGTAATGCTCCTCGGTGGGATGGGCGCGTTGCGCATGCGGGGCGCGGCGCCGGTAATCCACCAGGCCACCCACGTCATGGCGTACAACGGCCGACTGCACCCAATCGGCAAATTGCTGCGCGTACTCGGGGTCCTGGATGTGCTGGCGGAACTCGTACAGGTTGTGGGTCATGCTGCCCGAGCCGATGATGAGTACGCCCTGTTCGCGCAGCGGCGCCAGCGCGGCGCCCAACCGCAAAGCGCCGGCCGCATCGATGTCATGCGGCAGCGACACCTGGAAGACAGGCAGATCACCCTGCGGCCGCAGGTGTCGCATCGGCACCCATGCGCCATGGTCCAATCCGCGCTGGGGGTCGATCGAGGCCTCGAAGCCGCCCTCGGCCAGCAGCTTCACCGCCTGTGCCGCCAGGTCCGGGGCGCCGTCCACGTCATACCGCAGTGTGTACAACACCGGCGGAAATCCGCCGAAATCGTGGATGGTCTCTGGGCGAGCGCTGGCCATCACCCGCACGCCACGCGTCTGCCAGTGCGGCGATACCACCAGCACGGCGCGCACCCCTTGCAGCGACTGACCCAGCGCGCTCAGGCGCGGCCCCAGCAGGCCGGGCTCGACGGCGAACATCGGCGAGCCGTGGGACACGAACAGGGACGGGGCGGTGGTCATGGGGCATCCTCGACAGATGGCCCGCATGGAGCGGACCGTTGTAGTCAGTGTAGGAGCGCGTAGCTGCGCGACAAATGCGGCTTCGGATGACGTAACGTTCCACCGATGACTTCAATAGCCCCGCCATCGGCCACTCCGGTCGTGATCGCCCACCGCGGCGCCAGCGCGCTGCGACCGGAGCACACGCTGGGGGCGTATGCACAGGCGATCGCCGATGGCGCGGACTACATCGAGCCGGATCTGGTCATCACACGTGACGGTGTACTGGTGGCACGCCACGAGAGTGAGCTCAGCGCCACCACCGACGTGGCATCGCATGCGGAGTTCACCTCCCGCCGCCGCCGACAGGTCATCGACGGCCACACGGTGGAAGGCTGGTTCACCGAAGACTTCACCCTTGACGAGCTGAAAACGTTGCGCGTCCGCGAGCGTTTTCCCGCGTTGCGTTCCACCGCCCATGACGGCCGCTACCCGATCGCGACGCTGGACGAAGTGATCGCGCTGCTCGCCAGCGAGTCGGAGCGCGCGGGACGCAGCATTGGCCTGATTCCCGAGATCAAGCACCCCAGCCATTTCCGGCGCCTTGGTTTGGCCATGGAAGACCGCGTGCTGGAGCGGCTGGGGGCGCATGCCTACACGCGCAGCGCACCGGTGGTGATCCAGTCGTTCGAGGTTGGCAACCTGCGCTATCTGGGCGAACGCCTTGCAGGGCGCCCGAATATACGCCTGCTGCAATTGCTGGGGGCGCCGGACAGGTGCCCTGCCGACCAGGTCGAAGACGAGGGGTGTCGCCTGAGCTACGGCCAGATGATGGGGCCCCAGGGTCTGCGGGCGGTCGCGGAGTATGCGCAGGTGCTAGGCCCCCCGTCGCGCCTGGTCATTCCCGTCACGACGGAGGGCGCGTTGGGGACGCCGACTGCGCTCGTTCGCGACGCCCATGCCGTCGGTCTGCAGGTACAGCCTTACACCTTCCGCCCTGAGAACCACTTCCTGCCGCCTGCGCTGTGGCGGGGCGAGGATCCGCGCACCCTTAATCCCGAAGGTTCGATCGCCGAGATCCGAGCTTGTCTGGAGGCGGGCATCGACGGCTTTTTCACCGATGACCCGAGGTTGGGCCGAAGGGCCGTGGACGACCGCTGATCCGTCGCCGTCGCGGCCGGTGAGACCGTCGGTCGGCAAGCTGGTCTGGCCCTGCCCTCGTTCACCCCATCGCGCCCGGTTATGACTAATATTAGTCACATGAGCCTGACCGACACCCAACGCGCCATCCTCGACTTCATCCGCCAGCGGGTGGAGGCCGATGGCGTGCCGCCTAGCCAGTTGGAGATCGCCGCCGCCTTCGGCTTCCGCCAGAACAAGTCGGCCAGCTACCACCTCAAGGCACTGGAAGATGCCGGTGCCATCGAGCGCGTGCCCGGCCAGGCGCGAGGCATCCGGTTGGTGGAACGGCGCCCACACCGTCGTGGTCGCCCCGAGCAGCTGCGCCTGCCGGTATTGGGCCAGGTGGCCGCGGGCACGCCCATCGGCGCCGACATCGGCAGCGACGCGGAGATCCTGCTCGACCGGGTGTTGTTCTCCCCCACCCCTGACTACCTGCTGCGGGTGAAGGGCGACTCGATGCGCGAGGACGGCATCTTCGATGGCGACCTGGTGGCCGTGCACCGCACCAATGAGGCCCGCAACGGCCAGGTGGTGGTGGCGCGGATCGACGGCGAGATCACTATCAAACGGCTGGAAATGCGCACCGGACACCTGCGGCTGCTGCCGCGCAACCCCGACTACACCCCCATCGAGGTGCCGCGCGGCGCCGACTTCGCCATTGAAGGCATCTACTGCGGCCTGGTGCGCCGGGGGTGAGCGTGGGCACGGTGATGCCCCTGGAAGCCCTGTTGGATGCCCGCCGTGTCTGGCGCGGGCAATCGCATGCGCCTCCCTCGTCCACGTGCCCCACCGGCCATGCCGAGCTGGATGCGGCGCTGCCCACCGGTGGCTGGCCGGAGGCAGCGTTGAGCGAGCTGCTGGTGCCCGCACCGGGCGTGGGCGAGTTGCAATTGCTATGGCCCACGCTGGCGCGGCTGTCGGCGCCGGCAAGCGGAGAAAGCGCTGCAGCGTTGGGCCATGCGACTGGCAAGGCATCCGGCAAGCGCCAGGCCGCAAGCTTCCTGCAAGCGGCAGACGGGCGTGTCATCGCGGTGATCGCGCCGCCGTGGTTGCCCTATGCACCCGCTTGGCAGGCGGCGGGCGTGTACCTGCCCAACCTGCAGGTTGTGCGCTGCGACGGCCGCGATGCGCTGTGGGCCGCCGAGCAGTGCCTGCGCTCGGCCGCCTGCGCGGCGGTGCTGTGCTGGCCTTCGGGCGCCAACGACCGCGCCCTGCGCCGCCTGCAGGTGGCCGCCGAAACCGGGCAATGCCTGGGCTTCGCCTTCCGTGATCCACAGGCGGCGCGCAATCCGTCGCCGGCGGCGCTGCGTCTGCTGCTGCAAGGCGGGTCGTCAGAGGGCGTGCCGCCCCGTGTGCACGTGCTCAAGTGCCGCGGCGGTGCCGTCCCGGCGCACCCCATTCCCTTGCGCGCCGCGCATTGATGCGAGGCGCATATGCACTGGGCTTGTCTGCTGCTGCCGCAACTGGCGCTGGATGGCGTCCTCCGTCGCCACCCCGCCCCGCACGAACCGCTGGCATTGGTCACCGGGCCGATGCAGCGGCGCGTGCTGCATGCGGTGAACCCAGCGGCCAAGGCCTTGGGCCTACGCGCAGGCATGGGCTGGGCCGCGGCGCAGGCGCTGTGCACCGGCTTCGTCACCGTCGAGCATGACCCCGAAGCCACCGAGCGCCTGCGCCGGCTGCTGGCCGCATGGGCCTATGGCTTCAGCTCGCAGGTCAGCACCGACCTGCCGCACGCCATCGTGCTGGAGGTGGGTGGGAGCCTGAAGCTGTTCGGCCCATGGCCGCGTTTTGAAGCCCGCCTGCGCGAGGAACTGCGCGCACTCGGCATCCGCCACCGCATCACCGTCGCACCCAACCCGCAGGCCGCCCGCGTGCTGGCCAACGTGGGCGATGGGTTGGCGTTGGACGAAGAAGGCCTGGTCGCCGGACTGGGTCGCATTTCCCTCGATCGCGCCGGTCTGGATCCCGCCGTGGCCACCGCCTTCTCGCGCATGGGGCTGCGCCGGTTGCAGCAGGTGTTCGCCCTGCCCCGCGACGGGCTGGCGCGACGCTTCACCAAGGACCTGCTGCCTTGGCTGGACACGTTGCGCGGCCTGCAGGACGCTCCCTTGCGCCATTACCGGCCGCCCGACCGTTTCGATGCGCGCATCGAGCTGGAGCAGGAGGTCGAGTCCAACCAGGCGTTGCTGTTTCCGCTGCGTCGCCTCACCGCAGACCTGGCCGCGTTCCTCGCCGGGCGCGACGGTGGCGTGCAACGCTTCGTGCTGCGGCTGGAGCACGATCGGCGCCCCGACAGCGAGGTCGTGGTCGGGCTGCTGACCGCCGAGCGCGAAGCAGCGGTGCTGTTTGAACTGGCGCGCGGACGCCTGGAGCAGGCGCGCGTGCCCGCACCCGTTCGAGGCCTGCGCCTGCTGGCGCGTGAGTTGCCCCCGTTCGTGCCTGCCCGCCGCGACCTCTTCGACCCGCGACCGCAACAGGCCGTGCCCTGGCTGCAACTGCGCGAACGCCTGCGTGCCCGCTTGGGCGATGGCGCCGTGCATGGCCTGGCCGTGCAGGCCGACCACCGGCCCGAACGCGCGTGGCGGCGGTTGGACGGTGACGTTGCGATGGCGGCGAAAGCGCCCGCTGCAGGGCGGCCGCGCACGCCTCTCCCCGCCGCCTCGACCACGGCAGTGTCCTACATGGATTCATGTCCGCATCTCCGGCCTGGCTGGCTGTTACCCGAGCCGCAGCCGTTGCCCGACAACGGCCTGCGCCTGCTCGCCGGCCCCGAACGCATCGAATCGGGCTGGTGGGACGACGAAGAGGCCCGTCGTGACTATTACCTCGTCGAAACCGCACAGGGCCAGCAGGCCTGGGCATGGTGCCCGGCGGGCGCGCATGGGCCCTGGACGCTGCATGGCTGGTTTGCATGACACCGCACCTGCTGCCATCACCCACCCACTTCACTGCCGATCTCGCCCTGCAGAGGATCCAGACGCACGCCTGGCCCGATTATGTCGAACTGCACTGCCTGTCGGCCTTCAGCTTCCAGCGCGGAGCCTCGGTGGCGACGGAGTTGTTCGTGCGCGCGCGGGAACAGGGCTACAGCGCACTGGCCATCACCGACGAATGCTCCCTGGCCGGCATCGTGCGTGCGTTCGAGGCTTCGCAGGAGACCGGCCTGCCCTTGATCGTGGGCAGCGAGATGCGGGTGGAAGGCGGCCCCAAACTGGTGCTGTTGGTGGCCACGCAGGCCGGTTACACCGCGCTGTGCGGGCTCATCACCGCCGCACGCCGACGTGCGCCCAAGGGTGAGTACCGACTGCTGCGCGAGGATTTCGATCGCCCTGGCCTGGACGGATTGCTCGCGCTGTGGGTGCCGGATGAGTGCGATCTGCACGCTGGCGGCGCACCTGCGCTCCGCGTGTCCGCGGGTGGGAGTACTACCGACGCCCCCGTAGCGCTCTCCGCCGTTGACGCGACATCCGCCGAGCCCGTATCCAGCGATATCACACCGGACACGGCCACTTGGCTGCGCACCTGTTTCCCCGACCGCGTCTGGCTGGCGGTGGAGCTGCACCACGGCCCCAACGACGCCACGCGCCTGCAACAGCTGCTGGATCTCGCCAAGCGCTGTGGTCTCCCCCCCGTGGCCACCGGCGACGTGCACATGCACGTGCGCCGCCGCCGCGCCCTGCAGGACACGCTCACCGCCATCCGCCACCGTTGCACGCTGACCGAGGCCGGCGCCCACCTGTTCCCCAATGGCGAACGCCACCTGCGCACGCGCGAGGCACTCGCCGCCACCTACCCACCCGAACTGCTGCGCGAGACCCTGCGCATCGCCGAACGCTGCACGTTCCAGATGAGCCAGTTGCGCTACGAGTACCCGCGCGAACTGGTGCCCGAAGGCGAAACGCCCACGTCATGGCTGCGCCAGCTGGTCACCGATGGCATCCCTGGAAGGTGGCCCGATGGTCCTGACCAGGAAACCATCGACAAGATCGAATACGAACTGGCGCTGATCGCCAAGCTCAAGTACGAATCGTATTTCCTCACGGTGCATGACATCGTCCGTTTCGCGCGCAGCCGCGGCATCCTGTGCCAGGGACGGGGCTCGGCGGCCAACTCGGTGGTCTGCTATGCCTTGGGCGTGACGGCCATCGACCCGGTGCGTGGCAGCATGCTGATCGAGCGCTTCATCTCGGCGGAGCGCAACGAGCCGCCCGACATCGACATCGACTTCGAACACGAACGCCGCGAGGAAGTGCTGCAGTACGTGTTCCAGCGCTACGGTCGCGAACGCGCCGCACTCACCGCCGTCGCCATCAGCTACCGCGGTCGCAGCGCCATCCGCGACGTGGCCAAGGTGCTGGGCCTGCCGCCCGACCAGGTCAACGAACTGGCCGCCACCATGGATCGCTGGGGTGGCCACGCGCCCATCCCCGAGTACTTGCGTGAACGCGGCTTCGACCCCGATTCACCGTTGATGCAGCGGGTCATCGTCCTGACCACGGAGTTGATCGACTTTCCCCGCCACCTGTCGCAGCACCCCGGCGGTTTCGTCATTTCGGAGCACCCGCTGAGCACGTTGGTGCCGGTGGAAAACGCCGCCATGGACGACCGCACCGTCATCCAGTGGGACAAGAACGACCTGGACACGATGAAGCTGATGAAGGTGGACTGCCTCGCGTTGGGCATGCTCACCGCCATCCGCAAGACGCTGGACCTGCTGCGCCGGCACGACCGCGGCGACTACACCCTGGCCACCCTTCCTGCCGAGGACAAGGCCACGTACGACATGATCTCCCGCGGCGACACCGTCGGCGTTTTCCAGATCGAGTCGCGCGCGCAGATGGCGATGCTGCCGCGGTTGCGGCCACAGTGTTTCTACGACCTGGTGATCGAAGTGGCCATCGTGCGCCCGGGGCCGATCCAGGGCGACATGGTGCACCCTTACCTGCGCCGACGTAACGGGCAGGAGCCCATCGACTACCCGCCGAAGCTGGAGAAGGTGTTTGCGCGCACCTTGGGCGTGCCGTTGTTCCAGGAACAGGTGATGCAACTGGCCATCGTCGGCGCAGACTACACCGGCGGCGAAGCCGACAAGCTGCGCCGCGACATGGCCGCATGGCAGCGCCGCGGCGGCCTCGAGCCGCATCGCGAGAAGCTCACAGCAGGCCTGCTGCGCAACGGTTTTTCGCTGGAATACGCCGAGCGCATCTTCAGCCAGATCAAGGGATTCGGCGAATACGGTTTTCCCGAATCACATGCCGCCAGCTTCGCCCTGCTCAGCTATGCCAGCAGCTGGCTCAAGTGCCATGAAGGTGCGGCGTTCACCTGCAGCCTGATCAACAGCCTGCCGATGGGTTTCTACAGCGCCGACCAGTTGCTGCAGGACGCGCGACGCCATCGCATCCGCGTGTTGCCGGTGGATGTGCGCTACAGCGAGTGGGATTGCACGCTGGAGTTTCCCGCCATCCGGCTGGGGTTGCGCATGGTGCAGGGCTTCTCCGAAAGCGCCGCGCACCAGTTGCACGCTGCCCGCCTGCGTCGCGCCTTCGCCGACGTGGATGACCTGTGCCGCCGCGCCGCCCTGGACGAGCGCCACCGCAGCCTGCTGGCCGATGCCGGCGCGCTCAAGGCGCTGGTCGGGCACCGCCACCGCGCCCGCTGGGCCATCGCCGGCGTCGAGCCGCAACTGCCGCTGTTTGCCGACGCCGCGCCCACGCCGGAGCGTGCCATTGCCCTGCCCATGCCCACCGCCGGCGAAGACATGGCGCTGGACTACGCCACCACCGGCACTACGCTGGGCCGCCACCCGCTGGCGATGATCCGCAAGGCGCTCACCGCACGACGCTGCAAGCGATCATCCGAGCTGGAGGCGCTGCCCCACGGCCGACGCGTGCGCACCGCGGGACTGGTCACGCTGCGCCAGCGCCCCGCCACCGCCAGCGGCGTCACCTTCGTGTCACTGGAAGACGAGGACGGCACCATCAACGTGGTGGTCTGGCGGCACCTGGCCGAACGCCAGCGTCGCGTGTTCCTGGAGTCGCAGTTGCTGGTGGTCGAAGGCCGACTGGAGCGCCAGGACGGCGTGCAGCACCTGATTGCCGAGCGGATGGAGAACGCCAGCGAACTGCTGGGCACGCTGGCCACAGGCGGTTCGCGCGACTTCCACTAAGCGTCACAAACGAAAACGGCCGCCCCTTTCGAAGCAGCCGTTTCGCGGATTCGGAAAGGCCCGGAAAACCGGCCCTTTCCAGCGGTCATCAGGCCGCGGCGTCCTTCAGCTTCTTCAGCGGACGCACCTTCACCTTGACGGTGGCCGGCTTGGCGGCGAACCACTGTTCTTCCTTGGTGAACGGGTTGATGCCCTTGCGCTTCGGCTTGGCCGGCACCTTCACCACGGTGATCTTCAGCAGGCCCGGCAGGGTGAACGCACCCGCGCCCTTCTTGTTGACGGAGGCAGCCACGACCTCTTCGAGCGAGCTCAGGATCTGGCGCACGTCCTTCGCAATCACGCCCGTCGCCTCGGACAGGTGGGCGACCAGCTGCGACTTGCTCAGCACTTCCTTGATCGACTTCGGTGCAGCCTTGGCGGCGGCCTTCGGTGCAGCCTTCTTGGCGGCCGGCTTCTTGGCGGCAGCCTTCTTCGGAGCAGCAGCTTTCTTCTTCGTTGCCATCTTGTTCCCCATGGGACTCGGAAAAAACAGGTTGTTTGGTGCCAGTAACCCCTTGGCACTGCGAATGTAGGGCAACAATTGCGCGCCGCCAAGTCGTCCGGAGGGATTTTTTGCGGTTTTTTTCGCCGAAGGCGGGGTGCGGCACCCTGCTGGCATATGATTTGGGCACCACGATGCCCCCGAGGAAGGCCGGATTGAGCGGCTCAGACCCAACGCCCGCACTGTTCGCCCATCTGCCCGACGGCCTCTTCGGCCCGCTGGCCTCGCCCAACCGGCTCCATTACTGGAGCATCCTCGGCCGCCTGTACGCGGAGTACTTCGGTCCCGACGCGCCCCTGCCGCCCAGCGACGGCTACCCGCGCCGCGAACTCACCGCCGCCATCGAACGCTGGTTGCTCAGCGACGACCCCTGGGACGACGACGAAGGCGAGTCGCCCGACACCCCGTTGACCGTGCGCGCCAACGCCATCTACGAGCGGCTGCGCGCCGCCGGTTGGCTGCGTCAGGAACGCGTGGGCGTGCGCGAGATGGCCTCCATGACGCAACCGGTCAGCCTGCTGCTGGGGACACTGTGGGACTTCGCCGAGCGCGGCCCCGCGTTCCTTGGCGCCAAGATCCGTTCCGTGGAACTGCTGCTGCGCCAGGTGGTGGAACACGACGCCGGTGGTGATGCACTGGATGAGGCCGCCGACCAGACCCGCGGCCTGCTGTCGCACGTCGCGGCCATCAGCGTGCGCGTACGCGACCTCATGCCCGAGCTGATCAAGGCCGGCAGCACCGCGCAGTTCGCCCGCCAGTTGTTCGAGCGCTACGTCACCGAGCTGTTCATCGGCGATTACGCGCACCTGCACAATGCCGACCACCCGCTGGCCCGCCGCACCGCGGTGCTGGCGCTGGTGCGCGACATCGAACACTCCGACCATCGCGGGCGCCTGCTCCACTGGTACCAGGAGCGAACGCCCGGCCACGATGCCGAACGCGCGGCGGGACGCCTGGAGCGCAGCCTGCGCCGCCTGCGGGAACTCGACCGCATCGCCGAGTACCTGGAGCGCCTGGACGAGGACATCCGCCAGGCCAACCGCCGCGCCCTCGCCTTCCTCGACTACCGGTTGCGCGCTCCGGATCGTTTCGACGTGCTGCTGCAGCGCGCCTGCCGCGGCGCCCTCGCCGCCCCGGAACACGAACTGCGCCTTCCCGTCGCGCCGGGGCCGTTGCTGGATGACACGCGCCTGCGCGCCCCGCGCAACCGCTCCCGCCCGATCCCGCGCACCGCCAACGTCACCACGCCGCCAACGCCGGAGCAGCTGGCCCGCATGCACCTGCTGCGGCAGATGAAGCGCGTGCGCCAGGTGCTGCCGGAAGACCTGTCGCGCTACGTGAACCGCCACCTCGGCGGTCGTGAGCGCGTCAGCTCCGACGAACTGGCCATCGACAGCATCGCCGACCTGCGCGCCTACCAGGTGCTGAGCACGCTCGCCCTGCGCGGCCACCGCAACGGCGGCATGCGCCGCGATGACCCCTTGCGGCGGATGCTGCGCGGCTTCGACGTTGAGCTCGATGCCCGTGCCCGCACCGCTAACGACCACCTCGACACCCCGCGCTTCACCCTGCGCCGCACGAGACACGCTGCATGAAACGATCCTGGGCCCTCCTGAGCCAGCAAACCGGCGGCACCTACACCCCGCAGGACTTCGAGCGCGCCGCTTACCGCCTCGTCACCGAACAGGTGCTGTATGCCAGCGACCGTCGCTCGCGCAACGCCTACCACCTGGTGGAAACCTGGCTGGGCGACTTCACGTCCGCACTGGAACCGCTGGGCATCCGGCTGGAACGCAACGCCCACTTCCGTTACATCGTCGCGCTGCCCGCGCATGCCGAGGGCGTGGCCGTATCGCTCAACGAGACCCTGCTCGCCCTGGTGCTGCGCCAGCGTTACGACCAGGCCATGCGCCGCGGCGAAGTGGAAGAACACGGCGAAGTCACCGTCGAACTGCCCGACCTGCAGGAAGCCTGGCCCGCGCTGACCGGCCGCCCCATGCCCGAGATCGGCACCCTGCGCGACCTGCTGCGCACCGCCCGCCGCTGGGCGCTGTGCCGCGAGGAGGAATGCGAACCCGGCGACCTGCAGCCGTTCCGCATCGTTGTCCGTCCGGCCATCGTCGAGATCATCGGCCCGCAATGGTTGCAGCGCCTCGACCAGCACAATCTCGATGATGGCGAATCGGAAACCGACGTCGACCCAACCGGCGATGACCTGGATACCGACATCGGCACCGATTCGGCGTTCCCGGATGCGGATAGCTCCGGCGTTGCGATCCCAGCGGGCGACCCCGCCGGTCCAGCCACCCATTCCCTGACCGACGGAGATGCCTCGCATGTTCCTGCTTGAGCGCGTCCACCTCGTCCAGTTCTTCCTGTTCCAGGCCCAGACCCTGGAGCTGGATCGCACCACCGCCGTCATCGCCCCCAACGGCGCAGGCAAGAGCGCCCTGCTCGACGCCCTGCAGATCGTGCTGCTGGGCGGCGACCGCAACCAGATCCGCTTCAACGCGCAGGCCGGTGGCAACCACCGCGCCCGCACCATCCGCGACTACTGCCTGGGCGTGTACCGCACCGGCGACGACGGGCGCGCCCGCCGCACCGCCACCACCTACATCAGCCTGGTGTTCCGCGACGAAGCCACGGGCGAGCCGCTCACCGCGGGCATCGCGTTGGGCGCCTCGGCGGACGAGCCCGACCACCGCGTCAACGGCCTCTACCTGCTCCCGCACGTCGACCTTGCCTTGGACGACCATCTGGAACAGGTCGACGGCCACGAACTGCCGCTGGAATGGGCCAGATTCCGCGAGCTGATCTCGCGCCGTTGCAAGGACCACGGCACCACCGCGGACCTGCACGCCAGCAGTGACCGCTTCGTCAAGGAACTGCTGCACCGGCTGCGCCCGTCGCCCACCGCGCACCTGGATGCCGGCGCGTGGCGCAAGGCCTTCCGCAACGCCCTCAACCTGCAGCGCGTCGATGACGTGGACCTGTTCGTCCGCACCCTCGTCGCCGAGGAGCGTCCGACCGACATCGGCCGCTTCCGCGCCCTGCTGGACGGCTTCCGCCAGATCAAGGAGCGCATCGAGCAGGTCGCACGCCGCATCGACGAAGCCGAAGCGGTGGACGCGCAATACCGCAAGGTCGCCAGCCTGGCCACCCGCGCCAGCAGCTACCGCGCCCTCGCCGCCGAATACCGCCGCGATGCCCACGGTGAAGCCGTCGATGCCGCCGAACAGGCCCTGCAAACGGCCAACGACCAGTCCCGGCAATCGCAACGCGCCCTTGACGGCGCCCGCAGCGGACTGCGCACCGCCGAAGCCGAGTGGGACGAGGCCAAGGCGCGCCTGCAGGTCACGCCGGGGCACAACGAGCAATCCAGCTTCGACGGCCTCGCCACCCGCGATCGGGAGGAACTCGCGCGCCTGAAGAAGTCGCTCATGCGCGACGCCGTACTGGTGCGCGACCTGCTTCAGGCCGCGACAAAGCTCCAACTCCCCACGCTCGACGCCAGCCTGCTGCAGACCGCCATCGCGCCGTGGCAATCGCTGTACGACAGCCTCGCCTCCCTCCACGGCGATGCGGCCATCCCCGCCGACCCCGAAGCCCTCCACGCCCGCCTGCACGAAGCGCTGCGCCTGGCCGAGCCCGTGGTGCGCGCCGTCGCCGCCCACGACCGCGACCAGCACAACGCCATCGACGCCGCCCACGACAGGGTGAAGTCGCTGCGCGCCAACCTCGAGCGCCTCGGCGCCGGCAAGGCCGAGTTGCGCCCGGACGTACTGCGCCTGCTCAACTACCTGCAGGAGGAGGGCATTCCCGCCCGACCCGTCTGCGATCTGGTGCGGGTCACCGACCGCGACTGGCAGCCCGCCATCGAAGCCTACCTGCGCACCCACGTCGAAGCGCTGCTGGTGCCGCCGGAGCACGAGGAGCGCGCCGTGCGCTTCGTGCGCGGCCTGCACGGTAGCCGCGCGGTGTACGGCGCCAAGCTCGCGCTCGCCAGCCATGCCCGCCGTCAGGCTGCTGCGACGCCGCCGTCCGACACCGTTGCCGCGCTGCTGGATGGCGACGATGCCGACGCACTCGCCTACCTGCGCCGCCAGTTGGGCGACGTGCGCCGCGTCGACACCGATGCCGAAGTGGTCCAGAGCCGGCACGGCCTGTCGCGCGACGGCCTGTTGGCCAAGGGCGGTGGCGTCGAGCGCCTGCGCCTGCCGGCCGCCGGTGAGCTGCGCATTGGCGCCGCCAACGACCGCGAACGCCAGCGCCTGCTGCGCGGCGACCTCGAGGCTGCCATCGCCGAGCACGAGCGCCTGCAGCGCCAGGCCCGCCCCGTCGCCGATTGCGCCGCCGCCCTGGCGCGCCTCGGCAACGCCGACGAAGTGGCCGGCTCCATGCACACGCGCCTTCTGGAGCACCGCGAAGCCGTTGATCGCCTCGACCGCCTGCGCGAAAGCCAAGCCGCCTTCGCGAACCCCGACCTGCTGCGCCTCACCGAGCATGCCGAGGCCTGCCGCCTCCGCGTCGATACGCTGCGCCAACAGGTGGAAGACCAACTGCGCGCCGTCACCCGCAACGAGGAGGCCGTCAAACGCGCCCTCGCCGCGCTGGACGAACTCAACACCCAGACCGACGCCATCGCCCGCGCCGCCATCGAAGCCTTCGCCGATCCCGACGTCGATCCCAACCTGGTCGAACGCCACCGCGACGAGTTGGACGAGAAGCAGCCGGACCTGGTCGAACGCCTGACCCTGTGCGCCAAGCGTGCCCAGGGCGCCGACCACGAACTGGCCAACCTGCTGCCCGAGGCTTGGCGCGGCCTGAGCCAGTATGGCAAGGACCACGGCCTGCCCATCGACCTGGAGCCGCAGGACTGGCGCGCCGCCGACAAGCTGCTGCGCAAGGACATCGACCACCTGCGCGGCACGGAGCTGGTGGAACACCAGGCCGCCGCCGAAGAGGCCTACACCACCGCCGTCAGCACCTTCCGCTCCAACGTGGCCTCGGCGCTGTACGACAACTTCACCCGCCTGCGCCATCAGGTCGAGACGCTCAACCGCACCCTCTCGCGCAGCCCCGCGTTCTCCAACAACGAGCGCTACCGCTTCCGCTACGACGTGCTGCCCGAACTGCGCGAACTGCACGCTTTCATCAAGCGCGCCGCCGAAGTGGGCGAAAGCGACAACCTGTTCGGCACCGCCGGCAAGGTGCCCGCCGCCTTCCGCGAGTTGATCGAAGACCAGGCTGGCCCCGCCCGCCCCTCGCCGCTGGACGACTACCGCCGCTTCTTCCACTTCGAAGTGGACATCCGCCAGGAGGATCGCGTGATCGGCACGCTCAGCGAACGCATGCGCTCCGGCTCCGGTGGCGAGCACCGCGCCCCGCTGTACGTGATCGCCGGCGCCGCACTCGCCGCGGCCTACGGCAAGGCCGAAGGCCAAACAGGCGGCATCGGCGTGATCATGCTCGACGAGTTCGGCGACAAGATCGACGCGCAGAACGCCCGCGCCACCACCCACTACCTGCGCTCACTCGGCCTGCAGTTGGTGCTGGCCGCGCCCGACACCGCGCAGGGCACGCTCACCGGCGTACTCGACAGCTACATCGAACTGTTCCGCGACGGGGGCATGCTGCAGGTGGAACAGGTGCGCGTGCGCGAAGCCGGTCGCGAATTGCTGGAAAGCGACCAGTTCGCCATCCACCCGGAGTTGCTGGAGCGCGAGGTTGAGCGGATCGTCGCAGAGCAGGCGGACGTGAGCTGATTCACGCGGTCGAAGCCAAGGACGGCCTCCCGATTTTCAAGGCCATTATTGTTCCTTATGCGGAACAATGAGTGATGCAATGAAGCATTAACATCCCGCCCAGAACGCCTATCTTGTCTCCCACGGCGGCAGCGGCCCCGGGCATCTCGCCCAAGCCTGCCGCCCAGCACCGGCTCCCTCCCCCCCTTTTATCGCCGGGCTGAATCAGGAGACACAGAGATGAGCAAGAACAAGGTCCTGAGCGCTTCCCTTCTCGCCCTGCTGGCCGGCGCCAGCGCCTTCGGCGCCAGTGCCGCGGAAGACAAGGGCTTCTACGCCGGTGCCGGTGTCGGCCAATCGTTCGTCGACGAGCGCGGCTATGACGATGAAGACACCGCCTTCTCGGTGTTCGGCGGCTACCAGTTCAACCGCTACTTCGCCGTCGAAGGCGCCTACACCGACTTCGGCAAGATCGAGCCGGAAGCGCTGGGCAGCGACCTGGAAGCGGACGCGGCGTCCATCACCGCCGTCGGCATCGTGCCGATCACCGACAAGTTCTCGGCCTACGCCAAGGCGGGCTTCAGCCGCTGGAACCTCGACACCGAACTGCCCGCCGTAACCGGCACACGGGACGACAGCGGCACTGATCCGACCTACGGCCTCGGCGTGCAGTACCGCATCAATGACGCCGTCTCGCTGCGTGGCGAATACAACCGCTTCGAAGTCGAGGACATCGACCTGGACGTGGCCCAGTTGCAGGTACGTTACAGCTTCTGATGCTTCGCCCACCGGCTGCCACGTCTCGGCAGCCGGTGGGCGGCTTCATCCAGCCGCCTATACTCGGGACATACGCCACGCGAGCTCCCGAATGTCTTCACCCGCCACCGCGGTACTGGACGCCACGCGCGCCCCCGCCAGCCTGTCGCGCTCCGTCTCGAACACACTGAAGGGATCGGCAGGCAATCTCGTCGAGTGGTATGACGTCTACGTCTACTCGGTGTTCGCCACGTACTTCGAAGCGAAGTTCTTCCGCCCCGGGGACAAGAACGCCACCCTGTTGATCTGGGCGATCTTCGCGGTGACCTTCCTGATGCGCCCGATCGGCGCGTGGTGGTTCGGCCGCTTCGCCGATCGCTATGGTCGCCGCCTCGCGCTGACCGTTTCGATCACCCTCATGGCGGCCTGTTCGTTCGCCATCGCAATCACGCCGTCCGTCGACAGCATTGGCGCAGCCGCGCCGACGATCCTGCTGCTCGCCCGGCTGGTACAGGGGTTTGCCACCGGCGGCGAATACGGCACCAGCGCCACCTACATGTCCGAGGCGGCCATCCGCGGGCACCGTGGGTTCCTCTCGTCATTCCACTATGTGACCCTGGTCGGCGGCCACGTGCTGGCGCAGGCGCTGTTGTTGGCGATGCTGCTGGGCCTTCAAACACACCAGATCGCGGATTGGGGGTGGCGCGTCGCCTTCGGTATCGGCGGCCTCGGGGCGCTGGTGGTGTGGTGGGTACGCCGCACCATGGACGAATCACTGACCAGCGAGGCGATCGCCCGCGCCCGTGCGGGCGGCGCTCGCGCGTCCGGGTCGCTGCGCGAGTTGTTCGTCCATCAGTGGCGACCGCTGCTGTTGTGCTTCCTGATCACCGCAGGCGGCACGGTCGCGTTCTACACCTATTCGGTCAACGGGCCGAAGATCATCCAGGGGATGTTCGCCGGCGGCGACGCCATCACCGGCACCCGCATCAACCTGGCCGCGCTCACCCTGCTGATGCTGCTCCAGCCGCTGGGCGGGTGGCTGTCCGACCGCGTGGGCCGGAAGTCGCTGCTGGTGTTCTTCGGCGTGGGCGGCGTGCTCTACACCTGGGTGCTGCTGCTGTGGCTGCCGATGCAGACCAACGCGACCGTCGCATTCGCCACCCTCGCCCTGGGCTTCGTCATCCTCACCGGCTACACGTCGATCAATGCGGTGGTGAAGGCCGAGCTGTTTCCCACCCACGTCCGTGCGCTTGGCGTCGGCCTGGGCTATGCGCTGGCGAATTCCGCCTTCGGCGGCACCGCGCCCCTGCTCTACCAGGCCAGCCTGCGCAGCGGCCATGTCCCCGGCTTCGTGGTTTACGTCACGGGGATCATCGCGGTTTCGCTGGTGGTATACGTGTTCTTCCTGCGCAACAAGGCCGAGACGTGGCTGGATCGCGATGAACGCCCCGCCCAGCAGGCGAGCGTTGCCCACCCGTGATGCAACAGCGGCGCCTGCGCCGCGCTTCTCCGACTCAAAAAACGAACGGGCCGCTTGCGCGGCCCGTGTCGTAATTCGTGTCACCCACTTCCGTTCGAAGTGGCGTCCCCACGGGGATTCGAACCCCGGTCGCTACCGTGAAAGGGTAATGTCCTAGGCCTCTAGACGATGGGGACGTCGTGGAAATCGAGTCACGCGATTTCCGTAAAAGTGGTGGAGCCAGGCGGGATCGAACCGCCGACCTCCTGCATGCCATGCAGGCGCTCTCCCAGCTGAGCTATGGCCCCACGAGGCTGGAAAGGCGCGCATCTTATCGAGCCTTTTCCACTTCGTCAAAGAAAATCTTCACGAAGTTTTCCGGGTGTTTCATAAACAAGCAGGGCCACCTTTCGGCAGCCCTGCTTGATGAATAGTGGCGTCCCCACGGGGATTCGAACCCCGGTCGCTACCGTGAAAGGGTAATGTCCTAGGCCTCTAGACGATGGGGACGCGGAGTACAGCTTTGGCCTGTTTTACAGCTACTTCCAGCAACCAGTGGTGGAGCCAGGCGGGATCGAACCGCCGACCTCCTGCATGCCATGCAGGCGCTCTCCCAGCTGAGCTATGGCCCCACAGGGCTGGAAAGACCGCTACTTTAGGGTCAGTTCCGCAGTCCGTCAAGCGGATTTTGAAACCGCGGTTACAGCAGGACGCAACTCCTGCACGGTCGCCATGCCATGGCCCTGCTGTGCCAGGTAATCCAGCCATTTCCCGAGGAATGTGTTGATCCGGAAGCGGTAGCCAAACACCGCATCCGGAGGCGGATTCATGCCGATCACGTCCTGCCAGCGCCGCCCCACGTAGCAGTGGGTGACTTCCACCTGTTGCGCGTCGTGGTAGACCCGCACGTGGGCCGACGGGTCGGGCTCACCCGTCACCGGGTCCAGCATCGCGTACGACAGGCGCAATTCGGTGGTGTAGCGGTGCTGCTCGATCACCTCGAGGTGCAGCTCCAGTCCGTCTCCGGCCATCGACACGTAATGCCCGGGCGCCAGCGCACGCATGTCGAACAGGCCGACGAGCTTGGCGTGGTTTTCCGCGTACAGCCCCATCAGCCAGCCGAGGCGGCTCAGCCGGGGGAAACGCGTATGGCGGCGGGAAAGCACTGCATTCATGGCGTCGATGCTACACGGCGATTTGCCCGCGCGGCAGCGTTGACGCGGACGCCCGTCAAGCCTACGTTGGGAAAGCGTCCGGGCGCTTTTTCCCGCCCTGCCCCGCCGTCAGAACATCACGCGCGAAATGCCCAGCGTGGTCATCACCTTGCTGGCGATTTCCTCGATCGACGTATTGGTCGTGCTCAGCGTGGGGATCCGCTCGGCCCGGAACATCTTCTCCGCTGCCGCCACCTCGCGCCTGCAGGTGTCCAGCTGCGCGTAGCGCGAGTTGGGCCGCCGCTCCTGCCGGATCTGCTGCAGGCGGACCGGGTCGATGCTCAGGCCGAACAGCTTGCGCCGGTGCGGGCGCAGGCGCGCCGGCAGGTTGTCGTGCTCCAGGTCTTCCTCGGTCAGCGGGTAGTTTGCCGCGCGGATGCCGTACTGCAGCGCCAGGTACACGCAGGTGGGCGTCTTGCCCGCCCGCGAGACGGCCACCAGGATCACATCCGCCCCGTCGTAGTCCACCGACATGCCGTCGTCGTGGGTCAGCGCGAAGTTCATCGCGTTGATGCGGCGGTGGTACTGGTCGAAGTCGACGATGGCGTGGGCCTGGCCGATCCGGTGCTCGCGGGTCTCGCCCAGCTCACGCTCCAGCGGGCCAATGAACGGCTCGAAGACGTCCAGCATCAATGCCCCGCTCTCGGCCAGGGCGGCGCCCACATTGGCGTCCATGCAGGAATTGATGACGATGGGGCGGGTGCCGTGGGTCAGCGCCGCCGCCCGAATCCGCGCGGCGGCCATTTCGGCCCGTTCCACGCTGTCCACGAACGAAATGCGGATGCTTTCGAACCGGGTGTTGGTGAATTGGGTCAGTAGGCTGTGGCCGATGGTCTCCGCCGTGATGCCCGTTCCGTCCGAAACGTAGAAAACCGCCCGCGTGCCTGGCATCCCCTGCTCCAACCAAAATCGACCCAAAAGGCCGTGTCAATACGAAAAGCCTCACCGGATCAACCTTGTACGGGTCCGGCACGCCTGCGATCATATTAGCTTCTGTGCGCCCGGACATATCCGGACACCCCGCCCCACGGAGATCGCCCGTTTGAACGAGAACATCCTCTGGCTGCACGAGTTGCGCCTGTCCGACCTTGCCCGCGTCGGCGGCAAGAACTCCTCGCTCGGCGAGATGATCGGCAACCTGGCCAACCTCGGCGTCTCCGTCCCGGGCGGCTTCGCGACCACGGCGGAGGCCTTCAAGGCCTTCATCGCCCACAACAACCTGCACCAGCGCATCTACGACAAGCTGGCCACGCTGGACGTCGAAGACGTGCCCGCGCTGACCGCAGCCGGTGCCGAAATCCGCGGCTGGGTCATCGACGCCCCGCTGCAGCCGGACCTGGACGCCGACATCCGCAAGGCCTACGTGCAGCTGTGCGCCGAGAACGGCGGTGGTGACGTGGCCGTGGCCGTGCGCTCCTCGGCCACCGCCGAGGACCTGCCGGACGCCTCGTTCGCCGGCCAGCAGGAAACCTTCCTCAACGTGACCGGCGCCGACGACGTCGTGCACAAGGTCAAGGAGGTCTTCGCCAGCCTGTACAACGACCGCGCCATCGCCTACCGAGTGCACCATGGCTTCAAGCACGAGGACGTTTTCCTGTCGGCCGGCGTGCAGCTGATGGTGCGCTCCAACGTCGGCGCGTCCGGCGTGCTGTTCACCCTGGACACCGAGTCCGGCTTCCGCGACGTCGTGTTCGTTACCTCCAGCTTCGGCTTGGGCGAGATGGTCGTGCAGGGCGCGGTCAACCCCGACGAGTTCTACGTCTACAAGCCCACCCTGCAGCAGGGCAAGCACGCCATCCTGCGCCGCTCCATCGGCGCCAAACAGTTGCGCATGGTGTATTCGGACAAGCCCGGCGAGCGCGTCAAGATCGAGGACACGCCGGCTGAACTGCGCAACAGCTTCTCCATCTCCGACGAGGACGTGCAGGAGCTGGCAAAGCAGGCGCTGGTCATCGAGCAGCACTACGGCCGTCCGATGGACGTGGAATGGGCCAAGGATGGTGTCAGCGGCAAGCTGTTCATCGTGCAGGCCCGTCCGGAGACCGTGAAGTCACGCGCCCACGCCACGCAGATCGAGCGCTACCAGCTCGGCCAGCGCGGTGAAGTGGTGTGCGAAGGCCGCGCCATTGGCCACAAGATCGGCACCGGCGTGGCGCGCGTGGTGCGCTCGCTGGATGACATGGCCCGCGTGCAGCCGGGCGACGTGCTGGTCGCCGACATGACCGACCCGGACTGGGAGCCGGTGATGAAGCGCTCGGCCGCCATCGTCACCAACCGCGGTGGCCGCACCTGCCACGCGGCCATCATCGCCCGCGAGCTGGGCGTGCCGGCCGTGGTGGGCACCGGCAACGCGCTGGATACCATTGTCGATGGCCAGCCCATCACCGTGAGCTGCGCCGAAGGCGACACCGGCTTCATCTACGCCGGCACGCTGCCCTTCGAGCGTTTCGTCACCGACCTGGAGAGCATGCCGGAAGCCCCGCTCAAGGTGATGATGAACGTTGCCAATCCCGAGCGTGCCTTCGACTTCGCCATGCTGCCCAACGCGGGCGTGGGCCTGGCGCGCCTGGAAATGATCATCGCCAGCCACATTGGCCTGCACCCCAAGGCCTTGCTGGAGTACGACCAGCAGGACGCCGAGACCAAGCGCAAGATCGATGAGCGGATCGCCGGCTACGGCAACCCGGTCGACTTCTATGTCGACCGCCTCGCGGAAGGCATCGCCACCATCACCGCTTCGTTCGCGCCGAACCCGGTGATCGTGCGCCTGTCGGATTTCAAGTCCAACGAGTACGCCAACCTCATCGGCGGCAGCCGTTACGAGCCGCACGAAGAGAACCCGATGATCGGCTTCCGTGGCGCCAGCCGCTATGTGGACCCGTCGTTCGCCGACTGCTTCGCGCTGGAATGCCGCGCGGTGAAGAAGGTCCGCGAGCAGATGGGCCTGACCAACTGCTGGGTCATGATCCCGTTCGTGCGCACGCTGGACGAAGGCCGCAAGGTCATCGAGGTACTGGAAGCCAACGGCCTGAAGAAGGGCGAAGGCGGCCTGAAGGTCATCATGATGTGCGAGGTCCCGTCCAACGCCCTGCTGGCCGACGAGTTCCTCGACATCTTCGACGGATTCTCCATCGGCTCCAACGACCTGACCCAGCTCACCCTGGGCCTGGACCGCGATTCGGGCATCGTCGCCAAGCTGTTCGACGAGCGCGACCCGGCGGTGAAGAAGATGCTGTCGATGGCCATCTCGGCCGCCAAGGCCAAGGGCAAGTACATCGGTATCTGCGGACAGGGTCCGAGCGATCACCCGGACCTGGCCGTGTGGCTCATGGAACAGGGCATCGAGTCGGTGTCGCTGAACCCGGACACCGTCGTCGATACCTGGCTGCGCTTGGCCAAGGCCAAGAACGGCGGCTGACCGGATGGCGTTGGAGGCTGAGGTACAGAAGTCGCTGCAGAAGCTGGAAGGCATCAACTTCCTGGCCGAAGCCGAACGCTGGGGCCTGAAACTGCTGGGCGCCGTGCTGATCCTGCTGCTGGGGATCTGGCTGGCCAAGCGCCTGTCGAAGGGACTGGACCGCGCCTTCGAGCGCGCCAACATGGAAGCCACCCTGCGTGGCTTCCTGCGCAACATCGCCTATGCCGCGATGCTCGTCATCGTGGTGGTGGCCGCACTGCAATCGCTGGGCGTGCCGACCACCTCGGTCATGGCGGTGCTGGGTGCGGCCGGTCTGGCGATTGGTTTGGCGCTGAAGGATTCGCTGTCCAACATCGCCTCGGGCGTCATGCTGATCATGCAGCGCCCGTTCCACGTCGGCGACATGGTGCAGGCCGCGGGCATCGAAGGCACGATCGAGCAGGTCCGCGTGTTCCAGACGCGGATGCGCACGGTCGACAATCGCAGCGTCATCATCCCCAACAGCCTCATCACCACCGCGCCGATCATCAACTTCACGGCCAACACCAAGCGCCGCGTCGACATCAAGGTGGGCGTGGGCTATGAGGACGACCTGCGCGTGGCACGCGAAACGCTGCTGGAATTGGCCGACGAGCACCCCAAGCTGCTCAAGGAGCCAAAGCCTGAGGTGCTGGTGCTGAACTTGTCGGAAAGCAGCGTGGACCTGGAACTCCGCGCCTGGGTGCCCACCGAGGATCTCGTCCGCGTACGCAGTGACCTGACCCAGGGCATCCGCGACCGGATCATCGCCAAGGGGCTGAACATCCCCTACCCGCAACGGGACCTGCACGTGTACCACCACGACGACGATGGCCGCCCGCTGGCCGATTTGCTGGCGCGTTCCGTGGCGGATGACGGGGATCTTCCGCCCAAGGCCTGACGGCTACAGCGGGGCCATGCTCAGAAAGTGACTCGTTCCGCCAGTGCGGCTGGCGGAACGATACGTGTCGCGATGGCGGCTTGGTGAGCACGCCTCGAAACCGCACATTCTCCGTGCTGATATTCCCCACCTTGGGCAGCGCGGTCTGGATCGCGCTGCATCGCGCCCGTCTGATGCCATGCGCCATACAACGCTGTTCATGCTTGCCGCGATTGGCGGCACTTCCTTTGCCGCACAGGCTGCGTCACCGGCCTGCACCGACCCCACAGCTCTCCAGCTGTCCCCTCCCATCGTCAGCGTGCGGGTCGATAACGACCTGTTCGCCAACCAGGACCAGGGCTACACCAGTGGCGTGCAACTGACGCTGGTGTCGCCCAACCTGGCCGACTACACCGACGACCCGTGCCTGCCGCGTCCAGCGCGGCTGTTGAACCGCTATCTGGACATCGTGCAGCCGGAAGGTTTCGACCAGCAGAACATGATCGTCCGGGTGACGCAGGGCATCTTCACCCCAAGCGATCCGACTCGAACCGACCTGGTGGTGGAAGACCGGCCCTATGCCGGGCTGCTGTACGTCACCTTCGGCTACAACGCCCGCAAGGGCGATGTGCTGCGCACCACCCTGCTGGGATTGGGAATGATGGGCCCCAGTTCGCATGCCCGGCAGGCGCAGAGTGCCATCCACGATCTCACCGGCTCGGAGCACTTCCAGGGCTGGGAGCATCAGTTGGACGACGAGCCGATCTTTGGCATCCGCCACGAGCGCTCGTACCGCGTGAATGCGCGCAACTGGGGGGACAGCGGGTATGGGCACGACGCGATCACCCACTGGGGCGCGGCCTTCGGCAATGCGATGACCCGCGTGAATTCAGGATTCGAAGTGCGTCTGGGTCGGCATCTACCCGATGACTTCGGCTCCAGTCCGGTACGACCGGCTGGCGACAACACTGCACCGCCCAGTGACGGACGTGTTACCCCCGGCTGGACCTGGCACGCGTTCCTGGCTTTCGACGCCTATTGGGCCATCTACGATGCCACCTTGGATGGCAATGCCTTCCAGCACAGCCACAGTGTCGACAAACGGCCGTTCGTGGCGGAAAGCGCCATCGGTTTCGCGCTCACCCATCGCCGCTGGAAGCTGGCGTTTGCCCGCTACTTCCGCACGCGCGAGTTCGATGGGCAGCATGAGCGACCGGCGTTTGGCAGTTTTACCGTGAGTCGCCTCTTCTAATGACCGGCTGGCATCACCCCAGCCAAGAGGATGCGGCGGATGACACCCGCCATCAGTCGCCCTGCCCTTTGCATGGGTAACTCCCGGGCAGTTAACTCAGCCCCGAAGGCCGCCCAACTGCCCCATCGCAGACCGGTAATGACGCAACTCGGCAATCGAGTCGTGGATGTCAGCCAATGCGGTGTGCTTGCCGGCCTTCTGCACGCCCGCCAGCACGGACGGCGCCCAGCGGCGCGCCAGCTCCTTGACCGTGCTGACGTCCAGGTTGCGGTAGTGGAAGTACTGCTCCAGCTTCGGCATGCAGCGATACAGGAACCGACGATCCTGGCAGATGGAATTGCCGCAGATCGGCGACGCCTTGGCGGGCACCCACTCGGCAAGGAAGGCCAAGGTCCGCGCCTCGGCATCCTCCATGGCAACGCCCTCCTCCAGCACGCGCTGCCACAGGCCCGACTTGGTGTGCTGGTTGCGGTTCCAGTCGTCCATGGCCTGCAGCCGTTCCAGCGGGTGGGCAATGGCGAACACCGGCCCCTCAGCCAACACGGTGAGGTCGCCGTCGGTTACCACCGTCGCAATCTCTATGATCGAATCGCGATCGGTGTCCAGACCCGTCATTTCCAGGTCGATCCAGATCAGGCGGTGTTCGTTCGGCGAAGTGGCCACGTGTACTCGCGATACGTGAAGGGACGGCGCATCATATCGCAGAGCCTCTTTCATCGACGGAGCGAACCTTGGACCTGTCCATCTTCGGCGAACACGCCATCCTGACCGCCATGCTGGCACCGGCCTTGTTGATGGCCGCGACCGGCTCGCTGCTGATCTCGGCCAATACGCGCCTGGCCCGCGTCGTCGACCGGCTGCGAGCGCTGATCAAGGAATGGAAGGACGATGCCCCGGATCGCGAGCAGCGCGATCGCCAGATTCGCCGCCACCGCATCCGCGCACACCTCGTACTGCGCACCTGCCAGATGCTGTACCTGGCGCTCGGCGCATTCGTCGGCACCAGCCTGGGCCTGGCGGCTGACACGCTGTTCAACTTCAAGTTGGGGATGGTGCCTACCGCACTCGCGGTGATCGGTGTGCTTTGCCTGCTGGTCGCCAGCACCCTGATGTGGCGCGAAGTGAGCCTGGCGGTGACCAGTTTCGACGATGAGCTCGACCAGGAACTGGCGCGCCGCCGCAACTGAGGTGGATCAGACCAAGGGGCGCCCGCGCTTGGCGCGGAAATAATTGGTCAATCGCGTCCCGGCCTCATTGGCCAGGACGCCGCCGACGACCTCCACCCGATGGTTGTGCCGCGGGTCGGAAAGCAGATCGAAAACACTACCCGCGGCCCCGGTCTTGGGGTCCGATGCGCCAAACACCACTCGTGCGATACGGGCGTGGATCATCGCCATCGCGCACATCGCGCACGGCTCCAACGTCACGTAGAGGGTGGCCCCGAGCAGACGATGATTGCCTACGCGCTTGCCCGCCTGCCGCATCGCGACGATCTCGGCGTGGGCCGTCGGGTCCTGCTCGGTGATGTTGCGGTTCCAACCCTCGCCCAGAACTTGTCCGTCGGCAGACACCAGCACGGCACCGACAGGGATTTCGTCATCCTCGCGCTGGGCCCGCTCGCCCAGCGTCAACGCATGGCGCATCCAGCGCTCATCGATGTCCGTCTGCGGTGATGTTTCCGGCGTGCTCATGGGCGACCGGACTCACTCCCACTCGATCGTGGCCGGCGGCTTGCCGCTGATGTCGTACACGACGCGCGACACGCCGCGCAGCTCATTGATGATGCGGTTGGACACCGTGCCCAGGAACTCGTACGGCAGGTGCGCCCAGTGCGCGGTCATGAAGTCGATGGTCTCCACCGCACGGAGCGCGATCACCCACTCGTACGCGCGGGCATCGCCCACCACGCCCACAGACTTGACCGGCAGGAAGACGGCGAAGGCTTGGCTGGTCTTGTCGTACAGATCGGCCTTCCGCAACTCGTCGATGAAGATGTGGTCGGCCTTGGCCAGCAGCTCGGCGTACTCGGGCTTGACCTCTCCCAGGATGCGCACGCCCAGGCCCGGGCCCGGGAACGGGTGGCGGTAGACCATCTCGCGCGGCAGGCCGAGCTCGACGCCCAGGCGTCGCACCTCGTCCTTGAACAGCTCGCGCAGCGGCTCCACCAGCTTGAGCTTCATGTCCTCCGGCAGGCCGCCCACGTTGTGGTGGCTCTTGATCACGTGTGCCTTGCCGGTCTTGCTGCCGGCCGACTCGATCACGTCCGGGTAGATCGTGCCCTGCGCCAGCCACTTGGCATTGCTGAGCTTGTTCGACTCCTCGTCGAAGATCTCGACGAACAGGTTGCCGATGATCTTGCGCTTGGCTTCCGGGTCGTTGACGCCTTCCAGCGCCTTGAAGTAGCGGTCGGCGGCGTTGACGCGCACGACCTTGACGCCCATGTGCTCGGCGAACATCGCCATGACCTGGTCGCCTTCGTTCCAGCGCAGCAGCCCGGTGTCGACGAACACGCAGGTCAGTTGCGTGCCGATGGCCTTGTGCAACAGCGCCGCGACGACCGAAGAGTCCACGCCGCCGGAGAGGCCGAGGATGACTTCATCGGAGCCGACCTGCTCGCGCACGCGGGCGATCTGGTCGTCGATGATGTTGGCCGCGGTCCACAGCGTCTTGCACCCGCAGATGTCGGCGACGAAACGGCGCAGCAGCGCGCTGCCCTGCTTGGTGTGGGTTACTTCGGGGTGGAACTGCACGCCGTACCAGCGCTTCTCCTCAAGCGCCATGGCGGCGACAGGAATGCGGTCGGTGGTGGCGGTGATGGTCCAGCCCGCCGGCGCCTTGGAAACGTGGTCGCCGTGGCTCATCCACACGTCGATGCGCGGTTCGCCATCATGGTCACTCAGGCCACCCAGCAGCGCGTCGTGCGCAACCAGCTGCACCTCGGCGTGCCCGAACTCGCGCTGGTCGGCGGCTTCGGTAGCACCGCCCAGCTGCGCGGCCAAGGTCTGCATGCCGTAGCAGATGCCCAGTATCGGCAACCCGCTGTCGAACACCTGCTGCGGCGCGACGGGCGCGCCCGGCAGCGTGGTCGACTCGGGACCGCCCGACAGGATGATGCCCTTGGCTCCGAACTTGGCGATGTCCTCCGGGTCGTGGTCCCACGCCCAGATCTCGCAATACACGCCTATCTCGCGGATGCGGCGGGCGATCAGCTGGGTGTACTGCGCGCCGAAGTCGAGGATGAGGATCTTGTCGCTGTGGATGTCGGTCATGGGGGCCGTGTCTTTCGTAAGCGTGCGGCATGGGCCGCGATATCGGTTGCCAGAAACGAAGAAGGGAAACGCTGGCGTCTCCCTTCTTCTATCGCCTTATCCGGCGCGGTAGTTCGGCGGTTCCTTGGTGATCTGCACGTCGTGCACGTGGCTCTCGCGCGAACCGGCGTTGGTCACCCGGACGAAGCTGGGCTTCTTGCGCATGTCCTCGATGGTCGCGCAGCCCACGTAGCCCATCGTGGCACGCAGGCCACCGGCGAGCTGGTGCACCACGCCGCCTAGCGAGCCGCGGTACGGCACGCGGCCCTCGATGCCTTCCGGTACCAGCTTGTCGGCATCGGACGCGTCCTGGAAGTAGCGGTCCTTGGAGCCCTGCTCCATCGCGCCCAGCGAGCCCATGCCACGGTAGCTCTTGTAGCTGCGGCCCTGGAACAGTTCAATCTCGCCCGGGCTTTCCTCGGTGCCGGCGAACAGGCCGCCAATCATCACCGTGGACGCGCCCGCCACGATCGCCTTGCCGATGTCGCCCGAGTAGCGGATGCCGCCATCGGCGATCAGCGGAATGCGGTCCTGCAGCGCCTCGGCCACCATCGACACCGCGGTGATCTGCGGCACGCCGACGCCGGCAACGATGCGCGTGGTGCAGATCGAGCCCGGGCCGACGCCCACCTTCACTGCATCCGCACCGTGGTCCATCAGGGCCAGCGCTGCATCGCCGGTGACGATGTTGCCGCCAATGACCTGCAACTGCGGGAAATTCTTCTTGACCCACTTCACGCGGTCCAGCACGCCCTGGCTGTGGCCGTGCGCGGTGTCGACCACCACCACGTCCACGCCCGCCGCTGCCAGCGCTTCGATGCGGGCTTCGGTGTCACCACCCACGCCCACCGCGGCGCCGACCAGCAGGCGTTCGCTGCTGTCGTAGGCGGCGTTGGGGTTGTCGGACTTCTTCTGGATGTCCTTGACGGTGATCAGCCCCTTCAGCTCAAAACCGTCGTTGACCACAAGCACCTTCTCGATGCGGTGCTTGTGCAGCAGGCCCAGCACCTCCTCATCCGATGCGCCTTCGCGCACCGTGACCAGACGGTCCTTCTTGGTCATGATGTGGCGGACCGGATCGTCCAGCTTCTTCTCGAAGCGCATGTCGCGGCTGGTGACGATGCCGACCAGCTGGCCGCCATCCACCACCGGCACGCCGGAGATGTTGCGGGCGCGGGTGAGCTTCAGCACTTCGGCGATGGTGGTCTCGGGACCGACGGTGAACGGCTCCTTGATCACGCCGGCTTCGAATTTCTTGACCGACGCCACCTGCGCGGCCTGCGCCTGCAGGCTCATGTTCTTGTGCAGGATGCTGATGCCGCCCAGCTGCGCCATGGCGATGGCCAGACGGGCTTCGGACACGGTATCCATGGCCGCCGATACGATCGGCAGGCGGATGCTCAGGTCGCGGGTAAGGCGGGTGGCGAGGGAAACGTCCTTGGGCAGGACGGTCGAATGCGCCGGGACGAGCGAGACGTCGTCGAAGGTGAGCGCTTCAGCCTGGATACGCAGCATGGCCGGGTCCGGGGAGGATGAAGCGCGTCATTGTAACTTTTTTTGGGGGGCTGTGGGGCGGGTTGCGGGGTAGTCCGGGCAGTCCCTCCACGGGATTCGCTTGGTGCCCGAACTACCCCACAACCCGCTCCAAACGCGGCTGGGGCTAGGGGAAGAGCGAAAAGCGTGGCGCGCAACGCCGTTCGGGCTGTGTGCCGACCAGGGTCAATTTGCTACGCACGAAACACATTGTTTCGGCAGGGGCCGCCACTTTTCCGGCTGTCCGGAATGGGGAATGGTCGCCAGCTCCCCGAATGCACTTCGAAACGTTGTGCCGCTCAACCGCGGCAGCCGACGGCTCCAGCGACCTGATCTTCGCGGGGACGGCAGTGCCACCGCCTGAGTCAGACTGCCGGGTCGAGGGCTTCGGCCGCTTCCAGGGTGTTCTGCATCAGGGTGGCCACGGTCATCGGGCCCACGCCCCCCGGCACGGGGGTGATCCAGCTGGCGCGCTGGGCGGCTGCGTCGAAACCGACGTCGCCCACCAGGCGGCCGTCGTCCAGGCGGTTGATACCCACGTCGATGACCACTGCGCCCGGCTTGACCCACTCGCCCGGGATCAGGCCGGGGCGGCCCACGGCCACCACCAGGATGTCGGCGCCGCGCACGGCGGCTTCCAGCACTTCAGGCGGAGTGAACTTGTGGCAGCTGGTCACGGTGCAGCCGGCAATCAGCAACTCGAGCGCCATCGGGCGGCCCACGTGGTTGGACACGCCAACGATGGTTGCGCTCTGCCCGCGCACGGGCTTGTCGGTATAGGCCAGCAGCGTGGTGATCCCCCGCGGCGTGCACGGACGCAAGCCGAACTGGCGCAGCGCCAGATGGCCGACGTTTTCCGGATGGAAGCCATCCACGTCCTTGCGCGGATCGATGCGGTGGATCAGCTGCGTGGCGTCGCGACGGTCCGGCAGCGGCAGTTGCACCAGGATGCCGTGCACTTCCGGGTTGGTGTTGAGCCGGTCGATCAGCGCCAGCAGTTCCTCGTCGCTGGTATCGGCCGGCAGGTCGAAGTCGATCGCACGGATACCCACCTTTTCGGCCGCACGACGCTTGTTGCGCACGTACACGGCCGACGCCGGGTCGTTGCCCACCAGCACCACGGCCAGCCCGGGACGCGCCTTGCCGGCCGCGACGCGCGCATCCACCCTCGCCTTGAGGTTGTCGAGCAGATCATCGGCAATGCGCTTGCCGTCAAGGATGCGGGCGGGGGCTTGGGAAGCCGTCATGCGATGGTCCGGGGAACAGGTGCGGCCGCGCATTATCGCATCCCGCGCGGCCATCTGGCCGGACACCCCTGGCCTCCAGGCCTTTCAGTGCGCCGAACAGAAAGCCTGGTAGTCGATGTATCCCGGGAACGGCAGGCCTGCCCGACACACCGGACAGTCCGGGTCAGGAGTCAGGCGTGTCTCGCGGAAGCGCATGGCCAGCGCGTCGAAGTGCAGCAGGCGACCGGTCAATGGCTCGCCAATGCCAAGGAGCAACTTCAGCACTTCGGTGGCCTGCAGCATGCCGATGACGCCCGGCAGCACACCCAGCACCCCGGCTTCGGCGCAGTTGGGCGCCGCCTCAGGCGGAGGGGGCTCGGGGAAGAGGCAGCGGTAGCACGGCGCCACGCCCCGCTGGCGTCCCGCATCGAACACGCTCACCTGCCCTTCGAACCGATGCACCGCGCCATAAACCAGCGGTTTTGCCAGCTTGATGCAGGCGTCGTTGAGCAGGTAGCGCACCGGGAAATTGTCGCCACCGTCGAGCACGACGTCGGCATCGGCAATCAGCGCCTCGACGTTCTGGCTGGTGATGCGCTGGGGCAGCACCTCGACCGCAATGCTGGGGTTGAGGGCGGTCAGTGCGATCCGCGCGGATTCGACCTTGGGCACGCCCACCCGCGCTTCGGTGTGCAGGATCTGCCGTTGCAGGTTGCTGCGGTCGACCATGTCATCGTCGGCCAGCATCAGGTGCCCCACGCCCGCTGCGGCCAGGTAGAACGCCGCGGGTGACCCGAGCCCGCCTGCGCCGACCACCGCCACGCGTGCGGCCTGCAGCTTCCGCTGCCCCGCTTCGCCCACTTCCGGCAGGCGCAGGTGGCGTGAGTAGCGGTCGTAGAAGTCCCGGTCGCCTTCCGGCACGGTGACGGGAAGTCCTTCCGCCATCCAGCGCGCGGTACCGCCCTCGACGGAGACCACCTGGCGGTAGCCCGCCGCCACAAGCACTTCGGCGCAGCGCAGGGAGCGGCTGCCAGCCTGGCAGATCAGCATGACCTCGGCACCGCGGTCGGGCAGTACCCCGATGGGGTCCGTTTCGACCGTGGTACGGCTGACGCACAGGGCGTCCGTAGCATGGCCGGTAGCGTGCTCATGCGGCTCGCGAACGTCCACCAGCAGGACGCCGCGTTGCTGCCGCTGCCGGGCTTCGGCGGGGGTGATCGTCTCGACGCTCATGGCGGCATTATCCGCCTTTACGCCCTTACTTGCCGCGGCGCTTCACGTGGCGGATCAGACGCTTCTTCTTGGCGATCTGGCGCTCGGTCAGCACGTTCTTCTTGCCTTCGTACGGGTTGGTGCCTTCCTTGAAGACAAACTTCACCGGGGTGCCGACCAGCTTGAACCGCTTGCGGAAGAAGTTCTCCAGGTAGCGCTTGTACGAGTCGCTCAGCGTGCGCAGGCGGGTGCCGTGCACGACGAAGGTGGGCGGATTGGTCCCGGCCGGGTGGCAGAAGCGGAGCTTGGCCACGTGCCCGCGCACGACCGGCGGTGGGTTGCTTTCGTAGGCGATTTCCATCGCCTTGGTCGCTTCGCTGGTGCCGAACTCGTGCGTCGCCGACGCATGGGCACGGTGGATGGCCGCGAACAGCTCGCGCAGGCCAGAGCCGTGCTTGGCACTGATGCGCACCGCTTCGGCCCATTCGACAAAGGACAGCTTGCGGATCAACAGCGCCTCGGCCTGCTGGCGCTGGTAGTCGGTCTGCCCATCCCACTTGTTGACGGCGACGACCAGCGCGCGACCGGCGTCCAGGGCGTAGCCCAGCACGCTGGCGTCCTGGTCGGTTACGCCCTCGCCCGCATCCAGCATCACCACGGCCACCTGGCATTGCTCGATGGCCTGCAGGGTCTTGACGATGGAGAACTTCTCCACCGCCTCTTCCACCTTGGACTTGCGGCGCAGGCCGGCGGTGTCGATCAGGCGGTACAGGCGGCCGTCGCGCTCCATGTCGATGGCTACCGAGTCACGGGTGGTGCCCGGCACGTCGGATGCGATCATCCGCTCCTCGCCCAGCAGGCGGTTCACGAGCGTCGACTTGCCCACGTTCGGACGGCCGATGAAGGCCACGCGAATGCGATTGGGGTCGTTGTCCAGCGCCTCGGCGGCGCCCTCTTCCGGCAGCTTGCCCAGCACGCGCTCGATGAGCGTGTCGATGCCTTGGCGGTGCGCGGACGAGGTGGCATGGACCTCGCTGATGCCATAGCGGACGAACTCGCTGATGGCCGCCTGCACGTCGAGGCCGTCGGTCTTGTTGACGATCAACATCGTCGGACGGGCCGCCTTGCGCAGCCATGCCAGGATCTCGTCGTCCAGCGCGGAGGGCCCTTCGCGGCCGTCCACGACGAACAGCACCAGGTCGGCCTCCTCGGCGGCGGCGCGGGCCTGGCGGGTGGTGGCACCGGCCAAGCCCTCACCCTCACCGGCGATGCCGCCGGTATCCACCACCATGAACGGGCGCTGCCCTTCCGGGCGGCAAACGCCGTAGTGACGGTCGCGCGTGACGCCCGGCTGGTCGTGCACAAGCGCGTCCCTGCTGCGGGTCAGCGCGTTGAACAGCGTGGATTTTCCGACGTTGGGACGACCAACGAGCGCGACGAGCGGAAGCATCGAAACCTACCCGATCAAAAACGAAACGACCCCGGTCCCATACAGGACCGGGGCTTGAGGCCGGGCAGACGCCCGGCAGGCCTTACTGGCCGAGGCGGAAAGCGGTCAGTTCGCCGTCCACGTTCTGCGCGACGAGGATACCGTCAACCACCACCGGGGTGGCGCGCAGGGTGGTGCCGCCCATGCGGGCGCGTGCGGCAAACTCGCCGTTGTCCAGGCGCAGCCAGTGCAGGTAGCCATCGTAATCGCCCACCACGGCGTAGTCGCCCTGAACCGCCGGTGCAGTCAGGCTGCGGCGGGCCAGGCCGGGTTGCTGCCACAAGGCGTTACCGCCGGCCTTGTCGAGCGCATAGACGGTGCCATTGGGCGACGAGATCACGAGCCGGTCGGACGCATTGCCCAGCGCCCCGGCACCGCCGTGGTTGCTGGCCCACATCGGGCGACCACTGGGGCCGTCGATGGCGATGGTCTGCTGCTTGTAGCTGGTGGCATAAACGGTGGTGCCATCCAACAGCGGCGATCCGTCAACATCCGCCATGCGGTCCAGCTCGGTGCGGCCATCCTGCTCGGCCACGGCCTGTTCCCACAGTGCGCGGCCGTCAGCCATCGCCAGCGTCGAAATGGTGCCGTCATCGTTGCCTACGAACACCACACCAGGCCCCAGCGTAGGCGCGTCGTTGCCGCGCACCGTCAGCGTGGGCAGGTCGTGATTCCAGAACCAACGCCGTTCGCCCGTGGCGGCATCCAGCGCGGTGACCCGACCATCGTTGGAGCGGATGAACACCAGGCCCTGGCCCACCGCAGGCGGTGCGACCACTTCCGCCGTCACCTTTGCCTGCCACTTTTCCGTTCCGGTGGCGGCGTCGAGCGCGATGACCTCGCCATCCAGCCCGCCGACCACGACCAGCCCGTCGCCCGCACCCGGGCCGCCGGTCAATTCTTTCTTGGTTTCGTGCCTCCACACCAGCTTGCCGGTCTGCAGGTCAAACGCGCGCACACCGCCTTCGACCGCGGCAGCGTAGACGCGGCCGTCGACCACCGCGGGGCGCTGGCCCACGCCCATACGGCCCTCGCCCTTGCCGGCGTTGGCCGACCAGAGCTTGGACACGGCCACGGTCGGGGTGATGTCCGTAAGCGCGAGGGGCTCGTTGGGCTTTTCATCGCCCTTCTTGCCACCGAACCAGCCCTTGACGGTGGAGCAGCCCGCCAGCGCCAGCGCGCAGCCCAGCACCAGCGAAACGCGCACGACGGTCGTCGAGCCGGAGCGGCCCACGTGGGAGTTCGACTTCATCAGGACTTGGCCTCGCTGGGGGTGGGGGCGCCGCCGACTTCGGAGCGCTTCAGCTCGAGCAAGCCGCGCTGCGGCGAGCCCACGGCGAGCTTGGTCAGGGCCTGGTCATAGGCCTCGCGGGCCTTGTCCTGCTGCCCGAGTGCGAGGTGTGCGTCGCCGCGCACTTCAAGGGCTGCAGGCGTGTCGAGCGTGCCGATCAGCTTGAGGGCTTCGTCAGCCTTCTTCGCGTCGATCAGCAGGCGCGCCAGGCGCTCGTTCACCACTTCAGACAGCGCCGCATCGGTGGCCTTGATGCCGCGAAGCGTGGCGATAGCGGCGTCCACCTGATTGGACTCGACCTGCGACTTGGCAAGTTCAAGCGAAGCCAGCGTCGCATAGGCACCTTCGAGCCCCTTGACCTTGGCCGCGGCCTGCTTGTCGCCGCCCTTTGCTGCGTCAACGGCCGCCTGATAGGCATCAGCCTGCTGCAGCTTCTGCTGGAGCTGGTGGTTCTCCCACCACTTCCATCCGCCAATCGCCGCTAGCCCAAGGGCAATTCCGCCAATCAGTGCGCCGCTGTTGCGGCGAAGCCATTCGCGGACGCGTTCACTCTGTTCGTGTTCGTCTAGGAGCTCGTCGATCGCCATGCTGTCTCGCCCCGCCAGCCGGCTGGGGCCCAAGTGGTTTTGAATGACCCGCGTCGCGGGTCAGTCGACCACCGGCGCGAGGGAACCGTCAGAGGATAGCGTAAAGCGCGCCACGTTCGCTCGGCTGAACGCAGCCAGATCAACCGGCTTGCCGGCTTGCAGCACCTGCGCGGCCGAGGAATTGCCCAGCACGACGCGACCCACCTGGCCGGCCTGGTAACTGCGGCGCTCACCACTGGTAAGCAGTCCCTTCTCGAGGGTGCTGCCATTGGCGCCATACACCTGCACCCAACTGTCGCCAGAGAAAACCAGTTCCAGTGCGGGTGCGGCGGCTGCGGCCGGGGGTGTGATCGACGCCATCGACGCGATCACCGGAGTGCGTTGCGCCGGCGTGGACGCTGCGGTCTCGGCCGCGGGTTGTTCAGGGACCGGGTAGTTGTCCAGCGACTTCACCGTGCCGGCTGAGCCGCCCCCCAGGTGCGAGCGGGACGCAAAGATGACCGGGGCGACAATGACCACGGTCAGTGCGATATAGACCGCCCGGCGGCCAGCTTGCTCGGCCATGCGACGCAGCGGGGGCGTATGGGCATGGCTTACAAGTGGCGGCAGTGCGGTGGGAGCAACGTGCCGCTGCTGCAGTTGCGGCTCCAGGTCGACACCCAGCAGGCGCGCATAACTGCGGAGCTGCCCGCGGATGAAGACCTCGGCGCCCAGGGATTCCCAGTTTTCGGCCTCAATGGCCTCAACCACCCGGATCGGCATCTTGCTGCGACTGGATACCGTCTCGATCGAGAGTCCGGCGGCGTTCCGTGCCTGCCTAAGTTGCTCACCACAACCCGTGAAAACATCAGCCACGACGTGCCCCGACAGTTTCATCGCCTGTTGATATCCCCTGAATTAGAGTCCGGCACGGCCGGAAACTCCACCCGTATTTGCTGAACGTACTTGGCCGCGGCGGCCTTGTCGCCCAGTTTTTCCTCAATTTGTGACGCAAGCTCCAAGGCGCGCCGATCCGCAGGGCCTGCAGCGAGACGCCGTTCCGAAAATGCGCGGGCTTCGAAGGCACGCCCCGCCAGGAACTCACGCTCGGCCATCGCCGCCAGCGCCACCACGTTGACCGGATCCACCTCGAGCGCCTGTCGCAGCAATTGTTCCGACTGCCCGGGCATTCCGCCCTTGTCGGCGCAGACGCCCGCGTTCGCCAGTGCCGCGCCAGGCGTTGCATAACCTGGCGCCGCGGCCGCTCGTTCAAACAGCGGCATGGCCTCGACCGCCCGCCCTGCCGAACACAGCCAAGCAGCGTAATTGTTCAACATGACACCTGTGTCAGGGGCCAGGTCGAGGGCGCGACGGTAGTGCTCGCCCGCCTTCGCCGCCTGCCCCCGCCGGTCGGCCACCAGCGCCAGGAGCGTCTGCGCAGGCGCGGAACGAGGATCGATCCGCGCCGCCTTGCGGGCTGAATCGTCAGCAGCCTCCAGATCGCCCGCCAGAAGCGCTTGCTGGCCGCGCTGGACCAGCGCTGTGGAATCAGGCGCCTGGCGGCGCAGCTCGACCTCGTGCGCGGTCCGGTCAAAATCGCGGCGGCGCGGGTCGGGCTTGACGAAATCAAGACGGTTGCAGCCAGCCAGCACCGCCACCACCCCTGTCAGCGCGATCGCGATGCGCGTGACATGGTTGGCGATGCCACGCGGCTCAGGCTGCATCGTCCACGCCCTGAGCCTGGAGTTGCTTGCGGAATTCGGCTTGGCGCCGGGTGCGATCCATGACCTGCCCCTTCAGCTGGCCACAGGCGGCGTCGATATCGTCGCCGCGCGTGCGGCGGACGGGGGCGATCAGTCCGGCCTCGTTGAGCAACTTCTGGAAGCTGCGGATTGCCGTTTCGTCGGGTCGCTCGAAGCGCGTGCCCGGGAACGGATTGAACGGGATCAGGTTGACCTTGGCCGCGTCCTTCATCTGCACCGCGTTGTCGAACTGCCGCATCATCCGCGCCAACGCACGAGCGTGCTGAGGCTGGTCGTTGACCCCCTTCATCAGGGTGTATTCGAAAGTGACGGACGACTTCTTGCCGCGCGCATAACGCACACAGGCGTCCATCAACTGGTCCAGCGGGTACTTCTTGTTGAGCGGCACCAGTTCGGTGCGCAACTCGTCGAACGGTGCGTGCAGCGAGACCGCCAGCGACACGTCGCTCTCGGCGGCCAGGCGATCGATCATCGGCACCATGCCGGCCGTGGACAGCGTGACGCGCTTGTTGGCCAGGCCGTAGCCCAGATCGTCGCGCATGATGCTCATCGCGCGGACGACGTTGTCGAAGTTGGCCAGCGGCTCGCCCATGCCCATCATCACCACGTTGGTGAGTCTGCGCTGCTGGTGCGGCACGTTGCCCAGGTGGCGCGCCGCAACCCACACCTGGCCGATGATCTCGGCGGTGGTCAGGTTGCGATTGAAGCCCTGCGTGGCAGTGGAGCAGAACTGACAGTTGAGCGCGCAGCCCACCTGCGACGACACGCACAGCGTGCCGCGGCCCTTGTCGGGGATGTAGACCGTCTCGATGGCGTTCTTGGGATCCATGCCGAGCAGCCACTTGTGGGTGCCGTCGGTGGAAGCCTTGTCGAAGATCACCTGCGGAACGCGCACTTCTGCGTGCGCCTCGAGCTTGGCGCGCAGCGCCTTGCCCAGGTCGGTCATGTCGGCGAAGTCGGTGACGTAGCGGTGGTGGATCCACTTCATCACCTGGTGCGCGCGGAACTTCTTCTCGCCCAGCGTTTCCTCGAAGAAACGCTCGAGGGAGGCGCGATCCATGTCGAAGAGGTTCTTCTTGCCGGCCGCGGGCGCGGCGGCAGGATCTTCCTTCTTCGAGCCGGTCACGATGTTGCCCGTCACGTCCACCTCGACGGGCGCGGTCGCCTGCGCAGCCGGTGCAACGGGGGCATCGGCAAGCTTGAGGTCGATGGTGGCGCGCGGGGTGGTCATGTCGGTTCCTGCTAGGTGTCGGTCGGCTGGCGAACCAGCCGACCGACGGGTCAATCAACGGGCGTAGACGTCGGTGGCCGGGAAGAAGTACGCGATCTCGATCGCGGCGTTCTCCACGCTGTCCGAACCGTGCACGGCGTTGGCGTCGATGCTGTCGGCGAAGTCGGCGCGGATGGTGCCGGCGGCGGCTTCCTTCGGGTTGGTGGCGCCCATCAGGTCGCGGTTCTTCTGCATGGCGTTCTCGCCCTGCAGGACCTGGATCATCACCGGGCCGGAGATCATGAACTCGACCAGCGCGTTGAAGAACGGACGCTCGCGGTGCACGGCGTAGAAGCCTTCCGCTTCAGCGCGCGAGAGCTGCTTCATCTTGGAAGCGACGACCTTCAGGCCGGCCTTCTCGAAGCGGGTGTAGATCTCGCCGATCACGTTCTTGGCAACGGCATCGGGCTTGATGATGGACAGGGTGCGCTCCAGCGCCATGGGAAGTCTCCGGGTAGGCGGGCCGCTGAACTTGAATGGGTTCGCGCCCGAGGATAACAGAAAAACCCGCGACAAATCGCGGGTTTAGCCAACGAGGCTGAGGTAATTCTAGCGGATTGCGCCGGCAATTTGCAGCCAACGGCGAGGTTTCCATTGACGCCCCGGCCGCGCGGGTCTAGCATCAAACAAGCGTTTGATTCAGGAATGTATGCATGGCCACCTCCGCTCATTTTTCCACCAAGGACCGCATCTTGGGTGCCGCCGAGGAACTCTTCGCCCAATTCGGGTTCACGGGCACTTCCCTCCGGCAGGTGACCAGCCTGGCGGACGTGAACATCGCGGCGGTCAACTACCACTTCGGCAGTAAGGAAAACCTCGTCAACGAGGTTTTCCGTCGACGCATGGACGAGATGAGTGCCAACCGGCTCACAGCGTTGAAGGACGCGCTGGAAAAGCACCCTGGCGAGTTGGAGCCGATCCTGGCGGCCTTCGTGGAGCCCGCTCTGGCCATGGCCCAGGACCGGCACGGTGGCGGCGCCTTCGTCCGCGTGGTGGCCCGCGCCTACGCGGAGAAGAACGACAACCTGCGCAAGTTCCTGTCCGACCACTACGGCCATGTGCTGCGCGACTTCGCCAAGGCCATCGCCACGGCCGTCCCAGGGTTGAGCAAGGAAGAGCTGTACTGGCGCCTGGACTTCCTGGCCGGTGCGCTGACCTACGCCATGGCCGACTTCGGGCTGATCAAGCGCCCCACGGGCGTCTCCGAGGCGGCGCACCGCGAACGCGCCGCCCACGAGTTGATCCGCTTCAGCGCCGCCGGCTTCAAAAGCTGACCCCCACCCAATTCGTTTACGAATTGCGTTTTATTCCAAGGAGTTGCAAGTAATGTCTAACAAACTACTTGTACGCCGCGCCGCCGTCCTCGGCGCCGGTGTGATGGGCGCCCAGATCGCCGCCCACCTCACCAATGCCGGCGTCGACACGGTGCTTTTCGACCTGCCGGCGAAGGAGGGTGACCCCAACGGCGTGGTCACCAAGGCCATCGCCAACCTGGTCAAGCTGAGCCCTGCCCCGCTTGCCGACAAGGCCTTGGCCGAGCGCATCGTGCCTGCCAATTACGAGACCGGACTGGAACTGCTCAAGGGCTGCGACCTGATCATCGAGGCCATCGCCGAACGGATGGACTGGAAGCAGGACCTGTACAAGAAGATCGCGCCGTTCGTGCCAGCCCACACGGTGCTGGCGTCCAACACATCCGGCCTGGGCATCAACAAGCTGGCCGAGGTGCTGCCAGAGGAAATGCGCCACCGCTTCTGCGGGGTGCATTTCTTCAACCCGCCGCGCTACATGCACCTGGCCGAGCTGATCCCGGCGCGCACCACCGACGCGTCGGTGCTGGAGGGACTGGAGACGTTCCTGACCACCACGCTCGGCAAGGGTGTGGTGATCGCCAAGGACACCCCGAACTTCATCGGCAACCGCATCGGCGTGTTCTCCATGCTGGCGGCGATGCACCATACCGAGCAGCTGGGCCTGGGCTTCGACACGGTCGATGCTCTGACCGGCCCGGCCATCGGCCGCCCCAAGTCGGCCACGTATCGCACCGCGGACGTGGTCGGCCTCGACACCATGGCCCATGTCATCAAGACCATGGCCGACACCCTGCCCGAGGACCCGTGGCACGCCTACTTCAAGGCGCCCAAATGGCTGTTGGCGCTGATCGAGAAGGGCGCGTTGGGCCAGAAGACCGGCGCCGGCGTGTACACCAAGCGTGGCAAGGACATCCTGGTGCTGGACCTGCAGGCGCAGGACTACCGCGCCCAGGCCGGCGAGCTGGATGCCGAGGTTGCCGCCCTCCTCAAGGAGCGTGACCCGGCGAAGAAGTTCGCCGCGCTGCGCGCCAGCAGCCACCCGCAGGCCAAGTTCCTGTGGGCCTGCTTCCGCGACACCTTCCACTACAGCGCGTTCCACCTGGAGTCGATTGCCGACACGGCGCGCGACGTGGACTTCGCCATGCGTTGGGGCTACGGCTGGTCGATGGGCCCGTTCGAGAGCTGGCAGGCCGCCGGCTGGAAACAGGTCGCCGAGTGGATCGCCGAGGACATCGTCCAGGGCAACGCCATGAGCAACGCCCCGCTGCCCAACTGGGTGTTCGATGGCCGCGAGGGCGTGCATGGCACGGCCGGCAGCTACAGCCCGGGCCGCAACACGATGGTCGCGCGCTCGGCCAACCCGGTGTACCAGCGCCAGCGCTTCCCCGACCCGCTGCTTGGCGAGAAGTTCTCGCAGGGCGTCACGGTGTACGAGAACGATGGCGTGCGCATGTGGGCCGACGACGGCGACGACATCGCCGTGGTCAGCTTCAAGACCAAGATGCACACCGTTTCCGACGCCGTGCTGGACGGGCTGCAGCAGGCCGTCGCCATCGCCGAGCAGAAGTTCAAGGGCCTGGTGATCTGGCAGCCGAAGGAGCCGTTCTCGGCCGGTGCCGACCTGGCCGGCGCCCTGGGTGCGTTGCAGGCCGGCAAGATTGCCGAGTTCGAGGCGATGGTCGCCAACTTCCAGGCGACCAGCCAGCGCATCAAGTATGCGCAGGTGCCCGTGGTGGCCGCGGTGCGCGGCATGGCGCTGGGTGGCGGCTGCGAGTTCCAGATGCATTCGGCACGTACCGTGCTGGCGCTTGAGAGCTACATTGGGCTGGTCGAGGCCGGCGTCGGCCTGCTGCCGGCCGGTGGCGGCCTGAAGGAATTCGCCGTGCGTGCCTCCGAGAAGGCGGGCCCGAACGGTGACGTGTTCGCCGAGCTGAAGACTGCGTTCGAGAGCGTGGCCATGGGCAAGGTGTCTGCCTCGGCTTTTGAGGCCCGCAACCTCAAGCTGGCCCGCGACAGCGATGTGGTGGTGTTCAACGCCCATGAACTGCTGTACGTGGCCAAGCAGCAGGCTCGCGCGCTGGCCGAGTCCGGTTACCGCCCGCCCCTGCCCGCCCGCGCCATCCGCGTGGCCGGCGATGTCGGCATCGCCACCTTCAAGATGCTGCTGGTGAACATGCTGGAAGGTCGATTCATCTCCCCGCACGACTACGAGATCGCCACCCGCATCGCCACCGTGGTCTGCGGCGGCGAAGTGGATCGCGGCGCGGTCGTCGACGAGGAATGGCTGCTCAAGCTCGAGCGCGAGCACTTCGTGGCCCTGGCGCAGATGCCCAAGACCCAGGAGCGCATCGCCCACATGCTCAAGACCGGCAAGCCGCTGCGCAACTGAGCGACGACACAGGACACATAGACATGACCAAGCAAGTTCAAGACGCCTACATCGTCGCCGCCACCCGCACCCCCGTGGGCAAGGCCCCGCGTGGCGTGTTCCGCAACACCCGTCCGGACGAGATGCTCGCGCACGTGTTCAAGTCGGTGGTGGCCCAGGCCCCGGGCATCGACGTCAACCGCATCGACGACGCGATCATCGGCTGCGCCATGCCTGAGGGCGAGCAAGGCATGAACGTGGCGCGCATCGGCGCGCTGCTGGCCGGCCTCCCCAATACCGTAGCGGCGCAGACCGTCAACCGTTTCTGCTCCTCGGGCCTGCAGGCCGTGGCCATGGCCGCGGACCAGATCCGACTGGGTAACGCCGACCTGATGCTGGCGGGCGGCACCGAGTCGATGTCGATGGTGCCGATGATGGGCAACAAGGTCGCGCTCAGTCCGCAGGTGTTCGCCAACGACGAGAACGTGGCGATCGCCTATGGCATGGGCATCACCGCCGAGAAGGTGGCCGAGGAATGGAAGGTCTCGCGCGAAGACCAGGATGCCTTCGCCCTCGCCTCGCACCAGAAGGCCATTGCCGCCATCCAGGCTGGTGAGTTCGCGGCAGAGATCTCACCCTTTGAGGTCATCTCGCGCATCCCGGATCTGGCCGGCAATGCCATTCGGGTGAAGAAATCGCTGGTTGAACTGGACGAAGGCCCGCGTGCCGACTCGTCAATCGAAGGGCTGGCCAAGCTCAAGCCGGTGTTCCGCAACGGCATGTTTGGGGGCAGCGTAACTGCCGGCAACAGCTCGCAGATGTCCGATGGTGCGGGTGCGGTGCTGCTCGCCTCCGAGCAAGCCGTCAAGGACTACGGCCTGACCCCGCTGGCACGCTTCGTGAGTTTCTCCGTTGCCGGCGTGCGCCCGGAAGTGATGGGCATCGGCCCTATCGCGGCGATTCCGAAGGCACTGAAGCAGGCGGGCCTGACTCAGGATCAGCTTGACTGGATCGAGCTCAATGAGGCCTTCGCCGCGCAGGCGCTGGCGGTGATCCGCGATTGCGGGCTGGATCCGGCCAAGGTCAACCCGCTGGGCGGCGCCATCGCCCTGGGCCACCCGCTGGGCGCCACCGGCGCGGTCCGCACCGCGACCATCGTTCACGGCCTGCGCCGTCGCCAGCAGAAGTACGGCATGGTGACGATGTGCATCGGCACCGGAATGGGAGCGGCCGGGATTTTCGAGTCGCTGTAACGACGCCTTCAGCACCTCTCGCACGACGGCGCCCATATGGCGCCGTCGTCGTTTCAAGCCAGGTGTCGTCGCTCGCTCCAGTCTTTCCAGGCGTCCCGCGACTCGGCCCACCAGTAACTCAGCTGAGCCCCAACGAAACCTGCCGGCTTCAGCGCTGAAACCAATCCATAGGCCGCGAACTCCCGCCAGCGCGGATCGCCTTCGGCAATGGCTGATGCGACGACCTCTCCTGCGAAGGTCGTGGGAGCCACGCCATGGCCGCCAAACGCTTGGGCCAGCCAAAGCCCCGGAGCAATTTCTCCGATCTGCGGCATCTGGTGGCGCGCGTAGCTCATCAGTCCCGACCACGCGTAATCCACGCCCACGCCTTCCAGTCGCGGAAACACTTTGAGCAAGTCCCGCCGCAGCAAGCGCTCGACTGACGCGGCTGACCGATCAAGGACCGAGATCCGTCCGCCCCACAGCAGGCGCGTGTCGGGTAACGGGCGGTAGTAGTCGAAAGCAAACCGCGTGTCGTAGACCGCCGCTTCGGTTTGCAGTACCTCCTGCATCCGCGCGCCCAGCGGTTGAGTCACCATCACATAGGTCGCAATCGGCAAGACAGCGGCGTCAACCCGTCGCACCAGGCCCGCCAGATACCCTCCGCAAGCCAGGACAACGTGGCGCGCAACGACGGACCCATTGGCCGTTTCGACGCGCCAACCTGCGCCCTCGGCCGTCAGCCTCACCGCCGGTGAGCCTTGGTGTATGCGCCCGCCGCTGCGCTCGATGGCTTCGGCCAGGCCAAGCGCATATTTCAGGGGATGGAAGTGGAAGGCCGAGGGCTCGAACAATCCGTCGTAATAACGCGTGGTCAGGATGCGGTTGCGCAAGTCCTTCTGCGCGATCCAGTCCCATTTCACGCCGTAGGAGTCGGCCAGCAATTGCTGTCGGGAGCGAAGCACGGCCGGGTCGCGGAACCAGTTTGCCCAGATCACGCCTGCATCGCGGTAGTCGCACGGGATGGCATGGCGGGCGATACGGCCACGGATGGTCTCGACCGCCTGCAGCGTGCCGGAATACAGCGTACGCGCCCGGTCCGGCCCCAAGTCCCGCAACAGGGCATCCTCGCCGCGGGAAAACCCGCCGAATACGAACCCGCCATTGCGCCCCGACGCGCCATGCCCCACCTCGCGGGCTTCCAGCACCATGACGTCGCGCACGCCACGTTCCAGCAACCCCAAGGCCGCATTCAAGCCGGCAAATCCCCCGCCGATGACGCATACGTCCACCTCCTCGGCGCCCTTCAATGGTGCAAACCGTTCCGGATTCCTTTCGACGGTTGCGCTGTAATAGCTGACCGCTGGTCTGGACATGGCGCTTCCCAACGGATCAGATGGCTTCATTGTTCAAGGGTTGGCAAATGGAAATCCACTACGCGGATAAAGGGTATCGCAGGCGCAGTATCTGGGCACTGTTGGGTGTGGTGACCTTGTTGACAGTGCTCCTGTGGCAGCTCAGCGCCTGGCTGCAGGGCTTGGCACCCCAGCTTTCGAGCGCAGATCCCGATGCTGCGAGGCGGTGGCTGCGGGCATTGCTGGCCACCCTTGGCTTTGCGCTGTCGGTTCCTGCCGCGGCATTGGCGGTTTCCCTGCATCGGCTGGGGCGCGCATCACGCTTGCAAGGGCGGTTCCCGCCCCGAGAACTCAAAACATTGCGGGACGTGCGCGTTCTGCGGGATGCGCACGCCCTGCGCTGGGCGCGGCGTGTTGAAATTTCCAGCACCGCGGCCCTGCTACTTGCCGGCGCCCTCGTGGGTTGGGCGCTGTGGACCTTGTGGTACTTCCGCTGAGTCCTGGCTGCGCCTCGGTAGATTGAAATCGCTGCACCGCCTGATCACGGTCGGACGGTGCGCCCCGGAAAAGGAATCACGGTGGAGGCACCGCCAGTGATGTCGAAACTCGGCGCCATTGGCGTGAACTCCGGCACGGCTGCACGCAACAACTCGCCCAGTAGTGGATTGTCGTAGTCGCGGCTGGCATCCCGAAGGGCACTGAGGGCCTTGCGCACCTGCGCCACGGGGACCTCGCGCGGCTCCGCCAACAGGATCTTGGGGTGTGAGGTGGCGCGGTAGCGCTCGTCGGCGTGGAACAGTGTCTCGTGCAGCTTCTCGCCAGGACGCAGACCGGTGTACATGATGGCGACGTCCCGTCCGGGTTGCTTCCCCGCCAGGCGAATCATCTGCTCGGCCAGCACACGGATGGCCACCGGCTCGCCCATGTCCAAAGTGTAGATGGCTTCGTGATTGCCCATGGCCGACGCTTGCAGGATGAGTACGCAGGCCTCGGGGATGGTCATGAAGTACCGGGTGACATCGGGATCGGTGACGGTCACTGGCCCACCGCGGCGGATCTGCTCCCGGAACATCGGTACGACACTCCCCGCCGAATCGAGCACGTTGCCGAATCGCACGGTGACGCAGCGCGTCGGCTGCCCGTGTGTCAATGCAAGTGCGGTCATTTCCGCAAGTCGCTTGGTCGCCCCAAGGACATTGACCGGATCCACGGCCTTGTCGGTCGAGATGAGCACGAAGGTACCGGCACCGGCTTCGACACTGGCCGCGGCCACGGTTTCCGTAGTAAGGACGTTGTTGCGCACCCCCTCGCGCATCTGCCCTTCCAGCAACGGCACCTGCTTGTAGGCGGCCGCGTGGAACACGGTATCCGGCTTGGCGAGCGCCATGGCATGGCGCATCACCGCCGGGTCACCACAATCGCCCAGGATGGGGATCAATTCGACATCGGGGAAATCGCGACGCAATGCGGCGTGGGCCGTGATCAGGGCCAACTCGTTGATCTCGACGAGGGCGAGCCGCCGCGAACCGTGGCGGACGCTCTGCCGGCACAATTCAGCGCCGATCGATCCGCCTGCTCCGGTGACCAGGACCGAACGTCCCCCGAGCCAATCGCGGATGGCACGCCAATCCGGCATGATCGGCTGGCGCCCCAGCAGGTCCTCGATGGCCACTTCCTTCAGTTGGCCGGGCAACGAGCGGCCTTCCAGCACGTCGTGCAGGTTGGGCACCATCCGGAAGGGCAAGCCGGTCTTTTCGCTGGCGGCGACGACACGCCGCACCGTTTCGGCATCCGCCGACGGAATTGCTATCACCAGCAGGCGCGCCGCAGTTTCACGGGCGATTCGCACCACTTCGTCTACGCGTCCAAGAACCGGAACGCCATGGACCAAGGTCCCCCGAAGGCGGGCTGCGTCGTCCAGGAAACCCACTGGCTGGTAGTGGCCGGAGCGCCGGAGGTCGCGAACCAGCGCCTCGCCCGCTTGCCCCGCCCCCAGGATCAAGGTGCGCACGGCATCTTGCCGGAGCGCGTGTTCGCTGTTGTGGTCCTTCCACGTCCGGAAGAGGACGCGGGGCGCGCCCAGCATGCCACTCAGGGCAAAGGGATAAAGCAGGAGAGCCGCACGCGAGAGGAGCTCGCCGCGGTTGTACAGGAATAGGCTGACACCGATGGCCACCAGGCCAAACAGCGACGCCTTCACGATGTTGATCAAGTCCGGGACGCTCGCAAAGCGCCACAACCCCCGGTAGAGACCAACCCGCCAGAAGACAAACCCCTGGGCCAGGAGAACCAAGCCGATCTCGGTCGACCACAGCGGCATCGACAAGGGCTGGGCCATCGTCGCATAGCGCAGACGATGCAGCCCCTGCCAGACCAACCAGACCATCGCCAGGTCATGCGTGGCTACCGCGAAACGCGGAGTCCATCCTGCCCATCTTTCACGCCATGCGCTCATGCGCTGTTCCTGCTCCCTACGACGGACTCACGCACCTGGGCCCAACGCTGAAGCTGCCACCACAGGACCGCGCCAAGGGTATACCACCCGGCCACGATGGCGGTGACGAAAAAATCTGATTGCGACCGCGTCAACACCGCAATCGCGCTGGCTAGCACGGTCCACCCCAGAAACCCCATCGTCACCCTCCCGTGGCCGACTTGGCGCGCTGCGGCCTGATAGGCATGCCGGACATGCGGCGTCCACCACTGCTCCCCGCGCAGGATGCGCCCGGCAAGTGTCAAAGTGGCGTCAATGAGAAAGGCTGAAATCGGCAAGGTCAGCAGCAGTGCGGACGAAGGCGCTGGCATCGCCTGGACAACAGCCCAGGCCGCCACTGCCAGTAGGCCTCCCAACGCGAAACCCAAGGCGCCACTTCCCACGTCCCCCATGAAGATCCGCGCCCGCGGGAAGTTGTACGGCACGAAAGCCCAGGTGGCAGACGCCGTGGCCAAGGCCAGCGCCCGCCAGGCGCCATCCAGCCCCAGCGACAGGAAGGCCGCAACCACTACCGCCTGGGTCGCGGCGATACCGTTGATACCGTCCATGAAGTTCCAGACGTTGGCCAGGACCAATGGCGCCAGGAAGGCGAGCAGGGTCAGCCCCGGGTGTGTCGTCGCAGACCAGAACGCCCAGGCAAACATGCCAGCGGCGATCACGTGCACCAGCAGTCGCCCCGCCGCCGGCAACGGACGGTGATCATCCGTCCAGCCGATGGCGGCAACGATCGCGAACCCCGCCAGGAAGGAGACCGTCAATGCGAAGGCGTCTCTGCCTTGGGTCCCTTGGTGCCCCCACAAAAAACCTGCCCCCACCCCGAGTACGGCGACCACGAGGGCGATGCCTCCACCGCGAGGTGTCGGTGCTTCATGGCTGCGGCGATCCCCGGGCTGGTCCAGCAATGCCCGGGTATGGGCATAGCGAATGGCCAAGGCCGTCCCCAACGTGCCGATCAACCATGCCACCAACACGGCATAGAGCACGGCTTACACCACCGCGTAATTGAGGAGGGGCTTTACCGTGCCCCACTCCTTGCAGCTTGGACACTGCCAGTGATGGCTGCGTGCACCAAAGCCGCAGCGGTTGCAGCGGTAGCTCGGATTGCGCACCAGCAACTGGTCGGTGATGTGCTTCAGGTCGCTCAGGGTAGCGGCCGGGTCCGCACCTTCTGCCAACGACAGATCGATCAGCGCCGCTTCACCCCTCACCGAAGGCCGGTCCTTCAACTGCTGCGCCAGGTAGGCACGGGCTGCCGGCACGCCATCGTCGGTTTCAACCATCCGGGTGAGTGCGAGCACGGGCGAAATACCACGGTAATGCTCGGTCATCTCCGCAAGGAACTTGCGCGCGCCGGAGGTATCCCCCACCCGCTCGTAGCTGGCCAGCAGGGCCGGCAGGATATCGGGGAGATAATCCGGGTCCACGCGCGCCGCACGCTCGAGGGCGCGAATGGCCCCTGCATCGTTGCCCGACTCATTCTCGATGCGGCCTTCGATCATGCCGGCGCGAACCGAATTCGCGTCGGCCTCGTACGCGCGCGCCACCGCGGCGCGTGCAGCGTCCAGATCGCCTGCTGTGCGGTGGCGTTCGGCAATCTCGCATTCGAATTGTGCGACCAGCTTGCCCATCGACTCGCCGGTGGCAGCCTCGTATTGGCGGGCGTTCTCGATGGCCTTGTCCCAGTCGCGCTCGGCCTGGTAGATGCCGATCAGGTGACGAAGCGCCAGCGGCGCTCGCGCGTCCAGTGCCGCCAGGTCGCCGAAGACGGTCTCCGCGCGGTCCAACAGGCCGGCGCGCATGTAGTCCTCACCAAGCGCGAGCAGGGCCTGGATCTTCTGCGCATCATTCAGACCGGGGCGCTGCGCCAATGCCTGGTGCAGCCGGATCGCACGGTCGACCTCCCCGCGACGTCGGAACAGATGGCCCAGCGCGACCTGCGTTTCGAAGGTGTCCTTGTCCAGTTCCGCGATGTGCAGGAACAAGTCGATCGCCTTGTCGGGCTGCTCGTTGAGGAGGTAGTTCAGGCCACGAAAATAAGTGGTGGAAAGCCGGCTGATCTGGGTGTTGCTATGGCGTTCGCCGCCACGGCGACCGATCACCCAACCACTGGCGGCGGCCAGGGGCAACAACAGGAAGAACCAGAACCACTCACTGATGAAGGCCATCGTCAGATCTCGGGGGATGGGGGAGCGGCGGTGGTGTTCGTCACCTGCGACAACCGACGTCGCAGCGGCACGACCACGCCGAAGGCGACCGCGAGGCCACCAGCCAGGACACCCAGCAGCAACGCCAGGATCAATGCGACCCCCAACGTGGTGGGTACCGAAATGAAGCCAAGGTCCACCAGCGCGGCCTGCCGATTCAATGCGCCCAGGGTCGCCCCGGCCAGCAGGCAGGCCAAGGCCACGAGTAATCGGATCAATCGCATGCCGGGCTCCGTGGCGTCGACGGTGGGGCTAGCTTAGCTGACCTTGCGGGCCGCGTTCAGCCAACCACAGCGCCTTTCCGCGCAGAAGCCTGTTCAGGCCTGCTCGTCGACCGGCGTGACATCGCTGACGCGTTCGCGCAGCTCCTTGCCGGGCTTGAAGTGCGGGACATGTTTGCCCGGCAGCGCAACCGACTCGCCCGTCTTCGGGTTGCGGCCCAGGCGCGGCGGGCGGTAATGCAGGGAAAAACTACCGAAGCCACGGATTTCGATCCGCTCTCCGGAGGACAGCGATCCGCCCATCATCTCCAGCAGGGCCTTCACCGCCAGATCCACGTCGTCACCCTTCAGGTGTGGCTGACGCTGCGACAGGATCTCGATCAGTTCGGACTTGGTCATGGAGTTCGCGGTGCTCGCAGGGTTGGTACGGACTACATGTGGAAGACGGCCCGACCGTGGCCGGGCCGTCTCCGTTACAGCTCAGGGCTGATTACTCGCCCTTGCCCAGCTGCTCGCGCAGCAGCGCGCCCAGCTTGGTGGTGCCGCTGGAAGCTTCGGAAGCCTGGCGGTTGTAATCGGCCAGTGCCTCGGCCTCTTCCGCGTGGTCCTTGGCCTTGATCGACAGCTGCATGGTGCGGCCCTTGCGATCGTTGCCAATGATCTTGGCTTCGATTTCCTGACCAACCTTCAGGTGCTGCGAGGCGTCGTCGATACGCTCGCGGGCGATGTCGCGGGCTGCGATGTAGCCCTCGATGCCGCCTTCCAGCTCGACGGTGGCGCCCTTGGCGTCAACTTCCTTCACCACGCCCTTGACGATCGAGCCCTTGGCGTTGGAAGCGACGAAGTGGCCCATCGGGTCCTGCTCCAGCTGCTTGATGCCCAGGCTGATGCGCTCGCGCTCCGGGTCAACGGCCAGCACCACGGCTTCCAGCGTGTCGCCCTTCTTGTAGTTGCGGACGACGTCTTCGCCAGTGGTGTTCCAGCTGATGTCCGACAGGTGCACCAGGCCGTCGATGCCACCGTCCAGGCCGATGAAGATGCCGAAGTCGGTGATCGACTTGATCTGGCCTTCCACCTTGTCGCCCTTCTTGTGCAGCACGGAGAAGGTTTCCCACGGGTTGCTGGTGACCTGCTTCATGCCCAGCGAGATGCGGCGACGCTCCTCGTCGACGTCCAGGACCATGACCTGAACCTCGTCGCCGACCTGCACGATCTTGGACGGGTTGACGTTCTTGTTGGTCCAGTCCATCTCGGACACGTGCACCAGGCCCTCGACGCCCGGCTCGATCTCGACGAACGCACCGTAATCGGTGACGTTGGAGACCTTGCCGAAGACGCGGGTGTTGGCCGGGTAGCGGCGGGCGATGTTGTCCCACGGATCCTCGCCCAGCTGCTTCAGGCCCAGGCTGACGCGGTTGCGCTCGCGGTCGTACTTCAGCACGCGGACGTCGAGCTCGGCGCCCACTTCAACGACTTCGGACGGATGACGCACGCGCTTCCACGCCATGTCGGTGATGTGCAGCAGGCCGTCGATGCCGCCCAGGTCGACGAACGCACCGTAGTCGGTGAGGTTCTTGACGACACCCTTGAGGATGGCGCCCTCGACCAGCTTCTCGAGCAGCTGCTCGCGCTCTTCCGAATGCTCGCTCTCGACCACCGCGCGGCGGGAGACGACGATGTTGTTGCGCTTGCGGTCCAGCTTGATGAGCTTGAACTCGAGTTCCTTGCCTTCCAGGTAGGTCGAGTCGCGCACCGGGCGCACGTCGACCAGCGAACCCGGCAGGAAGCCGCGGACATCCTTGATGTCGACGGTGAAGCCGCCCTTGACCTTGCCGCTGATGCGGCCGGTGATGGTCTCGTTCTTCTCGAGGGCTTCCTCGAGTTCGTCCCACACCATGGCGCGCTTGGCCTTCTCGCGCGACAGGACGGTTTCGCCAAAGCCGTTCTCGATGGAGTCAAGGGCAACCTTCACCTGGTCGCCGATGCCCACGTCGATTTCGCCGGCGTCGTTACGGAACTGCTCGATCGGCACGATGCCTTCGGACTTCAGGCCGGCGTTGATCACGACCACGTCGCCGCGGACGTCGACAACGGTACCGACGACGATGGCGCCCGGCTTCAGCTTGGTCAGGAATTGCTGACTCTGCTCGAACAGTTCTGCAAATGATTCGGTCATTGGAGTAATACTCGGTTGAACACACGGGCCGCACCGGTTGGCAGGCCATCGGAATTGATGGACAAGCAAGCCGTGGTCGACCCACCCATTGATGTGGTGCTATGCCGCCGCACCATGTGTTGGTTGGATTGATCCGTCCGCGGGATTGCGGATCGGGCCTTCTGCCGCGAAGGATTTCGCCTACTGACGAAAGTAGAAACGTCAGCGCGCCGGCACGATGGCCAGCACGCGTTGCACCACTTCGTCGATGCCTTGGCCGGTGGTGTCGATGTGGACGGCGTCATCGGCCGGCCGCAACGGGGCCACCGCGCGATTGGCATCGCGGGCGTCGCGGGCGAGGATCTCCCGCAGCAGACCATCAAATGTAACGGAAACCCCTTTATCCTTCAACTGCTTATAGCGTCGCTCCGCCCGTTCGTCGGCGCTGGCGGTCAGGAACACCTTGAAGGAGGCATCCGGGAAGATCACCGTGCCCATGTCCCGCCCGTCGGCCACCAGGCCGGGCGGCCGCCGGAATGCCCGCTGGCGGTCCTTCAGGGCCGCCCGCACCTCGGGAATGGCGGCAATGGCCGAGGCGGCGGCGCCTGCCGTCTCTGTCCGGAGCTCGTCGGTCGCGTCGACGCCGTTGACCACCACCCGCAGCTCGCGGGTCTCGGGGTCCTCGATGAACTCGATGGCCGTGTCGAAGGTGCAGCGCACCAGAGCGGAGGGGTCGGCGAGGTCGATGTCGCCCCAGCCGGCCGCCACGCCGACCGCCCGATAGAGGGCGCCGGAGTCCAGGTAGTGCCAGCCAAGCTTTTGGGCGACGAGCCGGCTGACGGTGCCCTTGCCGGAACCGGAGGGGCCATCAATGGTAAGTACAGGAATATTCGTCTCTGTCATGACGGAGATTATGCATCCCCCAGACAACGCTTTTCTCTCCGTCCGCGGCCGGATGGGTCGCAGGTGTCGGCGTGGAAGGGGTAGTGGAAAGCGGGCCATGGGTGGCCGGCGGCGGCGACTCGGCGCAGGATGCGCCGAAGGAGCCGAGTACCTACCCCCCTCCGCCCCGGCACCCTTCCCACCCACCCCAAAACCCAACCACTTGAACAATCAGGAAAACCCCAGCTAGAATAGCGGGCTGATTTATCCCACTCCCGTTTGCCGAGGTCTGTCATGAAGGTCCTGTCCTCCCTGAAGTCGGCGAAGGCCCGTCACCGCGACTGCAAGGTCGTTCGCCGCCGTGGCAAGGTCTTCGTGATCTGCAAGTCGAACCCGCGTTTCAAGGCGCGTCAGCGCTAAGAGCCGGGGAGCCCCCTGCCCGGCATGTCCGGAGCGGGTCGGCATCACGACTGGAAAGCCGCCGCGAGGCGGCTTTCTGCGTTATGGACCATGCACCCGGCCATCACCGGGGCTTGATAGCGTGATCGCCATACGCTGCCGCGTTGGTGGCGGCTGTGCGTACAATCGGCCATCCACATCGGCCCATCCACCAGGTAGGGAGTGCCACCATGAACACCCGCATCGCAGCCGCCTCGCTGTTCACCCTGCTGGGCCTGGCGGGCACCGCCGTCGCCCAGGACGCTCCCGCTGCCGAGGCGAGCGACCAGGCCATGCCTGTTACCGAGGTCACCAGCAACACACTCCTGATCGAGCGCGTCAGCGAGGAGAACAAGGCCTCGATGCCCGCACGCGGCATGAGCATGGCGCAGGTGGAAGCCAAGTACGGCGCACCCAGCGAAAAGCTGGAGCCGCGGGGCGGCCAGAAGCGCCAGTGGCCGACCATCAATCGCTGGACCTACCCCACCTTCGTCGTCTATTTCGAGAAGAGCAAGGTAATCGACGCCGTCACCGTGAAGGCCGATGCCACCGAGGTCGGCCCGAAGCCCCCCATCCGTTGAACCCCACACACGCCCGATGACCGACAACGCCCTGCGTTTCCCCGCGGAATGGGAACCCCAATCCGCCGTCCTGCTTGCCTGGCCCAACGCCGACACCGACTGGGCTGAACGCCTGGGGGACGTGGAGGAGACCTACATCGCGCTGGTGGCGGCCATTACCCGCTTCCAGCCAGCGCTGATCTGCGTGGCCGATGACGACGTCGAGGCCTATGCCCGCGCCCGGCTGGCATCCGCGCGCATCGACATGGGCCGCGTGACCTTCATCACCGCCCCTTACGACGACACCTGGCTTCGCGACTCCGGCCCGATTTCGCTCAAGCGCAACGGCGGTGGCTTTGAACTGCTGGACTTCCGTTTCACTGGCTGGGGCGGGAAGTACGAAGCCAACCAGGACGATGAACTGGTCGAACACCTGGACGATCAGGGAATCTTCGTCAACAGTACGCGGCAACGCATTGATTTTGCGCTGGAAGGTGGCGCAATAGAAACCGATGGCAATGGCACGCTGCTGACCACCTGGAAGTGCCTGAGCGAACGACACCCCGGGCACCCGCGCGAAGAGCTGACCGCCAAGCTGGCCGGCTGGCTGCACCAGGACCGCGTGTTGTGGTTGAACCACGGCTATCTGGAGGGCGACGACACCGACGCCCACATCGACACCCTCGCCCGCTTCGCCGCGGAAGACGCGATCGTGTACCAGGGCTGCAGTGACCCCAACGACGCGCATTACGCCGAACTGCAGGCAATGGCCCAGGAACTGGCGGCGTTGCGCATGCGCAATGGCGAGCCCTACCGCCTGTTCGAACTGCCGTGGGCCGAACCCATTCTGGATGACTGCCGCCGGCTGGCCGCCAGCTACGCCAACTTCCTGATCGTCAATGGCGCCGTGCTGATGCCGGCGTATGGCGACAAGGCCGATGCCGAAGCCGTGTCCGTGCTGCAGAAGGCCTTCCCTGATCGCGAGATCGTCGCCGTGCCGTGCCGTCCGCTGATCTGGCAGAACGGCAGCCTGCACTGCATCACCATGCAGCTGCCGGCGGGCCTGGCGGCCTGATCACGACGCTTGAGGGCGCGCCCCTCGCGCGCGCCTCTGACAAGTCATCGTCATCACCACCTGGACAGCCCGACGGACGCGTGCCGGCCGGGCCGCCCCACACCGTTCATCCCGACCCTGCACAATAGGCGACGCATCGCGGCGCCTGTTGCCCCGCCTCGGAGACCTTTGATGGCCAAGCCCTCCACCCTCCCCGTTGCCCTGATCCAGGACCGCGACCACGGCAGCCGCGAGGCCAACCTCGCCAATATCGAAGACCGCGTGGCCGAAGCCGCCAAGCGCGGCGCGAAGCTGGTGCTGCTGCAGGAGCTGCACAACGGCCCCTACTTCTGCCAACACGAGTCGGTGGACGAGTTCGACCTCGCCGAACCGATTCCGGGCCCGAGCACGGAGCAACTGGGCGCGCTGGCAAAGCAGCACAGGGTTGTTCTGGTCAGCTCGCTGTTCGAGAAGCGCGCCACCGGCCTGTACCACAACACGGCGGTGGTCTTTGACGCCGATGGATCCACGGCGGGCAAGTACCGCAAGATGCATATTCCCGACGATCCGGGCTTCTACGAGAAGTTCTATTTCACCCCGGGTGACCTGGGCTTCAATCCGATCGACACCTCCGTTGGCCGCTTGGGCGTCATGGTGTGCTGGGACCAGTGGTACCCGGAAGGCGCGCGCCTGATGGCGCTTGCCGGTGCGGAAATGCTGCTGTATCCGACCGCGATTGGCTGGGACCCGACCGATGCGCAGGCCGAGAAGGACCGCCAGCGCGGCGCGTGGGTACTGAGCCATCGCGGCCATGCCGTGGCCAACGGCCTGCCGGTGCTGTCCTGCAATCGCATCGGCCACGAACAGTCGCCAATGGACGCGGCCGGCATCGATTTCTGGGGCACCAGCCACGTGCTTGGCCCTCAGGGCGAAATCATCGCCGAAGCCAGCACCACCGACGCCGAGATCCTGATGGCCGAGGTCGACATGGGCCGCAGCGAACACGTGCGTCGGATCTGGCCGTTCCTGCGCGACCGCCGCATCGACGCCTATGGCGACCTGCTGAAGCGCTACCGTGATTGACGTGACCACCATGACAGACGCAGACACCGCGGCAGCGCCCGGCTGGCAGGGCCAGCCCCACGAAGTCGTGGAGCGCGACGGGGTGCGCTACACCCTGCTCGGCACGGCCCATGTGTCACAGGCCAGCGTCGAAGCGGTGCGCGACGCCGTGCAGAGCGGCGCGTTCGATGCAGTGGCAGTGGAGTTGGACCCGCAACGCCTGCAGGCGATGACCGACCCCGATGCGCTGGCAAAGATGGATCTGGTGCAGGTGATCCGCAACGGCAAGACGGCCCTGTTCGCCGCCAACCTGGCGTTGGCGGCCTACCAGCGGCGCCTGGCCGAACAGTTGGGCATCGAGCCCGGCGCAGAGCTCAAGCGCGCCGTGATGGAGGCACGCCAGCGGGAACTGCCCGTGCACCTGATCGATCGTGAAGTCGGGCTCACCTTCAAGCGCGCCGCAGACCGCCTCGGGTTCTGGCAGCGGGCCAAAATGGGCGGTGGCCTGCTGGCCGGCCTGTTCGTGGACGAGGAAGTGGCCGACCACGACATCGAGAAGCTGAAGCAGGGCGACATCCTCGCATCCAGCTTCAGCGAATTCGCCTCCGACAGCCCCGAGTTGTACGACACGGTGATCGCCGAGCGCGACCGTTACATGGCCGCGCGCCTGCGCGAGAGTCACGGCGACGCGCGCGAAGTGCTGGCGGTTGTCGGCGCCGGCCACCTGCAGGGCCTGGCCCACCACTTGCGCGAGGAGCCCCGTGGACCGCAGGCGGTACGCGAAGAACTCGAGGCGCTGCCGAAAAAGAGTGACACCCCCTGGTTCACGATCGCCCTGGCCGTGTTCGTGCTGGGCGGATTTGCCTGGGGCTTCTACCGCGGCGGCCTGGATGTGGGCTCGGACCTGCTCCTGCAGTGGGTGATCGCCACGGGCGCGCTGGGCGCCATCGGCTGCGCGGTGGCTGGCGGCCACCCGCTCAGCATCCTGGTGGCGTTTGTCGCATCCCCCATTACACCGCTGCATCCGGCGCTCGCCTCGGGCACGCTGAGCGCGCTGACAGAGGCGTGGCTGCGCAAGCCCACCTATGCCGATTTCATGGCGTTGCGCGACGACGTGCAGCACATCACGGGCTGGTGGAAGAACCGCGTCGCGCGGGTGTTGCTCAATTTCTTCCTGACCAGCCTCGGCACGGCCATTGGCGTTTGGACCGGTGGGCTGAAGATGCTGGGGACGCTTTTTGGCTGAGCAGGCGTGGGCGACACGGTAACGTCACCCTCCGTCCTCAAGGGGCGGCACCGGCAGTGGCAGTGCTCGGGGCGAATTCGTCCAACTGCCGGACGCGGACGCCGATCGATCGCGTCAGGTAATCGTCAAAAAACGGCTTGTGGCTCGCACCGACGATCACCAGCACGCGCTCGCCGGGGTGGCGGCTAACCACGCGCAGAATGTTGGACACCATTGCGAGATTACGCGCATCCCAGAGGTCGATGCGAGCCTGGCCTGCCCCCCGTGGCAAATCACGGTCGACGAACAGGCGCCACTCCTCGTCCAGTACCAGGCCGCTGTACTCGGCGCTGTTGAACCAGCGGTAAAGCGGCAGCAGGTCGCGACCGGCGACCGCCTGACGGGTGCGCTCCCCGGCCTCCTTGATGATGCGCGCCTCGGCCTTGAACGCCGCGTAGGCCTTGGACTGTCCAATCGCCGGGATCAGCGCCTCGAACACCGGACCATACACATCTTCCCCGGGATGGTCGTCCATGCCGAACAGGCGCGGCTGTCCTAACTGGTCGGCCAATCGTGCCCCGAGCAGTTCGTTCTCATTGGTTGACGTTTTCAGACGACCGATGCGATCACCGAGCACGCCCTTCGGCACGGTTGTCGACCACTGTCGGCCGTGCCGCCAAGCCAAGTAGTCCACCCAAGGCTTGTCCCAGGCGGCGGCTGCCAGACGGATGCATCGCAGGTTGGCGTCGGCCGTCGAGGGCAAGGCCTTCGCGCACTCGCTTGCCAATGCCTTGCGTGCCACCGCCGGGTCGACACCCAGCATGCGTTGGCTTTCCGCCACCAGTTCGTGGAAGCGGGCGCCCACGAACGCGTCGAGGGCCTCCGGGTGCAAGTCCGCCTGCTGCTGCATCGCCTCGATCGTGTGCGGCGGTAACGCCTCCACGACGACTGCCTGCGGAGCGAAGCCTGCGAGCGCGCCGACCACGGCGTCGACATGCGTAGCGGTCACCCCCTCCACCCCGCTCAGGTGGGGGGTTGCGAGCACCAGCACTTCCGCGGGACGGTGCATGCGCTGCTTCAGCGCCTGTATCGGCGAATCGGCGGCAGCCTTACCCGCAAAACACGCCCCCGACACCAAGGCCAGTACGATCAGCGAGGCGCCATGCTGCTTCCTCATCCTTGCCTCCTCCTTGGACGGTGGCCCGCGCCCTGTGCGCGAGCCGTGCATCACTCCGCTGCCAGCGCAGTCACCGACGCCCCGACCGGCACGTCCGACTTCCTACGGCGGGCGCGCCGCACCAACCCTCCCGAGCCATGACCCAAGTCGTCCAGGATCGCGTACACGGTTGGCAGGAACAGCAAAGTGGCCAGCGTGGAGAATGCCAGGCCGCCGGCGATCGCTCGGGCCATCGGCGCGTAAGCAATTCCGTCACCGCTGCCCTGCGCCATCGCGATGGGAATCATCGCCAGGATGGCGGTGCCCATCGTCATCAGCACCGGCCGCAGGCGCTCGCGGCACCCCTCGACCAGCGCATCGGTGCGCGACAGCCCCCGACGGCGCAGGTTGTTGATGTGCTCGACCATCACGATGCCGTTGTTCACCACCACGCCCATCAGCACCAGGATGCCAATGAAGGCCATGATGTTGAACTCGGTACCGGTGAGCCAGAACAGCCAGAACACACCGAACACCGAGAACAACACGCCGGACATGATCGCGGAGGGGAACAGCAGCGACTCGAACACCGCAGCCATCACCACGTAGACCATGACCAGCGCGATCAGCAGGTTGAAGATCATCTGCTTGACCATCTGGCTCTCGTCGAAGAACTGCAGGGTCTCGAAGGTGTGGCTGTAGCCTGCCGGGAAGTTGACCGACTTCAGCGTGTCCTCGACCGCCTTGCGCGCCTCCGGCATGGTCGTCTTGCCGTCCGGCGCGGCCTCGACGGTGAGCGTGGTCTGGCGGTTGATGCGGCGGATCTGGTTGGCCGCTTCGCCGGGGACGACGTCGACCATGGCCATCAGCGGCACCTGGCGGCCATCCGCGGCGCGCACCGTGAAGGAGGCCAGCTCCTTGGCGCCGTACTGGTCGGCGCCCGCGAAGCGCACCCATACCGGCACTTCGGTATCGCCGCGGCGGAAGTCGCGCAGGCGCGCACCACGCAGGGCCATGCCGACGAACGTACCCACTTGTTCGGTGGTGAAGCCGAAGGACGCGGCGCGCTCACGATCGATGCGCACCTGCACTTCCTGGTTGCGGTCGCCGGTGTCCACGCGCACGTCGCGCAACTCCGGACGGCGCTCCAGCACCGGCAGGATGTCGCGGGCGATATCGTTCAGCACCTGCGTGGAATCACCGACCAGACGGAATTGCACGGACTTGGGTGGACCACCGCCACCGTCGCCTTGTCGCCCAACGATCAGCCGGGCCCGCGCTGACTTGGGCAGATCGCGGCTGATGCGATCCACCAGCGGCTTGATTTCGCCCTTGTAGTCCTTGTCAAAGGTCACGCGCGTTCCGCCCCAGCCCTGCTCGCTGAACCAGGAGTAGATCTGGGTGATGTGGTATTCCTTGCGGCGCGCATCAAGGAAGTCTTCCACGCGTGCCGCTTCCGCCGACATCTGCTCGACCGTGTAGCTGCCGTTCCACTGGTAGCCAATCTCGGTCTCGGCCTCTTCGTCGCCGCCGAACATGTTGTACTTGGTGAACATCACCGGTGCGACGCTGATCGCCAGCATCAGGAACACGCCCAGCAGGCTCTTGCCGCGGTGCGCAAGACTCCATTGCAGCAAACTGGCGTAGCGTTCCTGCAGGCGATGGATCACGCCAGTGCGGGACGTCAAGGCCGGCGGAGTCTTGAGCCGCGCAGACAACATCGGGATCAGGCTTACCGCCACCAGCCACGAGGCCAGCAACGACACCGAGATGGTGATGGCAATCTGGGACAGATAAATGGCCAGCACGTTGCGTTCGCCAAACAGGTTCGGCACGAACACGATGCAATGGCACAGCGTACCGGCCGACAGCGCGATCGCCACGTGGCGCGTGCCCAGGATCGACGCCAGGCGCGGGTTGCCCGGGTTCTTTTCGCGCTCCTGGTAGATGCTCTCCACCACCACGACCGCGTTGTCCACCAGCATGCCGACAGCCAACAGCAGGCCCATCATCGAGAGGATGTTGAGCGTGACCCCGGCGAAGTACATGAAGCCCAAGGTCATGATGAAACAGATCGGGATCGCCAACGACACCATCAACGTCGACGGCCAGTGGCGCAGGAAGAAGTACAACACGATCACCGACAACAGCAGGCCGATCGCACCAGCTTCGGCCAGTTCCAGCAGGGAGTCGGTCACCACCGCACCCTGGTCGTTGATGATCTTGACCTGGATGCCCTGCATCGAAGGCTCGGACTGGATGCGCTCGACCTCGGCCAGTACCTGCCGGGAGACCTCGACAAGGTTCGCGCTGCGCTCCTTGAATACATCCAAACCGACCGCGGGTCGCCCATCGAGGCGACGCCCCATGTCCAGCCGCGCCGGCTTGAGGTGGATATCGGCCACATCGCCCAGGCGAACATTGCCCGACAACACCAGTTCGCGCAGTTGATCCAGCGACTCCAACTCACCCACCGGCTGCACGCGCAGGCGTTGGCCGCCATCGGTCACCTGTCCTGCCGACACGGAGAAATTGAGGTCACGCAGCCGGCGGTTGAGCTCATCCAGCGACAATCCGTGCGCTGTCAGGCGCTGCGGATCAATCGCAATTTCCACCTCGTTGGCCGTCGCACCCGACACTCGCACCTGCGCCACGCCCGGCACGCGCTCGACGCGGCGCTTGAGTTCGCGATCGATCAGGTCGTATGACTTCGACAAGTCCAGCGTCTGGCTGGCCAGTCGGATTGCCAGGACCGGTTCGTCGTCGGTGCTGGCGTTGCCCACGAAGATGCGGGTTAGTTCGTCCGGCAAGTCGTTGCGAATCGCGTCGATGCGCTCACGCGCCTCGGAAGCGGCGATCTTGACGTCACGCTCCCAATCGCTGAACAGCACCATGATGTTGGCGCCGTTCGCCGTTGCCGTGCTCTGGATGTTGCGGATGCCCGGCAGCGTGGCCAGCGCCTCTTCCGCCGGGCGGGCCAGCGTCCGCTCGACCTCTTCCGGCGTGGAGCCCTGGTAGGGCAACTGCATGAAGATCACCGGGAAGGAGACCGATGGAAAGGCCTCCAACGGCAGGCGGATCGCGGCGATCAGCCCCACCACCACCAGGGTCACGAAGAACATGACCGTGGTGATGGGGCGACGGATGCTGAGTTCGGCGATGCTCATCCGGCCATCCCCGTGTCGGCTGCGATCGCACCTTCGGTCTCGGCGCGGGCCTGGCGGGCACGGCGGCCGCGTTCCAGCCAGTACTCCTCGGAGCGACGGTCAAGCAGGTCATACACCACCGGGATCACCAGCAGCGTCAGCAGCGTGGACACCAGCAGGCCACCGATCACCGTGATCGCCATCGGCGAACGCACCTCGGCGCCCTCGCCCACCGCGATGGCCAGCGGCAGGAAGCCGAACAGGGTGCACAGCGTGGTCATCGCGATCGGGCGCAGGCGCGATCGGGCGCCTTCCACCAGCGCATCACGCTTCGCCACTCCGGTTTCGCGCAACTGATTGACCTTGTCGATCAGGATGATCGCGTTCTTGGTCACCAGGCCCACCAGCAGGATCAGGCCGATGAACACCACCACCGAGATCGAGTTGCCGGTGACCAGCAGCGCCAGCACCGCGCCCACCAGCGCCAACGGGATGGTGAACAGGATCACGAAGGGGTGCAGCAGTGACTCGAACTGCGAGGCCATGACCAGGTAGACCATGAACACCGCCAGCGCGAAGGCGAACAGCAGCGACCGCAGGGAAGAGGCGAGCTCCTCGCCCTGGCCACCCACGTGCATGCCGATACCGGCACCAAGCGGGTCGGCTGCGACCATGTCGCCGACCTCCTTGACCGCCGTGCCCAGGTCGATGCCATCGAGGTTGGCCGACACCACCGCCACTCGCACCTGGTCGGCGCGGTGGATCTCGCTGGGACCCGTGGTGGCCACCACGTCCGCCACGGCGTCCAGCGTCACTGGGCGCGCGCTGCCGGGGTTGACCACGAGTCGGCGGATGTTCTCGACCGAGTCACGCTCGCTCTCCTGTGCTCGCACCAGCACGTCGATGCGGCGGTCCCGGAAGCTGTAGCGGGTGGCCACTTCGCCGCGTACCTGGCGCACGACGGCGTCGGCCAGCTGACGGGTGGTCAGGCCCAGCGCGGCCGCGCGCTCCTGGTCGAAGCGGATCTGCACTTCGGGGAAGCCCTGCTCCACCGTCGACTTGACGTCGGTGTAGTGCGGGTTGGCGCGCAGCAGCCCGGCCAGCTTCTGGCCTGCGGTCCGGATTTCCTCCAGGTCCTGACCACGCAGCTCGATTTCCAGCGGCGTGGAGAAGCTGAAGAGTTCGGGACGACGGAAGTCGACCTGTGCGCCGGGGTGAGACTTCATCGTTTCGCGCAAACGTGCGGTGGTGGCCGCCTCGACGGCCTCACTGCCACCATCTTCCATGATGATCGACAGGCGACCGATGTTCTCGCCGCTTTCGGTCGGACTGGCGTCCAGCCGCGTGCCGGTGCCACTGAATCCGTAGATCGCGCGTACGCCGGGCTCCTTGGTATGCGCCATCTGCACGTCGCGCACCACGTCATCGGTGTCATGCAGCGGCGTACCGGGCGGCAGCTTCACCATCATCTCGAAACGATCCTGCGCCAACTGCGGGATCAGGTCGGTGCCCAGCAATGGCAAGGCTGCCAAGGCGAGCAGGAACGCCACGGCCGAGCCGGCGAGCACCGTCCTCGGGTGGTGCAAGGCGGCCGGCAACAATCGCAGGTACCCCTTCTCGGCGCGACCATACGGCGCCATCGCCAGGTCGCTGGCCTTGCGCATCACCGGTGCAACCACCGTGACCAGCCCACGCCATGCTCGGATCACCAGCCAGGCGACAGCAAAGAACGCGCTGCGAACCAACCACCCCAACCCACGACCCGTGGCTGCCACCGGCTTCTGCCAGCGTTTCTCGGGCGCCCAGCGCGGATGCGCCGGCTCTTCGGGGAAAGCCAGCGGCGCGCGGCCCTTCAACGAGCTCAGCATCGGGATCAGCGTCATCGACACCACCAGCGAGATCGCGATGGCGATGGCCACGGTCAACGCCTGGTCGCGGAACAGCTGGCCGGCAATGCCTTCGACGAACACCAGCGGCAGGAACACCGCGATGGTGGTCAACGTGGAGGCCACGACCGCCATGCCCACTTCGCGCGTGCCGATGATTGCGGCCTCGAGGATGCCGAGCCCACGTTCGCGTGCCTTGGCGATGCTCTCCAGCACCACGATCGAGTCGTCCACCACCAAGCCGGTGGCCAATGCCAGGCCGCCCAGCGACATGACGTTGAGACCCAGCCCAAACTGCCCCATGAAGAAGAAAGTGGCGACGATCGACACCGGCAGCGACAGGCTGATCACGAACGTGCTCCAGCCGTCGCGCAGGAACAGGAAGATGATCAGGATGGCGAGCGCGCCACCAATCACCGCATCCTTCTTGACCTCGTTGACCGAGTTGCGGATGAACTTCGACTGGTCCTCGGTGACGGTCAGCTCCACGTCTGCCGGCAGCGACTTGCGGATCTGTTCCAGCCGCGCGTGCACCGCATCGGCGGTGGACACCGTGTTGGCGTCACCTTCCTTGTAGACGGCCAGCTCCACGGTCTCGCGACCGCCCAGTCGAATGATCGCCTCGCGCTCGCGGTAGCCCTGGCGCACATCGGCCACGTCCTTCAGGCGCACGGGCAGGCCGCCCGCGGCCGCGCTGTTGCCGGCACCCGATGCGCTCTGCGCTGCCGAAGCGGCAGCCATCGCATCGGCCGAGCCGGTGGCCGCGGCCACGCGCGCCATCTGCAGCATGGCGTCCTGCGCGGCGTTGTTGCCCGCGCTGCGCACGGTCAGCAGCAATTCGCCCATCTCCTCGACGCTGGCGAACTGGTTGACGGTACGCACCAGGTAACGCTGCGAGCCTTCCTCCAGCCGGCCGCCCGAGACGTTCACGTTTTCCTGCTTCAGGCGGTTGATGACGGTGTCGACGGACAGGCCCATCTGCGCCAGACGTCGCGGGTCGACTTCCACCTGCACTTCATCCTCAAGGCCACCGCCGACCTTGACGGCGGCCACACCGCCCACCGGCTCCAGCTTCTTCTTCAGGTCGTCATCGGCGTAGCGGCGCAGCATGACCAGCGCGCGTTGGTCGTCGCTGCCCCCCTTGGCCGACAGCGCGAGGCGCAGGATCGGCTCGTTGGAGGGATTGAAGCGCAGGAGCACCGGCGGCTTGGCCTCCTGCGGCAGCTGCAGCGTCTCCATCTTGTCGCGCACATCCAGGCTGGCACGGTCCATGTCCGTGCCCCACGCGAACTCCAGCACCACGTCGCTCTGCCCCGCGCGGGACACCGACTTGAGCTTGCGCAGTCCCTTGACCACGCCCAAGGCTTCTTCCACCGGCTCGGAGATCAGGGTCTCGATCTCGGCCGGCGCGGCACCGGTGTATTCAGTGCGCACCGTCAGCGTGGGGTAGCTGAGGTCGGGCAGCAGGTTGACCTTCAGCCCGCTCAACGCAATCAGGCCGAACAGCAGGAAGGTCAAGGTCACCATCGCCACCGTCACGCGACGGCGGGTGGAGAACTCGACCAGATCGAAAGAGCGCGCGTCCGAGGGCTGCGTCACGGGGAGGGTCTCCGCTTACTGCTTGTTCGAAGCAGGCTTGGTCGAGGCCGGCTTGGCCGCCACCGGCTTGCCCGGCTGGCCGATCACGCTCACCGCCATGCCATCGCGCAGGGTGTTCTTGCCGGCCACGACCACTTCGTCGCCCTGCTGCACGCCCTTGCGCACCTCCACCCACTCGCCGTCGATGTAGCCCAGTGCGACCGGCACGCGCTGCGCCTTGCCGGCCTTGACCATGAACACCGCCGTATCGGCCTCGCCTTCCAGCAGCGCCGTGCGCGGAATCACCAGCGCATCGGCGCGGTTGTCATACGCGATGGCGATGCGGCCGAACATGCCCGGTTGCAACGCGCCTTCGCCGTCAAAAGTGCAGATCACGCGGAACGTGCCGCTACCCGAGTCCACCACCGGCGCCACTCGATCCACTTCACCCTGGAAGCTGCGACCCGGCAATGCGTCAACCTTGAGCTCCACCGGCAGGCCGGCCTTGAGCGTGGCCAACTCACGCTCTGGCACGTTCAGCACCATCTCCAACCGCGAGGTATCGACGATGCGGAAGATCGGCGTGTTGATCTGGACAAAGTTGCCCGGCTTGATCGACTTGGACGCGATCACGCCGGAAATCGGCGCCACGACGTTGGCATACGACAGCTCGAGGTTGGCCAGGCGGTTCACCGCGCGGGCATTCTCCAGGTCGAAGCGGATGCGGTCGTGGTCGGCGGCACTGATCAGCTTCTGCGCCATCAACTGCTGGGCGCGGGCGTACTCGTTCTGCAACTTATGCATCTGCGCCGCGCTCTGCGCAGCCTGCAGCGATGCACGGGCCGAATCCAGCCGTACCAGGACTTGTCCGGCCCGGACATGCTGGCCTTCCTCCACCATCACGCTCAGCGCGACACCGGAGGTCTTGGCCACCACCTGCGACTCGCCGCGGGCCTCCAGCGGCGCGGTCCCGCTGTAGCTGGCGGCGACCGACCGGCGCGTGGCCTTGGCCACCTCCACCGGGACGGCCTCGACCGCGTTCTTGTCGGGCGCCTTGGCCTGCGCATCCCCGTTCCCGCCCTTGCAGGCGCTCAGGGCCAGCCCGCAGGCCAACGCCAGCGCGCCAGCGCGCAGCAGTCCGGATCCATGGATGAGGTTGAAGTGACGCATGGTGGGATGACCTTGATAGGGGGATGGGACCGGCGCTTGTGCCGGTGTTGTATCAAGGTAAATCACCTCCTCGTATTAGCCATGCGCCGAAGGTCATGGTGACCGTCGCCATGGATCGGAGAAGTGCCCTGCTCGCCATGACTTCAGTCAAACCGACGGGAACGGCTATACTTCAGCGCTTGTGCGTGGCCACCCGCCCCGCCCAGCCAGCATTGAACCCTGCCAGCCACATGAGATTGCGGACTACGACATGATGCGACCGCTGACGATCGCCGCCTGCTTGGCCCTCACCACCGTCGCGTTCGCGACCATGGCACAGGACGCCGCCGCGCCCGAAGCCACCCCCACCACCACGGCCCCGGCCGCCGCAGCTCCCGCCGCAGTGAAGGGCAATGCCGAAGCCGGCCGCGCCCTCGCCTACACCTGCATGGGCTGCCACGGCATCACCGGCTACAAGAACGCCTACCCCAACTTCCACGTGCCCAAGATCGGCGGCCAGTCGCCGGAGTACCTGGGCAACGCGCTGCAGGAATACAAGAAGGGCAGCCGCAAGCACCCGACCATGCAGGCGCAGGCGCAGAGCTTCAGCGACCAGCAGATCGCCGACATCGCCGCCTTCCTTTCCACCTTGAAGTGAGTGAGCTGACGCACATGACGACCCATCGCTTTGCACAAGGCGCCCTCGCCATTGCCCTGCTCGCCACCGTGGCCCTGGCGGGCTGCTCCAACAACGCCGAGCACGCCCCGGCCGAAGGCGGGCACGCCGCTGAAACCGCCAAGTCCTCGTCCGCCGGCCTGCCCGATGGCCACGTCGCCGCTGGCGAAGAGCTTGCCAAGGCCAAGGGTGCATCCGGCCAGTCGTGCATCGACTGCCACGGCGCCGAAGGCAATGCTCCGATCGACCCGAGCTACCCGAAGCTGGCCGGCCAGTACGCCGACTACCTCGCACATGCCCTGACCCAGTACCGCAGCGGCGAGCGCGAACACGCGCTGATGTCCGGCCAGGCCAAGGGCCTGACCGACCAGCAGATCGCCGATCTGGGCGCGTACTTCGGTTCGCGCAAGGGCGAGCTGCGCGACCTGCACGGCCTGCAGTAAGCGGTCGGCACGGCCGGAACATTCCGGCCCGCCAACGCACAAGAGCCCGCGTCAGCGGGCTCTTGTCGTTTCAGGCGCCGGAAATCCGGCGGGTGTTTGACGCCTTGAACGGATTCGCCGCCTATCCGCAAACCACGCAATCGTCCGGCGGCAGTGAAGGCGGCGACCGCCGCCACGCATCCACGCTGATCGCACCCGCGCCCGTCGCGACCAGCATCAGGTATCCACCGGCCATCGCGACGTGCTTGCTCAACTGGATGAACTGGTTCTGGTCGTTGAAATCGCCGTAGAACCACACACCGGCCGCGAGCGACAGCGCCCCCAGCACGGCGGCAACCCAACGGGTGAAGGCCCCGGCCAGCACCGCCATCCCCCCACCCACTTCCAGCACGATCAGCCCCGGCAACAGGGCCGCGGGCACGCCCAGCGCCTCAAGCGATTGTTGGGCAGCCGCGTAGTGCGCCAGCCGGCCAACCCCGGAAAGGATGAACAGGAAAGCCAAACCCGCCCGACCGAGCAGCAGATACAGTTGGCTCATGGAACACCTCGACGCCGGCGACGAGACCGGCCCCGGGGTGGAGCGCGTTGGATGCCTCGTGCGATGCGTCACAGTTTGGGCGCCCTCGCCCGCGCCTTCAATGCGCCTCCACGCAACCGATTGTTCCAGTTCCGGGACATCACCCCCCAGGCGGCGTTCCCGGCTTGATGCTGCCGTTGTCCTCCTGCAGGTGCGGCTTGAAAGGCACCGGCGGTGGCGGACGCGCCGTTGCCGGCTGCTCATTGAGGTTCGGGTCGGTGATGGCACACGCACCGCCCAGCGCCAGCAGCGCAACCGCGCAGCGGATCCGTTTATTGGTCCCGGGAATGGGAATCAGCACTTCCTTGATGCTCTTGCGAACCCACTCGGCCAACAGCGTCTCATTGGGCACCCAGTACTTGTCGAATGACGTGGGCTCGAAATCGGTGGGCTTACGCTTGAGCCACGTACCGGCACGATCCAGGTTGGCGATCTCCTGGGTGACGGCGCCAGGCGGCATGCCCGGCGCGGCCGACCCGGGACCTTCCGGGACCCGCACGCTGCCATCGGCATTGAATACGCCAGGTGCTTCGCCACGCTGCGCCCCTGGCGTGTTGCGGACCGAGGCGCCCCAATCGTCGGCACGCGCGGGCGTAGCCCACGTTCCCGGCGCTGGCTGTGCCTTGGGCCCCGTGCCCGGCTCCGTTGAGGGCGAGCTGGCAGGCGGTCTGGTCGTCGTGGTTCCCGACCTGGCGGCCGTCGTCGCAGGTTTGGGCGACGACGTCGCCGATGCCGAAGGCGCCGCGGCACTCGACGCGGGTTGACTGGCTGCACTCGGGGCCGCCGTCCGTGCGGTGGTCGATGCGGGGATCGTGGCCGGCGAGGTTGGCGCCGACGAAGGCTGGGGTACTACCGGTGCCCGCACTTCGCGCTCGCGAATGGCCTGCGGACGCGCGGCAAGGTCACGCACCGCAGGCGTCCGCACCTCCACTTCCCGCGCCGTCGGTGCCTGGACTGGAGCGACCACGTCCCGCTCAACGACCTGTGGGGCGCGTGCAGCCAACGGCCGCGCCGTCGGTGCATTGGCCTCGATCACCGGCGCGTTCGCACGCACCGGTGCAGTGACTTCCCGCTCCTGCACCTGCGGGGTGTTGGCCTGCAGTTCGCGCGGCGTGAGACGGGGGCCCGCCGCTACGGTCCGCGTGGGCGGCAACACGAACACCTCGGTCGTATCCGGCGCCGGCTCGCTGACCGCCACGGCCTGCTCCTGCGGCGCGGCGGGGATCGACGGCGCCGCGACCTCGCGCTCGGGAACGTCCAAAGGCTCGCCCGCCAGTTGGGGTGGCGAGGTACGGGCTTCGATGCCCACCGCCGGCATGTCCGGTGGGGATTCGCCCGTCTCCCCCTCGGCATCCGCAGGTGGCTGCACGCCCTGCGCGACTTCGGGGGACGGGTTGGATTGGGCATCGGATGGCTCATCGGTGGGTGTCTGTGGCGCATTTCCGCCCCCCACTTCGCCCGGCGTGCCTGCGCCGACGAACTCGATCTGCACCACCGTCTCACCCTGCCGTGGTGGCTCGAGCCCAAGGAACTGCAGGTACATCAGCCAGACCAGGGCAACGGCGAAGAACAGGTTGACCAGGACCGAGAAAATCGCCACCGCCCAGCGCAAACGGCGATCCTCCCGCGGTGCGGGATGCCACTGCTGCCGCCACAGCGTGGAAAATGCCTGCCACCGATTGAGCAGCGCCGCGCGTTCCGGTGGCACAGGCAAGCCGCGCGCCAGGAACACCGACAGGACCTCTTCCACGCGGGCACCGGTAACCGCCCCCGCGCGCTGGGTCATCGACTCCAGCCAAGCCCGCCAACCCTCAGGGAATTCGCCGGGGGGACGCGAGCGATGCGCGGTGAGGCGCCACCTGCGGTGCAGGGCCTCGATGAATGCGGCGGCTGCGTTCGTCAACGGCGCCGCGCCGGCATCAGGTCGCGCTTTCGCGACTGATGTACGGGGCCGCGCCGCTGTCGTGGTCGGTCGCGTCACGCACCGCGGTTACGCCAGGCACCTTTTCCAGCAGGGTCTTCTCGATCCCCTGCTTGAGCGTTACGTCCGCCATGCCGCAGCCGTGGCAACCGCCGCCGAATCGCAGCACCACCACGCCTTCGGCCGTCACTTCCTGCACGGCGACATTGCCGCGGTGCATCGCCAGTTGCGGGTTGATCTCGTGCTCCACGATCCACTGCACGCGCTCGACCAGGGACGCGCCGTCGGTTGGCGCCTGGCCCTTGATCTTGGGTGCGCGGATCTGCAACTGGCCGCCGGTGGCCTGGGTCTCGTAATCGATCTCCGCGCCATCGAGGAACTTCACACTGCCGGCATCCAGCCACAGGGTGAAGCCTTCGCAGTCCACCGCCCACTCGTCACCGCCCAGGTCGGCCGGTTCCGCGAATTCCAGGCGCACATCGGCTTTGGCGGTACCCGGGTGCACCGCGGAGAGCTTCACGCCGAGCCCCGGCAGGGACTCGCGCTCGATCAATTTGCGGAAATGGGTCTGGGCGGATTCGGAAATCTGGATCATGCGGCTATTCTAACGGCGTCCGGTGGCGGGTATGCCACCCGTATTCCGCTATGACCCTGCGCGATGTGATTCGTTCACATGGCGCGCGCTGCAAGGAGCCTGCATGAACGACCTGGTCCCCCTCGCCAAAGCCCATTGCATTCCGCGTCGGGGCGTGGAACACCGACTGTCGCCGGCCAGCATCCGTGAACTGATGCCCCAGGTGCCGGGTTGGGAATTGGCCGAAGACGGCCATGCCCTGGTGAAGACGTTCCAGTTCGACGACTACTACCGGACGATGGCCTTCGTGAATGCCTTGGCGTTCGTCGCCCACCGCGAGGATCACCATCCCGACCTGGGCGTACACTACAACCGTTGCGTGGTGCGTTTCTCCACCCATGACGTGGGTGGACTGAGCGAAAACGACTTCATCTGCGCGGCCAAAGCCGAAGCCCTCGCGGACTGAGCGACACCGGGCCGCTGAAACAAGGCCAATCCAAGGAGGCAAGCCATGAACCGCAAGTTCGCCATCCACGCTGCCCTCTCCGTCGCCGGCCTGTTGGCCGCGTCGGCCCTGCTTGGCGGTTGCCAGCGCCCGGCGCAGCAGGCTGAACAGAACGTCGTGCCGTCCACCGAACTCAAGGCGGTGGATACGCCGCCGCCGGACTATCCGCTGGACCTGGCCTGCTCGCAGGTGGGTGGCACGGTGGAACTGCTGGTGACGGTGGGACCGGAAGGCATCGCGACCGACATCCAGGTTGCGCGGACCAGCAAGGTCGCCGCGCTGGACGCATCGGCGCAGGCCGCGGTGCGTAACTGGAAGTTCGCTCCGGCTACGCGCAACGGCCAGCCGACGACGTCCAAGCTGCAGGTACCGGTGAAGTTCACGCCGCCGGCGGAGTTGCCTGAGGATTGCCCGGGCACTGCGGGCGACAACCTCTAACCAAAGTCAGGAATACCGGCCCGGCGGGTGACATTGAGCGCCCGCTCCGCCGCATCTGGACGCGCCCTTTCGTGATCCGTGCCGACGCGACCGGTCAGCTCAACCGGTCCAGCACGTCCAGCAATTCAGGCGCCAGCGGCGCTGTCAGCTGGTAGGGCGCCTTGCCGCCATCCAGCACGAATTCCAGCGTGGACGCATGCAGGAACAGGCGCTTCAATCCCACCTGCTCGCGCAGTCGCTTGTTGACTGCCGGATCGCCGTACTTGTCATCGCCGGCCACCGGGTGGCCAATGTGCTGGGCGTGAACGCGAATCTGGTGGGTGCGGCCTGTTTCGATCCGTACCTCGCAGTAGGATTGTCCGCCGCGGCGCTCAAGCACCTTGAAATGGCTCAGTGACGCCTTGCCGTCGCGGTGCACCTGCACGTGGCGCTCACCGCCTTGGCGCAGCCCGATGTGCAGCGGCGCATCCACCGTCATCACCCCATCGGGCATCCGGCCGGCCAGCAGCGCCAGATAGCGCTTGGTGATCCCGCCCTCCTCGCGCATCAATGCCTGCATCTCGGTCAGGGCCGAGCGCTTCTTGGCCACGATCAGCAAGCCCGAGGTATCCCGGTCCAGACGGTGGACCAGTTCCAGGGTCTGCCCAGGCCGCAGCGCGCGCAGCGTCTCGATGGCGCCAAAACTGATGCCGCTGCCGCCGTGGCTGGCCACGCCCGAGGGCTTGTTGATGGCCAGCAGGCGCGCGTCCTCGAACACGATCGAGGCTTCCATGGCGTCCAGGAAGCCCTTCGGCGGTGTCGGCTTCTCGCCTTCCTCAGCCAGGCGCAAGGGCGGGATTCGCACCTCGTCGCCGCCAGCGAGCTTGCGCTCGGGCTTGCCCCTCCCGCCGTTGACCCGCACTTGGCCCGACCGGACGAGCTTGTAGATCAACGACTTGGGTGCACCCTTGAGTTGCCCCAGCAGGAAGTTGTCCAGCCGCTGACCTTCCCGATCCTCGGGCACGCGCACCATGCGGGCGGCAGCACGGGCCTCATCGGCCTCAGCGACCGGGACTTTGGGAAACTTGGGATGGGTCATCGGCAGGGGTTATCTGATACACTCGCGAAGCGAGATAAGGTTTTGATTTCGCAGGGAGTTGCAGAGCCGGGCAAATGCGCGCCGGCCAACTGCGGCAGTCTGGGGCCGAAAGCCCCTCCCGGCGATTCCGGTCCGTGCCTGACCACTGCCCTCGGGGCAGCCATGTTAGCAGCGTCGGCCCGGCGGAACCCGCCCTCGCCCTCCGGGTCATACCGGTGGAAGTGAACACGTCCCGTGCGACGCAAGCGGCTCCGGCCGCACGCTGTCGCCGGCCGCCCCGTGCGACGCTCGCGTCGCCGGCCCGTAACTTGGAATGCAACAACAAGCGCTCCCGCGGCATGCCGTGGTGTGGAAGCGCTGGAAATTTGAGGTTCCGTCGGCGCGCAAGGTGCAGTCCGCTTTGCAGGACGCAACGCCGCGACGGGGGAACGGAGTTCCAGAGGCGAAACGCCATGGCGTTCCGCGTGCCTGCCTTCGGGCGGGGTGAAGCGCGCGAGGAACGCAACAATGAAGCGAATGCTCATCAATGCCACGCAGGCGGAAGAACTGCGCGTGGCCATCGTTGACGGCCAGACCCTGTACGACATCGACATCGAACAGCCGGCCAAGGAACAGAAGAAGTCCAATATCTACAAGGGCAAGATCACGCGTCTTGAGCCCTCCCTTGAAGCCGCCTTCGTCGAATACGGCGGCGACCGCCACGGCTTCCTGCCGCTGAAGGAAATTTCCCGCGATTACTTCGCCGCCGGCGTGGACCACAACAAGGCCGGCCTGAAGGAACTGCTGCGCGAAGGCCAGGAAGTGGTCGTGCAGGTCGACAAGGAGGAGCGTGGCAACAAGGGCGCGGCCCTGACCACGTTCATCTCGCTGGCCGGCCGCTACATGGTGCTGATGCCCAACTCGCCGACCGCCGGCGGCGTCTCGCGCCGCATCGAGGGCGAGGACCGCGCCGAGCTGAAGCGCGCCATGGACGCGCTGAACATCCCCGACGACATGGGCGTGATCATCCGCACCGCGGGTGTCGGCCGTGACGCCGAAGAGCTGCAGTGGGACCTGGACTACCTGCTGAGCGTGTGGAAGAGCATCACCGATGCCGCGCTGAGCAAGCCGGCGCCGTTCCTGATCTACCAGGAAAGCCGGCTGATCATCCGCGCCCTGCGCGACTACATGCGCCCGGACATCGGCGAGATCCTGGTCGACACGCCGGAGATGTACGCCGAGGCGCTGGAGTTCGTCGAGCAGGTGATGCCGCACAACAAGCGCAAGCTCAAGCACTACACCGACGATGTCCCGCTGTTCAACCGCTTCCAGATCGAGTCGCAGATCGAGAACGCGTACGAGCGTGAAGTGCGCCTGCCGTCCGGCGGCGCGCTGGTCATCGACCAGACCGAAGCGCTGACCGCGGTGGACGTGAACTCCGCGCGTGCCACCAAGGGCGGCGACATCGAGGAAACCGCGTTCAACACCAACCTGGAGGCCGCCGAGGAAGTGGCGCGCCAGATGCGCCTGCGTGACCTGGGCGGCCTAGTGGTGATCGACTTCATCGACATGTCGTCCAACAAGCACCAGCGTGAGGTCGAGAACCGCCTGGCGCACGCGCTGAAGCAGGATCGCGCGCGCGTGCAGATCGGTCGCATCTCGCGGTTCGGCCTGCTGGAAATGAGCCGCCAGCGCCTGCGTCCGTCGCTGGGCGAGTCCAGCCAGTTGGTGTGCCCGCGTTGCGAAGGCCACGGACGCATGCGCTCGGTGGAATCGCTGTCGCTGTCGATCCTGCGACTGGCGGAAGAGCACGCCATGAAGGACAACACTGGCCAGGTGCTGGTGCAGGCCCCGGTGGAGATCGCCAGCTACCTGCTGAACGAGAAGCGCCGTGCGCTGAGCGAGATTGAGAAGCGCCACGACGCGCCGATCGTGATCGTGCCGGACGAGCAGCTGCACACGCCGCATTACGAAGTCACGCGCATTCGCGAGAACGAACTGGGCGAAGAGAGCAACAAGCCGAGCTACCACCGTGGCACGCCGCGCAAGCTGCCGACCCACGCGCTGACCAAGGCCAACCTCAACATCCCGGCGGCGCCGGCGGTGACCAACGTCAAGCACGACCGCCCTGCCCCGTTGCGCGAGCCGCGCGAAGCGGCGGCGGCCGCCCCCGTGGCACCGGCG